>QZKN01000123.1 GCA_003598175.1 Candidatus Omnitrophota bacterium
TAATGGGTAAAAAAGTGATCGTCCGACATTTCCCGGCAGAAATTTTGATGAAACCATTCCAGCGCTTTCCCGCCGGTGTTGAGAACGTACAACGTCGACCACAGATCGGCAATCACGTGGCGGCGAATGTTGTACTGAACGCCGGGAATGGCTTCGGCCAGACCAACACAAAGAATCTCGCAGGTGCCGCAGACGTCCAGAATCGCGCCTTGCCGCGTCACCCCGCCGTTCAAGGCGGCGCACATCGCATCGTTGCCGCCCATAAGCACCGGAATTCCCGCAGGCAAGCCGGTTTCCTTCGCCCATCGCGGCAGCAGTTCTCCCACCGGTTCCCAGCTGGACACTATCGGCGGGAGTTTGTCGGCAGGAATCCGCAGACGATCGGCAATTTCATGACTCCATGATCCATCGTTTATCGTGGTATTAAAAAGCGCGGTAAGAGACGCGGTGGAGGGATCCATTCCCCAATTTCCCGTCAGACGTTTGCCGAACAGCGTGTTGGTGTGGCCGAACATGGCGGCGCTTTGAAAAAGGCCCGGCTCTTCTTCCTGCCACCACAAAATCGTGGAAGCGGTACATCCGCCGGAAACAGGCAGATTGCCGGTCCGACTCAGCAATACATCCTCTCCGACTTGCTCGCGTATCCGTTTTGCCTGCTTACCGCTGCGCCCGTCGAGAAACAAAACGGCGGGTGTCAACGCTTCCCCGTTTGGTCCGAATGCGGTAGCGCCGGGCGTGGAAACGGAAAAGCCGATGGCCTGCACATCCCTTAAACTCGAAGAGAGTTTCCGGCAGCAGGCGAAGAATGCATTCCACCAATACTCGGTATCGATATCCCGCTGCCCGCCCGCGCGAACATTCATCGGATAGGATTCTTCCGCCGAGACGACCGCCTTGCGTCCATTTTCCACGACGGCCATCTTCATTTTCGTCGTTCCGACATCCACCGCCAACACGCTGCTCATGATATAAGTCCGGCATCGATCAACGCTTGGCGAACCGCTTCCCTTCCCTCTCCTTCGAGCCGTTTCAAGGGTTTTCGCGGATATCCACCCCCAAGACCGGCCAGGTCCATCGCCGCTTTGACGCCCGGAACGCCATAGACGCCGCTAATTTTTTCGTTGGCCGTTTTCAAAAGCTCCTGTAACGCCTGGCCTGTTTGATCCTGTCCGCGCATTCCGTATTTCCATAACTGCACGGCGGCGTCCGGAAAAGCATTCCCCAAACTGGCCACCCCCCCTTTTACCCCATGCGTCATTGATGAATATAGAAATCCAATCGAACCCGCCAGCACGGAAAAATCAGCGTCAATGAATTTGCTAAAGTGTTCAATCCCGCTCGCCGCGCTGTCTTTCATGCCGACGATGTTGGGATGTTCGGACAGGACGCCGACCGTCTCCGGCAACAGAGTCACGCCGGTAAAGCCCGGCGCGTTGTAAAGCAGAACGGGAATATCGACGCTTTCCGCACATTCGGTGAAATAATCGACCAATACGTCATGCGTCATGAATTTACGAAAGTAGGAAGGGCTGAGCAACGTAGCAAAATCCGCTCCCCCGCTTTTAACAAACCGCATAAAATCTACTGTCAACACAGTGGAATCATAAATGCATCCGACCATGACCACTTGGTTGGGATCGCGCAGTGAAAGAACCGTTTCGAGAACCTCCCGCTTTTCCTCTTCATTCAAACATCGATTTTCGCCATTGCTGCCTAGAACCAAATATCCGCGGATTTCCGTTTTTGCGTAAAACGCCATATTGGCCTTCAGCGCCGCATAATCAATCCGCATGTCTTCGTTGAAGGGTGTGGTGATAGGAAGAAACACTCCGGATAATTTTTCTTTCACAGAAGCCATCCCATGCTCTCCTGAATATAATGAAACCCCATGAAATCATACCGTATTCGACGCATTCATTCAACTCGATACCAAAACAGCGACTGAATCACGTCCGGTATTATCGTCTCCGGAGAGTATCGACCCCATATCCAAGCGCTCTATCGATCTCGAGCAAGGCAGGCACAAAAAGGAGCGTAATCTTCCAAAACCATCATTTTCTGAATTCCGGTGAGAAAAAGTGATAAGTGATCAGTGACGAAAGGTTCGTTTCCATGTCATCCAGGAATCCGATCTTGTGAATCCTGATCGTTTCCAATTGGATATGGAGCATACAATAATGAATGTTGGGATTGTTGAATGCTTGTCTGACAAATATACTTATACTTTTGGCCGGTAGCATGTTTCCCATCAAGTTGTCAAACAGAGGTTCGCGAGATTGTTCTTCCATGAAACAAAAAAATGTCAGAAATTTTTCCATTATTGCGCATATCGATCACGGTAAAAGTACGCTGGCCGACCGTATTTTGGAAATGACCGACAGCGTGACCAACCGTGAAATGCGCGAGCAGTTTCTGGACAGCATGGATCTCGAGCGCGAACGGGGGATTACCATCAAAGCGCAGGCGGTTCGTGTTTTTTATAAAGCGAACGACGGCGACACCTATCATTTGAATTTGATCGATACCCCCGGCCATGTGGATTTTACCTACGAAGTTTCACGCTCGCTGGCCGCCTGTGAAGGGGCGGTGTTGGTGGTGGATGCGGCGCAGGGCGTGGAAGCGCAGACCGTTGCGAATCTGTATAAAGCAATCGAGCAGAACTTGGAAATCATTCCCGTTTTAAATAAGATCGACCTGCCCAACGCCGATCTCGAAAGCGCGATCCATCAAATTCACGAATTGATCGGCAGCACGGAGGAAGAAATCATCCACGCCAGCGCCAAAACAGGATTGGGCGTGCGGGAAATTCTCGAAGCCATCGTGAAACGGATCCCACCGCCGCAAGGCGATCCTGACGCGCCCCCCCGCGCGTTGGTAATTGACAGTATTTTTAATATGTTTCGCGGCGTGATCGCGTATGTGCGGATTATCGACGGCTCGTTCGCGAAAGGCGATCCCGTTTATCTGATGGCGGCGGACGAGAAATACGAAATCGAGGAACTCGGAATCTTCACGCCTAAAATGAAACCGGTCGAACGGCTCGAAACCGGCGAAGTGGGGTATATCATCGCGGGAATCCGCGATATTTCGGACTTGCACATCGGCGACACCATCACGCATTTGAAGAATCGCGCGTCCAAGCCGTTGCCGGGTTATCAAAATCCCAAAAGTATGGTGTTTTGCGGCCTCTATCCGGTCAATCCCGACGATTTCGAGGTATTGCGGGCGAGTCTGGAAAAACTGCGGTTGAATGATTCGTCCTTCCATTTCGAACCGGAAACGTCCGCGGCGCTCGGATTCGGTTTTCGCTGTGGATTTTTGGGCATGTTGCATATGGAAGTAATTCAGGAACGATTGGAACGGGAATTCAACCTGTCGCTGATCACCACCGCGCCGAACGTCTCCTATGAAGTGGTGACAAACAAAGGGGAATTGATCCTGGTTGAAAATCCTACGGATTTACCGCCTCCCAATCACCTTCAGGAAATCCGCGAACCATACATCGAAGCCACCGTCATCACGGCAACCGAATACATCGGCGGGATCATGAAACTCTCGATGGATCGCCGGGGCATTGATAAAGGAATGGAGTATCTCAGCACCGACCGGGTGTTGATGCGTTATGAATTCCCGCTGTCCGAAGTGATTTTGGATTTTTATGACAAATTGAAATCCATTTCGCGCGGATATGCCTCGTTCGATTACGAATTCATGGACTATCGGCCAGGTCCGTTGGTCAAACTGGATTTGTTATTGAACGGCAATCCCGTCGATGCGCTTTCCGTCATCGTGCATCGGGATAAAGCGTATAACAAAGGCAAGTCGCTGACCGAGAAACTCCGCGAAGTCGTTCCCCGCCAGCAATACGACGTGGCCATTCAGGCAGCGGTCGGATCGAAAATCATCGCGCGCGAAACCGTCAAAGCATTGCGCAAGAACGTGATCGCGAAATGTTACGGCGGCGATATCACGCGCAAACGAAAATTGCTGGAACGGCAGCGCGAAGGAAAACGGCGCTTGAAAAATATCGGTAATATTGAGATTCCACAGGAAGCCTTCATGGCCATTCTCGACATTTAAAGACCTCCTTCCTCCTTCAAAACCTGCACCGGTCCGGCGTTTTCATAATACCCGTAAAATACCGGCGTCCCGCTTTTCGTGAGCGCATAGACGCGAAAGCGATAGGCCGATCCGATTTGCGGACCGTTTTGAAATCCGTAGATGATATTGTCGGCGCCGGCCTTCCAAATCAGGAAATTCGTTTCAGCGTCTCGCGTCCGTCCGAGAAATTGCGGCAATCCGGCGTGATTGACGTCCACGTACACGTGACATTCTTTTATGTTCTCCAAATCAACCTCCGTCGGATCGAAATACCAACGAATAACGAGTTCCGTGTTCCCCACGGCGTCGGAATCCCACGCATTGCTCAAATCGCGATCCGTCAGGATCGTATCCGTCACGGTCACGATGGGTAGAAATTCCACCGGTCCGCGCGTCTCGAACGGTCCGTAAAATCGCGGCGCACCGCTTTGGGTGAGGGCGTAAATGCGAAATTGGTAAAATTGTTGATATTGCGGTCCCGTTTTAAAGACATTCGATAAAAACCGCGCATTCGCTTTCCATGCCAAAAACGTTTCGTCGCCGGTTTCGGTTCGGCCAAGATAGGTGAACAAATCGCTGGTTCCGTTGCGGACATAGACGTGAACACTATCAATATCGCTCACGTTTACCCCCGCATTGGAAAAATCCCACCGAATGACCAGCTCACGATTCGTGTGTGAATCGTGATCGCGCAAATGGCTCAAATCGGACCACGTTTGGATATTGTCCGTTGCCACGACGCGGCTCGATAATGTCGGGGTGGGCGTCGGCGTTGGCAAAATCGTGAAGGTAGGCGTGGCGGTTGGGAATAGGGTCATAACCGTATAAGAAACATCACGATAAGCAGTCCCGTTTCCATCGAATGCAAAGATGATGAAAGCAAAGGAGCCCAGTCGGGAGGTATCCAGTTGATAATCCCGATAAACGCGGCCGGCCAGATTCACCTCGTTCAACAATGTAACCGGCGCATGAGACGATAAATAAACTTCGAAGGGATCACGATCGGGATCGGAAACGATAACGGTAATCAATGCGAAATCATCTTTGCGAACAAATTGCAGATTCTGTGGGAAAATTTGAATTTCACATAAATGGTTGTCAATTCTCGGGGTGCGATTGATGGCTATTGTGGGTGTAAGCGTAGGAGTAAAGGTCGATGTGGGAGTATGGGTAAAAGTTGCGGTCGGTCGAAGGGTGTTCGTAGGAAGGGGAGAGGGGCGCGGTGATAACGTGGAAGTGGGAGTCGGTGTTCGGGAAGCAGTCGGCGTACGGGAAGCAGTCGGAGTAAAGGTAAACGTCGGCGTAGAGGAAGGCGTCCGCGTGCTGGTACGCGTCGGGGATAACGTCGGCGTCAAAGGAACTGTCGGTGTTCGGGTGGAGGTAAACGGATAGGGATATCGTTTGTCGAGAACCCAAATTGTCAATTCATCTTGCGCCGCGTCGCTGCCGTCATACGCATAAACCGTGAAGGTGAATATGCCCGGATACAACGTTATCAGTTCAAAATCAATATAGAGACTCCCCGACAAGAAACCTGACGTGCGAAAACGCGCAGGCGTTTCAGGCGACAACGTGATTTCCAGCGCGTCGCCGTCGGCGTCGGAGGCAATGACGGAAATCGCCTTGACGGAATCCTGAACGACGATCAGGGGATCAGCGGATTGAATGGTAATCTGCGGCGCACGATTTCCCTGCCGAGGCGTATTGGTCGACGTCGGAGTGGGAGTGATCGTGGGAGTAAACGTGGAAGTCGAAGTGGGAGTATAGGGTATTGTCGGCTGCACGTGAATGGCGACCGTTGCGGTTTGAAGCGATTTTGTCAGTTCATCAAGCGCATAAAATTGAAAAGAATCCGTCCCTACGAAACCACTGTTGGGAGTATAGCGCAATTGGCCGTTATATTTGTTGAAATTGGAAATGACTCCGTTTGATGGAAACGAATACAATTCGAACGTCAATGAAGCGCTGTCGATGTCGTTGCCGGTGAGTGTGATCGTAATCGGGATATTTTGAAAAGTGGACAACGTTTGAGCGTTGGCTGTGGGGGGATCGTTGACGGGATACACCGTGATGCGAACGAACGCTTGATTGGAGTCCAGTACGCCGTCGTTGAGTTTATAGGTAATTGAATCCGGCCCGAAATAATTCGGATAAGGATTGTAGATCAACGTTCCCTGTCGGGCATTGATCTCGGATAGCCAGCCATGCTGTGGATGGGAGACGATCACGACATTCATCTCATCTCCGTCGGGATCGCTGCCGTTTAAATTAAGAAAGAGAGCAAGATCTTCGTCGGTGGATGCCGTACGGGTAAATGCCGTTGGCGCGCGATTGCCATAAATCGTTAACACCACCGTATTTTGATTGCCCAACCCAGCGCCGCCTGTCGGATTCGCGAGCGTGAGAAGGATGGTTTCGTCATGTTCGGGTATGGCATCCTTGATAATGGGGATGTTAATCGTTTTATCCGCTCCGTCGCCGTCGGCAAAAGTGATCACGCCGGAGGTTTTGAGATAATCCGAACCGGCCTGAGCGGTACCATCGCCGGTGAAAAACTCAACGCTGATTTCTCCGTTCAATCCTTCCTTGCGGGAAATCGTGATCACGGCGTTTCCCCCATTTTCGGAAACCGAATAGGTAGCGCTGCTGAATTCGATGATTCCCGCGCCATCTTCCACTTTGCGAATGCAATGATTGTTGGAATCGGCGATAAAAAGTTCACCCGTGTCATTGACAAAAATGTGGGAGGGATAATTCAATTGCGCGTTTGCTGCCGGACCGCCGTCGCCGGTGTATCCCGCCGTTCCGCTGCCAACAACGGTGTGGATCATCCGGTCAGGCGACACTTTGCGGATACAATGATTGCCTTGATCCGCGATAAATAGATTTTGCCAACGATCCAGGAATATTCCGGCAGGTTCGTTCAAGGAAGCGATGGGAGCGAGCCCCCCATCGCCGGAAAACTCGGCAAGACCATTCCCGACGATCGTGGTGATTATACCCTTTGTATCCACTTTACGGATTCGGTGATTTCCCGAATCGGAAATAAAGAGATTACCGGCAATGTCGGCGAATAATCCCGCGGGACGATTCAATGAAGCATGAATCGCTGGCCCGGAATCGCCTGCAAACGCAGCGGTTCCGTTACCCACTACCGTGCTGATAGCCCCACTGTGATCCACTCTACGGATACGATGATTTCCCGTATCAGCGATATAAATGGATTCCGCCGCATCGACGAAAATCGCGGCGGGATGGCTCAACATGGCGTCGATGGCCGGTCCACCGTCGCTGGAAAATCCTTCTGAACCATTCCCGGCAATTGTGGAAATAACGCCGTCGGCGTCGACTTTTCGTATACGGTGATTTCCTTGATCCGCGATATAGATCTGACCGGCGTCATCGAGACAAAATCCCGCCGGTTGATACATTTGCGCGTCGATGGCCGCTTTTCCATCGCCGGAATAACCGCCGTTCGTACCGGCCGCCGTGCGCAGAAAACCGTTCCAATCGATTTTGCGAATCCGATGATTATATTTTTCCGCAATAAAGAGATTTCCGGAACGATCCTGCCAGACGCCCACGGGCAAGTTGAGTCTGGATTGAACAGCAGCGTTCCCGTCGCCGCTGAATCCACCATTTCCCACGCCGATGATCGTGGTTATCATTTGACCGAATCCGATTTGCGCAATCATCGGCGTCGTCACGAAAGAAAAAGCGTAGAATGTTGTTAAAATCCACGAATACCGTCTCATCATTTGTGCACGCGATTACTTCTGTAAAAGAGAAGCGGATCTTTGATTCCTATTCAACTGTTATAAAATATACCCATTATACATTTTTTTCTGTCATATCAAATATCATTTTCGATGCCCGGAGCGTTTCGTTCTTTGTACAATATCGACAATTATGAAAAACACCCACTTAAACTCCAATCTGCAATTCCTTTCCCGCTATTTTCCACAGTTGTCCGCACGAATCGACGCCATGCACGATTCCAACCGCTCCATCCCCTTTGAGTTCATTGCGGGAGAACGAGGAACGCCCACATTCCGGGTTTCCGTCGATGGAAATTGGAAATATCTGCACAGCCGTTATGATCCGGTCAGCGAAGCCGTACGCTGGGCCCAATCGCAACCGGCAGCGACGGGAAGCGTTGTCATCTTTGTCGGCTGGGGAATGGGGTATCACATCATCGAATGGATCAAGCGCTATGGACGCACCGTCGCAGCCGTCGTCGTGATCGAGCCGGAGCCGATTTTCTTTCAAGAATCGCTTGCGCACGTCGATCTTCGCCCATTGGCCAATACCAGCCGTATGGAAATTGTGCTTGGATCCACCGGCCAGGATATATATCAGTCGCTTCTAAAATTCATGGAACCGATTCTCAGCGGTGATCTTGCCGTAATCCCTCTTCCCTTCGCCGCAATCTATCCCGCCACGTTTTTCAATACGCTCAAATCGGAAATTCAGAAACTGATGGCAGCAAAAAAGCAAATGCTGGAGCACATGGCCGCGCAGGGAGCGCGTTGCCAGGAAAACATGATCCGCAATCTCCCCGCCGTCGCAGACAGCCTTTTCCCTCACGATATCCACAACCTTGCCTCGAATCAGCCTGCCATCATCGTAGCCGCCGGCCCTTCTCTCGATCGCAACATCGACCTGCTGAATCAAGCAAATAACCACACGTGGATCATTGCCGTGGATACGTCCTTGCGCA
This sequence comes from Candidatus Omnitrophota bacterium, assembly GCA_003598175.1. Lineage (GTDB taxonomy): Bacteria > Hinthialibacterota > Hinthialibacteria > Hinthialibacterales > Hinthialibacteraceae > SURF-12. Next base: position 8,822 of record QZKN01000123.1, read on the forward strand.
TTTTACGGCAGCGTGGCATTGAATCTCATTTGGTGGTAACCAAAGATCCCACCGAACACAATCGGCGCCATTTTGACAAACTGGAAAATCTTGTTTCTCCCGCGCTCGCGTTCGATCCGCAGGTTTCACCGGACATCCCCCCGCGATTCACCGGTCCGAAAGTCTGTATGCCGAATCGCAATCATACCGTTCATCATTACATTTCGGGTCTGCAATTGCAATCGGTGGATGAATTGCCGCTCAGCACCAACGTCGCCGTCGCCGCTTTCAACCTCGCTGTGGTAATGGGGTGCAATCCCATCATTTTCGTGGGGCTTGATCTTTGTTTTTCCGATACGCAAGGCCCGTCTCACGCTTCCGGCGCGACTTTGAGTTCCGTAACCCGTTTTTCATCTACGGAACAAACCATACTCTATCAACGCGGCTCCGCGCAGGATACGCTTGCAATTATGCTGGTCGAAGGCATCGACGGAAAAATGTATCCCACTCACACCACTTTTTATGAAGCGCTCCGCCTGCTCGAGTCGCTGATCCAAAAAGCCCCTTGTGAATGTATCGATGCCTCGGAAGGCGGCGCCAGAATCGCGGGGACGCGCATCATGCCGCTTGCGGAAGCATTGCAACTGTATTGCTTGAACGGCAAACGCGATAATGTCAGTGTTTCTGCAGGTGTAGAGAAAACTCACACAAGGGCAAAAACGGCGTTGCCCTTGCCACCCCTTCGTAATAAAAACGCAATCCAAAAAAGTCTACTCGATATCGCTGCTCATATCACACAATGCGGACAAATCGCAAAACAGGCGCAGGACCATTCGTTGGAATCCGCAGCGGCGGCGAGAGAAGAAATCGAAAAGGATTATCGTTTGTATCACGAACTGCAATCGGCGCTGGAGCGGCTCATGGTCGAGATCAGCCGTCCGAATTTTTGGGACGAATCGAATTCGCAAGACGTCTTAATGGAACGATATCAATGGTATTTATCTGAAATTGCGCGGTCATGTGAATTATTCGCGCCGCTGTATGCAGAAATAGCCGACTCGCTTTCATTTTCGCGGGCTGAAATGGGAAACTCGCGCTAATGTCCGGAACGCTTCCCGTTCTTCACCGGTTAACTGCTTGGGAACCACGATTTGAATGCGTAGAAACTCGTCTCCACGCTTTCCATCTTTTTTCTGCATGCCTTTTCCCCGCAATCGCAAACGCTGCCCCGAATTCATTCCAGCCGGCAGATGCACGCTGACCGGACCATCCAACGTCGGCGCTTTGATATCCGCGCCCAGCGCCGCTTCCCACGGCGTGACCGGTAGTTCCGTTTCCAAATCGTAATCCACCACTTTGTAGGTTGAATGAGGCGCGAGTCGAATGCGAATAAACAAATCGCCGGCTTTTCCGCTGTCGCCGTTGTCGCCTTGCCCGCTGAGTCGGATTTTGGTTCCATCGCGAGTGCCGCGTGGTATCTTTACTTCCAATCGCTTTGTCGGTTGTACGTATTCATTCACATCCTGACTGCGTAATTCGATGCTTTTGGTCGCGCCATGGTATACATCTTCGAGCGTCACCTGCAATTCGGTTTCCATGTCGTTCCCACGGCGTGGACGTTGAAATCCGCTTCGCCCTTGCATCCGGCCGCGAGCTGAATCAAATCCGGAAAATCCTTTCCCCCCAAACAGCGATTCAAAAAACTCGCTGAATCCACCGCCGCCGAACGGATCGAAGCCGAAATCCTGGGAACCAGGACTGGTATGAAACTCAAAATGAACATTTTCCCAACCGGGCGGCGGCGCGAAATCCTGGCCTGGTTTCCAGTTCGAGCCTAACGCATCATAGCGCTTGCGTTTTTCCGAATCGCGCAACACTTCATACGCTTCGTTGATTTCCTTGAATTTTTCTTCCGCCTTTGGGTCCTGATTGATATCCGGATGATATTTTCTCGCCAGTTTGCGGAATGCTTTTTGGATATCCTCCTGTTTCGCGTCCCGTTTTACGCCCAGCGTCTCATAATAATCTTTATATTTTGCCGTCATCGTTTCATACTCTCTCTACCAATCTGTTATAGTGGCTAAATCCTTCAGCTACTGTTAAATAGATTGTCTAAGCTGACAGGAATGGCCCGCCTCAAACATAACGAAATGGTTGTCAGCCTTAACCATCCACCTTCAACCTTCCGCCTTATTAATAACCATCTATTTTATGAAATTCAAAATTCATGCCAATTATTATGATGTTTTATATATACCTGTATTTACTGATGTTAAGTATAAATAGTTAAAATCAAATCGAAAGTAATAATAGAAATTCACCTATGCCATTTTGACTCACTTCCCAATACAAAACCGTGAAAAGATGGTATTCATAATATCCGTCGCGCTTTCGGAGCCGTCCAACTCGGAAACGCTTCGCAAAGCGGAACGTAAATCTTCAGCGATCAGTTCCATAAGGACATTTTCCAACGCCGAGCAATACGCTTGTTCTAGTTTTTCCTCTATAAGCGACAATAACCTTTCCTGCCGGGCCGTGGTCATAAACGACGAATCGGTATCGGCGGGAACCAATTCCGTTACTTCGTGGCTTAAAACCTCCAGCAATTCCTCTAAGCCGTGTTCTTCTGCCGCGGAAGCAGTGACCAATGGCCATTTCGGCATATCCAACCTGAGCGTATCAAATTGTCGCGGATCGGAACATAAATCTCGTTTATTGGCGATCAATACGACTCGGGATTCACTCGCATGTTGGCTGAGTTCGGAAAGCAAGCTCCGGTCTTCATCGACCGGACCGGTGGATACATCGCAGATGAATAAAATGATGTGGGAAGTGGTCAACAATTCCTTCGATCGTTTCACGCCGATGGCTTCGATTTCCTCGCAGGTTTCCCGCAGGCCGGCGGTGTCGATCAGCGTCACCGGCCGGCCATTCAACTCGATGGTTCCCTCCAAACTGTCGCGCGTCGTGCCGGGATGGGGCGTGACGATGGCGCGTTCTCGGCCTAACAATCGATTGAACAGGCTGGATTTTCCCACATTCGGACGTCCCGCCAACACAACGATGATCCCTTGCTCGAATCGTTGTTCCCGCACGGCGCGTTTACGGATTTCGTTGATTTGCCTAATGAGATTCGCAAGTTGTTCCCGTAAATGACGGCCAAGCGTTTCCTCCGCCGCCTCGTCCGGAAATTCGATTTGGGTTTCCAGTTCCACTAGCGCGGAGATAATCGCTTCTTTCAGTGCGGCGAGAATTCGCGTGAATTCCCCTTCCAACATCCGCAGCGAAAGCGCCCGCGCCAATTGCGAGCGACTTTCGATCAAAGCGGACAAACCTTCCGCCTGCGTCAAATCCATTTTCCCGTTACGCACGGCGCGGAACGTGAATTCTCCCGCTTCCGCCGGTCGCGCGTTTCCATGATACAGGACATCCAGGATTTTGTGCACCACCGCTTCGCTACCGTGGCAGTGGATTTCCACCAAGTTTTCGCCGGTGTAGGAATTCGGCGCGGGGAACGCCGCGCACAACACATCATCAATGATTTTCCCATTCTCCGGATCGACGATCACACCGTGGCAAAGCATCCGCGCATGATCCACATTGATCTTGCCGGACGGCTGAAATAACTGGTTACAAATATCAAGGGATTGTGGCCCACTCATGCGAATGATTGCAATCGCCCCACGTCCTTGCGGAGTGGAAAGCGCGGCAATCGTATCCTCACGCAGGTAAACCATCGGCTCCTTCATTCCCACGCCTCATCTTTTCAAAGAATTCTCAACGATTGCTTCGTATTTACACATGAATGAGTATAATTGTCCTTTTACAGAAAACATGGGTAGAGCAAGCGTCCCCGCTTGCATTGATTTCAGATTATGCGTCCGATTCAAGCCCTCTTTTGCGATTTGGATGAAACGTTGGGGTCAGACAACGAAAGCAGTTCTCTGTCCCTGCAACAAGTCATTCCGATCATTCGAGCCAAATATCCGCGGTTGGAATCCGAACAGATTCGTCATACCTATACTCGCATCAATTCCTGGCATTGGGAACATTTCGAGGAGTCTCCCATACGCGAAATCGCAAGCGAAGTGCGTACCCGATCCATTATTTTCGACGTAGTTTTTCGTGAATTGGATATCGAAGACGCGAGTTTTGCCGATGAAATCGCCTATGAATTCGAGCAATGGCGCATGAAAACGTATCGCTGTTACGACGATTCCATTCCCGTTTTGCGTTCGTTGCATGGGCGCATCGCCATCGTTTTGGTCACAAACGGCAATTCTCGTATGCAACGATGGAAAATCGAGCATTGTGACTTTTCTCCTTATTTGGATGCCGTGTTCATTGCGCAGGAACTCGGATTTTCCAAACCGTCTCCCTTCGTCTTCCAACGCGCCTGCAAAGCGGTCAACGTCGAGCCCGGATCGGTTCTGATGGTGGGAGACAGTCTCGAAAAAGACGTGCAGGGCGCACAAAACGCCGGCTGCCGCGCCGCTTGGATGGTGCGCAACGGCGCGGCGTCGATTTCTCCGGATCCGAAACCGGATTTCATTGTTCATGGCATGATCGAGGTGAAAAACATTATTGAACGCTCCATCTCCTGATCCAACCGCATTATCGACCGCGCAGGCGCAATCCCGCATCCGACCCGAAATCGTCGGCCTTGTTTGTGTCCTGCTTGCGCAATTTCTCTTTGGAACAACCTTCGCCTTTAACAAATTCGTGATCAATCAAAACGTGGATCCGATGCTGCTCGGATTCAACCGCATGACGATCGTCACGCTTTGCCTTTTGCCGTTTTATCGGCGCTGCAAGGGAAATACCCGCTGGTCGCGCAAGGATTGGCGGCGTGTTTTTTATATCGGCGCATTTGCGCAAACGACCGCCATCATTTTGGAATATGTCGGAACGAAATACACGACCGCTTCCAACGCATCATTGATCATTTCGACGGAGGCCATTTTTTCCGTGTTTTTGTGCGTTCTGATTTTAAAGGAGCGATTACGACTTCCGAGCATTATCGGCGGCCTGTTGACGATCATCGGCATGTTGTTCGTGCTATTGGACGATATCAGGCATGTGGAACTGCATGGAGGAACCGGTTTCTATGGCGACTTGTTGGTGTTGTCTTCGGTGGTTTGCTGGGGATTGTATACGGTGGGCAGCAAACAGGTTTTAAACCATTCCAATGCGATTTATACCCTCTTTTTCGTTTCGGTGTTCACCAACCTTTCTCTCGGCGTGGTCAATCTGGCGCGAGGAACGTTATTCCAAATCGTGGAGATATCTCCGATTGCATGGCTGGCAACCCTCTTTTTGGGCGTTTTTTGTTCCTGCCTCGGCCACGTGTTATATTATCTTGCGCTCAGGCGTCTTCCCGCATCGATCGTGGCGTTGACGTTGACATTATTACCCCTCTTCGGCGTGGGCGTGTCGATGGTGGTATTGGGTGAAACGTTGACACTTGTTCAACTGGCCGGCGCCGCGATCATCATCGCCGGCGTGGGATATGCCGTTTGGCCTCGCAAAGACCAAACGTCCATTGCGGAAGACGCATTCGTCGGAACATGACCAGACTCTAGACAGGCCAGGACTTTTCCTTTGTAATGATAGATAACAATTACTCCGGGACAGGAAAGGATTTCATCATGAAACCAGTCATAATTTTTTCTTTGCTTACTCTATTCATTTTTCCGATTGGTGCATTGCCTGATGAGGATTCTCCCAAAATTTCGTTATTCAACGGAACCGATTTGAACGGCTGGCATAGCGTCGGCGGCGGGAAATGGACCGTCGAAAACGGAGAAATCGTGGGAGAAACCGGCACGGGGGAATATGGCTGGCTCGTCGCCGATCAGGAATATTCCGATTTCATCCTCGAACTGAAATTCAAGGCCGAGGCAAACGGCAATTCCGGCATCCAATTCCGTTCCCACATCATCGACGGCGTAATGAAAGGGTATCAGGCGGAATGCGACAACCGTCCCGGAATGCATACCGGCGGCGTTTATGAGGAACACGGCCGCGGATGGCTGGCGCAACCCAGCGAGGAAGGGGAAAAAGCTTTGATTCCCGACGAATGGAATATCTATCGCATCCAAATGCTCGGCGATACGATTCAAACCTGGCTCAACGGCCGGAAAATCGTCGATTTTCACGATAACCAATCCGTTCGCGGCATCATCGCCCTGCAAGTACACAGCGGCAAGGAGCCGCCGGTCAAAATGCGGTGGAAAGATATCACCATTATTGATCTCAACTATGGCGAAGACTGGACGCCTTTATTCAACGGAAAAAATCTGGAAGGCTGGGTCGAACACGGGCAGGAAAAATGGTCCGTGGCAGACAATTGTATCGTCGGACAAGCCGTGACCGATGCCTATGGCTATCTCGCGACAGTGCAAACCTATAAAGACTTCATCATTCGCCTGCGCTGCAAGGCGGAAGGAACCGGCAACAGCGGATTGTTTTATCATTCCACACTGGACGGAGTCGATATCCGCGGCGTCCAGGCGGAAATCGATCCCACGCCCGGCAACCACACCGCCGGCCTCTATGAAAGCGGCGGCCGTGGATGGATCGCTTTACCCAACGAAGACGCGGAAAAACTCACCCGACCAGTAGGCGAATGGAACGATTTATACGTCCGCGTCAAAGGCAATCACGTAACCACGTACACCAACGGCTGGAAAGCCGTCGATTTCATCGATAACGAACAAAAATACAACGACGGCGTGATCGCCCTGCAACTACACAGCGGCGGCCAGGCCTCCATGCGGTGGCAATCGATTTACGTGAAAAAAGTAGATTAAAGTAGGGTGGGTTGAGCGAAGCGAAACCCACCACTGACATACAATGAAAGATAAATAATGAAATCGATCAATCGACGCCATTTCATAAACAAAACCATTCACGGCTCCTTCGGAATCCTCGGCGGCGCGATGACGATGCCTCGACTGTCAAATGCAAACGAGAATCATCAAACCAAACGGCGTCCGAACATCCTCTTTGCCATTGCCGACGACTGGTCCTGGCCCCATGCGGGCGTCTACGGTGATCTTGTCGTGAAAACTCCCGCCTTCGACCGCGTCGCGCGGGAAGGATGTGTGTTCACCAACGCCTTCGCTGCCGCCCCGCAATGTTCCCCCAACCGCGCCGCCATCCTGACCGGCCGCCATATTTGGCAAATCGAGGAAGCCGGGACGCACAGCAGCATTTTTCCCAACAAATTCACGGTCTTCACCAATCTGCTCGAATCGTCCGGCTACCAAATCGGCTACACCGGCAAACCGTGGAGCCCGGGAAATTGGGAATTGGGCGGCTGGGAACGAAATCCCGCCGGCCCTGGCTATAATCAGCACAAATTGAAATCCACTCCCGCCGACGGAATGAACAAAACGGATTATGCGGGCAACTTCGAACAATTTCTGCGGGAAAAACCAACCGATAAACCGTTCTTTTTTTGGTATGGCAGCAGCGAACCGCATCGAGTTTACGAAGAGGGATCCGGTCTAAAGGCGGGAAAAAGACTCGAAGATGTAAAACTCCCTGCTTTTCTTCCCAACGAACCGATCGTCCGTAGCGACTTTTTGGATTATGCCCTCGAAGTGGAATGGTTCGATCATCATCTCGAAAAAATGCTGCTGCTATTGGAAAAACGCGGTGAATTAGACAACACTCTCATCGTCGTAACCAGCGATAACGGCATGCCGTTCCCGCGCGCCAAAGCAAATTTGTATGAATACGGCGTTCACATGCCGCTGGCGGTTCGCTGGCCGGAACAAATCAAACCCGGCCGCAACATTGACGATCTCATCAGTTTCATCGATTACGCGCCGACCTTTCTCGAAGCCGCCGGAGTACCTCCCCCACCCGCCATGACCGGCAAAAGTTTTCTCGATGTGCTAACCTCCGGCCAATCCGGCCAGGTTGACTCCACCCGAAATATGATTTTGACCGGCCGGGAACGGCATTCACATGCCCGTTTCAACAACTTCGGCTATCCAGCCCGCGCACTCCGCACCCATGAGTATCTCTACATCCGCAATTTCAAACCCGACCGCTGGCCGGCCGGCGATCCGGATCAATATCACGACATTGATCCTGGCCCGACAAAAACATTGATGATGGAAAACAAAAATTCCGAATCCCATGGAAAACTTTTCGACCTTGCTTTCGGCCAACGACCCGCGGATGAATTATACGATGTAAAAAATGATCCGGATTGCATGATGAATCTTGCTGATCGTGCGGACTATGCGAAGGCAAAACGTGAGTTGAAAAAAAAATTGGAAAGCGAATTGAAAAAGCAACAGGATCCGCGGATTTTTGGAACCGGCGATGTGTTTGAAAGTTATCCACGCTATGGTGTAATGCGCAAAGAACTGGGCGGCTTCGCCGAAAGGGGACAATATAATCCTGAATTCAAGGTTGACAAATAAAAACGAATGGAAATTCGCATGAATAAGAGAAATGATTCTATCCTTTGAATGAATTCTACGCTTAGATCGAATGCGGGATATGTGTTTCGCCCTTCTCGTCAATTTGATTTGTTTGGGTATAATTAAATTGACATTTTTTCTTGCAATCGTAAAAGATATTTGTTTTTATGCGGTTTCCAAACCAAGGATTATGATAAAAATACATATATTGACATCACCGATGGAACATGAGGTTGGATATGAAAGAAATTGCCCGCTTGATGTCTGAAGACGTTCAATTTTGGGGACTCATCATTTTATTTGTCGCGATTAATTTGATGGGATTCTATTACATATATCGATCCAGAGCCGGTAAAGGGAAACAAACGACGCCGTCGGCGAATGGCGGGAATCAGGAACTCATCGAGAAATTACAGCGAGCGTTGCGATTGTTGCGGGAAAGCGATAAAAATTTACCGGAAGCCGAAAAGATTTATTCCTCCGCGGAAAAAGAAATATCCGTTCTGATAAAGAAAGCGAATGTCGGCAAACAGGTAAAAAAGTTGATGATTGAATTGGAACGAAAAATCGAATCGGCGCAAGCTCGAGTCGAAGTAACGGAAAGCCGCTCGAAAATCACGGAAAAATTTTTAATGGAGCATCAGGACCGTGATTCGTAAACTTGGAATCAAGCTGGTATGTAACCGCTTCCGGTTTATTTTAAGTTAACACCAAGAACATTCAGTTCATTCAAACAAAAACGTACCCGGGTGATATCGAAAAACCGGGGATGTGAATATCTGACGTTTTCGGGAAAAACAAATTTTAATCCGCTTTTGAATATGAACCAACAACAAAATATTACTACGTTCCGCGTCCGCTACAGCGAAACCGACCCAATGGGTACGTTTTATAATTCAAGGGCGTTGGAATGGTTTGAATGCGGGCGCTCGGAATGGTTGCGCGCTAATGGTTTGCCCTATACGGAAATCGAGGCGCGCGGCGTATTTCTGCCGCTGGTGGAGTCCCATGTTCGCTATTTGGGACGCGCCCGTTATGATGATCAATTGGAGTTGACCACGAAGGCATTCATGGACGGCAAAGTATGCATTCGTTTTGAAGCCAGCATTGTTCATGCCGATCACGGCGTTGCCGTCGCAGAAGGCTATACGATTCATGTCTGTACCGATCATGAGGGAAAACCGATCCGTCCGCCTGTGTGGCTGACTTCCGTTTTACAAAACCAAGTGGAGAGTTGAATGAACCAAACCGATCGAAAACTTTTAAGTGGGAATGAAGCCATCGCCCTGGCCATGTGTGGGTGCGGCGTGGGATTGGGAACGGGATACCCTGGCACGCCGTCGACGGAAATCCTTGAAAACTTCGGCGAACTGGGCGGCAAGGCGCAATGGTCGCCCAATGAGAAAGTCGCATTCGAAGTGGCGCTCGGCGCGGCCTACGCCGGCGCGCGCGCGGTGGTCACGATGAAGCATGTCGGCTTGAACGTCGCCGCCGATCCATTGTTTACGGCGGCGTATACGGGCGTCAGCGGCGCGTTACTCATCGTCTCGGCGGATGATCCCGGCATGGCTTCCAGTCAGAACGAGCAGGACAACCGCCATTATGCCGTAGCCGCCGGCATCCCCATGCTCGAGCCGTCCGATTCGCAGGAAGCGTACGATTTTACCGTCGCCGCCATTGAAATTTCCGAACGCTGGCGGATTCCGGTCATGCTGCGACTCACTACCCGAATCTGCCATTCGAAAACCATTGTCCGTCTACGAGAATTACCCGGCCCGAAAGAATCGCCTACTTTTGTGCGTGATATTCAGGGACGCGTCATGATTCCCGCCTATGCGCGCCCGGCGCATCACCGGCTGCGTGATAAATTGGCTGAAATTAACGCCTGGAACGAATCGTCCACACTCAATCAACGTTTCGGTGAAGAATCTACGCTAGGAATCATCACCTCCGGCATTTCCTATGTCCATGCAAAAGAAGCAGCCCCCACCGTGAGTATGTTGAAATTGGGCATGACGTATCCGTTGCCGCTGGATTTTATTCGCTCTTTTGCCGCATGCGTGGATCGATGCGTCGTAATCGAGGAAGGCGATCCGTATTTGGTGGATTCCCTGCGCGCCGCCGGCATCGGCTTTGAAGGCAAATCGAACATTTTTCGTTTCGGTGAATTAAATGTGGGGCGCGTGAGAAAAATTTTAAAGGGAGACGACACTCCCGAACCGGTTCCACCACGCGGAAAACCACCGCAACTTTGCATGGGATGTCCACATCGCACCGTTTTCGAAATCCTGCACAAATTGGATTGTATCGTTTCCGGAGACATCGGTTGTTATACCCTCGGTGTTTTACCTCCCTTCGAGGCAATGGATACCTGCGTCTGCATGGGCGCGAGTATCGGCGTCGGGCTGGGATTACGGCATTCGTTGCCGTTTGAACAAGCGCGTCGCGTCGTAAGCGTCATCGGCGACAGTACATTTGTTCACAGTGGAATAACCGGTCTGGTTGAAATGGTATACAATCCCCCGGAAACCGGACACGTCGTGATGATCCTCGACAACGGAACCACGGCCATGACCGGACTACAGGAACATCCCGGCACAGGCAGAACTCTAGGCCATCGACAGACCGGAAAAGTGATTTATGAAGATCTGGCCAAAGCGTTGGGAATCCAAAATGTTCACGTGATCGATCCTTCGCGGGATGCGGAAGGTTTGAAAACAACATTAACCGACGCACTGCAACGAAAAGAATTGACCGTCATTATCACACGCCGGCCCTGCATTCTCGCCGCCAAGAAAATCATTCAATATGAAAAAGAAGCGATGCACTGTGAGAGTTGTTCCTGTGAACATGCCGTATAAAACGATCACGATCGATAAGAATGTAACGCCGCCGTCTCGGCGGTATTTCCGAATTGCCGGCAGGATGCCGGCGTTCCGTTGAAAAGGATTGAAGATATGAAAAATCAAGTCATTAACGTCATAATCGCCGGTCTCGGCGGACAAGGAGTGTTAAAAGCATCCGACATTCTTTCCGATGCGGTTTTTCGCGCGGGATATGATGTTAAAAAGAGTGAGATTCACGGCATGAGCCAGCGAGGCGGTTCGGTTTGCAGTGACGTTCGCTTCGGCAAGAAAGTACTCAGCCCGATGGTCCCGGTTGGAGAAGCGGATTTTCTTGTCGTGATTGCCGAAGACCAAGTTGAAGTCAATCGCCATCAGTTGCGGCAAAGTGGAGTCTTGATTGAACCAAAGTTGATCGATCTCAAAACTTTGAAAAATCAAAAGAGTCTGAACGTGGCTCTTCTGGGAATATTGAGCAGGTATCTTGATATTGGCGAAGAACATTGGAAAGAGGCGATCCGCTCCAACCTGCCGGAAAAGCTTCATGGTGTAAATTTTGACACTTTTACATTAGGCCGTTCAGCTAAAACTGATTGAAAATAAAGGACTTACATTGTTCATCTTGTTTCTAATTCTAACTAATGGCAGGTAATAAAACAAAGGGCAACCATGTGGGATTGCCCTTTGGAATTCAACGCCTTCAATGGCGAACGAACAATAGATCAATAAATTTGTTTGACGATATCATCAATATCATGCAAGTTGATTCCCGACTCCGGTTTTTTCGCCATTCGTTCGACAATTGATTTCATATGTTCCTGCGACATTGCTTTGTGAGCGGCGTCTACCCGGTCCAATGTGTGACATTTGGCGCACAATTCTTTAAATTGAGGATGGCCGGCGGTAGCCGACGTCGTACCTTTTTCACTGGTGGCGCATCCGATCATGAAGAGAACTCCTACGAGTACACATAAAACGAATACCGATGCTTTTTTCATCATGTTGTTCCTCCCGAAAGGGTTGTTTTTTCTCTTGCTTATATTTTTAACCTTGATGGATTCCCGTTTGGAACACTCTATCGAATATTCTCATGCGATACCACCAGACAAAATTACAAGCAAGGGTATTATAGTATTACATTCCGATCCTATCATACGATATTTGTTCCTGTGGAATCAATAGTTGCGATATACTTTTTTGAATAATGTTTGGTTTCGAAAGGTTTTTTATTGAATTTTTACGGTTGAATGGTCGGAAAGTAGTTTAGTTTTTACATTTTTGGGAAGTTTTTTAGCAAGAACATTCGTCTGGGAAGATTCAATCCATGTTGCGACAGGCGGATTGTGGATTCTTCTCCTGTAAACATTGACAAATTGGAAAACACTCGAGTTAATATCGTTTATTCCTGATAAATCCCGAGGCACAGATTGAAATGACCGAACCATATGAATTGACTGCATGGCAGTCGGTTGAATATATGCAGAAACAAGAACTTTCCGCCCGCGAACTGGTGGATTCCGTCTTATCGAGAATCGATCAAGTCGAAGGAAAGATTCATGCCTACCACACCGTCATGCGGGAACGGGCGGAAACCACCGCTTCTCAAATCGATGCCCGCCGCGCGTCGGGAGACGATCTCCCCCCCTGGGCAGGTGTGCCCATTGCCATTAAGGATAACATTTGCCTGCGGGATTTTACCACGACCTGTTCGTCGAAAATGCTGGAGAATTTTATTCCGCCATATGACGCCTCCGTCGTCACTAAAATCAATGCGGCGGGTTTGATTCCAATCGGAAAAACCAACATGGATGAATTCGCGATGGGTTCATCCACTGAAAATTCCGCCTTTGGCCGCACATGCAATCCGTGGGATTTGACTCGCGTGCCGGGCGGCTCCAGCGGCGGCTCCACCGCCGCCGTCAGCGCGGATGAGACCATCTTGGCCATCGGATCCGACACCGGCGGTTCCATTCGTCAGCCTGCGGCGTTTTGCTCCGTTACCGGCTTCAAGCCGACGTATGGACGCATTTCCCGCTATGGTTTGGTTGCCTTCGCCTCTTCTCTCGATCAGATCGGTCCGATCACGAAAGACGCGAAAGATGCGGCGGGATTGTTGAATATTCTGGCGGGGCATGATCCCTGTGATTCCACATCAATCAACCAACCTGTACCCGATTATTTAGCTGCCCTGACCGGAGATGTAAAAGGAATCAGGCTTGGCATTCCCAAGGAATATTTCATCGAGGGCATAAACGCGGAAGTCAAGGAAACAGTGGAACAAGCAGCGAAGGTTTACGAGCAACTGGGCGCTTCCTGCGTCGAGATTTCGTTACCCCATACGGAATACGCGATTGCCACGTATTATATGATCTGTACGGCAGAAGCCTCCAGCAACCTTGCCAGATATGACGGCGTCGTGTACGGATACCGCTGTGAGCAGCAAAACAATATCGTCGACATGTATTGCAAAACGCGCAGCGAAGGTTTCGGACCGGAAGTCAAGCGCCGAATCATGTTGGGAACCTACGTCTTAAGCGCCGGATTTTACGACGCTTACTATCGCCGAGCTCAGAAAATACGTACATTGATTCAACAGGATTTCGACGCCGCCTTTCAATCCGTGGATGCGGTTTTATGCCCGGCGACTCCATCTCCTCCCTTCAAGGCCGGAGAAAAAGTTGATGATCCGTTGGAAATGTATCTTTCGGACGTATTTACCGCGCCTTTAAACCTGGCGGGACTTCCCGGCATCGCCATTCCCGGCGGTTTCAGCGCGGATGGCCTGCCGATCGGAATTCAGTTGATCGGTCCGGCCTTGTGTGAGAGTATTTTGTTGAATTTATCATACTCCTTTCAATTGGAAACAGACTATCATAAAAAGAAACCTGTTTTATAACTGATTTGCATTACATCATGTCGAATATATTGAGAAAAAAGGACGTGTTATGAAAGGTCCTTTTCGGATCCTGATTGTTTGCACCGGAAACAGTTGTCGTAGTCCTATCGCAGAGGCATTATTACGAAAACGACTGGAAGAAAGCCACCTCGCGGCAAACGTCGAGGTGTTGTCCGCCGGAACGGTGGCTGTGGGAGGTATGCCCGCATCGATGGGAGCGATCCAATCCGTTAAAAAACGGGATGCTTTGCTGGACGGTTTTCGTTCCCGCATTTTGTCGCCGGACTTGTGCGAAGATTCCCATTTGTTACTCGTGATGGAACATGAACATCGGTATTTCATCGAGGAACTCTATCCCGCCAGCGCGGACAAGGTTTTGTTACTCGGTTCTTTTTTGCCCCATCAATTCGATGACGAAATCCCGGATCCTGTCGGCGGCGACCAGAAATTATTCGACGAAATCGCTGATTTGATTGATGTTGCAATAAATGGATTAATAAAGGAGTGGAAGTCATTGGAAGAGAGATTTTTCATGAATACGATGGTGATCGCCATCGGCGCGGACCATCGTGGATTCCGGATTAAGGAATTTGTGAAACAAATACTGGTCGGCGATGGCATCCAATGGATCGATTGTGGCACGAATTCGGAACAATCCTGCGATCATCCCGATTTTGCTTTCAAAGTAGGTGAACTGGTTTCCGCGCGAAAATCCGATCGCGGGATACTGATCTGTTCGACCGGTCATGGGATGGCTTTATCGGCAAATAAAGTGCCGGGCGTGCGCGCCATTCTCCCGATCAATGAGGAACACGCCGTTTTATCTCGCACCCACAACAACGCGAACGTTCTCGTCCTGGCCAGTGATTTCATGCAGCGGGATGATATTGAACGAATCGTGAAAACCTGGCTGGCCACTCAATTTTTAGGTGGGAAATATCAGCGTAGAATCAAAAAGATATCCGAATACGAGCGTCATGTCCGTTCATGAACGTTTCTGTGAATCTGTTGAGAGAAGGAGCAAGTCTGTGCTGGAACATTTACGAACAGTCGATCCGGAAATCCATAACGCCATTCTGCTGGAGATCAATCGCCAACACCAAAAACTGGAATTGATCGCATCGGAAAATTTTACCTCGGACGCCGTCCTGGAAGCGATGGGAACGCCATTAACGAACAAATACGCGGAAGGGTATCCGGGAAAACGTTACTACGGCGGTTGCGAATATGTCGATATCGCTGAACAATTGGCGATTGACCGCGCCAAACAGCTCTTTCGGGCCGATCATGCCAACGTGCAGCCCCATTCCGGATCCCAGGCCAACATGGCGGCGTATCATGCTCTTATCAAACCCGGTGTAAAAGTGATGGGATTGGATCTTTCGCAGGGAGGCCACCTCACGCATGGAAGTCCGGTCAATTTTTCCGGCAATCTTTATGAGATTCATTCGTATGGCGTAAACCGCGAAACCGAACAGATCGATTTGGACGAATTTCGCGCTCTGGTTGAAAAAGTACGCCCGGAATTGGTGATACTGGGCGCCTCGGCTTATCCCCGGTCGTTGGATTTCAAGGCGCTGGGGGAAATCATTCACGCTGCGGGCGCAAAAGCGCTGGCGGACATCGCTCACATCGCCGGTCTGGTCGCCGTCGGACTGCATCCGGATCCGGTTCCGCACATGGATGTGGTTACTTCCACGACGCATAAAACGCTGCGGGGACCGCGCGGCGGCTTGATTCTCTGCAAAGAAGAACATAAAAAATCGGTTGACAAACAGATGTTTCCCGGCCATCAAGGCGGCCCGTTGATGCACGTGATCGCGGCCAAAGCGGTTGCTTTTCAAGAGGCTTTACATCCGGAATTCAAGCACTACCAGCGACGCATCCTCGACAACGCCAAAGTAATGGAAAACACTTTGAAGGCGCGAAACATTCGATTGATCGCAGGTGGAACCGACACACATCTTTTATTGATCGACGTCAGCCACAACGGTCTGACCGGCAAGGAAGCCGAAAAAGCCCTTGATCGCGCCAACATCACCGTCAACAAGAATATGATTCCGTTTGACAAGGAAAAACCGTTTGTAACCAGCGGAATCCGTATCGGAACCCCCGCGCTCTCTTCCCGCGGTATGAGAACCGAGGAAATGAAAACGATCGCCGGATGGATTGCGGATATTTTGGAATCCAAATTGGAAGAATCCGTGATCGAATCGGTGAAAAAACAAATTCTGGAATTGGTGGAAGCGTTTCCACTCTATGCAAATTGGCGTAAACCGGCTTCGGTTTAAACGAAAACATCGATATCCATCATGAGAGAGATGGGGAGGGGGAAAACGAGATGAAATGTCCCTATTGCGGCGAAGATGATGATAAGGTGGTCGATTCGCGCTCGATGTCCGCAGGCGCGATCGTTCGCCGTCGTCGCGAGTGCAACCATTGTGAAAAACGTTTCACCACATATGAACGCGTTGAAGACCTGCCGCTGATGGTGGTGAAACGGGATACGACTCGGGAGCCGTTCGACCGCGCCAAAGTGGCCAAAAGCATTCGTATTGCCTGCAGAAAACGACCCGTGACCGAAGAGCAGATCGAAGAGATCACATCGTCCATCGAACATCGGCTGGTGCATCGCAACGAACGCGAGGTGCAAAGCGCCGACATCGGCGAAGATGTATTGAAAGAATTGACGAATCTGGATCAAGTGGCTTATGTCCGCTTTGCTTCGGTGTATCGTGATTTCAAGGATTTGAATGGATTTTATCAAGAACTATCACATTTGATGCAGGAGAAACACGTTCCCAAAATTGCGGATTCGAACGCGAATTTATCGCGCGGCGTTTCACGACGTACCCGCAAAAAATAATTTCCGATACATTGTTTTCAAGGTTTTTCCATACCGTACGGTAAAGATGGGGCGCTATGACTACTCTATTTGAAAAAAATCTGGACCTGTTATCGATGTACGATCCCATTCTGGCCGAACGGTTGCGCAGCCATTCGCCGGCCGATACGATGGAAACTCTGTCGTCGCCTACGGGACAGCCTTCTCTTCGCGTCAACCGCGACGGCCATACCTATTTATTGCACAGCAGCCGCGATCCCATGCGCGAAGCGGCGCGCTGGGTCAATGACATCAAACTGCCGACGGTCTATAATTTGATCGTGCTGGGCTGCGGCATGATGTATCACGTGTATCAGCTGGTGATGAAGACGCAGGGAACCTTGCGCAATCTTGTCGTGATCGAAAAGAACACGGACGTGGTTCATGCGGTTTTTTCGCATATCGATCTTGCGCCTTTTCTGCAAACGAAAACCACCTTTTTTTTGGTGGATCCGACTCCTTCCGACATTCGCCATTTCATGAATCGGCATTTGACCCCCATGACGTTGGATGGAGTCGAAATCGTCGAGCATCCGGCTTCCTGCGCTTTGGATCCCGAATTTTATCGTGAAACGCGCGTCGTCATCGACGAATGCCTGCAAAGCGGAGAGATGCTGCTGCGCACCAAAGTTCAGCTGGGAGGAATGATTCAGGAAAACATCATTCGCAATCTCCCTTTCGTGTTTCAGAATCCCGCCGCGTCCGCTTTGGGATCGCTGTTGGCCGGCGCGCCCGCTTTCGTGGTCGGCGCGGGACCGTCATTGGATTGGAATATCAATAAATTACAACAGGTCAAAGACCGCGGAATCATTATCGCCGTGGATACGGTATTTAAAAAATTACGCAACAACGGCATCGAACCTCATATCGTCGTGACCTCCGATCCCACGCCACTAAACGCCAGGCATTTTGAAGGCATCGATGACTTGCGCGGCACGATCCTGGCCTTTTCGCCCAGCGTCTATCACAAAATCCCCAAACAACTTTTCGGCACAATGGTTTCTCTTCCCTTGCCTTCTTCCAAATTCTTGCTGACGATGAAGGATGTGCTGGGCGACCTGTCGTATCTCTCGATCGGTACGAACGCCGGACAGGCCTGTTTCAATCTGGCCGTATATATGGGATGTGATCCAATCGTTCTGGTAGGAATGGATCTGGCTTTTCCTCGCGACGGCGGCTCCACGCACGCTTCCGATACGGCGCTTCGCCGCCGCATTACCCTCTCGGAGTCGCCGGGAAAAATGATGGTCGAATTGATCGGCAACCAGCCGGAACTGGAGGAATTTTCTCCGATTTTCGTTCCGGGGAATCTGGGCGGAGAAGTGGCGACCAACAAATTTTGGTTTGCCTATCGGCGCTCGCTGGAAGAAGCCGTCGCCCGCATCGGCGCGCGAGTGATCAACTGCACCGAAGGCGGCGCTCGCATCGAAGGAACGGAAATTCGGACGCTGTCCGAAACGATTCAAGAAGTTTGCGTTCGCGATGCGATGGTGAGCAGCACTTTGGGGATGTCGGTCGGCTTCTTTTTCGGACCGAGCACGCACGAGGGCGTCTCCGTGTTGCGCGAAAGCCTGACGATCTTGAAATTGGCCGCCGAAAAAGCGACAACTGGACTCGAACAGGTCGAGGCGTTGCGAACCGCCTGCGAGGCGTCTCCGCTCAACGTTGACCACTTGCAACATCTCCTGCGGGAAATCAAAGAAACGCACTTGGCTTTGGTGCAGGATCAGAAAGTGTACGTGGTTCTGGACGAAGCCTCAGATAAAGTGCTGACGCCGTTTCTCCAGCAAAAATCCCGACCTGACAGCGAC
The DNA here is from genome assembly GCA_003598175.1 of Candidatus Omnitrophota bacterium. Lineage (GTDB taxonomy): Bacteria > Hinthialibacterota > Hinthialibacteria > Hinthialibacterales > Hinthialibacteraceae > SURF-12. Next base: position 27,676 of record QZKN01000123.1, read on the forward strand.
CGGGCCACGCCGGAAAACGGACGGATGATTGTCAAACGCTATCACCCTTATTTTACGGATATGAAAGAACTATGCCTCCGCTTTTCCACCTTCATTCAGGAAACACTCGATCAGATGGATACGATGCCGTTTGGATTTTAATCCCGTCACTTTCACCGCTCCCGTTTCAAAACTATACTATGGAAAACCTGAAAACAAGGCTGTAGAAAATAAGGCTGTAGGGTGGGTTGAACGAAGTGAAACCCACCGCTGTTCAATGGTGGGATTTATGCCAATCATCCCCCCTGCGCCATCTATAGGAAAACTGGGAACGAGAATCGAATGCTCATCAACCGGGAAGATGTTGACGATGTTCTTCTGCTCCAACTGCAAGGCGATTTGGGCAAACCCGAAGCGGAAGCGCTGCAAGCACAAATGGAAAAATGGATCGCGGAGCAATCGTATGATTTCATACTCGATATGGAAGAAATTCGATATATTGACAGCTACGCCATCATGGCGCTGTTGCGCATGAATCGGGAAGCGCTCGAATGCGGCGGCGCGATCAAATTGTTGCGCCCTCGCAGCGTGGTCAAACGGTTCTTAAGCATCGGAAAAGTGCTGGAATTGTTCGATTGCTTCGAAACGAGAGCCGACGCGATTCGTTCCTTTAAAAAAAACGTTTCGCGAGTTCCCGAACCATCCGCGCCGCCTCCCAAACCGGAACCTGTCAGCCATATCGAAATGGTAGGAAAAAACCATCAGGCCGTTCTTTTGCGTTTATTGGAAATCCTGCGGCAAAAAGGATATATCGATCACGAAGAATTCAACACCGAACTCCATCGTTCCACCCAATTGGTTTTCGACATTTTTCGCAAAGAACTGCTCCGGTAGCGTACGAATCGCGACAACGATTCTTGGATCGGCGCGCGATTGCCTGGCCGACGCCGTTCGATCCTGATCCGAAAACAGAAATTGAAAAATCACAATGACGAACAAAAAATACAATTCGAAATGCCGCGTACGATTCGCGCCGAGCCCGACCGGAAATCCACATGTCGGAAATTTTCGCACGGCGCTGTACAATTATCTTTTCGCCCGTCATGCGGAGGGGGAATTTCTCCTGCGCATCGAAGACACCGACAAGGAACGTTCCCGCAAGGAATACGAAACCGCCATCCTGCAAAGCCTGGCATGGATGGGACTGCAGTGGGACGGCGACCCCTACTACCAAAGCGCGCACGTCGAACGACATCGCAGCGAAGCCCAACGCCTGTTGGCCGAGGGAAAAGCGTATCGCTGCCGCTGCCGGCCGGAGGAATTGGAAGAACGCCGCAAAGCGCAGATGGAAGCCGGTCGTAATCCGATGTATGACGGACGTTGCCGCGACCAAAACCACCCCGACGGCGGCGAACCGTTCTGCGTCCGCCTCAAAACCCCCCGCGAAGGGATCACCACCATCCGCGATCCCATCCGCGGCGACATCGCCATATCCAACGAAGAAATGGACGATCTCATTATTTTACGCACGGACGGCACGCCGACCTATAACTTCGCGGTCGTCGTGGATGATTACGATATGGGCATCACGCACGTCATCCGCGGCGACGACCATTTGAATAACACCGCCCGGCAGGTTTTGATTTACCGCCTGCTCGATTATCCTCTTCCCGCGTTCGCGCATCTCCCGCAGATTCTCGGTCAGGACCGTTCGCGGTTGTCCAAGCGGCACGGCGCAACCGGCGTGCTCGAATACCGCGAGCAGGGCTACCTGCCGGAAGCGCTGATCAACTATCTCGCCAAACTCGGCTGGGGATACGGCGATCAGGAATTTTTCACCCGAGAAGAATTGATCCGCCTGTTCACGCTGGAAACCATCAACAAATCCGCCGCCGTCTTCGATCCGCAGAAACTGATCTGGCTCAACGGAGAACATATTCGCGCCCTGGATGCGGAAACGCTGACAGACCGGTTCATTGAATATGTTCAGTTTCGCGGGTATCTGTCGGAATCGTTCTGTAACGATCCCGACAGGCGGCCGCTATTTCGCAAAATCGTCTCCTGCACCCAGATTCGCGCCAAAACGCTCGATGAAATATACGAGAAAGTCTCGTTTCTGTTTTCCGATGAATTGGTTTTCCCGCAAGATGAAAGCCGGAAATGGTTTCAACCCGAAGTCATGGCCGCCGTGCAGGATCTGGCCGATTTCGCCGCCGAAAACCGGCAGTCGCCGCCATCGCACGAAGCCTGGGAAGCTGCATTCGGAGCCGTGCTGGAAACCCACAAACTAAAAATGAAAGTGTTGGCGCAGGCGGTGCGCCTGGCGCTGACCGGCGCGGCGATCACTCCCCCGATTTTCGACGTCATCGACATGCTCGGCATCGAACAGGTCGAACAACGCCTCCGCCGCGCCGTCGAATTTGCAAAAACGATATAATTTTCTCTACGGATTCCCCGACCGGAACCATTTCCAATCCCCTCCAACCGTTTCAGTCGATTTGAAATGCCGCAGGGACAGCCGAATTTCAATACCCGCCTATACTCGTTCCCCCCATCACCAGGATCGGGATTCACTGCTGCATTTGTTTTTCCAAAACAATAACCAATCTTCCCATAGCTGTATTTTGCATCATCCGAATCACGTATAAAAAAACTGTTGACAAAAGAGTCGGAGCGTGTATATACTAATTTTATCAATATCTGATTAAAATAAAGTCGAGGAGATATGTCAATTTAATAAGCGCTAAAAAACGCAATCCATAAAGAAGGGGCGACACACCGCTGTGGTTTTCGCTGACCTCGGCGTGCGCCCCCGGAAAGGAGACCACACGCAACGGAATATAACAAACTCTACTATTTCAAACATGACTACTCTGACAACACAGGTGAGTTATACCGCTGTGATGCACAACTTATCATCGTGCCTTGAATGAAAAACTGATTTGTGATGCGACATCCGTAATGATAGATGATCATTATTTAAATTTAGAAAATGCTTATGGAGTTTCGTCAGATGGTTTTTCCGGTCATTTTTTAAAACGCGCAATATTATCTCTAGATTTTTATTATATAGGTAGTACTATGTATTATTATAAAGGAGACGGCAGCTTTCTTGGCAGCGGATGGTACGTTCTGGGAATATGGAATTCATATAATGGATCAATGCTTTTTCAAAAAGAGCCAAATCCAGAGCAATACATTAGTAATACATATAGAATCCCATCGATAGAATTGAAATTTTCTCCGGACAGTAAATATTTTGTCGTGAGAGGTTTGACGCGACCACCTTCTTCTGGCAGAAAATTCTCCTATCCTGTCGCAGAAATGATAAACATGGAAACGTATACGTTCTTGAATGTTGACAATGACGTGGCGTTCACGTCGGACGGTCGCTTTTTCGTGACAGAACGGAATGGTGTGCCGTCGTTGGTGGATGCGGTGTGGGATTATACGTATCAACGATATGACATCGGCGAGGACGTCATGACGGCGGCGACGTTTTCACCGGATGACGAACGACTCTATATCGCCACGGATCGGAATCGGATTTTCGTGTTCGAAAGCCGGCTGCCGGCGGCGGGTTTGGAGGAGTGGGATATTTTCGATTAGAAGGTGGATTTTGCTTTACTCAACCACCCGCAAAACCTTACAGGGTGGGATGCTTGCATTCTTCCCACCCCGCCGATCTGCAATCCATTATGGTTAAGAACGTGCTTTTAACACCTCATCCAACGCCTCTTTCAACTTCCCTTCCGCGTGTTGCGCCGCTTCTTTCAATTTTGCTTCGATCTCGGCGCCTTTCATCGCGATCAAGGCTTTCTTGGCCAGGATACGGACGTTGTTTTCCTTGTCGCTCATTTTTGCCACGATGGCGGGAACCGTATCGGGGCGGCCGATTTTGGCGACGCCCACGATCGCCGCGCAGACGTGATGCTCTTTCATGGAATTGTTGAGGATGAATCCGAACACTTCCAACGCATCCCCCAACGCGCCGTCTTTCGCGCGCGCGTCGGCGTAGCGCAGATAACTGTCGACGAAATCGGTTTGCTGCACGGGCGAAAGCGAATCATAATCCGGCAGACGAATATCGATCGTCGGTCTTTTGCCGATCCGCGCCGTCGCCTTCATCGCGGCAATCGCGAGATCGTTGTCGGGCGAGCCGATATGCTCCGCACACAAATCGATGGCATCTTCCGCCTTGCGGCGACCGAGAGCGGCCATGATGCGCATTTTGTGTTCTTTCTTCGTCTCCTTCTTCAACGCTTCGATCAACGCCGCTATCGGTTTTTTGCTGGGAATGCGCTCCAGGCAGAAGACCACCTCTTCCATCAAGGCGGGATCGTGAATTGCCTTTGCGATTTCTTCCACGTTGCTTTCACTGCCCACCAGCGACAGCCAGCGATAAGCGGCGATGCGTTCTTCCGTCGGTTTGCCGTCAGCCGCCAATTGCAGCAGAGCGTTCACGACGGCTTCGCGCCTCTCCCCGGTTGGCTTCTTGCCGACGGAATGGACGATTTGATCCAACGATTCAAAGGCGGTTTTGGCAACGGACGGTTTGTCGCTGTTCATCAACTCCGCCAGCGGCGCGATCACGCCGGCGCTCATTTCGCCGCTGCGCGACCATGCCTTGAATTGGACGGCGGCGTCATCGCATTGGATTTCTTTTAAAAATGCCTGTTCTTTTTCGCTCAATTCGGCGGCGCGTGTTGTATCGGCGAAGGCCAGAACCGCCGCGGCGGCTAAGGCGGCTCTCCGGCCGTTTTTCATATTTGTTGACAGGTTCATTCCCAATTCTCCTCTCTTTTATAATTGATAAATGCCGCGGCCGGGACGGCTAAGCATGCGATTGGCTTCGTCGTCGTCAAGGACGCGTTCGTTGACGGGATCCCACTGCAACTTGCGCCCCAAAATGCAGGACAGGTTGCCCAGGATGCACAAAGCGGCGACGCGATGGCCGGCTTCGATATGCATGAGCGGTTTTTCCCGCGTTTTCATGCAGTTTTCAAAATTTTCACGATGGCCGGGGCTGTGAAACACCTCCACGCCGCCTGCAGGAACTTCATAATCTTTCGCTTTTTGTTCCGTATCCGTTTCCGCCGTGTCTCCATACGTAATAATTAAATTCCCCTTATCGCCAATGTAATTGGCTCCGTACGAGCCGCGCACCCATTTGAAGCCTTCCTCATGCGCCTCGCCAGGCATAGTCCAAATCAGGGTCCAATCGGGATTTTTGAATTCGTATTTGATCTCCATTTCCGGCGGCGTGTCGTACATGCCTTCAAATTGCAGATTGCCCTTGCCTTCGATGGAAACCGGGCCGGTCGCGTCGCCGTCCATCACCCACAGCGCCACGCTCATGACGTGCGCGCCGCGGTCGCGAATCTGCCCGCCGCCGAGATCCATTACCCAGCGAAAAACGCCGTCGGTTTTTTGAGGATTATAGGGACGCCAGCGCGCCGGTCCCACCCATCGATCATAATCCAAATGGGGCGGCGGCTCCTGATCCGGCGTCCAATCGCCTTTCGGATTGAGATAATGCCAGCAGCGCACTTCTTTCACCGTTCCGATCTGACCGTTTTTGATATATTTGCAGCCGTGATACGCCCCTTCCTGCGAGCGTCCCTGCGAACCGACCTGTACGATACGCGCATAACGCTCGGCGGCCTCCACCATCGCCCGCCCTTCCTCGATGGTCTTGCACGCCGGTTTCTCCACATACACATCCTTGCCCGCCTCGCAGGCGTGGATGGTCATCAGCGCGTGCCAATGGTCGGGCGTGGTGACGAAAACGCCGTCGATATCCTGATTTTCGAGGAGCTCGCGATAATCCTTATATAGTTTGGGATTTCCTCCCACCCGCTCCGCCGCTTCCTGTAAATACTTCTCGTTCACATCGCAAAGCGCAATGGAGGTTCCGGGTCGTAAAAACGACTTTCCCCTGCCCCGCAGACCGATGTTGCCGAACAGAAGCTGATCGCTGGGCGCTACCGTATCCCCTTCCGCGCCGATGACATGCCGCGGCGCGATTTGCAAACTCCCTACCCCGGCAGCAACCGTTAGCGATTGCTTCAAAAACCTGCGCCTCGTAGTTTTATTTTTTTCAATCATATTGATCATCCTTCCTTTCTCTGTGCTCCCGCTGAAGGCACACATAATCATTCCCGGTTACTATCACCACTTTTCCTATTTCTGTGAAGGGGATTGGAGGGCAAGGACAGGACAAGCGTGGAGGACAAGGTTTCCGCCCCGGCCTCATCCAGGTATTCGACCTCGAAGGCTTTGCGGATCGCCTCACGTGGAGTTTTTACTATAAATCCTTTATAAAAGAGCAAATCCTCAAGCGTCTTCCCTGCCAATTCATACGTGAATCCAAAAATCTGCACCCATCCCGCCCGTGCGAGATCCGATTAGTCCTCTTTGCGGCAGGCGGCTTCAAGTTGAGCCAGGGCTTTGCCATAATTTTCCAGGCGTTGCCGCCAACAAATCTCATCGGAATTGGTCATGGTTTCCTTCCTGGGAAGATGAATTGGCAGTCAATGTCTGCCGAATTTCGGGATAGATCAAGTAAAATTGCCGATACAGGCGTAACGAACGAGCTGATACACTTTTTATTCCCGTATTAGACAGACGATCAGCCAACGTTTCAAGCAAAGTGGTCCCATATTTCGCCCGATCCGTGCCATTCTGTTCATATTCACGGATATAGGCGCCGATCAACCAATTCCGAAGCGTCAGACTCACATTAACCGCTTTTCCTGCCTGAGCGGACAACTGGCTATGCGCCTGCCGAATCGAGACAATTAATGCATCGAAATCGAATGCTTCCCGCTCACCCGGCATATCCCAATCCTTTCCTGTTATTCCTGATTTCCCTCTCCCATCTCGCCGATCGGCCGTGTGGCATGGGCTGCGCTTTTTTTCTGCTCTCGTGGAGACTTGGTTTAAATCAAATTAGCATTCGTATATTTAAACGTAACACGAATTACCCAGCATATCTATAGCAGTCTTTGGTGAGTTCAATGAGCCAATAAGAGGTGGACAAGCTCGCTTGCATCCAATTAAGTCCACGCAGAGACACTCGTTGGAGGCGTTCCCAAACAATCTCTGGTATAATTCAATTAAAGAATCTGCCGCAAGTAGGTTACCAAATGGCTCAAATCTGGAATTGGCGGTGTGAGCACAGGGATATAGCGCTCCGTCAGCCGCCAATGTTGGCCAAAGAAGGGGTGACCGGCAATACGGAAAATCATCATGCGAAAATGCAATGTCTGGGGCGGCAATCCGGATGTCGATCATACCATTATATGAATCGGCAGAACGATCCACAATCTCTTTGAGATTTGACACATTGCCAAATTTTCCGCTCAAATCGTTTCGAACTCGTATTGTATTTACACCTACACCATGCAGATCGGCGATGCATCGATTCCATTTCTCCGCAGAAAATGTATCTGGAATGGCGACGAACGAGACTTTCACCTTAAGAGGAGACTCGAGTTTTTGTCTTTGATTATTAATACATTCCAGATTCTTCAAAACCGTGGTGTACCCCTTAGTATTTTGATTTCCATCGGGAAGTTTGAAGTCCCGGTAGTCATCGTCATTCGTTACATCAAGGCTTACATGCAGTTTGTGGATCCTGGGAATGATATCCATAAGTTTTTGTTCCGACAACAATAATCCATTGGTAACGAGTTCAATAATCCTTTTTCTCTGAAGCAGGAAACGGATTGCCGGGACGACCGCATCCACAGCCAAGAGTGGCTCGGAGTCGCTTCCACAGAAGTGAAACTCGCTGGGCCAAAGGTGACGCCACTTGGGATCAAGAATCTTTGAGAGTAGTTGGATCAATGTTTCGCAAGTCATTACAGACGGTAAAGGCTCGATAATGTTACGCGTGGCACGCCCGACACACCAACGACAATTGAGATTGCATCTGCCTGATACCGTGTGAATATCGATCAAAGGGGGTGCAACAATCCCGCCTGCCTTCGTCGCAATGTAGGCGCGTCGCAAAGCGTGTACAGCATTCGTTTCCGGCTCACGATATCACAACATTTTTTAGTTCCTCCATTCACATGCATCATACTTTTATCCACTACAGTATCACATTGCCAATGAAAACAAAAGTAGTTCATTTTAAAAAAATATTCCATTCGCAAACCGGACAAATCGAAATAGTTATATGTCTCCTTCACCATCCACATAACGAAACACCATTCGATGGTTTCTCAAATTTAATGTAGCTCATTATCAGAAATGAAAAACAATCCGTAACTTTTACGGTTACTATTGTCCCTCGTCTTTCTGAAGTATTGAAAGATAATGATTTACTTCAAGGAAAACTCTCAAAAAAAATAAAATCCATGATAGCCGATCCGATTTCGCGATGCAAACGCTGGTTCTTTGCTAACCAACTCAATAATAATGAGTTAACTAACATGAATTCATAGGATCATTGATTGATGATGATTCCCATTTCCCATTTAAAATTGAAAAAACATTTAATTTCAAAAAACACATACATATGGCATGCGGATTGCTCGCTATAGCGCTAATCATATTTCTTATCGTCAAATTTTCGAGAATCAAAAGGAGAAACAATATGAACTGGAAGAACATCAGACTAAGCGGAAAATTCGCAATCGGTTTTGGTGTCGTTTTGGTGTTGCTTGTCCTGGTCGGTGGATGGGCAATTTACGGGATCGGCAACATCACGAAAAATACCGATGAAATCATCACGTGGAACCACTATCTCAGCGAATTGAAACAACGAGAAATAGAACACCTCGATTGGGCGGGCGACGTCAGCAGGTTGTTCACGGACGATCATGTGACCGAACTCAACGTGCAGACCAACGATCATGAATGTGCGTTTGGCAAATGGTATTATGGAAAAGAACGGGAAACACTCGAATTATTAATTCCCGAACTGAAACCGCTTCTGGCCGCCATCGAAGAGCCGCATCGAAAACTGCACGCATCGGCCATCGCAATCGATCAAAAATTCAACCAGGCTGACGTTCACTTGCCCGAATTTCTGGCCCAAAAAGAAAACGACCATTTAAAATGGACCAATCAATGCCTCGATCTTATCGTACATAACCTGCCGGCGCTAGCGATCGAAACCGACCATCATCAATGCGGGCTGGGTAAATTTCTATATGGCGAAGAAGGCCAAAAAGCGGCTGCTTCGGATCCGGAACTATCCCGATTATTGGAATCCCTGAAAATACCGCATGAAAAACTGCATGCATCCGCCATTAAGATCAAAAATACCTGGAAACAACAACATCCCGGCCTGATCGGACTCCTTCGCAAGCAGTTGGATGACCATCGAAAATGGGCGTTGCAGGTGTCAATCGCGATCATTGAACGAAAAAAGGAGATCGGAGTCGAAACCGATCCGGCAAAGTGCGCATTCGGACAGTTTCTTGCCAACGAGCAGACCAAAGCCTTGATGGCTGATTTCCCCGAGTTACAAACCGCGCTGGAGGCGATCCAGGAACCGCATCGACAATTGCACGCTTCCGTAATCGCCATTGAAAAAGCCCTCATCGCGGATGATGACGCGGAAGCCGTTCGCATTTTCGCGGAGGAAACGAACACCGCTTTGAAAGCAATCGAAACGCACTTTCTTGACGCCATTCAAGCGGAGGAGGCGGTTCGACAAGCCGGCGAACAGGTACTGCACATTATCAATGAGGAGACGACGCCCGCCTTGACGGAAACGCAAGCGGCATTGCTTGCCCTGCAAAACCGAGCCGGGGCGCTCGTGAAACAAATGCACGAAGCGGAATCCATCTATATCAATCAAACGTTGCCGACATTGGCCGACGTGAAGAATGTGTTCGACGAATTAAACCAGACTCTCGAAACGCGTGTGGACAAAAACGAACAGGCGCTGATAGCAAGTGCGCACCAAACGCGCTATACTGTAATCATCGTAAGCGTGTTGGCCGTCCTATTCGGAATCGTTATCGCTGCGGTCATTGCTAGAGGAATCGTTCAAGCATTACGGAAAAGCATCGGTTTTGCTCAGGCAATTTCCGACGGCGACCTGACCCAACAGGTCGATATGGATCAAAAAGATGAAATCGGTATTCTCATTTCCGCCTTGAATGAAATGGGTTCGAAATTAAACACATTGGTTACCAACATACGCCAATCGGCCGAGCAGGTGGCGTCCAGTGCGGAAGAACTCTCCGCCTCCGCGCAAAACCTGGCCAACGGCTCCACCGAACAGGCTTCGAGTCTGGAAGAAACCTCCGCCTCCATCGAACAGCTGACCAGTTCGATCGATCAAAATTCCGATAACGCCAACCGAACCCAAAAGGTGACCTTACAGGCGGCGAACGAAGCCAGTGAAGGAGGAAAAGCGGTGACAGAAACGGTGAACGCCATGAAACAGATCGCCGAAAAAATCTCGATTATCGACGACATCGCCGATCAAACCAACCTGTTGGCATTGAACGCCGCCATCGAGGCCGCCCGCGCCGGAGAAATGGGCAAGGGATTTGCCGTGGTGGCCGTGGAAGTCCGCAAACTGGCGGAACGCAGCCAACAGGCCGCCCGTGAAATCAGCAGCCTTGCCAAAAACAGCGTCAGCGGAGCGGAAAATGCGGGGAAACTGATCCAAAAAGTCGTTCCCGCTATTCAAGACGCATCCCAAATGGTGCAGGAAATCGCCTCGTCGTGCGCGGAACAATCCAACGGCTCCGAACAGATCCGCACCGCCCTGACTCAGCTGGATCAGGTCACGCAACAAAACTCCGCCACCAGCGAGGAAACCTCTTCCGCCAGCGAGGAACTGGCCGCGCAGGCGCAAACCCTACAGGAATTGGTCAGCACATTCAAAACCAATATCGGCCATGAACAATACCAGCAAATTTCCAGCAACAAAACCAAAGGATTTCATGCGCATCCATCCCATCATGATCTGCGCCAGCACCGACCCGCCCTGCCCCATATTCAAAAACCGGCAAAACCACAAGCCAAAGTATTCTCGACCACCGAAGATGAAACGGAATTTGTAAATTTCTAATTCGTATCAGTGATATAGCCGGCATAGGATGGGTTATACCGTTTTAACCCATCCTTGATTCCTCTCTTTTTTTGATGGAAAAAAATAAAAAACAATCCCGCCCAGAAGGCAGGTATCCTCAAATCAGGATTTTCGTAAGATTGCTCGCACGGTTTTAGTAAAGCGGAATCCACCTTTACGATAAATCTTTTTCAAAATCAATTGTATTCAACGGTAGAATTCATGAAATTCATCCCGCCCGATAAGCCAGGAGGAAAAAACGGCCCGCCCCTTTTCGTGAAGGAGGATAAAAAAACAGAGACAGTTACTCTCGCAATAAGGAAATCCGGATCAGATTAATGAAATATCAGGCGTTTTACCCAACACCGCCGGTCGCCCGATAACCGCAACGAGGCGGAACATTTTGGTTCTCGTCTATCGCTAAGCGCAATAAAAAAACAAACGAACCGCCGCTTTGCATCGTGAAGCGACGGTTACCGCCGGAAGGAAATCATTACCCTCCGGACACACTCAACACCGTATGGCAACGTTTATCTCACGGATCGAAACGCGCCATCCCGCCAATACGTGAATAAAAGGGAACAACTATTCTTCTTCGACCAGTAAGGCCCTCAAAATTTGCTCGTCCCGCGCATTTAATTTCTTAATGTTCATGAGATAATCAACCAGCGGAACCGGATTGTGCTTCAGGCTGAGGCCAAACAACTTGTTAAGCACCGTTTCGAACATTTTGGAGCGGGGTTTGGTCGGTTTGTACATAAAACGGCGTCCAATTTTCTCGCGCACGATGTACCCTTTGTCGCACATGTGGTGAATCATGGTCTGAACCGTGGTATATTTCCATTCGCGTTCATGGGAAATCCGGTCCAGAACGGAGTAAATATCCGCTTCACTCAATTCGTACAATACGTTCAGCAACCAAATTTCGGCGGGGGTTAATTCATTCGACACTTTGCTCATGGTTCACTCCTTGAAGGGTATTACATTTATCGATTCTAGTGTTCATAATATTGAAAAAAAAAAGAACATCAAGGGGAATCAATCATATTTATGACCTATTATTAATGCGAAAAAGGGATTCGACCGCTTCCACTTTTCCGTCCCCATCAAAAAATAAACTTGTGCGTTTTTCGCAATAGTATATACAATCCATTGATTTTTCTTATCTTACCTTCATGAATCCACGACTATTACTAAAAACAAATTCTCAAAAAACTCCATCCAAATCTTTTCTGCATTACCACAAAATTTTTTTGAAATTTTTCTCAGATTTTTGATCCTCGAAAGCATCTCCATATGGAAATTATGTAACCGTTTATGCGAAAATGAAATTGACTCCTCCGCGCCAACCGGCATACGATTACAGAAATGAATCTTTCAATACATCCACTTGCCAGCGATTGTAAACTTTTTATGCATTAAATCAAGACTCATTTCCACAATTCGGAAGAAATGAATTGTGGAAACATGAAGTGTACCCTATTGTCAAGACAAATTTTCACTTTTTTTAAGGTAGGTTACCTCGCACATTTTTCCTCGATTTGCGGCTTTTGAGTTTTCGAATCGGAAAGCCAGATTTT
>QZKN01000098.1 GCA_003598175.1 Candidatus Omnitrophota bacterium
CGACAGCCACGCCGACAGACACCCCGACGGCAACACAAACGCCGGTTCCGACAGCGACGGTCACGCCAATGGACACATTGACGCCGACTCAGACTCCGCTGCCGACAGATACAGCGACAGCCACCCCGACAGACACCCCGACGGCAACACAAACGCCGGTTCCGACAGCGACGGTCACGCCAACGGACACATTGACGCCGACTCAGACCCCGCTGCCGACAGATACAGCGACAGCCACGCCGACAGACACCCCGACGGCAACACAAACGCCGGTTCCGACAGCGACGGTCACGCCAACGAACACATTGGCGCCGACTCAAACTCCGCTACAGATAGATACAGCGACAAACACCCCGACGGCTACGCAGATGCCGGTTCCGACAGCGACAGCTACGATAACGGACACGGCGACGCCGATGGCAATCGCGACATCGACGCGAACGCCAACGCCGACGGCGACATTCACGCCCACGCCGCCGGTGGATCATCCGCCAATAATCAGCGGAATTTCCGATCAGACGGTTTTGGAGGACAATCCGGTCCGCTTTTCCTTCACCGTGGAGGATCGGGAAACCGCTCCGGATGATCTGGCGATCAACGTCATTTCCCATAACACCAGCCTTCTGAATCCGCGGCGATTGGCGCTATCCGGTTCAGGGCAGGAGCAAACGATCACGTGGCATCCGGAAGCGGACAAGAATGGCGGGGGGCTTCTCACGATACTGGCGTCGGATGGTAAATCGAACACGACAACGAAGGTGTATATCACAATTCTCGCGGTGAACGATCCGCCGTCGTTCGTGGGAGGCGCCGATCAGACGGCGCTGGAGAATGGGGGGCCGCAGAGGATTGCCGGCTGGGCGACAGGGATTATGGCCGGACCAGCGGATGAAGCGGGTCAGAAGACGTCGTTCCTGGTGACGAACGATAACAACGGTTTGTTTCGCGAGCAACCGTCCCTGTCTCCGGACGGAACCCTCACCTATACCCCGGCGGAGAACGTGTTTGGCTACGCGACGGTGACGGTGCGGTTACGGGACGATGGCGGAACCGAGAATGGGGGCGCGGACACGTCGGAAGCGCGACGATTCGGCATAACAGTATATGAATCGGTGAAAACACCTACCCCTCCGGATACACTAATGCCGACATCTACTCTGACGGTCATTCCTATGGTGACACTGACTTCGACGTCAACCCCGACTGCAACGCCGACAAATACACTGACGCCGACTACAATCCCAACTGCAACGTCGACGAATACACCAACGCCGACAAATACATCGACATCGACGCAAACGCCGGTACCGACATCTATTCCGACTGCAACACCGGCGAATACACTGACGCCGACGCAAACACCAACAGCGACATCAACCCCAACGGCAACGCCGACAAATACATCGACGCCGACGCAAACACCGGTACCGACTTCAACCTTGACTACAACACCGACGAATACACTGACGCCGACGCAAACGCCGGTACCGATTTCAACCTCGACTACAACACCGACGAATACACTGACGCCGACGCAAACACCGACATCGACATCAATCCCGACTGCAACGCCGCCAAATACGCTGACGCCGACTACAATTCCAACTGCAACATCGACGAATACACCAACGCCGACATCACTCCCGACTGTAACACCGACTAATACATCGACGCCGACGCAAACACCGATACCGACTTCAACCTCGACTGCAACACCAACAAATACACTGATGCCGACGCAAACACCGACATCGACATCAACCCCGATTGCAACGCCGACAGATACACCAATGCCTACGCAGACGCCTACGTCAATCCCAACTGCAATGTCGACAAATACACCGACGCCAACATCAACCCTGACTGCAATCCCGACGAATACAGCAACGCCTATGCAGACATCAATGTTGACATCAACTCCGACTGCAACATCAACGAGTACACCGACGCCGACACAGACACAGACACAAATGCCGACATTAATCCCAACTATAACGCTGACATCTACGCCGACTCCGACATCTACTTCGATTGCAACGCCGACGAATACACCGATGCTGACATTCATTCCGACTGCAACGCCGACGAATACACCGACGTTGACAGGTACGCCGATTTATACGCCAGGTCCAACCGGTGTTTCTGGGACGGTTACAATCAGTGACAATCCGGTGGCGGGTGATATGGTGAGGATCACCTTAAGAGATAACGATTTGAATGTGGATGCTTTTGTTATGGAGACAGCCGTGATTACGGTGGTGAATACGGTGACAGAGGAGTCGGAACAGGTGACGTTGACGGAGACGGATACGGACACCGGTGTGTTCGAAGGAACCGTGGCGACGACATTCGGATCAGTTGCAGGTGTATCCAACGATGGGATATTGAACGTCCGGATTGGCGATAGTCTGCGAGTGATTTATTTTGATGCGCTGACGGATACCGGCGATACGGCAACGGTTGCCGATAGCAGTATTGTTATGACTCAAAGAGAGGTCAGTTTGTTTGTTCTGAATGGATCGGGTGAAATTTATCGTGTTGGTGAAAACGAGCCAATCGTGAATCTTGCTCTATCCGGCAATAGTGCACAAAAAATGTCGATTTCCCCATCCGGTAATGGATATCTCATTCTGGATCGCTTCGGTCGGATCACGTCGTTTGGCGATGCGGAAGTGAACTTCACCGGAGAATTTTATGGGATTGATATTGCCCGAGACGTTGAGCAGACTCCTTCAGGCAACGGTGTTTACGTATTGCATAGTTTGGGATCTATCCAAGGATTTGGCGATGCGCCGTTATTCGGATTTCCATTCTTTGAAACCATTTGGCGTCCTTTTCAGTTTGCGGTTGACCTGGAATTGACGTCATCCGGCAATGGGTATTACATTCTCGACCACGATGGCGCTGTGTACCCATATGGAGACGCGGTTTCGTTCGGGCATGTTGAGTTGGAACTTGAAATAGCCCGTGATATCGAATTGATGCCCGACGGGAAAGGATATTTGATTCTGGATGCTTTTGGTTTCGTCCACGGATTGGGCTCGGGAAGTTTGGTGGCGGAGTCGCTACAGCGGTACAGCACGCCCATTGGTTTGGCTCAGAATGATTCCCACCATTACCAGTGTTTGGCTTGCGATCTGGAAATCTATCGGAACAATTCAACCGATACGGTCGACGGTTGGTGGATACTTGACATTCACGGCAATATTACCCCTGTGGGTTTAGCGCCCGCCCCAATCGTAAGGCATCCGACAGGTGAGGTATTCACGTATCGAGATCTAGAGATACACCCAAGCAAACAATAGAACAACGTCAAGATGAAATATTCTGGATAAGCACGGTTGGAGAATCCGCAAAATGATTGTACGTCAAGTGTTGTTTATTTTTTTCGTATTCGTGGCAATTCCCATCGCTGCTATAAAATCCGGATTTAGCGCCGAACGGGGTGACAACCTGATTCAACACGCAGCAAGGCGTTATTTCCCGCTAAGTCATTCCGCGCGCAGCCTGGGGATGGGAGGCGCGTGGGCGACTCTCAGTCGGAAAAATGAAGGTATCACCGGCAATCCGGCGACGCTCGACGATATGCAAAGGCGTAATGCAGTCAGCGGGAATTTTTCGTACGATACCATTTCGGGAGAAGAATATGACGCCTGCTGTCGAGTCAACCGCCGGAGAGATGATATTTTTCAGGGAATGCTGGGTATTTCCGTTTCGCTGCCGGCAAGACTTGGAAAAATAGGAATTGCGGGAATGTGTTCTGAGATTCAAACGGATTGTTCCATCTCTTCGGATTACGACTCGCGCCAGATCAGCGCTGGGTGGGGAAGAACCATAAATGATGCGGTGTCTCTGGGCTATGGAATCTCGTTTTTCAGAGAGGATGAAGAATCGAACCTTGTCGAATATGAGATGGACTTCGGATATCTGCACCGGATCGGTATTCTGCTGGGACAACAAGACAAGTTCGCCTTCGGCGTAGTGGGGCTCGTGGGATTCGGTAATACGGATTCTGATCTCGCCGGGGGAATGCATGGCAGCGGCGACCGGGAAATGCTGGGAATCCGATTAGGCGCATCTTACCGCATAGGCGAGGTTCTCTTGCTTGCGCTGGACCTTGGCTACACGGATTATGATCATGACGCAGACGTGAGCGTTGCCGGCTTCCGCGCCAAGGTAGATGAGGATGGGGATTGTTTTGATCTCGGGGTCGGGATCGAATATGGATTCTGTGACCGTATTGCCGGCCGCGTCGGTCTTCGTTATCAATATCTCGACTATCATACCCAAGGCGACAGCCGATTGCAGAATCCGGAGTATGTTGCGCCGACCATGGGACTTGGAATCAAACTGTCCGATACGTTCTCTCTGGATGTGGGCGTAGAGATCCGTGCACTTGATGAAACGGATTACATGATGGGAGTAGGGCTCACGGCTGTTTTTTAGATTTCGAGATGTCCGTATACATAATATTTTTTAGTATTTAATAATTTGTAAATATTAAAAATTTTCAATGGATTCATGAACGATAATTATTTCATGGGTTCGAATTAATCCTGTTTATTGGTAAATCCATTGAATTCAGCCTGCCGAAACCAGGTTTGAATTTTGAGTGGATACTCCATAATTTGTTTTCTTGCCATTCACCATTTTTTCTTGAGAATCATCGAGCGAATACATCACAAGCGCGGAAGGAATATACTGAATCTTATGCCCATTTAGAACCTGCCATTCATCCCAATCCGAATGGTTGGCGCTGCATTTGTTCGCAAATAACGGCTGCTTTTCCCACAATGTTTTACGGATGGCGATTAAAGGAAGAGGTGAGGATGGCAATGACGAGTTGGAATCATATTTTGGCAAGGGCTCATCGATGCCATGCCGATTCCATGTTTTCGTTTCCGGCCGAGGAATGCGATGCGCATACGACGCCATCACGTTCTTATCATCGAAAGCCGCTATCAGATTCTCAAGCGTCCCCGAAAAAAGCGGCACCGCCCTGGCATTCCACAATACCACGATTTCGCCTCGCACTTCCTGCACGATTTTTTCATCGATCAAGGAAGAATGGATTAAATTTTGCTGAATTTCCAGGAAATGGCAGGAATATTGATGGGTAATTTCGAAAAAATGCTTGGATGCTCCGGAATTGATAAGGATTAGTTCAAAATCGGTGAACGATTGAGAAAACAGACCGGCGAAGGTTTGATTAATGATCCAATCGAATTCTTCAATACACATTACCACCGAAGCGCGTGGTTTTTTATCGATTTGAGGGGTTGCCATCGTTCATCCCAGCGAAACAGAATATCCGTTTCTTTTTGACTACAGACTCGCGATAAAATAATGCATCATTCTTTGTGCAAGCAAAGAGTGTTCCAAAAATTTTCACCACGATCAAGAAATGATAATAAAAGTCATTTCGTAGGTAATGATAGGGGTAAATCCAATGATTTCAGTTTGTTAGCATGGTTTTCCTATCGAGGGTACATGGGAGATGTCGTAAAATCAGAATGGAGAACGATTGGACAGGTCTGAGAAGTTTTTAAAATGATATTCTCAAATATGGAAATTTGTATTTTTGCAACCGGATTTTCAGAAGGTTTTTCGATTCATTTTTAGAGCGAATGGCGGTATCGATCGCACTTGCGACGATCTACGAAAGCCATGTCTTTCCTTGCTCGATGAATTTTCTTGTTTTTTCTTCCCCTTCCGCTTCCGCGATAATCCGCACGATCGGCTCGGTGTTGGAGCAGCGAATGTGCAGCCAGGCGTTGTCATAGATGATTTTGACGCCGTCGCGGATGTCGAGTTCTTCTTCGTGCGGCATGGCGGCGATGGTTTCCAGTTTTTTGTGCGCTTGCCGCAAATCCATCTCCACTTTGTCTTTCAAAATCACATAATGTGGGAATTCCGACACGATTTCGCTGACCGATTTTCCCGATTCGGCGAGAAGTTGCAGAATGAGCGCCGCGCCGGTGAGAGCGTCGCGGCCGATATGAACAGCGGGATACATCACGCCGCCGTTTCCTTCGCCGCCGATGACGGCGTTGTGATCGCGAATTCCACGCACGACGTTGGCCTCGCCGATCGGAGTTCGAATCACGCGTCCGCCGAATTGTTTTGCGGCGTGATCGTTGAGCAGGGAAGAGGAGAGGTTGGTCACTACCGCGCCGCCGGGAACTCGTTTCAATGCCGCGTATGTGGATAAGGCGAGAGTAAATTCCTCGCCGATGGCTTTTCCTTCGTTCGATACGACCGCCAATCGGTCCGCGTCGGGATCCACCGCGAAGCCGAGATCCGCTTGTTCCGCTGAAACCAATTGCATCAGGGCGGTAAGGTGGTTTGGAGTCGGTTCCATGCCGCGAGTGAAATTGCCGTCCGGAACGCAATCCAGCGTAATCACGGTGCAATTCAATCGAGCAAGTAAATGCGGCAGAAAAATTCCACCGACTGACCGACATCCGTCGACAACGACGTGAAACTTTCTTTCATGAATTTTTCTACAATCAATTGCGCTCAAAACCGATCGGCAATGTGTCTGTAGCGCGGAAGAATTCGTCTCATACGTGGGAATTTCATCCCAGGCAACGTGATTATAATCGCCTCGATGCAAAAAGGTGATATAGTTGTCGACAAAATCGCTTTCCGGAAAGGTTCCGTCCGCGGCGAAGAATTTTAACGCGTTCCATTGCGAAGGATTGTGGCTGGCGGTAATTGCAACGCCGCCTTTTGCCTGCAATTCCCGGATCATGATTCCGACGGTCGGGGTCGGCGCCGGCCCCACATCGATCACGTCGGCGCCGCCGGCCATGAGCCCGGAAATCACGGCGTGATGAAATAACCTGCCGCTTTGCCGGGCATCCTGCCCCAGCACGATCGCGCCACCCTCGATGAAACGGGCATAAGCCCAGGCCATTCGTTGCGCGTTTTCCACCGTCAAATCGTTGCCGATAATGCCGCGCGCGCCGGAAATCGTAATTCTGGGAAACAAAGTCATCTCAAATGATTCCATTCTTTTTGTCAGTGATCATGGACATCATTTTACCGTTGTATGGGAATTGATGGAGGGATTTAAAACACTTTCGTGAAAACGGCTTGTCGAATTCCACCATTGTTGCAGTACAATCTGTAGGAATAACGAGATGGTCTTTTTTCGGGGAAACGGACGGCGCGCGTAAAAACCGGTAGGGCGATTGCCCATTCCCCGTATCCGCAAAATGATCCGCCTGATTTCGTAACGCTGTCTTTTTTTGACCATCGTGTTAGACTAGCATTGATCATTGAAATTCACTCAGGTGTGCAACACATGAATACCGATCCCATCAAATGTATGTCTCATAACCGTCGGCTCAACGCGGCCGAATTGGAAATCGATTTGTTTTGCAAGGGAATCCGCATTCACGAATCCTGCGATCTGGCGCGCGACGCGCGCGTGTTTGCCAAAGCGCGAGCGGGATTGGGCAGCGGATTGGAAATTTATATTCCCGGCCAAAAGCGAATTTGGCTGAATGTGCCGGTTTTGGAAAATTTTGCAAGCAAAAGTCCCTACGAATTGCGGCGGGAAAACGAAAACTATAAAGTCTATCACACGCTGGATAAGGAATCCTACGACATCGAACTCCCTCCTGCGCCGGATTGGTACTTCCGTCAGACGTCGACCGGCGTGGAAATGCAGAAAATCGGCGTGTTGCAGGGAACCTATCTCGGCATTTACCTGCATGATGTGTGTAGTTTTTGGAAAAGCGATCCGCGCGAAAATTGTAAATTCTGCGCCACCGGCATCAACGTCGGGCCGGCCGGCACGGACAAACAAAAAAAGAGCGTCCGGGAAGTGGTTGAAACCGCCCAAGCGGCAAAAGCGGAATCCGGCGTCACGTTCGTTCATTTCAACACCGGTTTTCAGGATTATAAAGGCCTTGATCTCAGCGCCCCGTTCGTGAAAGCGATCAAAGAGGAAGTCGGCGCGCTCGTCGGCCTGCAGGCGATTCCGTCGCAGGAACTGTGGAAATACGATTGGCTGATCGATTGCGGCGTCGATCATTTTTCTTTTTGCTACGAATTGCATAACCCCGACGAATTCGCCAAATATCTGCCCGGCAAACAGCGGATGATCACGCAACAGGCGTTTTTCGACGCGATGGAATACACCAGCCGCAAGATGGGGAAGGGAAGAGTGTCCGGCGAGATCATCGCCGGCATCGAGCCGATCGAGGATACCCTCAAGGCGATCGATTATATCACCAGCATTGGCGCGTTTCCGACCGTCTGCATTTTCCGTCCGGTCAAAGGCTCCGACATGGAAGACTGGCCCTCTCCCGCATATGACGATATGATTCGCGTCTTTCGCCGCGTGTATGAGGGCTGTATGAAAAACGGGATTCCCGTCGGCCTGACGCCCAATATCGAAGTCAGCCTCATCGTGCAGCCTACCGACGCGGAGCAGTTGGTGGAGCCGTCGCTGCAATATTATCTTTACAAAACCAAATTGGCGTTGATGCGGCCGCTTGTCGGCATGATTTATCGGCGCGCCATTCAACCGAGAACCATCCGGGCGGATGCGGACCATCCGCCGATTTCTTCAACCGGTAAGAATGAATCCGCTTAAATAAGAATGGGGAGCGGACTTCTGGTCTGCCGGAGAGAACCGAAAACCTTTACAACATAACTTTCGCAAACGTTGAATACAATGACCAATCAAAAAATTCGCAATCGAGTCGCCGTCGTGATCGTCGAGAACGAAAACATATTGCTCGTTCAACACGAAAAGTACGGCAGGACATACTGGCTGATTCCCGGCGGCGGCGTCGAATTCGGCGAAACGCTGATCGAGGCAGGAAAACGTGAATTGAAGGAAGAAGCCGGTTTGGAAATCGAAGTCGGGCAATTTCTATTCATTTCCGAATCCATTCCCCCCGATCATCACCGCCACGTCATCAATTATTTTTTTGAGGGAAAAATCATTGGCGGAGAATTGAAAGTGGGCCGCGACAATGTCCTGCGCGATGTGCAATGGTTGCCGATTCGCGAGATTCCGAATCTGGAAATGTATCCCAATACAAAACGCGAATTGCTCGATTTTATCCAATCCGGACAAGTAGGAAATCGTTCCCTTGGCAATATTTGGAGTTAATTACTGTTTTCTTGTATTTTATAGAATTTTACATAATGGATTATGACCGGCGCGGAATTTGTTCGCAAAATCAGGAAACTGGCGCGTTTAAGGGGAGCCTATTTCAAATTTGTTCCCGAACGTGGAAAAGGAAGCCATGGGACTCTTATTTTGGAGAGAAATTTACGGTTGTACGAAATTTAAAAAGTGAATTGAAAACAGGAACATTTCAGGTTATGCTTAAACAATTGGGATTATCCAGGACGGATTTACCATAGGAACATATCATGAATCAAAATCGTTTCACGTATCCGGTGCTGTTGACGATCGACGAAGAGGATGGTGGATTTGTCGTAACGTTTGCGGATATTCCCGAAGCGATTACTCAGGGAGACACCGTGAAGGAAGCGTTAGCAGAAGCGGAAGATTGCCTGGAAGAAGCAATCGCGGCATATATGCATTTACAACGGGATATTCCATTCCCATCAAATAATCAAAATAACCAACCTGTCGTATCGCTTGCCCCGGCCATGACGGCGAAAGCGAATATATATACATCCATGCGTGAAACCGGATTTGACTGCAACAAACTTGCACGATTCATCAATTGCAAAGTCGAAGAAATCGAAAAACTTCTCAATCCACGATATCCTGCAGATTTGACCCTTTTACAATCCGCTTTAACCGCTCTCGGTAAAAAACTATTTTTGATAATTCAAAATACCGCTTAATGATTTTCAAGAAGAACCACGAAATGAATGGATAAGACAAATCACTCCATTTTTATTGTGTAGCGATAGTTGAAAAGAAAATGAGGTATTATTATGACTCCCGAATTCAAAAAAAGGAAAGCCATCCTGTTTTTCCGGATTTTGTCGATTGCTTTACTCTTTTCCCTGTCTGCCTTTGGGCAAGCGACGAATGTTCCGGCGCCATTCGATGGAACCCATGACTTATTATTTCAAACCGCCCCCATCGGTTCCCTCATGGTCGGCGTGTACGACGGCGAGGTCGCCTTTGCGGATTTAAAGCAACACGGCGATTTCGGACTCGGCACCGTGAACGGCCTTGATGGAGAAATGATCGCGTTGGATGGAGAATTCTATCAGATCCGCACGGACGGCGTCGCGTATCGCCTCGCCGATGAGCAACAGACTCCGTTTGCCAGCGTCACGTTTTTCCAGCCGGATGCCGTGTATTCCGATGTCGGCGCATTTACTTACGACCAATTGCAAAACATGCTGCTCGAAATGATGCCCTCCAAAAATTATATTTACGCCATCAAAATCACCGGCAGGTTCAAGACCATGGAAACGCGTAGCGTTCCGAAACAACAACCGCCGTACGCGCCGCTGACGGAAGTGGTCGCGAACCAAACCATTTTCAAGATGAGCGATGTGCAAGGTGTTCTCATCGGATTCTGGAGTCCGGCCTATACGCAGGGACTCAATGTACCCGGCTATCATTTCCACTTTATTACGGATGACCGCACCGCCGGGGGGCATCTGCTGGACTGCATCGGCGAAAATGCGACCATTGAAATCGATTATAAGTTCGGAGTCGCCATGATTTATCCGCGAAGCGCCACATTCGCCGACGCCGATTTGTCGACGGAAGGATTGGAGGAAGTGGAGCGGCCGAAAAGCAATTTGCGCTTTTTTAATACATTAAAATAATTTCAATTCGATGGGTTTCGTTATTACTCTCATTTGATAACCAAATTCCAAAAACCGCTTTTGAGTTGACAACAAGAGGCTATCATCACTATTGTATAGAAACAATATCCTAACATCAGGTGTAGAAACAATATGAAATTATATTCGCTAACTCGTTATTTCACAATAGGTTTACTAATTGTCTTGTCATTTTCTGTACAATCCCGCGCCGCCATCGTCATCAATGAAATCATGTATCATCCCGCGTCTGATAATAATGATGAGGAATATCTCGAATTATACAATACCGGCGATCAAGCCGTTAATGTAAGCAATTATTCATTTACAAGCGGCATCGCGTACACTTTTCCTTCCTCCGTTACGATTCCGGCGAAAGGGTATCTCGTCGTGGCGTGTAACGCCGCTGTGATCAAAGCGCTTTATGGCATCGAGAACGTCGTCGGCAATTATGTCGGGCAACTCAGCAACAGCGGCGAGACCCTGGTTCTCGAAGACAATGTCGGACGAATTGTCGATGAAGTGACCTACAGCGATTCCGCGCCTTGGCCGACCGCCGCCGACGGCGACGGACCGTCGCTGGAACTGATCAATCCGGAAAACGACAACAACGATCCATTCAACTGGCGATCCAGCGCTTTTCCCGGCAGCGGCAAGCCGTGGGGGACGCCGGGCAAAGCCAATTCCACCACCTCCGCCGATCTGTCGCCGCGCATCGATAATCCCCGCCATCGGCCGCTGGCGCCCATCGCGGGAGAATCCGTCTCCATTCGCGCCAACGTTGAAGACGACACCGGTATTTTCCGCGTTTGGGCGGAATACATGGTCGAGTGGCTGCCCAACCAGACGCAGACCGCTTTACTTGTTCCGACAAACGAATGGCTGGTTCTCGAATTGCGCGACGATGGAACGCGGGGCGACCGCAACGCCGGAGACGGCAGTTATGAAGCCAATTTGCCGCAACTGGCTGCCGGCGTGTTGGTTCATTATAAAATTCATGCGCTCGATTTTCATGCGCAGGAAAATATTTCTCCCGATCCCACAAATTATCCGCGACAATACGGGCTTTTCATTCAAAGCGCGCAACCGGCCGGCGCTTTGGCTGACTATACTATTTTTCTTTCCGAAGAGAATCTGACGACTCTTCTAACCAATAGCAGTAAACTCCCTCCCGAACCGGCGTATAACAATCGGGTGCGTGGTGTGTTCATTGATCATGCGGGTTTGGTTTACGAAGATGTCCGTTTCCGTTTTTTGGGGATGCCGGAAGAACGGCAGGCGGTCAAAACCGGTTGGAAGCTGTTTTTTAACGATGGTTTTGAGTTCGATGGCCATGAAGAATTGAATCTCGACGCCCAATTTCACGTCAACAACACCTCCCGGCGTGGCGACGCAGGGCTCTATGAAAGCATGGCGTGGGAAATTTTTCGCCGCGCGGGAGTTCCTTCGCGTAATACGCAACCGATTACTCTAAACGTCAACGGTGTCAGGCAAGGCGTCTTTTTGCAGAAAGAACATATCGAAGAGGAATTTCTCACCCGAATCGGCAAGGATCGAGATTCCAATTTCTATCGATCCCAAGGCGATCCGAATCGTTCCTATCCCGGCACGCGCGGCGACGAAAGCGTACTGCCCACGCTCGAGGATTATGTGAAAACCTATGACAACGTTACCAATCAGGATGCGCCGTTTGATGATTTGATTACGTTTATTCAAAATTTGAACGGTTTAAGCGGCATTGCCCTGGCTAATTTCCTTGACGCTTCGTTGAACACGAATGCGATGATCTTCTATCTGGCCGCGGGAATTACCGTCGTCGATACGGACCGTGTCTGGTATAACCATTATCTTTATCACGACAGCTCGACCGGAAAATGGGAAGTGATTCCGGAAAACCTGATGCGAACGTTCGAGCATGTCGACGCTCACATTTTAATGGACGTAACCGGTTTTCCCACATTCAACGGTCCTTGGCCGTTGGCTTCCAAATTTCTCACGAACTCGGATTATCAAGTGGAGTATTACGATCGGATCCGCGAACTCCTCCAATCCGTTTATCTCGAACGCGTTCTTTTCCCCATCATCGACGCCTATGTGGAAACCGTGCGGGAAGAAGCGGAGCGGGAACAATTGATTTGGGGGAATTTTATTGCGGGCTATCGTCCGTTGAGCGAACATGCCGGCGAATTGAAAGATTTTATCCGCCATCGTCGCGTGATTCTTTTACAACAATTACCGCAATCCCTTCTTATTTCCAATGCTTATACCCAACCGACAGCGCCGACTTCTGCTGATGCGATTACGTTCAGCCTGGATGTGCTAGCATCATCGTCCCCCAAATCGGTTGTTCTCTACTACAACATCAATGCGGTGGAACAATCGATTGAAACCGAACTGCAGGAAGGGTCATTTTCTCTTTATCAAGCCACAATTCCAGCGCAACCGGACCTGACCGCGATTCAATATTATTTCTTCATCACAGCGAACGATGGCGCGGCGCAGCGATATCCATCCTCATCACAAGAATTTTTCATGCTTTTCGTATCGGACACGCCGGAGCCAATCGCAGGCAGTGTGGTCATCAACGAAATCATGTATAACAGCGTGACTGCCAACAACGAGTGGTTTGAACTGTACAATCCCGGCGACTATCCGGTCGATCTCACCCGCTGGATTTTTAAAGACGACGACGACTCTCACCTATTCACCATTCCGGACGGCGTCGTTCTGCCGCCGGATGGATATCTGGTTATCGCGTATGACGCTGCATTGGTCGCTCAATGGTACGGCATTGCCAACGTGATCGGCAACTTTACTTTCAATTTAGGGAACGGCGGCGACATGGTTCGAATTTATAATGCATCGGGAATCCTGATCGATTCGGTTGAATATGACGATGAATCTCCCTGGCCGACAGAGGCGGACGGCAACGGCCCCTCACTCGAACTGATTTCCGCCGATTTGGACAACAGCCTCGCCGCCAGCTGGCGGATCAGCAACGAAAACGCGCCGACAGGCACCCCCGGTCGCCGCAACAGCGTCACGCCTCCCCCCACGTCCGTTTCGAAATGGATGATGTACTGATCAACATTAAAAGGGGCAGATCCATGGATCTGCCCCTTTTTCACTTCCGTGATTTTCGTATTCGATCATTCGTTCGGTGAAGTGGAGAATTGTAATCCCGCCAAATCCATCCAATTCCCGGCGTCGTATTCCTGCATCGTTGCCGTTACCACAATTTCATCGACAGGCTCATGGCGAATTTCTATCGGTATTTCGAGATCGCTTGTCAAAATGATGTAGTTCGTAAACGTGGAAATTCCGATTTCATAGGTCAGACAAACGCGTAATCCTGTTTGAAACGCTTGCGCGGTAAGCATTGTATGCCATACGTCACCCACCTGCGTCCATTCGCCAAAGAAAAGTGGAACGGTTTTGCTTTCGACGGCAAACGTAACCGGCCCGGCATTCGCGATGCGCGCAATCACCGGCGGCGTTGCGCCGGCTCGCAGGAAGAACACGACAAACGAATAACGATGCCCGTCTTGAGGACCGTCCTTGAATGTGGGATGCAACAATGGCGCATTCGGATACCAACGCAAATAGGAAACTACGCCGCTTCCGGTACGCCCCAAATACGTCAACGGTCCGCCATCCACGGAAACGTACACATGAACGTCGCTCAGATTTGCGCTGCTGACGTTCCATCGCACCACCAGCTCCCGCTCATTGGCGGAATCCGTATCCGTTCCATTACTCAAATCCGCCAGGGAAGAGAGATCATCCGTTACGGTCACTTCGCCGAGCGACACGCTGCGGGTCGGCGTCGGCGACGGCGTATCCACCACAATCGCAGGCGTCCGACGCGGGGATGGAGTGGATGTTGGCCCTACGATCGGAGTCCGGTCGATCACAACCGGAGGTTCAGTCGGCGTCGGAGTGGCCGATGTTTGCGTAGTCATAAACTTGACCGGGCCGGCGTTCGAATAAGGGCCGACGAATGCGCTGGTCCCGCCGGGAGTGATGGCGTAAACATAAAACCGATAGGATTCTCCATTCTGCGGTCCATTCTGAAATTGCGGCGATAGAAAACGCGTGTTCGGTTTCCAGACGAAGTGGTCGGTATTTTCACCGGTTCGTCCCAGATAAACAGGCCTTTCGTCGCTTTCCCGCTGGAGATAAACGTGAAAATCGTTTGCGCTCACGTTCGGCAGATTCCAGCGAATGATGATCGTCGGATCGATGAGCGAACCGTACAATTCATGATCACTGTAATCCACATCCGACTCGTATTTATCAGTGACAATCACATACGTTTCCGGACGAAATCGGGTGGGAATAATAATGGGAGTGGGCGTCGGAGTCGGGGAAAAGAACGGCATGAAAGTCGCAATGATACGCGGAGTCGGGGAAGGCGTGAAAACGGGAATTCGAGTGGAAACAGAGATATCCCACGTTGGAGTGGGAGTTGGTGTATAAGCGCGAACCTTAATTCCGGTGTACGTGGCGTTGTTGCTTTCCCACACTTCACTGATGGCGTCGTTTTCGTCGATGATCACGCCGAGGTAATAGTCTTTCTCACTTTCCAAATCATCCGGCAAGGTTAACACTGTGTTTTTGGTATAAACGGAGTTCCGCGTCATACTCATGCTCGTGGAGCCGCCGATTCGCCGGTCGCGAGTCGTGATATTATCATTTTCAGAAATATAATAACCGACGTGGATGCCGCTTTGCGAATTTTTTCCGTTATTTTCGTAGGTGAATTCAACCTGAATGGTTTGGCCATGTTCCACCCAAAACCGCACTTCGTCCTCGCCGCTGACGGTGCTGAGCTGATTGCCGCTCGCATCGTACATCCGGGTGCGGTCATGCAAACTATACTCGCCATATCGGCCGCTCCATCGCCAATGCACCACGCCCAAATCCTCGCGATTACTTGACCGGGTTCCATACAAATCCACCAAGCCATCCACGGCGTCTTCTCCCAAATACGCGGTGGCCGTGTTGGAATTGGCATGCATGTGGGTATAATCCTCGCCCATTATGTTGTATTCATCGTTCTCGTGGGCCAAACCCATCGCATGGCCGAGTTCGTGAACCAGCGCCGATCGAAACGGTTTATAACTACCGCCATACTCCTGCATGACCGATTTCGTGGTCCCTGAATACCAGTCGCTTCGTCCCGCGTCAAAAATGACGTCGGCTTCGACCATATAGATATATCCCCACCACCAACATACCGCCGGTGCGCCATGCAGGATATCCTGATCGGTGGAAGACCAGATTTCATTCTGGTCGTTGCCCCGCCATACGTTGTTGTCGTCATAGGTTAAATTAAACTCAAACGGAGTGGGATTATCGTTGTTGATCTGGTTGATCACTTCCGTGACAGCGGTTCGATAACTACTGCCGGAAGGAAACGAGACGGCGCTCGTGCGGATTCGGGTGTCCGCGCCCGCCCATTTGACTGTTGATCCGAGAACTTCACTCAATTCATAGGACAACGAAATGGAGGGGATAAATCCTGTAAAAATAAAAAGAGCAACATGGATTTTTGTATGTTTCATCATGATCATTTCCCTTTCTGTTTTTCTGCACATGCTTTCGACGCCAATTGCGAGCGCTGGAATTTATTGCTGCTTCAAAACCGGATTCCCGTTGTTTTGCAGCAACAGTTCCGCTTCGATCCGGTCTTCCTCGGTAAGGATTTGGCTTGCGGGAAACCGGATATTTTCTTTAAATTCCACTTCCCGACTCTTGCGCACAAGCAGATTCTCTTGAATCGATAGGCTCTCAACCGGCAAAAGATTTGCCAGCTCCGCTTCGGTATGCAGAAAACTGACGGCGTTTTGAATATGTTTGATAAATTCGTCCGGTGTGGCGCGTATTCCGGTCACCGGCGAGACATTTTCGTTTCCTTCCCCCTCCAATACCCGCGAGACGATTCGTTTCACTTCCGCATCCCCGACGGTATTGTTAATTACATCGTCTAGAATATGTCGCGTTCCCAATCCGACGTGAATTTTCATGCTTTTTAGTATCATTCCGGGAAAAACATCCTCCATCACCAATCGATTCAGCCAATACACTTCATCCTCGCTCAACTGCTCGCGTTCACGATTGACCAGCGCAGAGGTTTCTGAACGAAGTTCGATTCCGGTCAGGTTTTCAACCGTGAATTGCCGGCGATTGCTCAACATTCGATTCCAATCGGCAATCAGCATCGTTTTCAAATCCCCCGGGACCGGATCCCCGGCTTTGTATTGCGTGATTGCCTGCCGCGTGTTTTCCCGCAACGCATTCCACACCTGCTGAACCGCGGTGGTTTGCCGTTCCTGCAATTTCACCAACAAAGCGGAATCGTTGAGAATGTCATACCGATTGAAGACCGACGCGTTTTTCAGTTGTTCCTTGATGATCACTTCCTGCCCTGCATCATTGACCAAAGCGCCGTCGATTATGCGAAATCGCCCCTGCTGCCAACCAACCAACGGACAAATGTGACGACCGTTTCTATGAACGAACAGAATATCACGGTCGCCCACATCGAACAGCGGAATTCCCGGAATCATGAGTACGCGTCCATCCACCGCCATTCCTCCTTGAAAACGCAGGGTTATGAATTCCTTGTCTTTCGCCGAGCCTTTCAACACGTTTTCAATGCGGAACGTTACAAACGCGTGGGGCAACTGAAGATAATCTTCCGAAATCGGATTCGATTCCTTATATTCGACCTTCGTGACTACACCCT
Source organism: Candidatus Omnitrophota bacterium (assembly GCA_003598175.1). Lineage (GTDB taxonomy): Bacteria > Hinthialibacterota > Hinthialibacteria > Hinthialibacterales > Hinthialibacteraceae > SURF-12. The sequence continues at coordinate 17,537 of QZKN01000098.1, forward strand.
GAAAAATCAATTCCGCATTTTTGATGAGATGGCGATTCTCCACTTTGTCCAAAATGGCGCCATCGACCTGAGAACAACAAAAAATCAATCCAATCCATACTGCCGCGCAACCTAAAAACCGTTCATACTTCATCATAGGCTCTCCTTTCGAGAGAAAAATAAATGGAACACTATTGCTTCCATTAGCATCACTGTTAGAACGTAAAGACATTCAATATTATTGAGTTTTGATCACATTTATTGAATTATCTATACTTAACCTGGATTTCTATAATTATAAGATTATTTATACGTTGAATCAAATCAATATTCAAAAGTATTTATTCTTGTTTTCCTGTATAATTTGATATAAATCCTCGTTTTTTTTATTACAGGCTGAACTACAATGATCGTTCGAACACCCCTTTGAACTGCTTATACAGGTTTTTCCATCCCCTTTCGTCATGCAACCCATCCCGTTTTTTCCACATCCCCCGGCGCTGCGGCCTTTGTTGGGATTGAAAATAACGAATCCCGCATCGCCATCCACTTCCATCCATTCGATTCGGGATCCCCATATATATTGCAGGCTGGTCTCATCCACGAGGATTTGAATTCCTTTGCACTTGATGGCAAAGTCGTCCGATGCGCGAAATTCATCCAATCCCACATGATAATTCAAACCGGCGCAATCTCCGCTCAACACCGCCAATCGCATACATGCGGTTGGCCGCTTTTGCCTGAATCGGATTTCTTCAAATTTGATCGCTGCTTTTTTCGTTAACTCAATCATGATTCCATTGCACCTATTTCGTTACAAACCAACCGGCAAGGTAATGTTGTATCCACGCATGCAGAAACAGTCCTCAGAAAGAATGGATCACATTACATCCTATTGATTTGTTCTTTTCCTGCAATGGTGTTATACTCATTATAGATTACTTGCTTGCGTAAGCAAAATTTTTCTCGATTATTTGTTGAAACGGAGAAATGGTATCATGTTCAAGTTTCTCAAAAGAACTGGTGTATTGACAAAAGAGCAGAGAAACGCGGAAATGGAAGCGGTCCGGCTTTTGACCGAAGCGCAACATCTGTTGATGAAAGACGGCCATAATGTGGATGAAGCTGTGCGTTTGCGTGATCGTGTGATCCACGAGGTTCTTCCTCCGCAACGAATGTATATCGTCGGCAAGCATCCGAAAAGTCTGTTACGCGATGTGGAGCGTAGGATTTTCCATGCGTATTATCATCGCGATCATCCGCAAGAATTGGATGCGGAGCATACTTTCGATCTCCCGAAACTCGCACGTGTAAAAATCGTACACAATCCACGCTTTATCAAGGCAAGTCAACGTGTCGAACGGGAATCCTACTTCTCGACGCTTTGGATGATTCTCATCGTATTGTCAATGATGATGCTTTTCGTCGCCGTGCAGCATTATTTCCAGAGCAATGAATTTGCCAACGCTTTTCGATGGCTTTCCCGTTGATTGTCAGGGTAGCAGTCAAGACCGTTTCTCTTCCAATACCATTTCCATTGCCCGTAAAAAAAAATTCCATTCCCGCCGTCCTGATTCCAACACTTTTTTCCCTTTTGCGGTTAATTCATAGTTGCGAATGACCGGACCTTTTTCTCGTTCGATTCTTGCCGATTTGATCAATCCATCGCGTTCCAGTTTGTGCAGAGAAGGGTATACGGTTCCTTCCGGCAGTTCGAAAACGCCCATGCTTTTCTCCTGCAACCGCAGGTTGAATCCGTAGGCATGGCAGGGCTCGTCCTCCAACACCGCCAACAATAAAATCTTCAAATGGCCTTTCAACAATTCTCTGTCAAATTTCATGCAAAACCTCATTACACGGATCCGGAAACATATTGATCTAAAAACAGACTATTTTCTCATCCGTTTGAACAATCCTATCATTAAATATACCTTATATTATAAGGGATTATAATACAAGGGATATGGAGCCGCTCAATGATCATGCTTATTGATAATCGAATTAAGTTACTCATTTTAATTAACTTGTATTCGATTGTTTAATACGATATCGAGAGATCAATTGACTTTAGGATTGGAGTTTATTGCAGTGTGACTAAAGGGACTCTTGCAGTTTTCGCCAGAGAGTGGATTGGCTGACGCCGAGAATTTTTGCGGCTTGTGGCCGATTTCCGCCGGTGTACTCCAGAGTTCTCCGGATATGCTCTGCTTCAATATCTTTAAGTTTTCTGGGAATATAGGGTGTGGATAGATAGCGGCGCGATTCCGGTTTCCGCACTTCGGGCGAAAGGTGTTCAGCCCGGATCGTTTTCCCCTGACTGAAGATCGCCGCCCTTTCCATGACATTGTACAGCTCACGGACATTCCCCGGCCATGAGTAATTGAGCAGGCGGGCGTGGCATTCCTCATGCAGTTGCAAGTCAGGCAATTGCATCCGAACCGATAGTTCGGAAAGAAAATGTTGCGCCAAAACCAGGATATCTTCAGGACGCTCCACCAGGCTGGGAACTCGAATTTCAACGACGCAGAGACGGAAAAACAAATCCTTGCGAAACCGGTTCTCCGCGATTGCCGTGGTCAAATCGACATTTGTCGCCGCGATAACGCGGATGTCTACCCGGCGAGGGATATTTTCTCCAATGCGAAGAATTTCTCGTTCCTGCAGCACCCGCAACAGTTTGACTTGAATCGCTCCGTCGATCTCACCGATTTCGTCCAGAAAAACACTCCCTCTGGCGGCCTGCTCAAACAATCCGACTCTGTTATTGAATGCCCCGGTGAAGGAGCCGGCCTTGTGTCCGAACAATTCACTCTCCAGAAGGGTAGAAGGCAGCGCCGCGCAATTGATCGTCAACATTGGTTTGTCCCGGCGACGGGAATGATCGTGGATATATCGCGCCACCATTTCTTTACCAGCGCCCGTATCGCCGACGAGAAGCACCGAGGAGTCAAATTCGGCGACCATGCGCGCCATTGCCAGGATATCCAGGAATGACTTGCTCTTCACCGGCGCCATTTCAGGAGGGGATTTTCTCAAGTCCATATAGTGTTTGCTCCCAGTCAGGTCTTCAAACTGATTTCAAAATAGAATATCAATATTTCATAATAGAATCACTCCGTAATCATGTCAAATGAGCTGGTTTGAATAACTTGTTTGAAATTAGATAGTTAGAGATATTCAAGGTAGTATGGTCCGATAGTTGCATAGGGAGGGAAAAAGCAATCAAAAGGAACCATGTCAATTTTCTCTACTCAGCAGCGCTCTTTTCCGGAACGATTTTCCATGGGATCGAAATCTCTGAAGTGGCGTATCATTGTAGTGCTCCTGGTCGCCGCGCTGTTGCCATTATTGCTTGTCGGTTTCGGGTCCTGGGTGGTTTTCGGCAATCTTCTGGAACAAAAATCAGTGGAATTGATGCGCCGGTCGGTTAAACATCATGCCGACGCCATCGAGGCTCATTTTGCAGAATATCATCATCTTCTGCGGATGATTTCCGAGAATCACCGATTGCTGGAGATCACCGACTCCGGTCGTTTGCAGGAACTCTTTTCGAATCTGAATCGAGTCACGGATCAGGGATTTATTGATCTCGGCGTCATCGATGAGAAAGGAAACCATCTGGCCTATATCGGACCTTACGATCTGCAGGACCGCAATTATTTGGAAGAGGACTGGTTCAAGGAAGCGCGCATCCGGGAGCATTATGTAAGCGACGTCTTTTTGGGCTTTCGTCATGTGCCGCATTGCATTATCGCGGTTCGCTCCTCACGAAGCGGCAACGGCTGGGTGTTGCGGGCCACGATCAATAGCGCTCAATTTGACAAACTGGTGCAGGCGGAATTTCTCACGGATGGCAGCGAGGTGTTTATCGTCAATCGGAATGGATTGTATCAGACGACGCCGCGTGAAGGAAACCTGCTTGATTCTTCTCCGTTGAACAACGTTCCGACATTCGCCGGATTACGCGACAAACGTGTGGAAGTGAACGGCCGAACGAAACTCCGCGTAATGACCTGGATCAACAACGCCAATTGGCTGTTGGTCGTACAGCAGGATCTGGCGACGGTGCGGTCTCCGGTAACCCAGGCCATTATTCGCGGCGTGTATGTAGTGCTGATTGCCGTAGTGATCCTGGTTTTGACAACGGTACTGGCCACATGGCATCTCACGCGTCAGATTGACAAAGCAACCTCGGAACGTGAATCCATATCCAAGGCGTTTATTCGCTCGGCAAAACTGGCGTCGATTGGTGAGATGACAACCGGATTGGCGCACGAGATCAACAATCCATTGGCCATCATCAGCGCCGAGCAGACGAACATCGCCGACATATTGAAGGATAGCGAGGCTCTTCCCTCGGACTACGAACAGGCGTTGGAGTCCGTAAAACGCTGCCAGAATCAGGTGCAACGGTGTGCGGTGATTACACAAAAACTACTTCAATTCGGCCGAAACAAGGATTCGCGTGTGGAACCGACCCGGCTCGGTCCCCGATTGAGGGAGATGAAGGCGCTCCTGGAACGTCAGGCCAACCTTCGCAACATTTCCATCAACCTCCATATCGATGACACGCTGCCGCCGGTTTTGGCAGATCCGATCGAGATGGAACAAGTCATCGTCAATTTAATCCATAACGCATTTGACGCCATGCCTGGCGGCGGTGAAATCTCCATTCGAACGTATCTCGATATGGATAAGGTTTTGTTGGAAATCGCGGACACGGGAACAGGAATTCCACCTGAGGATAGGGACCGTGTGTTCGAGCCGTTTTTCACAACCAAACCGGTCGGAAAAGGCACCGGCCTGGGATTGTCGGTATGCTATGGCATTGTACGGTCGTGGGGCGGTGAGATCGAAATCATCAGCGAGGTGGGGCGGGGAACCGCCGTTATGTTAATTTTGGCGTTTCAAGATCATGGAAAATCCGAAAGAATGGAGACGGAGTAACGATGAATTCGAATACTGAACTCATTCACTTGCTTTTAGTCGACGACGAGGAGGAGTTCCTGCAAGCGGCATCTCGGGCGCTGGAACGGCGCAACTTCGTGGTGTCAGCCGCGCCCAATGGGATCACGGCCCTGGAAATGATCAAAACTGAGAGTTTCGATGTTGTGGTGCTTGACGTAAAGATGCCGGATATCGATGGGATCGAAGTATTTGAACAGATTCGCAACAGCTATCCGGAATTGCCTGTAATCATCCTTACCGGCCATCCGTCCATCGCCGATGCATTTACCACATCAAAAAACGGTATTGCGGATTATTTGTCAAAGCCGGTCGATATGGATCAATTGGCGCAAAAAGTAAGACAGGTCTTTACCGAAGCCAAAAAGAATGCAGCCGGAAACGATGCAATGAATGGTTCAACCGACGCTGCCGGACCGATCCGTGTTCTGATCGTCGACGACGAGACGGAATTACTCGACTCGCTCCAAAAAATATTTACTCGCCGGAAAATGATCACGTTTACGGCAAACAGCGGCGCTGCAGCGCTGGAATTGCTCAAGGACAAACTCGTAGATGTCATGATTCTCGACGTGAAAATGCCGGAAATGGATGGACTTGAGGTTCTTCGCCGAGTGAAGGAGAAATATCCCAGCATCCAAATCATTTTGCTCAGCGGGCATCCATCGGTGGAGGCGGCGGTGAAGGGCGTCAAATTGGGCGCCAACGAGTATATGAAAAAGCCGCCGGATATCCGGGAACTCGTCAGAACGGTCGCACATCTCTATCAACAACGTCACGATTATTTGGAAGAACAGCAGAAAAAACTGATAGACGATATCATTCAGCGTTTTCCGGATTGATGGTCCCGGGCGCGGGAGGATTGCACACACGAACCGTGGGAATCATGAAAACAAAGGGAGAGTAATCATATGGTTGAAACAATAAAGAATAAGATCACTGCTTATGACCGGTATATTGATTACAAACGTTTTTTTATTGCATCCGGCTTGTTTTTGTTCATTCTGCTTCTCCCCGTTCCATCGAGCATGTTGGACGTCGCGGTGGAATACACCGCGGGTAAAGAGACCGTGGAGAATTTTCTAGCCCTGGATTTGTTCCATCATCCGCTTCATGAGATCGAACAGTGGCAAAAACTGACGGTCGAATCCATGAATGCGGTAATGATGCAGGGAATTTCCCAAAAGGAAACTCTTTTAAAACGCAAACCCAAAGACCTGCGCAATATGGGAATTGTTGTCGATGATGCAAACTTTAATCGCTATCAGGAATTTGTGAGCGCTTTGGAGCCCGGTGAGGTGAATCGGCTGTTGACGCAGGCCCGTGCGCTTCGGCACGATCAGCTCCAATATGACATGCTCTCGGATAAACAGAAAGAGCGCGTCGACACGTGGGCGAAGAATATACTCGTATGTATTGCAATGGTTGTGTTTGTCGTCGTTTGTTTCATCACCGAGGCGATGCCCTTGCCGGGGGTCGCTTTTTGCATCGGATTGATCCTGGTGTTTTCCGGGATTGTATCACGCAACGAAATCGCTCAGTATTTCTGGTCCGACGCCGTATGGTTCATCATGGGCAGCCTCATGTTTGCCGCGGCGTTTGTCAAGACGGGAGTGGATAAGCGAATCTGTTTGTTGATTTTTAAAAGGATGGCCAAACCCAGCGTTGCATGGGTGACGGCAATCATCATTCTGGTCATCGCTCCGGGCGCATCCTTCATATCCGATCATGCGCTGGCCGCTATCTTTCTTCCCATCGGAATCGTTTTATACAGAAACAGCCTTTCCAAATACATTCCGGAGGATGAGGAACTGGCGAAATTGTTAATGATCACGATCGCCATGGCGTGCAATATCGGAGGATTCGGAGCCCCATCCGGCGGCGCGCGAAATGTGATCATCATGACCTATATGGAAGACATGTTCGGATTATCGATAGGATATGGACAATGGATGATTTACGGTATGCCTTTCGTATTGATCATGATGCCGATCACGTGGTTCATTCTGAATCGCACGTTTCATCCCCAAATCAAGGATCTTCGCCCCGCAATGGACGCCCTGAAGAAGGATATCGAACACATGGGAGGCTGGAGTCGGAAACAGATAACGGCGATCGTGATTTTTATCGTGATGTTCATTGGCTGGGTGACGGAAAGTAATATTATTCTTGATCTAACCGGTATTCGGTTGGGAATAGGCGTGTTGGCCATTGCCGGCGCGGTGGCGTACCTACTCACCGGCATCGTCAACTGGCGCGATTACCACGAAAAGGTGGACTGGGGCGTGGTCTGGCTGTACGCCGGCGCGATTGCCTTTGGGCGCGCCCTGGATCAGACCGGGGCCGCTTATTGGATTGCACGTTCGATCGTCGAAAGCCTGGCCTCGATCGGGATTGCATCGGGTACGGCTCTTTTGGCCGCGGGAAGCGCCGTGACCATGTTTATGACCAACCTGATGGCTGACGGCCCCGCGGCCGCATCGGTTGGCCCCATCACGCTCAATATGGCGGCGGTCGCGAGTCCGGGTACAACTCTTGTTCCGTTCATGGGATTGGCGACGGCGTGCGCTTCTTCGATGGCCTACCTGTTGATCATCGGTACACCACCGAACGCAATCGTTTATTCAAGCGGGTATCTTACCGCCCGAGATTTTCTCCGGGCAGGAATTCTATGTTCCATTATTGCTTTCATCGTCCTGCTCCTTCTCAACGCTTTCTATTGGGTACCGCTTGGATTTGGTGAGCTAGCGAACTATTTGGAAATATAGCCAAGGAGTAACAATCATGAATACTGAGAAAAAAAAGGCTCGACTTCTCATTGTCGATGACGAAATTGATTTCAGGAAAGCCGCCTCACAGGGATTGTCTCGACGTGGATTCGACGTCTCCGAAGCTGCCAGCGGTGATGAGTGTTTGCAAGTCATTCGAGAACAGATACCTGATATCGTCCTTCTGGATCAAAAGATGCCCGGTATGTCCGGGATCGAAACATTAAAGGAAATCCGAAAGATTTGCGAGAATCTACCGGTTATCATGTTGACAGGGCATGGCAATTATGATACCGCGTTAGCGGGAATCCATCTGGAAATCGTGGATTTTATCCAGAAACCGGTCGATATCGAGCAATTGTGTACCCATATTCATGACTTGTCGGCGCGAAATATCGATAATCAAATGCGTGAACCGGTCATCGCCGAATTGATGGCGCCGGCCGATCTGTATCCCAAGGTGTATGACGACGAACCATTGACATCTCTTTTAAAGGCAATCAGCGACGCCTACCGCAAACCCATTCCCGAAAACTCCAAATACGGTCAGGTTCGATCCGCGCGCGTCTATAATCGCGCGGAAGAATTCCAGGGCATGATTCGCTTCTCGGATCTTCTCAAACTACTGATTCCGGATGCGTTACGCGACTCACCTTACGCAACATTCTATACCGGAATGCTGCTGGCTCAAAGCAAAGTATTCGGAAAGCAGACGATCAAAGGATTGTTGCGGCCAAAGGTATGCGTCGATGTCGATGCGCCATTGATGGAGGCCGTGCATCTCATGGTGGATAATAAACTGATCAATATTCCTGTCGTACAACAGAGCCGACTTATGGGCATTTTACGTGGTCGCGACGTCATTATCGCAACCGCCCGGCTGGCGGGGATAAAATTGTAACATTCACAGAAAAAAATGGCCGTGAAGCGAAGCAGAGCCATCTTCGATAACAAATAAAGCTGAATTCTATTCACCTTCGGCAATTCCGCCATATCATCTCGAAAGAATAGAATGCTTTCCTATCCATGTTCTTGTAAAAACTGAAGTTACGATATCTGCCTTCCGATTAAAAATATGCCGGGGCAGGGAATAGAAAAAAACTGCAACTACCTGATTCAACTGCACTTTACACTACTATCCCTCATAATATTTTGAAAGGAACTTGTTTTCTATGTCTGCCGTGTTTGGAGTTTTTCGGCGACATGAGAAGGAAGAGAGAGAAAAAACTCGAATCCTTATATCAACAGGGAAACTAGATGCATAAATCAATCTGCTTTACGAAATGACCTTCACTCGAAGCAGGTAAGTGTATATGATTAATAATCACTTACCGCAAATTTCCAAATTCTTTTTCAAATTTCAGGTAAAAATCATATTTGGGACCATCTGAAAACGAAATCCGGACCCGATAGATTTTCGAATATTATAATGATGAGTGAACCGCAGATTTTGGGGAATTTTTTACCTGCTTTTGCAGGATTTTAAATGGACATAGTCATTATAATGTTTTGTATTTCAGTGGTTATGAAAATTTTTACAAATCTGATATTCAATATAAAGTCAATAAATCAAGCCAATTAGAAACAGCATAAAACCATAATAACATAATGATATAATATAATGTTATTATATTGCATTGTGGGGTAAAGGTATAATATTATAACAATATGTGTTTATAGTCAGAAAAAACAAATCAAAGAGAGGTGACATTGCTTCAAGTCATTGATTCCAAAATATTTAATTGCAGAGCCCTTCCGTGTTCCATTTCCAGCCATTCTTAAAGTGTATTATAAGCTATTGATTGATCATAGCTCTACAACACATGAACCTTGGTGTATGCAAGCAGAAACAAAACAACAATGCACAGACTTTTCGTGAAAAATGTCTGTCGAAGGGGAGGCGGTAGAAGGGGAAAAAAACGTTGCTAATGCGAGGGAGAATCAATGATCAAAGTGACGGGACCTTCGTTAAGCAGTTCGACTTCCATTATGGCGCCAAAAATCCCCGCCTCGGTTTTGATTCCTTTTTCGCGAAGATAGGCGATGGCCCGTTCATACATCGGCGCCGCTATTTCGGGCGGCGCGGAAGCGTCGAATCCCGGCCGCCTTCCTTTGCGGCAATCCCCGTAAAGTGTGAATTGCGACACAATCAATATCTCTGCGCCGATTTCCTCAACCGACCGGTCGAATTTACCTTGCTCGTTAGGAAATATGCGAAGCGACCGGATTTTATCCATCAGCCAATGTAAGTCATTGTCCGTATCTTCTTTCGCCACAGCCAGTAAAACCAACAGGCCGCGTGCGATTTTTCCGGTTATCGCATGATGGACGCGAACTTCCGCGCGAGCGACTCGCTGGATCACCGCGCGCATACCCATTCTCCGTTTCGTTTTTCGTTCATGATCCCAGCAATCCTTCTTCCAACATCCGTTTTTTGTGTATCATGTGCCGGATTTGCTCCGGCAGTTCCCGCAGCAGGCGTTCGGCTTTCAAGCGCTCGAAAGCGATGCCGTATTTTCCTTTTTTGTTGCGGATGTTTTCCTCGTCTTTTTTAACTAACTCATAGACCGCTTTGACTTTACGAATTTCCACCTCGAGTGATTCGATTTCCTTGCGATTCGCCTCGCTGATGGGTGGAGCGGGAGAATAAACAGAAATAACCGGTTTGGAAACGGGTTTCAACTCGTCCGCGCGGGGCAGGGAAAGGATCAGCGGCGAAGGCATCCCTTCGCCCAGATTTTTGATCGAAGGTAGAACCGGCAGCGGTTTGTTGGTCACAAGCGCATCCAACATGGCCAGCAATTGTGGAATTTTCGAGGGAGGCAATTTGGGTTGTCTCCGTTTTTGCGCATGAACCTGTGGCGGCGGCGACGCTTGCATCATAAACAGAAATTCGTCTTTGTCGGTCAGATACAAATCACGCAATCGTCGCACCATCGCTTGCAGTTGAGGATTTGTAAACGTTTCTTTCTCCGCCAGGCGGATCGCTTTTTCCAAATCGGCTTCCAAATTTTTTCTGCGGTTTGAATCGATCATGATTTCATTTCTCGACGGGTGAATCCGAATCCAGGCCGAAAAGGAATGGATACTGCTCGAACTCTTTTCAAATTCGTTTCAAACAGATAGCATACACTATCTTTCATCGCGGAGATGAGAGATAATGATTTTTCCCAAAATAGACCTTTATCTTTCCATTTTGAACATCGAATCGGCCGAATTGAAATTTCCCGGTTCAAGTTCGAATGATTTTAAGTATAATGTTTAAGATCGGATAAGTGAAGAATCTGCTAAAAAACCGTCGGGGTAAGATTGTTTTTAACATGAATAAGAGAAATCGATTCCACTCAATCGCTTTAGCAATGGCTGTAATCGTTGCCATCGGAATGCTATTCACCGGCTGCGCCGGCCGAAAAGGTCCGACATTGAAGGAGCAGGTCAATCAGTCGCTGGAGCATTTTTATCGCGGCGAGGAAATGGCTCGGAAACGTAATTTTACCGGCGCGCTGGAGGAATATCTCGCTTCCATTGAGATTTCTCCTCGTCCCAGAGCCTACTATCATCTGGCTCTGATTGAAAACGAAATGGGCAATCGCGACGAAGCCATTCGTTATCTGGATGAGGCGCTGAAATTAAGCCCGAATTTCACCATGGCGGCTCAAGCGAAGAAGCAATTGCAGGCGCTGGACCGGACTTCGTCTGCTCAAACGGCGCCCATTGCGATTCCGACGGAAGAGGAAATGATCGCGGACGCTCCGGTCGAAACCACGACAATCGAAACGCCGCAAGTCGAAACAAAACCGGCTGAACCGATGGAGACGAAAAAGGAAACGATTTCCGTTGCGACAACGCCGGCATCGACGGAAGACGTCCTCGATACGGAAGCGCAAGCGATTGTGGGCGCGATAAAAAAAGCGGAAAACGCGCGCGATTGGCGGCAAACCATTGAACTTTGCAACAAGCTTCTTGTGCAATATCCAACACATGCGGTTACGCTCAATCGCCTCGGATTCGCGCACTATCAAACCGGCGACTTCAACGAAGCGGAGAAATCCTTCACTCATGCCGTGCAGGCGCATCCGAACTTTGCCGACGCTTATAACAATTTGGGCGTGGTTCGGGAAAACCTGGGGCAAAGCGCCGAAGCCGGGAACGCGTACGAGAAGGCGATTGAAGTGGGAAATCACGTCGACGCCTGTTTCAATTTGGCCGTTTTAAAAGAGAAAGAGGGTGAATACAAAGCCTCGATCTCTTATTATGAGAAGTATTTACAGTTGGATTCACAAAGCATGTACGCCGATCTTGCGCGCGAACGCATTCAAAAGTTGCGCCGGATCGAATATTAATATTTTTTGCAGGTTGAGATCATGAACAGCACCCACACCCTCGCAGTCGATTTAATGAACGTTGTTACGATGTTGGAAGAGACGCAACGCCGGTTTTCTCAGCTCAAAACCGTGCACGAATGGTTCGCCTCGCTTTTGGCTTTTCCCACATCCATCCATCATCAAGAGGTCATGTTTATGCTGAAGAATAAATTTGGATTTACCAAAGATCAGGCAAAAAAACTCTATTCCACCTTCCGCAGCAAGGGAGAAAGCGGAGACAACGGCGATGATGGCGATGAGGAGAACAACAGCGTCGAACCGCAAACCATCGATGATAAAATTTCGATGATCATGGGTTATATGAAAGAAACTTCAGCCAAACTGGACCGCATTGAAGACGATATCACTTATCTCAAACAGCAGGTTGAAAACATTCTCAAGCGAATTTGATTATCTCATTTAAAATCAGTAATTTATTTCCACATACCATCTCTCGTTTCCTGCGTGGTCGGAAAAGCGTCTGACGGAATGGTGAAAAATGAGATGGGACGACACGGATTCCTCACGGTCAAATCGCCTGGCCGCCGGAATTTGAGGCCGTTGATATCATAAAACCTGAGCAATCGGCTTATAAGTTGTATTTTTCCAACGACTTTTACATCTCATAATTGAGTTCACAAGAATCATTCAAAAGATCCAAACCACTTGTTTTTCGACCTATTAGTTTACATAATATATCTTATGCGAATATGCTCAGATTTGACTTGAGAAAAAGTTGAGTCATTTTTCCAACAAATTCAATCACGGTTCGCGGAATATACAAGATCGGGCGGCAATGGATTTAAATTGAAGGCAGAAAATGGAGTGGCAGGATCATGCCATCGTGGAGGAGAAAATTTTGGTGCGGTATTTAATTTGTTCCAATTTCCTCTTGATATCCATAGAGAATTTTATGAGATTCATTTATTATCATCTCTGGCGGTATGTTTTATTCAAAAAGGAGGAATAAAAGATGATAAGGCCAACGTTACTGATTTGCTTCTGTTTTTTGTTCGTTTCTTTGGTGTATGCGCAAAATGAGTTTGTCATGGTCAATGATTTCGAAACCGACGCGGGCGATTGGAGACGAACCAGCGAAGGCGTTATTTCCGGATGGGTGTTGGACAGCAGGTTGACCACTCCCGGTGAACCACATTACTCCGGAGAAAAGGCGCTCCGCGTCGATGCGCTTAACGCGGGGGGGTACACCAGTTCCTATTATCAATTCCCGGTTCCCTTCAACGCGGCGGATATGGACGAATTCCGCATGTGGGTATACGCCGACGATGTGTTTCGCATCCGCGCGGAACTGGGGCCCGGCCTGATTATCGGATTTGCTCATTATAGCGCGGAGGATGTCGGACGTTGGAAGGAATTGGTCTTTTGGATTTCCGAGGAACAGGCCAAGCTGTGGCAATCGCAGTTATTGCCGGTCGACGAAATGCGCATGATCATCAACCCCGCCCAAGCCACGGTCAACGGCGTCATTTATCCGAACGGATTCGACGGAATCCTTTATATTGACGATATGCGCACCAGAAAACGCACGCCGGTCGTGCGGGAATATCACACGCTGATTGGATTCAATGATATTTTGGACGAATTTTATTATGTCACGCTGGCAGGCGGCGGCACCTATTTTGAAGTGCTGCTCACCGACGATCCACAACCGACGGAAGGCGAAGGAATCCTCATGTTCGATTATACCTCCGCCTGGAGTCAGAATCTGCGGATCAACTTGAAGGATTTCCCGGAAATTTTGGAATACGACCGCATTCATATGGACATTTTCGTCGATGGTTCGTCCTGGGCAACCACGGCTTTGATTATGATGACCTCGCAATGGCTGGATGAAGAGGGCAATCCGCACGGCACATCGTGGACGCAACTCAGCGAAACCAATCTGGGCGCGGCCGTCGGCGGCGGCTGGGGAGAAATTTCCGCCCATTATGGTCCTTTAAACAGCGTAGGCAATGTTTTTACGGATGACGACGGAACCATACTGGATTCGCTGATTCCGGAAATCGCCGGCGTGTACGACGACCCCAACGCAACCATCCGCCTGACGATCACCAGCCAGGGCGCGGCCGCCAATAATATGGCGCTGGCGTATATTGATAATATTCGCGTTTCCCGGCCGAGCGCCACGTTTGTTCGGGATTGGGAATTGTGGTAGCACGGTTAGTCCGTATTGGAACGTTCAACGAGATGTGGTTCAAGTCGCCGGTCCCGTTCATGCAATGGGCGTATCCCTAATTTTAAGGTAGCAAAAGATTTGAATACGGAACAGCCCAAAGATTTTCACCCATAACGCCTGCTTGTTCACCGGCATACAAAACAATACCGATGAACGGTCGGTCCTTGGCAATGTGGTCCTGAAACCACCTCAGATGACGAAAATCATTTTTCCCAATCGCAGACCCCGCTTTAATTTCAATGCCGAGTAACGCTTGATCTTCGCGTTCGACAAGAAAATCGATTTCCCGCTTTTCCCGATCGCGATAATGAAACAACTGATATTCACCTCGACCGGCATCAACCTGAGCGGCAATTTCATTGAACATGAAAGTTTCAATCAGCTTTCCGGTGCCATCGCGGATAAATTGTATTCATGGGGCGCTGAATCCTATTCGCATTTTTCACATTATCTTATCCGCGTTATTACAACAATTCAACTCGCGATTTTATATAAAATTCTCCAGCGATTTTATAAAACCATTGTGTTATGGGATTTTATTTTGGATATTTTTGCTTCAATCGCCGAAAAGGTATCATTCATAACGCCCCCGACTTCTACCTCTAAAAGAAATAAAAGACGCGCATATCGTAAATTTCTCTTACATCCCCTTAATCTCCAAATCCACCTTCTTCACCATCTCCGGAAAAATCGCCGATTGCTCCCTTTCTCCGCGACAATTATAAAAACTCATATTTCCGTCTTCGTCGCACAGCCAAAATTCCTTTGCGCCTTTCGAGAAATATAAATCTTTTTTCTCCATCATCTCCGCGAAGCTGTTGGAGGGGGAACGCACTTCCACACAGAGGTCGGGAGCTTCGAGATACGGCGTCTCTTCCCCATTTCTTATAAAAAATTCATACGATCCCCACGCCACATCGGCCACTTTCACTCCTTTTGCCGTTGAAACGGAACTTTCCGATAATATCGCGCCATGTTTCATGAACGATTGAATCAACAAAGCGATTTCAACCTGCAAACGAGCATGGCGGTTGGAAGCGGGCGTCATGACGATATTCCCCCATTCGTTCAATTCGATTTTATAGGGAAGATCCTGCAACGATTTATCTTCGCAGACGCTGAGCCAGTCCATCGTTCATCCTTTCCATCTCCCCGTCAGGAGTTTATATCGTTTATGTTCGATGGATGCATTATAGTTCAATCCCGCCCAACGCGGAATCGTGTTTTCCTCTTATCGGTATCGATCGGAATACAGAACGCTCGAATCCTGTTGGAGAAATTCTTTTGCGCGTTGCGCCGCCACGTAACCGGAATTCACCATGCCTTCGAAATCGGGGAAGATCGTGTAATCGCCGGATAGGATCAAACCATCCCGCATGGTTTCGTGCAGCCGCGCCAAGCGATGGTATGCGCCCAGGTTCATGATCGGATCGATGTTGGACAGGTTGTAACTGACATAACCGAGCGCTTTTTCTTGCACGCCGGCGAAAAACGGATCCATTTCCGAGAAAAGCCGATTATACATTTCATCTTCGCCGATATCGAAAAAACTCTCATCGTTGTGGCTCTGCGGAGAAACAATTACGGTGGCTGTAACCATTTCCGCCGTAAAAGAAGGATCCGTAGCGCGATACCCCCATAAATCATCGTATACATCGGTGAATAGCAATCCGGCTGGGGCAATGAAACGGAAGGCCTGATTGATAATGGGAGTTTCACTATACAATTGAACGGTCACGTAGGAACGGTAAGGAACCTGCTGTAAAAGATCAACCTGTTCCTGGCTGAGAATGGAGGACGCCATACTATTCGCAATAAACGCAGGCACCGCGAGAATCACTGCTCGCGCCGCTTCCACATGCCTTTGTTTCTCCTTATCTTCATAAACCACGAGAAATCGATTCCCTTCCCTTGTCACCTCCAACACATTTGAAAAGACATGAACTCTATCGCCAAAATATTCTGTGATGGTTTTGATCGTCTGGTCATTATCCGCAAAAACATATTTGTTTGTCTTATATTGTCCGGTGGTCGCTGAATTGGTCAGCGAATCCGCTGTTTGGATCGGCTTGAAATCCACAAAATCCCCTCCGATTTCCGCGATCAGGCTCAACGCGGATATCTCGTCCAGATTCGAACCGAATCGGCCGCGTGAAATCACGTTGTATTGATCCAAAAACGCTGGTGGAAATTGATTGTCGGCAAACCATTGTCCGGCGGTGATGTTATCCAACGCAGCCAGTGAGGAATTGAAGTCGAAATCGGGAAGATCACTGTATTGGTTGAAAAGGGATTGCACGGTGGAAGCAAAGCGGTTGAAATCCTGCACACTGTTTTGCTCGATCAACATCAAAGCCAAACCATCTCTGCCGTAAAACCACTGATTATTATGGACATATACCTGATCAGGTGATATTATTTTCAGAATTTCCAATCCCATACCATCGATCATTTCACATATAGGATTTCGCACACGCCCATTTGCCGCAGATTCATAAGCAAAGGTATGAAACGATTGCGTCAAGGCTCGTCCGCCGATCTGGTACGACCGTTCGAGCACCTTCACATCATAATCCTGCAAATGAAATGCGGCTGTTATTCCTGACATGGCGCCGCCGACGACGATCACATCATGCGAGGCTTCGATTTCTCCTTCCACTGCGTGAATCGGATGGGTAAAGATGAAGAAAGCCGCTGCCAACACTGCAAATTGCATCCATTTTTTGTCGAATAGCGATCGTTGGATCCTCTGATGATTGATTTGCATATTTTTTCCTTTTCATTTTTAATATAACATCCACGCCTTGGCATTTGTCGCGTCGTCAATGATTGTAATCCATCCGTCACGAATTTGGACGGGGACCGGATTCAGTGCGAGATCATACGCCATGATATTGCCGAAACTAACCTTATATGCGCCACTGTCAGAAAGGGATTTTATGTTGAATCGCAATGAAAACATCGTAGAATTGCCTGTATACCCATTCGATCGAATCCAATTCGTTCTCAGGGAATCGAGCGTGGATGGGTAGCGTTCCGGATTGATGGCGTACAACGACGATTGCATCAAGTCGGCAAACGAAATGTCGGTCAATTGCATTATGGTTTGATCGTACAATAGTTCAAAAGCCAGGTTACCCAGATTGTTAGCCGAGGATATGGCAATATCGCAGGCGATATTTTCACCAGCCCTGGCAGTAAGAGAGGAAGCGGATAACAACATTGGCTCTCCATCGATTTGGGGCCGAATCGATTTGGTTTCCACCGCGGCAATATCGGTCCGTGGTTGCTTGGCCATGATGTTCGCATTTTGCGGCAGAGAAGTCGGAGCGGCGTGTGGTTGCTCGGAATCGCCGAGGCTGAAGGTCATGCGTTTCGCGCTGACCATTCCTGTCGATTGTGAGTAAATTTCATGGGTTCCGTCGCGATTCGAACTGAACAAAATCCGATTTCCCTCCTTATTCCATGCCGGTTCTCCCTCCGCCGCATTGTTGCGAACGAGACGGGAAATCGCGCGGGTTACTACGTCGATCAAATAAATGTCAGGATTGCCGTCGCGATCAGAAACAAAGGCAATCGTATCGCCCGAGGGCGACCATGCCGGTTGGGTGTTATCACCGTTTCCATCCGTGAGAGGGACAGGAGAACTGCCGTCCGTGTTCATGATCCAAATATCCATGGTTCCGTTGCGATCGGAGGCGAAAGCGATTTGGTTGCTGTCCGGCGAGACAGCGGGATAGCGATCAACGGCGGAATCGTTGGTCAAACGTACGGGACCGCTCGCGGCGCTTTGAACTGAGTCGTCGACGTTTATAGAGTCAACATAGATTTCCGGATTTCCATCCCGTTCCGAAACGAATACGATTTGATCCGCGTTCCTCCATGCCGGATCGTAGTCCGCGGCAGGATGATCGGTTTGCTGCAGCAAGCCAGCGCCATCAACATCCATTACCCACAAGTTCGGATTACCGGTACGTTCAGACACGAAAAGTATTTTGTTCGCATTCGGCGAAAATTTGGGAGAATAATCGGCGGCGGGATGATCTGTCAGTTGTATTGGGGTTTCACTCAAAGATTTTTTCAACAAAATATCCCGATTGCCATTCAGAGCGGAAGTATAAACGAACGGAATTTTCGCGCCTCCGGAAACCGTTTCCGAAAGGTAGGAAGGACCGAAAATAGAGGTATTGCCGTCAGGATGAATGACCAGCGCGCAAACCAATTCACCTTCTTCCAACAAACCACTCGCGGTGAATTTTCCCCGATAAAGCCGTGTTGTGCCTACTATACGAAACTGCCCGGCATCCCAATCATGCGCATACACCTCGATTCGGCTGCCGTCGGGAGCGTCGCAGGTACCGGAAATATTTTCTGCTTCCCAATTGATTCCGGTGACGTTCGGCGCGCCGATCATTTTGTTACCGCCGTTCGTCAACCATATGGCATTGCCAAGGTTTCCGCGAAAATAGTTACCGGAAATGATGTTTTCGATCGATTCCACGCCGTCCACTTTGACGCCATAGCCGAAATTTCCTTTGATATCGTTTTCATAAACCAAAGCGCCGGTTGTTCCGTCTTTTAATACAATCGCATCATTTCTGTTATGATTGATCAGGTTGCGCTGAATCATCGCATTGGGAATGCCTTCCAATTGGATGCCTACGTAATTGCCGTTGTTGTTGAAATCGGTTTCCAAATCTTCCGGTTCGCCGATCAGGTTGTTGATGATGGCGATTTCCGATGCATTTCTCTGGACCAGGATTCCATGTGGATGGGAGAGTTCGATATAGTTCCGCGCGTTTTCTTCGTGTCCACCGATGACGATTTTTTTTCCATTCAATACGTGAATTCCCACTCCGTTGTTTTTAGCGATCATGCAAGAGGTGATGTTCACATTTTCCGTTGCTTCTCCGTCAATCAGAATTCCTTTTTCAAAGTTATTGGCAATATTCACTCCTTTGTCTTTATCGCCGATGTGGATGTTTTGGGAATTACGGATGAGGATACCGTTTTTTCTGTTATTTATGCTCCATAAACCATCAAAAGGTTCTGCGCCGTAAAAATAAACATTGCCGGAATTTTCAAGCAAGAATCCCTCGCCCAGATTATTTTGGGAATGGGTTCGTTCGAAGATCGTGTCGGAGGAGCCGGCGATGACTTTTATACCGTCTGCCTGGCTGTTCTGCACGTTGCAATCGACGAAACGGGTATGCGTCGAATTGGACACGGTCACGCCGATGTTGGATTGCCAACTGGTCGAATCCGTGACGACAAAATTTCTGCACGATTCAAGAAACAAAGCGCTTCCTCTCTGCCCGTACAGAGTGGCAAATTCGACCTGACAGTCATGCGAATCTTCGGCGTAAAATCCATGCTGTGGGGCTCTAGCGTTTAACTGACAGATTTTATTGTTTTTACCTCGAATCATATATAATCCGTACGTTCGGCTGTTTCTGGCATGATTGGTATCCAGAATGCATTCTTCCGTATCTTTCATGAGGATTGAATGTATGTGACTGTTGTAATAATTGGAAAACAACAATGCGCGGTGTACCTGATTCATTTCTATGGCGTTGCCTACGGTAACCTGTAATTCGTCAAAACTGCGCACAATTGTGTTTTCATCGACATAAACGCTGAAACCGAAGGAGCATTGATTCACTTCAATGGGATGATCATCTTCCGCCCAGGATTGAATCATGTTTTCGATCAGGAGATTGCCTTTGGGGCTGAAAAGAAAGGCGCAGCGTTCGATGATGGTTTTATAGGCCTCGTCGCGAACAACCATGCCCCAACCGGCGTTTGGAAAAGAAGTCAACTGACCATTTACATATCCCCTTTTCCCCAATCGACAATTAAAAATACGATTGGATTCCGTATCGGGACCGACAATCGTGATCCCGTTTTCTTTGTTGCCGTAGGATTGGAGCCGGGTAAAGTTGTTCTCCGACGCGCCATCTCTGATCAGAACGCCGTCTTTGCCGTTGTTGTACGCGATGTTCAGAGAATCATTCTGAGAACCGTTGATTTCGTTGGATTTCGTGGTTGCGCCTTCAAGTAAAATCCCATGCTCCTGATTGTCGTTGAAAACGCAATCAAACAGAACGTTTTTCGACGCGCCGTTTTGAATGTGAATTCCATGCTGCCGGTTGCCGGTTTGTGGTTTTTGTTCATTGGAGCCGAAGAAACAGCTTTCGAATCGATTTTCCGTACAATCCGCGCCCAACAAGGTTCCTCCGCTTTGATTGAGACGGAAAGAGCAGTGTTGGAAATCGTTCTGTTTTCCGTTTTCGATGCGGATGCCGTTATTGTGATTCGAAAATGAGTCGATTTGCGTGAATTTATTGAACTGCGCGCCGTCGATCAGGATTCCCGAATTGCCGCTATCATGAATCGTGAGATTGTTGACGCGGTTGTAAACAGTATTGCGCAAGAGTAATCCGTTTCCATTCACGTTTTCGATAAGGCCGGTAATCTGATTGTTGCCGCCACCCTCGATGACGACGCCGTCGGAATTTCCGCCGGCTATTCGTATATCTATTTCGTTAAACCAGGAATCTTTCGCGGAAATGGCAGCTCGTGAGCAATTCATAAATCCTTTGACTTCAATGGAGTTACCTGATCCGCCTTGCAGGTTGATGGCAACGTCCAACGGCGTGTCGACCGTCGCCAAACGCACTCTTGAGTCGCCGACGAGAGTCAATCCTCTTCCTCCTAATTTCAATATGCTGGAATCCGACAAGGTGAGATCGTCGTTTTTTCCCAGCGTCAAATCGACGGCGAAAACGTCTTCACTTAAAGCACATTGAATCTGGTCACGAAAATACTGGCCGCCAATCTCGGACGATGAGCCTTGAATGAAATCTCCTTCTTCGGCGTTTTCTCCCAAATCCAGATTTTCCCGCAGTTGAGTAACCTGTTCGGTGCGGCCGTCAAGATAGCGATAGAAGCCATAGACCGTCCGATATTCGTATCCGATTCCGCCGGGAGTTTTGTATTGTTTTTTTTCTTTTTCCACCCAAACGCGAGTTCCGTCCGAGCGAAGCGTTTCATCATAATAGATTTCTTCCACGATGTTTTCATCATCCCACGGAGCAACGAACGGATTGAGTTCGCCGCGAGCGAAAGCCGCCGCCTCATCCAGATTCAACTTGCCGTCAGGTTCTTTTCCCGAGGCGGAGTGGTTGACCGTGATCGTCCAACCTATGGGAAGAGGATTGGGATTGTAATTCGCTCCGCCCAGACGAAACTCAATTTCTTTGGTATTCGATTGGCCGGAGGGAGTCCAGACATTCAGGTTATGTTTTACGCCGGATTCGTTGAAAAAGGGCATGTTGAATGTGATACGATTCGGCTCGACGAGACTGGGGATAATGTTTTGACTGCCGATTTGGACTCTGACAAATTCAGTGGAGGTACCGAAATTGAAACCGATGATCTGCACGTTTTGACCAGCCATGGCGGTTTCCGGCTCCACCGTTAATAAATCGGGAGGCGGCAAAATGATAAAATCATATTTTTTAGTTTCATAATTATCGTGTTTAGGGCAGCGGATAAAGACCGGATACGTGCCCGGAGAGGCTGGCGGAACCTGAAAGGAATATTGGTAAGAGGAGATATTGCCGGATCGGTTGATCGTTTGTTCCCCCAGATTCCCGAAAATCAACTGATGCGCCGGTATTTCCTGAGTGGAAAAATCCTGAACGGTAAGCATGACTTGCGTTCCCCAGCGACCAGCGCCGGTAATGGGATTTTCGGAATCGGCGGGTATGGCGGCAAAGCCGGAATGAGGACTGATTGCTTCCAGAATGGGCACTTCGCGATAGAAAAAACGGTCAGGAGCGCGGGCTTCGTGCAAAGCGGATGGAGTAATTACAGAGACGTCATAATGTTGATCTTTTTTCAGCTGTGGAACCTGAAATTTCAATTCCGAACCGTTACTATTCACTTCCAACACTTTGGCGGGAATCGTCGAAGAATCATCCTGTCCCGCTTCTTGCAAAGAGACCTTGTTATCTTCCGCCCGCCGGGCGAATCGGTCTCCCTTCAACGTGACGGCGAAGTTTCGGCCGCCCCACGTGGGATCGAGGGAAGAGACGCTGGGGCTGAACGGATCCCCCTTCACGATAAAAATCGTTTCCAGCGTGCGCGGTCCTTGATATACTCCGACAATGCCGTTCGATGGTTTAAGCAGGAAGAACGGATTGACCGTGAACGTATAGCCGGCCAGTCCCACAATGCGCTCCGACACTTTTCCGACTAGTGCAATTTTACCCAGGGCCGCCAACAGCGTATGAGTTTTGCTTCCGGCGTCGGAGAACGTTTTGGCCATTTTTTTCGTAGCGAGTTCCGGCGCTTCCGTTATGGCGGTTGAAAAGGCGGCTTTTTCCATTTCCATATAAGTCGACCAGAGAAGTCGAGTCCAATCCTT
>QZKN01000136.1 GCA_003598175.1 Candidatus Omnitrophota bacterium
CGGGAAGTTTGCCGCCGTAATATAAACCCAGACAATCCACCGCGATGGCCTGCGCCTTATATTGATGCATCAAATTCAGCATGGCGACGTAAATTTTGCCGGATTTTTCGATTTCCTCCCTCGTCGGTTCCACCACGGCGCGGGCGTTGCGAATCCAGCGACCCGCCCATTCCTTCCCCACCTCGCCGTCCGCCTGTTCGTACGCCTGGTTGAACTCGTCCGATTTCACCTGCACGATACCGGTTCCGAACACTTCCTCAATCGATCCCGGATTGCCCCATAGCGTTTCGTTGTCGCACACGTCGATGATGCGGGAATATTTCAATTTTTTGATGCATTCGAAGCATTGGAGCGCCTCCACCACATCAGCAAAACGAGTCGAGGAAACGCCGGCGACTTTCAATCCTTTTCGTCTCGCCGCCGCGTATTGAGTCAAAAACTCTCCCGAGCCGCCATACAAATCGTCGACCAACAGAGTCGGATATCCCGATTCGGAGATGATGCGGGAAGCAGGAGTCCAAATGCCGAGCAGATAAATCAGATAGCCGTCGATTCCTTCATCGGTCGCCAATAATTGTATGGTTTCTTCTTCATTCTTGACCGTGACCGGATGAAAATCGATGTTCGGGCATTCCTTGCGGAGTTGCGCGGTGAGTTCCTGTTTGCGGCCATCATAATCATAGCCCATATACGGCCAGGTCGGCGTATCGGGCGGGATGTGAGTAAAAACGAGTCGAATTTGGGGTTTGTCAGAGTCTATCGCGCCGGCCGGAACGGAAAAAGCCGATTTCGGAAGCCACGGCGTCGCCGCGCAGGCCATGCAACCGGCGCAGCCGGTCAGGAACATCCGCCGGTTGAATTCGTTCGTTTCATTGCGTTTTGAAGGGTGCACATATGGTTTCATCGTGGAGATCCTCCCGCGTGCTATGGTTTGATTCTTTTTTATTTATGTTCACATTACCACGCGGGATGGAGGACCTCAAGCAACGAACTAAAAAATCGACCAATTATTTACACCGGTCACGGCGTTGTTGAAAAACGTATAGACGACGCCGTTCAGCGCCGAACTCGCGTTGGCGATTTGCTCTTCAATGATGCATACGATGGCCAGATCCACATCGCCGTCGCCATCGAAATCCCCTTTGGTTGCATAGTTGGGATATTCCTGCAGAACGAAACTTCCCGCTTCGACGAATTCCTCGTTACCGATATTTTCGTAAAATCTCAAACTCGGTTTGAGCATTTGATTTTCGATTTCCTGCATGGTGACGGCCAGATCCACATCGCCATCCATGTCGAAATCTTCGGCGATTACCCGATACGCGATGCCGGGAACCGGAATGGAAGTGGTTTGCCGAAAAAGGCCGCGATCATTCATAAAAATCTCCACCGAAGCGTTTTGGCCCGAGAAGCCGATCAAACTGGTTTCACTTCCGTACGTTGTAATCGCGAAATCGTCGTATCCATCGTTATTGAAGTCGGCCACATCGATCGAGGATGGCTTATAGGTAAGTGGGGTAAGAGAGAGAATGTCGAATCGATTCCCGTTATTTTTGAAAAAGGTGACGTCCTGTTTGCCCAGAGTTTGAAAAATGGCGTCATATTCGCTGCCCTGATTGATTCCCACGACGTCGATGTTTCCGTCGTTATCGAAATCAAGGCCGGCAATCTGGGCAATACTGCCCGAAGACCGCACAAAATCCCAGGAATCGTCAAATACCCGGTTTCCCTTATTGATAAAGAAATAGAGTCCCGGATCCGTGGTTTGAAAACCCGTCGAAAAGCTGGTCAAACCGAGATTGCCGATCAATACATCGTTCAATCCGTCGCTGTTCACATCGTTGATTTCCAAATAGGATGGAATTCCCCAGATGGGTAGTTCCGTTTGTTGCACAAATCCGTTCGGCGTCGAATAGATAAAAATGATTTCCGCATCGGCGAAGGAAATAATGGCCGCAACGCCGAAAATCTGTAAGTGAGCGACGACGAGATCGTTTCTGCCGTCGCCGTCCAAATCCCCGATGGCGTGAGCGACCGGATGAAGTTTGCCGTTGGCAAGAGGGAGTTCGACGATGGTGTCGAAGATCCCTTCGCCATTATTATATGCCAACGTAAGAGAATGGCTGAAAATATTGACAACGGACAAATCCAGGTCGCCGTCCCCGTCCAGGTCGCCGCATTCAATCGTTTCACATCGTTTCCCCACGCCGAAAATTTGTCCGAACTCAAAATTGATCTCCGCCATCGGCGTATTCGCGCCGATCATGATAAATCCCATAACGAAACAGCTCCATGCAAGTCTGTTTTGTTTTCTCATTGATAATGTCCTTCCCTTTCTGATGATCCACTCCACATCATAGTAAACAATGTTTCTTTTACTTTATCAAACTTGTAAAATATTGTCACATCATATTGTGTTGATGAATTTTATCCCATACACTATTGTAGGAAAGAAGTCGATGTGAGAAAAACATGCGAAAGTGTTCCGGTCATGGAAAAAAAAGCATTTACACTCGTCGAATTGTTGGTGGTTGTCGCCATCATCGGCATTCTGGCGATGATCGTGCTACCGAATTATTTGAATGCGCAGATTCGGGCCAGAGTGGCGCGCAGTCACGCCGACATTCGCTCCATTACGGATGCGGTCATGGCCTATCGCGTCGATAACAACGTTATTCCCCCGTTGGTTCTGAGCAATGGCAACATGACGATGATCAAACCGCAGCATCTATCGATTCTTTCGTATTTAACCACGCCGATTTCCTACATCGCCGCCGGATCTACGCGCAGTCCCTTTTCCGAATATAACGGATATTGGTATTACAATTGGCAATACTTCGTCGACACGACGGGGGAACCGCCGACCTGGTATTGGAATAACATGGAAACGCCGGGACGGGCGCTGTGGATGGTTGATACCATCGGCCCCAACAGCACGGATTTCCCTTACGTGGTGGTTGGCTCCAACCAAATCATGTGGATGGAATACAATCCGTCCAACGGAATCGCCAGCAGCGGCATCATCCAGCGCCACGGCGAATAGCGCCGCCGTTTTACCCTCCCCGCCGCATGGATGACAACTGGTCCGACAAAATCCCAAAGAAAAAAACGACCACTCCGGTGAGCATCAATAAAACCGCGCCGTCCGGAATGTTGAATTCCCGCCATAAATTCACAACGCCATACAATCCCCCCAAAGAAAACAAGAATAAACTGATTGGAACAAACACCTTGAGTGGATTGAACAACGCCGCTACCCGCAAGATCAACAAGAACGTCTGGAATCCGTCTTTCATTTTCACGGTGCTTCGACGGCCCTGGCGGGGATGCGCTTGAATGGGAATGGTTCCCAATTCAAAAGCGTCTTTCAGCATGGCCAGAGTGAGCGTGGTGGAAAGGGAAAAGCCGTTGGGAAGGATCGGGAAATAATGGATCGCATCCTGCTTGCGGAAAATCCGCAATCCCGAGTTCAAATCGTCCGGACAAGGGCCCAACAGATATTCCGCCAGCCTCCGCAACAGCGTTTTCCCCCATTTCCTTGACGCATATTGAAAAGAAGATGGATCGCGCGAGCCGATGACCGCATCAAATCCTTCCTCTTTTTTATCGAGAAGTCGCTGGATGTCTATCGCGTCATGCTGCCCGTCGCCGTCCAATATGACGATCCAATCGTAACCGGCGCGCCGGATGCCGGATTTAACGGAGGCGCCATACCCTTTGTTCGTTCGGTGATTCACGACCTGCGCTCCGGCGGCTTCGGCGGCAACAGCCGTGCCGTCGGTTGATCCGTCATTGACCACGATGATCTCGTATTCGATGTCCTTCAGATATTCGTGAATACTTCGAACCACCTCGGCGATGCCGGTTTCTTCATTGAAGGCGGGGATGACAATGGAGATTGCCCTGGATTGTTCCATTCCGTACCTTTTTTACGCATGTTCGTGTTTGGGAATTAGTATATCGATGAGAGAAGCAGCTCAAAAGCGGATTAACACACCTTATTCGAATTTCGGACCTTCCTGCTCGATCAGGAAATGTTGTTTGAACCACTCGGCCGCCATTTCCGTCATTTTGGGATGATAAGCGTGGCCGTTATTCAGCAGCATGTAGTACGCCAGTTTGTCGCCGGCGCCTTCCGCCACATATTCCGGATATAATTTTTCATAGAGATACCCGGCAAATCGCGGATCGGCGCGGGTGTCTTTTTCCGCGGTAATCATCAATAACGGTTTCGGCGCGACTTTTTCGATAAAATTCAGTGGTTCATATTGTGCAATCAGGGGATGCCCTTCCAATCCGCGAAATTCGACCAGAGCGGTGATTTTACATACAGGCAGCAAGGCCAGGCCGCATCGAATCCGCCGCTCCGTTTTCATCGCGTAGAGAGCGTGCATCGCCCCCCACGACAAGCCGGAAACCGCGATTTCACTCGGCGGAGCAATGCCTTTTTCGATGATGAATTCTATGATTTTGCGGATATCCAACACCGCGCCGTCGAAGGGATTCAGTTCTTTGTGCGTGATGATCTTCATCATGTTGTCGATGGCCGGCATTTCCTTTTTTTCCCGCCGTTCCCCGTGCCCGCGCAATTCCACGGACATCAGATTGCAGCCGATTTTTTGCATGGCTTCCGCAAATTCCACGTACCGATCCTGAAAAACCTGATTGCGGGTTCCGTTCAGTCCATGAAAATAGAGAATGGTCGGCGCGCTGCGAAATTCCGGCGTCGGTCGCGAAAGCAGACACTGGATCGGCGGGGAAACGCTGCGAATGATAACCGGATAGATGTGAAGTGGCATCGGTTTTTCCTGGAACTAATCCTATTGTTGAGTTTGCGCTTCATTCAAAAACAAAGCATTCCTATTATGCACAAAATTCGGTTTTCCAGCAAACATTCCTACACCAAATCGAAATCCCATCCTGCCATCCCCTTGCCGGGAAATCGAAGCCTGCTAATAATGCTAATGGGATTCCATCGGATTGCATAATCCGGCGCGATCAACCATCGATTTGCGAAAAAATCTTCATTTTCTCAAGTACGTTGACAAAACAGATTGTATAATCGTACCTGAATCATTCGGAAGGGGATAGGAAATTGGATGTAAACCATCCGATTTCACGCGTCGATCGTACGGCAATGGTTCAAGCGCGTATGGAAATAGAATACGATTGCAGAGGATAACTTATGTTTGATGAACTCGTGGATCGTCAGAAAAGCTGTCAACAACGCCTCGAAGAGCTTGGGAGGTTTCTTTGACATCGAAGGTAAACGCGAGGAAATCTCGCAAATGGAAGAAAAAGTGAACGCTCCCGGATTTTGGAACCATCCGCAGGAAGCGCAGGAAATAACAAAAAAGATCAAACGTCACAAAGATCTGATCATCCCTTACGAAAAACTACACTCCCGCTTTTCCGATCTGGGCGAATTGATCGAAATGGCGGCGGAAGAAGATGAGGAGGAGCACGAAGCGGAACTCGAAACGGAATTGACGGAACTGGAGGAGGAATTCGCGGCGTTCGAGCTGAAATGCACATTAAGCGGGGAACACGACGCGAGCAACTGCTTTCTCAACATTCATCCCGGCGCCGGCGGCACCGAATCCTGCGATTGGGCGTCCATGCTCATGCGCATGTATCTGCGCCACATCGAACGGCGCGGGTGGAAAGCCGACATCGTCGATTTTCAGGAAGGGGATGAGGCCGGCATCAAAAACGTGACCATTCACGTGAAAGGGGAATATGCATATGGGTACCTGCGGGCGGAGGTCGGCGTGCATCGGCTGGTTCGTATTTCTCCATTTGACGCCAACAGCCGCAGGCACACATCGTTTACGGCGGTTCATGTTATCCCCGAAGTCGACGAGGAATTGGAAGTCGATATCGATCCCAACGATCTGAGGATCGACACGTATCGTTCGACCGGCGCGGGCGGGCAGCACGTGAATACCACCGATTCCGCCATTCGGATAACTCATATTCCCACGAACATCGTGGTGACCTGCCAGAACGAGAGATCGCAACGGCAAAATAAATTGACCGCGATGAAAATCCTGAACGCCAAACTTGTGCAAATGATGGAGGAAGAGCAGGCGGATAAAATCGATGAACTGACCGGTGAGAAACGAGACATCGCGTGGGGCAATCAGATTCGCTCGTATGTGTTCCATCCATACAACATGATCAAGGATCACCGCACCGGCGTGGAAGTCGGCAATGTGCAACCGGTCATGGACGGAGAATTGGACGAATTCATTGCCGCTTATTTACGCTCGTCCACCGCCGGGAATAAAAAAGTGAAGAAATCCGAGCCGGTTACCGCAGGCAAAGGCGCCTGATCGCCGTTCGGCGTCTTCTTGATTTTTTCGTGAAGGAGATCACCGTTGTCCGAGAGTGAACCTTCTTTATTCGAACGTAATCTCACCGCGTTGCAATCCCGTCATCCCGCTTTCGTTGCGCTTGTTCGAGACGATACGGTTCCATGCCGTTGCATTCATTGTACGCAGGACCAGCCATCGCGAAACGTCACCTCCTCACAAGAAGACACCCGCACTTCCAAAGATGACTATGAATCGTTCAAACGGGAATCGCACGAACAACATTCTCCCTATTTTCCGGTTATTTTCGGCCTTGCCGATGGCGAATGGATCGTCGATTTTTATACCCGTATCAAAAGCAGGTTTTACCGCTTGATTCTGTTGGAGCCCTGTCTGCGTCGGTTCAAGACCGTGCTTCACCATCGTGATCTCGGTTCTCTCTTTGCCGATCCGAAAATTATCTGTCTTGTCGGCCCTGCAATGGATACGTTGGAACGCATCCTTCGCGCGAACCATGTCGGCGTCGGAATGTGGGGACTCGCGTTGTATGTGGATCGCGCCACGCAGGAACGGTATCCGGCCCTCTTTCAAAAAACCGCAACGATCATTCGCCGGGTGGAAGATTTGTGCGGGGAAAATATCCGCGTCCAGGCGGATCGCGGGAAAGGCATTCAACGCAATCTTCTGCGCAATCTTCCCTTTATCCTTCGTTCCGAGTCCGCCGATGCATGGGAAAACGTCCTGCGCAATGTTCCCGCTGTGATTGTCGGCGCCGGACCCTCGCTCAATAAAAATATCAATCGGTTGCGCGATGCGCCGCCCGGCGTGTTGCTGATTTCCACCGACACGGCGCTGCGTCCGCTGATGAAAAGAGGGATTATACCGCATATACTGGTCGCCTGCGACCCGACGCGGATCAATCTTAACCATTTTGAAGATTTCCCGTCGCTCGATCCCATGATTTTTGCATTTTTACCGGAATTGTATTATGAAATCCTGGCAAAATATCCGTTTCATCAGAAGCGGATCTGTTTGCATGATCTGCAATCGAATACAATTAAACAATTTGCTCCATTTTTGGGGATTCGAGGGACGTTCCAACGATCGATGAATGTCGGTTATTGTGCATTTTCTCTGGCGCGCTTGCTGGGATGTTCCCCGATCGTTTTGACGGGGATGGATTTGGCGATTTCTCCCCACGGCCGTTCCCACGCCGAAGACACGGCCAACGTTTCCGACGTCGTAACCGGCGGCGATAACGACAAAGTCCGCTTGACCGGCAATCTGGAAACCACCGACGCCTCAATCGTGGCGGTGGACGGCTATTACGGTGAGCAGGTGATGACGTTTTCCTATTTTCACCAAACCATACTGCTCTTGGAGCAAACCATCGCGGACATGGAAACGCCGGTGATCGACGCGACTGAGGGCGGCGCGCGAAAAAAGGGCGCCATGCAAAAAACGTTACGGGAAACACTGGCCGATTGCCGTGGAGCCTCCGACATTTCCCTGCGCTTACACAATCTGGTAATGAGTCCCACGTTTCGAATCCCTCCGGAAATCGTTCAAGATTTGGCGACTTGGCAAAAGGGCATTTTGGAAACACAAACACAACTTGAAATGGGCATCCATCGTTTGCGGCAATGGATTGGAAGTGTTCGAAGCAGCGCGATTCCGTCTGAAAAAATAACAAGCGATATCGAAGTGTTTCTTCATCGTTGGAAAGAACTGCTGCATGCTCCGGCGCTGGACATGGGAATCGACATCGGTCTGGCAAAATGGCGATTCGAGACGTACCGCGCCCAGCCTCCCGAGGGCTTGACGCCGATCGATCTGGCGGATTGGTGGTACGATAAACTGTCGAGCTGGTTTACCGGCCTGCGGGAAGATTTACGGTTCTTTGCACATGTGTATTCTTTTCTGCTTCAACAAATCACAATCCTGTAACAATTCGTTCATCCGTTAAAATTCTTTTTGTATGGTTGCATGATTTGCTGATTTTTCGAATACGCTCTTGCTTACCCGACGACTGAAAAACAGAAGGCAGGATCTGCAAATGTTGTTCTAACATTGATCTATTATTCTCCGAATATAATCTATGCAACATACTCAACAGAATGTTTACGTATCACGCAACGTCACTTTGAGAAATACCTGGCAAGGAGAAATCATTTGAAAAAAATAGTTTATATGGTATTTATTGTGTCATTCGGATTTGTCGTTTTTGCATCGGCGGACGTCATTCAACCCAAAAACGTCATCATCATGATCGGCGATGGGATGGGATTCAACCATGTCGAGGCAGGCAGCTATTATCGTTTTGGCCGGTCGAAAGGACAAAAATATTGGGAATTGACAACGCTTGCCATGCAAACCTATTCTCTGAACAATGCGACCGGATATGATCCGCAAAAAGCCCATGTAGACTTCAATTATGTGAAAGATACTCCCACCGATTCAGCGGCGGCGGCGACTGCGTTGTCGACCGGATACAAAACCCAGAATGAAATGATCGGGGAGTTGGAAAACGGCGACGCGTTGCCCCACATCATGGAAGATGCGGAAGCGTTGGGGAAAGCCACCGGCGTTTTGACAACCGTTTACTTTTCTCATGCGACGCCGGCCGGATTTATTGCGCATGATCATTCGCGCAGAAGTTATGAAGAAATCGCAATTGAAATGATATGGAAAAGCAAGGTCGATCTCATCATAGGCGCCGGCCATCCCTGGTTTGATGATGACGGCAAACAGGTGGGAGGATTTGCGCCCAATCGTTTCGCAACGTCTCTCAATTATGATCGCGTCGGCGGAGAAAAAAGCTGGAAGAATTTGTTGGAAGGGAAACCCGCCGCTGACGCCGATGGAGACGGCAAACCGGATGCATGGACTGTCCTGACTACGCGGGAGGAAATTAACAAACTCACGGAGGAAGAAAATCCGGGGCGCATATTGGGCGTTCTTCCGGTTTACAGCACATTGCAACAAAGGCGTAGTGGAGATGAACACGCCAAACCCTTCGAAATACCTTTGAATAAAACCGCGCCCACGATGGTTGAATTGGTCTCGGCCGCTCTTCATATCCTGAGTCAAGATCCGGATGGTTTTGTGCTGATGGCGGAAGGCGGTGCGATCGATTGGACTTCTCACAAAAACCAGTCCGGACGTATGATCGAAGAGCAAATCGACTTCGATCGAGCGGTGGAATTCGTTATCGAGTGGATTGAAAAGAACAGCAGCTGGGAGGAAACATTATTGGTGGTCACCGCGGATCACGAATGCGGATATTTAACCGGAATCGGCTCCGATCCATTGATGCTTCCGTTGACCAATCGCGGCGCAGGCGTGGAACCCGGCATGGAATGGCACAGCGACAAACACACCAACCAACTCGTTCCCCTTTTTCTAAAAGGGGTAGGTTCAGACCTGATCACAAAAGTGGTTGTCGGCGTCGATGAAAAATATGGCGCGTACGTTGATAATACCGCCATTGCGCACAGCCTGCGCTCGTTATGGGAAAGTTCTCTCCCTCCCAAACTCACTTTTTTGGTGAAACCGTATTTGCAGCAGGCGGATAAAGACAGGATCACCATTCTGTGGGAAACGAACATCCCTTCCCAAGCGGAAGTTCGTTACGGAGAGGCTACGTTCCATGCCGAACAGGCCAATCTTTCGCAAGTGAGCAAGGACGCGTCGCTGAAAACGCTGCATGAAATGACGCTTCAAAACCTGAAGGAAGAGACCAACTACTTCTATCAGGTCGTTGCGACGGATGAAAACGGGTCCGTTATGGAAAGTGAAGTACTTTCTTTCAAAACCAAGGTACGCGACGACAGCGCCTATTCGTTTGCGGTGTTCAGCGATACGCAAACCAATCCGTCCGTGTGGGGCAGGATCGCTCAACTGGCGTGGGCGGAACGTCCCCATTTTGCCGTTCATACCGGAGATATCGTCGGGAACGGCAACGATAAAACGCAGTGGGTCGAACACTTTCTGAATCCCGGCCATGTGTTGATGAGCCGTATCCCGATTTATATAATTTTAGGAAATCACGATAAGGATGCGCCGCTCTATTATGCCTACATCGCCAATCCCGCGCCGGAATATTATTACACATTCACGTACGGGAACGCGCAATTCTTCCTGTTGGATAGCTGCCGCGACGTATCGTCCGGCAGTGAGATTCATACATGGCTCGATCGCGCGCTGTCTCAATCGCGGAGTGTCTGGAAGTTCGTTGTGCATCATCATCCCCCTTACACGTCGGACGAAAACGATTACGGGGATACCTACAAGGAATTATCGCTCCTCGGCGATCCCGATGTGCAGCCGTTGATTCCATTATACGAAAAACATAACGTGGACATGGTGGTCTTCGGTCATATTCACGATTACGAACGCACCTGGCCCCTTCGCAACAATCGGATCGATCATCAAAACGGAGTCGTCTATATTCAAACCGGCGGCTGCGGCGGCGGATTGGAAAATTATGCGCCCACGCGATCATGGTTCACCAAAAAAGTCCATCGAGATCATCATTTTTGCCTGATTAACATCCATGAAAATCAATTGATGTTTCAAGCCATCGATCGGAATTGGAACCTGTTCGACACATTTACGATGGAAAAATAGCGCGGACGAACGAATTCAAAACAGATTGACGCTTACCCCCGCCGGCAGCTTCTTACGAAATTCCGATAGCCGTATTTTTAATGGATCGATTTCCGACGATGGAATGGCATAGAAGGAAACCGTCGGATCGGCGACCGTTACTTTTTCGTTTACGGTCCATTCCCCCACCTTCCGCCAATGCGGGGGCAGCAATCCGCGCCACCAGCTTTCATACACCACGGCAATGACGGCGTCTTCCTTCATGCACCAGTTGTGGACAAAGACGGGAGAAAAAATATCATCGAAGGCCGCGCGTAGCGGTTCCACGCTGCCCAACCCCATCAAATCCAGGCAGCGAATGTCGGCCAGATAATTGATCACGCCGATGTCATTGGCGACGATGGTTTTGCCTTCATAAAACTCACGCAGAAACAACCCCATCTGATATTGCTGGCTGAATAAATTCCGCGCGCCGGGAACGATCAGACCGATCGACTTCACCTGATGCGAAAAAGGGACGAGAAAGAGTAGAGCAACCGCGATGAGGATTCCACGAACCAACCAACGCTCCGCGAAAGGCGTGGGATTCGCCCATATCGGCTTCGCTGCGGAAAGCGCATCCCGCAGAAGCGGCGTCAGCGCCATAAATCCGAGCGTCAGCAGATACCCTTCATAGCGGTAAAACCAGCCGAGAGAGGCGCAGGAACAATGAAGCATGCAAGCCGTGAGAAAAACGAAATCGAACAGCCCCGCCGCAGTTGTCCATGCGTCGCCGTTCCGTAATTTCCAGAGAAACGAAACGAGGACGAGGAGAAATGGGACGACAATATGCCGTTCGCCGAACAACTGGCCGAATAACCGATTGAACAGATCGCCGAAAATGGACCAGCCGGGATTTTGCATCGCGCTTTTTTTGAGGATGGAGGTGGGTAGAAAAAACCAATCGTGCAATACATAGAGAACGCCGAACAGCACGATAGGAAGCGCACAGGAACCAACCAACGCCACGATGTAATGCTTTTTCCCATGAACCAGAAGCAACAGGCATAATGGCATGACAACAAAAACCGTCTCGTAACGAACCAATGTGGCCATCATACCCAACAAAAATAGTTCTGCGATGGAAATTCGCCGCTCTTTCGTCGCCAACAAACCGACAGTTCGTGTAACGAGAAGGATAATAAGCAGAATGTGCAGAGGGTGCTCCATACCCGTGCAGGTGAGCGTGGGAAGCGGGAGCACAAAGATCATGAATACGAGAGATATCGCTGTATGAAACGCGTTTTGCAAAATCGTTTGCAGAAACACGGTTAACCATATCACGACCATGGCGGCAAAGAGGCAGTTATAGAACAGCGGGAGAAACGCATGGTTTCCGAACAGGCGGATAGAGAATCCGAGCAGCAGCGTCCAGCCCGGCGAGGAGGTGGCCGCGCTGAAACCGGCCTGCGATACGCCTAACATTCCATCCGCGGCGAAATGACGGGCCATAGCGAGGTGGATGTAGGCGTCGTCGATGGGATAAATGACGCGACCGGTTTCGCGCCGAATCGTGAATTCGAGTGTGAACACAGAGATGACAAAGACAACGAGTGGAACAATAAGCGATATGGTTTTTAATCGATTGATGTTTTGCATTGGGTATGGAATTTTTTATCGTTCTGATGAAAACCAGATTTGCAACGTTTTTTTGAATTTGAGGAACGCAGGATCAGTGCAACGTTCCAGACTGACTTTTTGGGCCAACTGATGAAACAAATGCGAAGAAAATTGCGTTTGTGACCGGCGAAGTGCTGTTTGAAACGCTTTTTTGGGATTTTTTGGTTTAACTTCTCCCGATTTTATAAATCCTTCTTCGTATAACCAGTTTCGTAAATTTTGTTGTTGAAATCTCCATCCACAGATTTCGTCAACGTGAGGAGAATCACTCCATATCCATATTTCCAATTCCGGATCGATGGCAACGGCCGCAGCGTGATTTTTCCATCCGGTGTGATATAAACGTTCCTCGACATCCGTTTCCAATTGTTCCCTCGTCCATATTTCTTTACCGCAACCATCCCGATCAAATAAAACCAACGCATGCCGGAATAATTTCAAAGAAGATCGCAATTCTTCCGGAGCGTTGCGAAAACATCCTGAATCTCGTAAAAGATGCCTTTTGATTTCAAAAGTGATGGTACGGATTCCGAGAGACTGACGGCGAGAAAGTAAACCGCTGACCGCATATTCCATCTCACTATCTGCGACCAGGACGAGAAGATCTTTTTTTTCTCGGTCAGTCATTATTCCAAAAATCCCCCCGCAAATAAAACCCCCAAATTGGATTCCTTCTTCCAATCTTTTAAGACGGGATGGTCGTTTCCACAAATAATTTTCGCGCCATTCTCTTCGTTTCTGTTGAAACAAAGAATTTGATCGACATCGACAAGGCTGATGATGGCTGGTGAATGTGTCGTAATTAAAACCTGACCATCATAAATGGATTGCAGAGATTGCATGATGGTTTCGATATTGAGCGGATGAATCCCGTTTTCCGGCTCCTCGATCAGATAGATGCCTTTCGCGCCGGGTAAATAGGCAATAATCGTTAGCGCTAAAAGGCGAAGAGTGCCTTCCGAGACCATCCAGGACGGCACTTCCAAGCCATTGCGATATTTTAACATCAAATAACATTTTCGATCTTCCGGGCGAACGACTGCGCGAATGTTTTCAAGGTCAGGTAAGGCGGTTTGAACGTGGAGAAGCCACTCATTAAATTGATCTTTGTGGTTCTTACTAAAATTTTCTACCACCCAAGAAAGATTTTCTCCATTTGACCGCAGATTTTTACCGGATTGATAGCTGCAAGTTTTTTTGAGTTTCTCACTATCCAAATTGATATATTCAATGTTATCAACAAGTAGATTTTTCAATGCTATAAATTCAGCATCCATTTCTTTTGTGAATTGAATAAATTGCAATCCGGATAATTTCGACCATTTTTCGTTTGGTCCAAACGATAATGAATCGTATTTTGATGGATTCATCTCAATGGTGTAAATTTTTATACCGTATTCTTCACTGTATCTTATTAAATAAGGGGAATTGATTTTTAATTTTTTGATTTCAAGCGGTAATTTTCCATCCATCATCAAATCGTTTTTTGTTTTCAGATACAAACTTTCTGCATCAATCACAAATGCGCGAATATCCGAATCATGTTTGATTCTCAACTCATATCGGATGGAATCATAATATTGAAATGATTTAATACCATTATCACCAGAAATGGATGCTTCAATTGCTACTTCAAATTCCTCTCCATCTCGTCCCCAAAACAGATCGATAAAATCCTCAGACCACTGCTTGCAAGCTGCCTCCAAATCCTCTTTTACGAGATAATGCAGAAACTTTAAAATATCAAAAAACGCCGATTTCCCGCTCGCGTTCGGCCCCACCAGCACCTGAAACGGCCCCAGCGGCTGGCGGATGTATTTGAAACAACGAAAATTCAACGCCTCAATCAGCGTGATCATGATGTCACCTGGAAACAGAACGGATTCATTCTTTTGCTCTCTTTTTCTTCTTGCTATAATACACTGATTTCAAAAACAGGGGAGTATTCGCATGGGAACCATTGCGCCGCCCGACCCGGTCAAATCCATTTTCGGCGTTTTGTATCGCGAGCGAGAAATATGGGAGCAGGCGATGAAGCGGATCGAGACGCACTTCGGCCCGATCGACTTCATCAGCGAGGAATTTCCCTTCGTCGAAACCGATTATTACGACGACGAAATGGGCAAGGAGCTGACGCGCCGTTACCTGTCGCTGGAAACGCTGATGCCGCCCGATCAGTTGACGCACCGGAAACAGTTGTCCAATCTGTGGGAGGAGCAATTCGCCCAGGACGGCAAACGGCGGATCAATCTCGATCCGGGGTATCTCACCCCCGCCAGTTTGATCCTGGCCAGCACAAAAAATTTTTTTCAGCGCGTGTATATCGGACGCGGCATTTACGCCGAAGTGACCATGCACTACGCCCGCGGCGATTTCCATAAGCTTCTGTGGACGTATCCCGATTATTACAACCACAAAGACGTCTTTCAACAAATCCGCGTGCGATTCCGCCAGCAACTGAAAGCGCTTTACATTGACAAATCCAACGAATGAAAAGACAATAAACGATATAATGATCGCTGGGGGTGGGTTTTCCCTGAGAATCCCGTCTGTGGGATACCCCTCGAACCTGATCCGGATAATGCCGGCGGAGGAAAGCGAAGATCGTGTTCGTTTCGCACCACCCATCATTCATTCGCTCGCATCCCTCGTTCCCATTCTTCTCTCCTTTCAGGGGCATCCATTCGGATCATCATCGTGTCGAGCAAAACTAAACTTTCGTGCAAGGAGTGAATCACGATGTTTCAAAGGAATCGCAAACCGGCGCAGCCCGGTGAAAACGCTTCGCAAATGTATTTTGCCCGCAAAGGGATCATTACCGACGAAATGCGCTTCGTCGCGGAGCGCGAAAGCCTCGATCCCGAATTGGTCCGCGCGGAAATCGCTCGCGGACGCATGATCATCCCCGCCAACGTCAACCACAAACGTCTCGAACCGATGGCGATCGGCGTCGCCGCGAGTTGCAAAATCAACGCCAACATCGGCAATTCCGCCGTTG
Organism: Candidatus Omnitrophota bacterium; assembly: GCA_003598175.1. GTDB lineage: Bacteria > Hinthialibacterota > Hinthialibacteria > Hinthialibacterales > Hinthialibacteraceae > SURF-12. Next base: position 15,580 of record QZKN01000136.1, read on the forward strand.
TGTCCGACATCGAAACCGAGTTGGAAAAATTGCGCGTATCCATGCGCTACGGCGCGGACACGCTGATGGATCTCAGCACCGGCGGCAATATTCCGCATATCCGCCAGGCGATTATCGACAACAGTCCGATCCCCATCGGCACCGTGCCTGTGTATGAAGCATTGACCAAAGTCCGCCGCATCGAGGATTTGACCGAGGAAATCCTGTTGGAAACCGTCGAATCACAAGCCAAACAAGGCGTCGATTATATGACCATCCATGCCGGCTTGTTGCTGCGCCATCTTCCGCTGACAGTAAAACGCGTGACCGGCATCGTCAGCCGCGGCGGTTCGATTATGGCGCAGTGGATGATGTACCATCACCAGGAAAATCCGTGGTACACCGCGTTCGACAAATTATGCGAGATTTGCAAAACCTACGACGTCTCGTTTAGCCTCGGCGACGGCCTGCGGCCCGGCTGCCTGGCCGACGCCAGCGACGCCGCGCAATTCGCCGAGTTGGAAACGCTGGGCGAACTGACCAAACGCGCGTGGGAATACGACGTGCAGGTCATGATCGAGGGACCGGGGCACATTCCGTTTCATGAGATCGAAATGAACGTGCGCAAAGAGATGGAAATCTGCCACGAAGCGCCGTTTTATGTTCTCGGCCCGCTCGTTACCGACATTGCGCCGGGCTACGATCACATCACCTCCGCCATCGGCGCGACCATGGCCGGCTACGCGGGCGCATCCATGCTCTGCTACGTCACGCCGAAGGAGCATCTCGGCCTGCCCAACCTCGAAGATGTGCGGCAGGGTTGCATCGCCTATAAAATCGCTGCGCACGCCGCCGACATCGCCCGCGGCCGCCCCGGCGCGCGCGATCGCGACGACGAGCTCTCCCGCGCTCGTTACAAATTCCAGTGGGAGCGGCAGTTCGAACTCGCCCTCGATCCCGACCGCGCCCGCGAATATCACGACGAGACGCTGCCAGACGCGGGCTACAAAGACGCCGCCTTCTGCTCAATGTGCGGTCCGAAATTCTGTTCGATGAACATTTCACAACACGTCATGCAGCAGAAAGTGCATGAATTGAAGGAGCAGCTGGAGGAAGAGGGGAAGTTAAAAGAAGAGATGGCGGCGCCGAAATGAGTGATAGGAGGTAAAAAAGTTGACTGTCGCGACAGGCTACGAACATATTGTTTTAAACGAGGAGAAAGTACCATTGATTACCGGCACTTCCATGAAAGTCATCGAACTCATATTAGATCATAAGGCGTATGGTTGGAGTCCGGAGGAGTTGCATTTTCAACACTCTTTTTTGACGATGGGTCAAATACATTCGGCATTGGCTTATTATTGGGATCATCAGGAAGAACTGGATCTGGATATCGAAAATCGGCTCAAAAAGGTTGATGAGATTCGTCAAACAATCAAGCCTTCTTCTCTTGAATCTCGATTAAAAGCCAAAGGTATAATTTAATGGCGGTTGCCTTTTATATGGATCATAACGTTCCACACGCCATTTCAGCAGGTTTGCGTGTACGTGGTGTTGATGTTCTGACCGCTTATGAGGACCATTCCAGTGATCTTGATGATCCGAGTTTGTTGGAACGCGCCGGAATTTTGAAAAGAGTTTTATTCACACAGGATGATGATTTTTTAGTTGAAACAGTACATCGGCAAAGAAGCGGAATCAATTTTGTTGGAATCGTCTATGCACATCAACTTCGTGTCTCAATAGGTAGATGTATTCAGGATTTGGAAATTATTGCGAAAGCAAGTGAATTGGACGATATGTTGAATGAGATAATTTTCTTGCCATTGTAAGCATAATAAATCGAATAATCAATAAACGTAATTCAATACTGTCTGGCTCCATTGTCAAAAAATAGAATCATGTAATGCGTGTCTTCTATTTACCCAAAAGGTTGTTTGATCAAATAATTCGCGAAAATAAGAGATAATCGGATTTCTTTTCCATACATTTCCGGATCGTTTATCCTGACTAATCCGTTTTTATCGATTGACACAGTTATGAACATGGGGGGACTTTCTTTCCATTTCCTTTTGGTGTATTAATTTGTCTCCTTCTCTTTTTCAAGCGCCTCGTTCGCCTTTTCGGCGGCTGTCGAATCCGGAAACCGTTGGATCAACGATGTCAATACAGCTTTCGCTATGTCTTCATCCCCGGCTTCGTATCTGGCAAGGGCGATTCCCAACAAGGCTTCCGTTTCGTCGATGCGAGCGGTTTGTTCCGCTTCTCTTTTTACGCGAGCGATGATCTCTTCTGCATCCGTGGATTGGCGTACGTTCTCGAGTTCGATGAGTAATTCCGTACTCGGCGCGGTTTCCAATGCCTGTTCATAGGCGTTCACGGCTTTATCCCGTTTTCCTTCTTGCAGGCAAATGTCCGACAAACGAGACAGATATTTCAGATCGGATGGATAAAATTCCGATAGAATCGCGTAAATTCGGATTGCGCGATCGGCGTCACCCTTTTCCACCAGCCAATCGCCCAGTTTTACTATTTCGCCCTTCGCGCCCAGCGAAAGTTTGTAGCGCAGCATCGTATCCACCGACGGCGTGGAACGCAAATCCCGCTGAATGGTTTCCTTGCGGGAAACGATGGCTTTTTCATCGATGGAAATAGTTTGGACATTTCCTTTCAACACTTGCAGGCAGGTCAGCAGATATGCGCCTCTGTCCATCAACATGAATGGAATCATGGTTTCCTCGCCGCCGAATTCTTTTCCCAATTCGGAAATGGACGAAACGCGCCGCAACGCTTCCCGGTACGTATAAAATTCCGATTCGGTGTCTTGAAACGACAAAAAATTCGAAGGTTTGGCTGCCGCGTCCTTCAACTCGCGGAAATAACGGTTCCGTTCAATCCCTCCGGTCGAGCCGGCTTTGACGTCCAGCATCTCTCGCAGCAAGGATGCATCCGAAGTGAGGAGTAACATTCCATCTTTGATACACCAGCTGGGTGAAACCGGCAATATCGGAATCGGCAGGCGATAGGTGGTGATTTTCGAGTAGCGGTAATCCTCCGTTTCCGCGGTGATCGGCGCCTGATGTTTTTCGATGAGGACCGATTGAATCTTCGCCAGCGCCGCTTCCGCTTTGTTTTGATCCGCGACTTTCATCATAAAGACGACGCGGTTGGTGGGAATCACGGAATTCAAATCCATCACCATGCGCGCTACACACCACTCGTCGCCCATCCAGGAAAGAATGTCATTTTCAAGGGATAAACCGATTTGTTCTTCCACTTCGTTCAATTGATTCAACGGATTTTGATCTTCCGGCAAATCGGTAATGAAATGTTTGACGACGTTCCATATATCGTTGAGGGAAAAGATATTCGCGGCGTAAAAGGAGCCGGTTTTTCGCGGAAGATATTGATCGAAAGAGAAGGACGCCGGTTTTTTCCCGAATAAAGGGGCAATAAGGGATTCGTTCGCTTCCGGATGCAGATGAATATACGTCGTCGTGATATAATGGCCGTCATTCGTGTTTTGATAGGCGGCGCCGATCGCTTTCACGATTTTGGATAGTTTCGGAACGATCATATCCGCAATGTCCAACGCTTTTTCCAAATCCTCGTCTTCATTCAGCAATTGTAGCGCTTTCAACGAACTCAAAATGCCGTTGGCGATATCGGGAATGGAGGATAAATTGCAGAACAGCGTGCAATGCCGAGGCTTGGGCAATTGCGAAAGGACCGTCTGGTAGTCGGGATTGTCCTCAATTTTCCCTTCCTCAAGATCCAAATTTTCAAGAATGTGAATCAATTGCGGCTTGCTGCTGCAAAGGAACAGCAAATGATCATGAAGCGAATACGCCAGGCTCAATCCGGGAATCATTCCCGGCCCATAAAGAGATTGGATCGTAAAATCCAAATACTGATCTTCCTCGCGTTTCAACGGAAGATGCAATTCCGTCGCTTTCTCGAACAATCCGTTCAACAATTGACCAGCGGCGGCAGGATCGTTGACTTCCGCGATATAAAGGATTGAAGGAATTTGACTGACTGTCTCGCCCAGACCGAAAACCGCAAACGCCCAGCGATCGCCTTTCAGCGGCGACAAACCGTCTGGCAGTGCGAGCGCGTCTCCTATCGCGTCCCATTCCCTTTTCAGGAGTTGCCATTCGAGAAAATCACCGAACGTCTCCACCAATTTTTGCATGGATGCATCGAAATTGGGAAATTCCGGTTTCGGTGAATGGGGGGAATCGTTATTGATAAATAACAGGGCATCGTCAGTAATGATTCGATCGAATTCCCTATCCTGCGCCGCAAAGGAAAACGGCGTGAAGATCAACCCCGCAATGAGAAGGTAGGAAAAAATCCGCATCATGAAATCTCCTTTATTTTGAAGCAGCTGAATGTGTCAATCACTGGTAATACGAAATGGTACGCGATTATATTTAAAAGCGAAGGCGTTTTTATATTTCTTCGAGTTTTCAAACCGTGGTTCTTTGAGGAAGAATTGTTTCCGAAGGGGAACGATTTTTGATTAGGAATGGTATTTGCTTGGATACGAATTTGTGGTATGGTGATAACAGAGAAAAAGACGGAGGATGGTCATGAATGGAAATGATGAGCGGAAGTATATGAAACGGTTCTTCTGCAACCCTCCGAAGTGACTCAGGACGATATTGAATATGGAAAACAATTACTCGAAGAAATGAAAAACAACACGGTTTTCGCATGAATATCATTCAATCGCAATTGTTTCAGATCTTTTTCATTGGATTTCTTGTCAGTTTTACAGTTTTCTCGAGCGAATCGACGCCGCCCGACAAACCGACCGGCATCATTCACGTCGTGCGGGAAGGTGAAATATTGTTAAAAATTTCCGAACGGTACGGCGTTTCTTTCAGTTCCATCCTGCGCGCCAATCCCTTGGCCGATCCTTCGCATATCATGGTGGGACAAAAAATTCTAATCCCTACAGATTCCGTGTCCTTTGTAACCGATTTTGCTCAATCGTTACAAGAAAAACCGCAGGAAATTACTCATATCGTTCTGCAGGGAGAATCGCTGGCGATCATCGCGCGACGATATGGCGCGCCGCTCGGTTTCTTGATGAATTTGAATCAACTCGAGAATCCCTCGCACATCATTGTCGGGCAAAAAATACGCATCCCGGTCGATTTGATTCACTCGGTCACCCCGGATTACATTGCCTCGCCGCCGAAAGTGATCGAAACGATCGTCGCGAGTGGAATTGAAGACGCGACAGGGAATGATGACGCGCCATCCCTTGTTTCCGAATCCATCCAAGTAGTGGAGGAGGAGATTTCCAACGCAACAAGGCAGGAATTGGTGAAACCGGCGCCGGTAAAAACGAGCGAGGAAGCGATTCCCGATTCCCCCATGCGCTTTCATGTCGTACAAGAGGGGGAAATCCTCAATAAAATCGCTGCGCGCTACGGCGTCGCCTATGAGTCATTGCTTGCGGTGAATTCGTTGGAAAATCCATCCCACATTCTTGTCGGTCAGAAGATTCGGATTCCTTCCGACGCAAAAAACGTCAATTTATCGGAACCCGAAAAAACAACAGAGCGTGAAATCGAACATCCGAATGAAAAAACGGATGCAAAAAAAGAAATTCCGTCCATCGGACCGCTCTTAAAAAATGAAAAATCAAAACCAGAGGAACAAACACTCGAATCGACTCACCTCATCGTGGAAGGAGATACGTTAGTCAAAATCGGGCGGCGTTATAACGTCTCGATGCAGGCGCTCATGAAGGCGAACGATCTTGTGAATCCTTCCTTGATCATGGTGGGACAAGCCATTCGTATTCCCGCTAACGCTCCGCCTTTCGTTGAGCCTGTACTGCAACAGGACGCGTCCGAATCGAAGCCTGTTCCTACGATTAAATTTCCTCGATCCCATTATATTGAACCCGAGACGGTTATTTTTCGCGGGAATAATAATGGGATTTACGGTTATGCAACGATTTTCGATGTTCGTGAAAATCTCCTGCCCGAATCGAAAACATTGGCAACCTACCTTCGATTGATGGTTCTTGTCAATAACTTGAGCGTAAAATCGATTTATTTGTCCCCCAAAAATATATCCTTGCAGTTGACGGATTCTCGCGTCGTGGAACCGTTCGATGGAATCAAGCTGGACTCCGGCGGCATGTGGTTTTTTCCGAAAATCGTCGAATGGAACGGCGTGGATATTTCCGCCGATAACGTCGTCATTCAGCAGCTACGGCAAGGCGAGTATGGCGTTTTGGATGTCTCATTCACGATGGACGGGGTGGTGAACGAATTGGAAGTGTTGTCGCAATGCAAGCTTCTCGATGTTCGCGTCATCGGGGAAGAAAAAACGCGCGTGATCCTTTCCGTCGATCCATACCAGCCGAATTGAAATCGATAGAATTCGTTTTCCATTTTCTTCCGATTGATAATGCCTGGAAACCGGTTTGATTTCTGGACTATTCCGATAATTCGGCTATATTGAAAATCTTGTTATCGAAACGGTTCCGGTCGGTTTTGATCTTGACGCGCCGACGAACCCAATCAAAAATTTTTAAATCCGTTGGAAAAATATGAAACCAAAAATCAAAGCCATTACCTTCGATCTGTGGGATACATTATTTGCCGATGACACGGATGAGCCTAAACGCCAACAGGCCGGCCTTCCTCCCAAATTTGCGGAACGCCGAGAATTGGTCCATCAATTTCTTCAAAAACATGCGCCGATTTCCAAGGAATTGGTCGATGTCGCTTATAACGCCGCCGACGCTGCATTCAACAAAGTCTGGCACGAACACTACGTGACGTGGCCAGTGCGGGAACGATTATCCATTGTGTTTTCCGCTTTGCGGATAGAACTGCCGGCGGAAGAAATGGACGAGCTGATTCGTTTGCATGAAGAAATGGAACTGCGTTTTCGTCCCGATCCCGCCGTCGGCGTGCATGAGGCGATTCGAACGCTGAAATCCAAATACAAATTGGGCGTTATTTCCGACGCCATTTTCAGCCCCGGCAGAGCATTGCGGCAGCTGCTCGACGAGGAAGGCTTGTTGCAATATTTCGACGCACTGATCTTTTCCGACGAAGTCGGTTATTCCAAACCGACGCCGATCGTATTCGAAAAGGCGGCGGAAGCGCTCGGCGTGGAATTGAGCGAGATCGTTCATATCGGCGACCGGGAGCAAAACGATGTCGATGGTCCTCATGCCGTCGGCGCGCGCGCGGTGTTTTTTACGGTGGTCAAGAACCGGGGAAGCCAAACCAGCAAGGCGGACGCCATTTGCGACGATTTTTCCAAACTGCCTTTGATTTTGGAAGAGATGGGTGGATAAAGAACGGAGCGCGGGCATCTTGCCCGCATGGGTAGGTAGGAGTGTAGCTGGAGTAATGCAGATGAGACGTATGGGCTCCATTTTTTAGAAGTGCAGAGAGAGTAATGCGGACGGGACGTCCGCGCTCCATTTTTATATAAAGGGATAACAATGACGAAGCGATATCACATTTTAATTATCGACGGCTATTCCCAAAAAAGCCGCGACGATCTGGAAACGGCGGGAATGTGCCTGGCGTGGGGATTGTACGTGAAATTGCTGAAGCGATATCTGCCGGAAGCAACGTACGACATTCTGTTGCCCACGGATCCGGACGTGAAGATGCCGTCGCCGGCAGACCTTGCGGCCTATGGCGGGATCATTTGGACCGGATGCAACCTGACCATTTATGATTACGACAATCCGAGCGTAACCAGTCAAATCAAACTGGCCGAGGACGCTTATGAAGTCGGTATTCCCAGTTTCGGCAGTTGCTGGGGGATTCAAATGGCGGCCGCGGCCGCCGGCGGCGAGGTCCAATCCAATCCCAAAGGACGGGAAATGGGGCTGGCGCGAAAAATTCAACTGACGGCGGCAGGACGGGAGCATCCGATGTATGACGGAAAACCGTCAGTGTTCAACGCCTTCATCAGCCATGAGGATCATATTACCAAACTGCCGCCGGACGGCGTCTTGCTGGCCGGAAATGATTTCACCAAGGTGCAGGCGTTGTCCGTCACCCATAAAAAAGGCACGTTTTGGGGCGTCCAATACCATCCGGAATATGACCTGCACGAAATGGCGCGATTGATCGTAGCGCGCGAGCAAAAACTGGTTGCCGGCGGATTTTTCACCGGCCACGACGATCTGGTTCAATACGTCGAGAAATTGGAAACGCTCTTTTCCCATCCCGAGCGCAAAGATTTGCGCTGGCAATTGGATATCGACGACGATGTGTTGTCGGATAACATCCGCCAATGCGAATTCGCCAATTGGATCAGAAAATTGGTGATCCCTTACATTGAAAAAATGACGTAAAAACAGGAATTAAAACGCTTATATTCGTTTACGCATGCAAGCCTGTTTATGGTAACCGACCGGATAAAAAGAAAAGTTCTTCTGCCGGGGCCTGCATCGCCTGTATTTTTTTCCTGCGGACCACGTTGCCGAAAGAATTGGATTACTGTTGTTGTTCTACAAAATCCACCGATAATTCTAAACCTATATCCTTGAGAATCATATCAAGCGTGTCTAATCGGGGATTTCCTTCTTCTGAAATTGTTTTATAAAGTGAACTTGTTGGTTTTTCCGTACGCTTTGCCAATTCAGCAATCCCGCCGCGCGCATCCACGACTGTCCGCAACGCCCGCAGAAAGGCTGTCCGGTTTCCATCTTTCCGAGTTTCTTCTAATGAAATACATAAATATTCTCTAGCTTTTTCTGGGTCTTTTAAGAGTTCCAGTTCAATGTCTCGAAAAGGTTTTGATTTTTTCATGTCATTCCTTTGAAGTTTTAGTCAGGCAATTTCATTTTCCTGTTGCCCGTAATGATGTTGTATCACATACGCTCATGTTTAATTATTTTGTGTTCTATGGACAATCACACCTTTTTCCTGAATTCCGGAACGTGATTCCATTTCGACGCCAATAACGCGCCGCTGAGGAAGGCGAAAACCACGAACAGATAAAAAAGCGCGTTCCAACCGTACGCGCCGGTTACCACCGCCACGACGTAGCCGGAAATCATTTGCCCGATGGAGCCGACGCCGTTGATGAAACCGGCGGCGGTGGCGGCGCCGCGTTGGGAGCCTTCATCCTGCGCGGCGGCGCCGGTCATGAGCGTATCCGGTCCGAATGTCAGGAATCCGATCAAACCGATTCCAACGGCGTTGGCTAGATGCCCCCAACTCGCAATCGTCGGATGGAGAAAGAAACAAACACCCAAGCCCCACAAAAAAAGCGTTCCGACCGGGAACCGGCGCGATTGAAAGATTTTGTCGGATACGTAGCCGGCGGTAAGAGCGCCGGTAAAACCGATCAGCTCGTAAATCGAAGAGGTATATCCTGCTTCCTCTCCGCTATATCCCAATCCTTCGGCCATATAAATCGGCAACCAAAACAGGAAGGCGTATCTGGTTAGTTTTAAGAAAAAATACATCAAGGCAATGATCCAAACCGATGGCTTGGATAAGATTTCAAGAATGATGGATGTGGATGTGTGATGGACTGCGTTCCCCGCGGCGGAATCGCCGGATTGGCTGTCGGATTCGATATCATCATCCTCCGGAAAATCGGGAAGCCCGACGTCGGACGGTTTGTTGCGAGTAAAAAGAACGTAACCGGTCGCGATCACGGATAGAAGCAACGCCGGAACGATGAAGCCGCTGCGCCAACCATATTCGCTGAAGAACGGCATTCTGTAAATGCAATAGGTGGCGAACATGGTGGCAAGGGCCCCGCCCAACACATAATTCGTGCCCCACCAGGCCATGACCACGCCGCGTTCCTTGCGGCGAAACCAACAGGCCATGTTTTTCACCAGACCGGACCAGCCGGTCGATTGGCCGATGCCGTTCAGACTGCACAGCATCAACACGAGTACGAACACCGTCCCGCTGAATCCTAAAAAGATGTTGGTAATCACCGACAAAAACAACCCGACGCCGACGATCGTTCGCGGTCCGAAGCGGTCGGAAAGAACGCCGTTGACGAATTGCCCGATGCAATACATCAAACTATACGCGAAGATGTAATTGGCGTATTGCATATCGGTCATGCCCATGTCTTTCAACTCGGGGGCGATGACGCTCAAGTTCTTGCGGCAAAGATAAAATCCGGCGTAGCCGAGCCAGGTCAACACAAAAATTCGATAACGCCATGTAATTTGGGCGGAAGTTAACGCAGATGCCATCCATCTCTCCTTTCGGTTGCTTTCTGAGAATACCATTACGGGTAAATTATCTCCAGGTTTGTTTAAACCGGATGAGGAAATTGGTGAATTGTATTTTTTGTGCGTTGCAGCGTCTCTGTTCAATTTCGGTTTGTTGCTATAGTTATTTCAGAGCGCGGGCATCCTGCCCGCACGCGCAGACCGGAGGTCCGCGCCACAACCTGTTTTCATTATTCATAGTGGTCGATTTTCGTGAGGACTTTCCGGTCATGGCGATGATAAGAAATTAGTTTGAGGAGAAATCTACGTGTTACATGAAATCACCCGATTTTCTTTCCCAACGACAATTGTTTTTGGCGCGGGCGCGATTTGTTCGCTTCCGGATTGCCTGCAGGAAACCGGCATCAAAAAACCGCTGCTGGTCACGGACGGCGGTTTGTTGAAAACCGACGCCTTTACGAAGGTAGAGGCAGTTCTTCGGCAAGCGAATCAATCGTTCTCACTCTTTTCCGGCGTTCATCCCAATCCCATCGAGGAAAACGTCGAAAAAGCCGGAAAACAGTTCCGCGAGGATGGCTGCGACGGCGTGATTGGTTTGGGCGGCGGAAGCGCCATCGACGTTGCCAAAGCGATTCCGGTGCGCGTCGCCTATGAAGGGCCATTAGTCAGATTCGAGGCGCAAGCCGGTGGATATAAACTAATCACAGGGCCGTTGGCCCCGATGCTTGCGATTCCCACGACCGCGGGAACCGGCAGCGAAGTCGGGCGGGCGTCTGTGATTACCATACCCGAATTGGGGCGGAAAATCATCATTTTCAGCCCGCATCTGATGCCGAAACGCGCGATTGAGGATCCGGAATTGACTGTCGGTTTGCCGCCGCATTTGACCGCATCAACTGGTATGGATGCGTTCACCCATTGTCTCGAATCGTTGACGGCGCCGGTTTTTCATCCCATCTGCGACGCGGTGGCGCTGGGCGGCCTGGATTTGGTCATTAACTATTTGGAACGAGCGGTGCGGAATGGTCAGGACATCGAAGCCCGCGGTTATATGTTGATTGCGGCAAGCATGGGCGCGATTTCATTTCAAAAAGATTTGGGCGCGGCGCATTCACTTGCCCATCCGCTGTCTACCGATTTCGGTATGCAGCATGGCCTGGCCAATGCGGTTTGTCTGCCGGCAGTCATGCGTTTCAATCGCGAAGCGGCGGCAAAAGACTATGCGAAAGTCGCCGCATTGTTCGGGATTAACACGCATGGCATGGCAGAAATTGAAGCATCGGATCGCGCCGTCGAGGCGGTAGTGAATCTCAATCAGCGTATCGGCATCCCTTCACGGCTGCGGGACTGCAACATTCCGGAAGCGAGTTTGGAGGCGTTGGCCGGAAAAGCATTTGAGGATTCCTGCCACAAAACCAATCCACGCTCCTGTACACGGGAGGATTTATTGCGTTTATATCAGGAAAGCTGGTAAACGAATCCTCTGGAAACAGGTTCTATTTCACTTCACCGTTCGCATCGATTACGTACACGCGCGTGCATTGGGAATAGGTCCCGCCAATGGGGCTGGGAAAAATGACCTGGGCGTAAAACGCTTTATAGCCGTTCTTGGGAACAAGGACGGGAATGGCATATTGCGAACTATCTTTGGTGATTTGTTTGGTTGAATACCATCTCTCCTCGCGAAAGTCGCGGTCATTGGAACGAGATTGCCATAATTTGACGTGTTTGACGGTGTCCTCCGGCTTTATGCGCAAGATTATCTTTCTGTTCTCGTTTGCAACCGACCAATCCAGCGAAGGATGGGGCAATCCGGCGACACAGGCGCCGAAGAAACCCGCCAATGATTTGGCCGCCTGCAGGCCGGCGCCCAGATTGTGCCCTGCGTTGGGCACATAGTGAATGTATTTTTCCCCTTTCAGATCATCGAAATAGAATTTGATCGCGTCGACCGGCCAATAGCGATCGTTCGTGCCGATAAAAATGAATTTAGGCATGGTAAGTTTCTCTCGATACGCATAAGGATCCACCATTTCGGCCAGAATTTTCCCTTCCGGTTCGTCGAGTTTCTTTTGCAGGTCGAGTTCCGTGTAATCGCCGATTTGTTCACTGTATTGATCCCACACCTGCAACTGATAATCCATCTGCGGTTTCATATTCAGCATGTCGATGACCATCGGCGCAATGGCGGTCACCCGCGGATCGCTTGCGCCGGTCAACCAGGTCGTCCAACCGCGTTTGGATGCGCCGGCGATGACGAAATGGTTCACGGTTTGCCGCAATTGCTTCTCGCTGAATTCCTGAATGGCGTCCATTGCCCGTACGGCGCTTTTCACCATGGGAAACAGGAGCGGCCAGGTTTTATCCTGCGTCTCGAAATATTGTTGAAATGTGTAAGAAATGATCTCGTCTTCTTTTTTATCGCCAAACAACGGCTGATTGGGCACCTGGCGCATGATGACGACCAGCGAACCGGTTTTGTTGGCGATGTCGCCGATCAGTCTGATTTCCTGATCCATGCCGGTTTTCCATCGCGGTTCGTTGTCTTTGATGCTGCCTCCCGTTAAAAAAAGCAGCGCATATTTTGTGTTTTGCAATCGGCGAGGAACCAGAATTCGCAATTGGTGAGTCCATTCGATGTCACGCCAGGTTTGTGAACGCAGATAAATTTCGTAGATCGTGATGCTGTTGTAATCGCGTTTTTCCCGAATCGACCAGGCGTAGGTGGAATCCGGTTTTTCAATATAATGCTGCAGAGCATCCTCGGCGTGACCGAAATCCGGAAAAAGGAAAAAAAACACGACAAAAACAGGTAAAGCAGCGAGTACCCGAAAACAATGCATAATGGATCGTATCCCTCCGTTCAAGAATGAATTTCCACTTTTTCATTATACAACATTCCGTTCGATCTGTTGACCTTTAATCCCACATGATAACCATTGGTCACAAAAAGGTTCCAATAGACAATCTTCCTTCCTGCGTGGGTAAAGCAAGCGTCCTCGCTTGCATGTACGGTACAGGCGGGGACGCCTGCTTTACCCGCGATGATGCGGATGGGGCGTCCACACTCCGGCATTTTCATAAGAACCAGGATCGAATCCGCGAAAGTGAAATGAAAACCGTGTACAATTTGGCGGATTGTGAATTTCACAGTGGATTGCGAGGATGTATATGAAATGGAGCAAAAAACCGAAAACGTTATGGGCGTGCGCAATGATTTTCGCTGGTCTTCCGCTGTTGTTCGTTACAACATGCATGACGTTTCCTGACCGGGATCGGGATTTCGAAAAACGAATGGAACAATTTTTTCAAGAAAAAATACCCGGCTCGGAACTCGCGCTTTTCAACGGCAAGGATTTGTCCGGCTGGTCCGTGCATGGATTGGGCCGGTGGTCCGTGTCGGATGGAATCGTAAAAATCTCCGGCGGCGTGGGGTATCTGGCGACGCGGTGCGCTGAAATCGATGATTTCATCCTGTCTTTGAATATTCGCACGGGAAAAAAGGCGAATAGTGGAGTTTTTTTTCGCTCTCGGCCGGCAAAAGGATTGCGTCCCTGGCCGATCGGATATGAAGCGCAAATCGATAATCACGATCCGAAAAACCTGACCGGCAGTTTGTATGACCGAGTGCAAGCAAACCATCATCATGTGCGAGACGGGGAATGGTTTTCCATGCAAATCTCCGCGATCGGACCCGCCGTATGCATCAAAGTCAATGGCGAAACTGTCGTCGAAGCGACAGATCAAACCTATGCCAAAGGATTCATCGCCCTGCAAGCCCATGATCCGTTCCGCGTCGTTGAGTTTCAATCCATTTATTTACGCATACCGGAATAAGTTACTTTTGGGGCGGCGGCTCCGCGTATTTCCCGTTCATGCGATACACGAAAGCAAGGACTTCGGCGACGGCTTTGTACAAATCGTGAGGGATAAAATTTCCCAGGTCGATCGAACTTAAAATTTCCACCAGATCCGGATCTTGATAGAGGGGAATGTCGTGTTCCTGCGCGATGGCGATGATTTTATCCGCGACCGCTCCTCTGCCTTTGGCGACGACGACGGGGGCGGCGTCATCGCCTTGTTTATATCGGAGAGCGACGGCGCGTTTGCGCGGGGTGGATTGTGTGGAAACCTCAGCCATATCGTTTTCTTACTTTACATATTTCAATTCCATCAAAGAGAGAACCAAAGCATGTTTATGCGATTTCGAAGGAGAGTTGCAGGCGTGCGCGCAACGCTTTTTGCGCCGCCACGCGCACGTTGCGGTCCGGATCCTGCAGATAGGGCATCAAGGCGCGCAGGTCTTCTTCCGTTCCGCGTTTGCCGATGCCTCTGACCGCCATTTCCCGCACATGGGACCGGCCATCGTTGGCTGCTTCCCGCAGGCGACCGACGAGATGAGGCAAATTGTTTTCTCCGACGACCCACAACGCGCTGGATTTGATCCATTCATCATCGCTGTTCAGCATTTCGATAAGAGGTTTTTCATACTCCGGATAATCCCATTTTAATAATTTGGAAATGGCGTTGGCTTTTTCCCGCAGCGTATCCGATTGGACCGCGTTTTTGACCATGCGAATGATTTCTTCATTCGCGGGCCTGGCTTCCGGCATCAATTCGACGGAATTGGCTCGGACTCTCCCATCCGGATCCTTGAAAAACGGTTTAATCATTTTAAATAAGATTTCGGTATCGTTAATTCTCCCCAATCCCATGATGGCTTGTGCGCGAACTTTCGCGTTGGGATCTTGCGAGAGACGGCGATATTCGGGTACGGCTTTTTTTAAGGTCTCGGCTTCCAATATTTTCAAATATTTTATGCGGTCGGATTCCTCGGGCGATTCGGAGAGATAAATGATCTCCTCGAAAAATTTGGGTTTCATTTTTTTCAGCATGGTTAAAATCTTCATGCGGCGAAGCGGGGAAAGATTGTTGAAATCCTGCAGCAAATGGTCCCGCGTGATTTTAAACATGGTGGAATTGACGCCCTGTTTGACTTTCTTCTTTTTGCTGCGGGTCAGATGGGAGATTTTCTCCACGATGGATAAATCCCCCTTTTTCTGCAAATAACGCAAGGTCGCCAACAGCACCTGCTCGTCGGAATCCGTGAGAAATTCATACACTTCCGTTCGCAATCCCAGCGTTTGACTCTCGCCTAAAATTTTGAGAACGCGAATGCGGATGCGCGAGTCGTCCAATTGCAGGCAACGCAACAAAAACGAAAGGTTTTGTTCCGCGCCCACCGCTTCAAGCAAATCGAACAGGATGATCCGTTCCGCCGGATTCATGTGTTTGATGAGTCCCTGAAACTCGACCAGAATGCGATAATGCTGCAGGACGTGCGCAACACTGACGAATTCCGACCGCTCCATTTTTCGCAATGCGTTTAAATGGTAGTTGACGTTGTCGCCGCTGTTGCGCACGGCGACGGCCAGAAAATTGGTCAGACGCTCCTTCAGCGCCTCGTCTTTCTGCATCAAGCCGCGATACAAAACCTCCAGGGATCCCTCTTTTTGATAGCGGATGAATTCCTCGTGCAGGACGGTGTATTGCGGGAGATCGAGGTGGATATACATCTCCCAAAACAGATCCTCGTCCAACGGCGCAACTTTGAAAAGAAATTGGATCGCCTGAAAACGGGCCGAACGCTTGGAGGTGTAAAGCGGCTGATAGAGCGCGTTGAGAGCATCCTGCGCTTCATCGCGGGGAAGTTCCCCATTCAATTTCCGGATTTTTGCGTTATCGATCAGGCGAACGAGGCTGCGTTTGGTTTCATCGACGACGTTGGGATGGTAGTCTTCGATTCCGGCGATGAGCAGCCGAATCGTATCCAATCGTCCGCTTTTGGCCAATAAACGAATCACGCCCAGTCGAACCTGCCACATCGGGCAGGATAACTCGTTGATCAACAGGTCGTATTCGATTTGCAGGTTATCCAGAATTTCCCATGACCGCTCCCGCATTTCAATATTTTCATTGGCAAGGGTCCATAATAGGAGCCTTTTTTGCCAATACGACTGACCCGGCATGGAAATCGCGTCCAAGGCCTCCCATCGTTTCTCTTCCCCATACTTACCGAACATGGTTTGAGAGATTCGATCAGGTTTTCCTGTCAAGGCAAAAGGAAGTTTTTCCTTGCGGCCCAAATGTGGGAGTTTCAAAGTCGACTCCTGTCATTCTCTGAGATCATCGATAACCGGACAACGTTTGGAACGATCGGTTTCGTTCCACCGGCTCGAAAAATTGGTACAATCTTCACAATACAATCCAGCGAAAATTTCAGTTCTTTTTTACGGCTTCTGCGTCCAATGGTTTCCAACACCGGTTCAATGCAATGGCTACTTCCATTAATAGCCGTTCATGGCAGAATAGATCAGCAAATTGCGTGCCACTTGTTCATTGTGCTCGTTAAGCATATAATTTTAAATGGATTATACGTTTTTTTCAATTCATCCTTGCCCGCCATACTCCGGTTTTTTGGATTTCTGTCAATTTATTCCACTTCAGTTGCTTTTTGCACATTTATTCTGCTCAACATGATGGATGAACAATTCGCGCAGAGCGCAGATTTGAATCCTACCTATTTCCCATACTAATGTACACTAAATGATTGCATTTTCAATAAAAAAACGGATGAAATTGTGGGTGGAATGCAAAATAGATTTACTTTTTTTCATTTTCGAGGGGCTGAGCGAGAAGAAGAGGAACTCATGGAACTCGAAGAGGATGGCGTGCGGGATTGATTCTCCGATGAACGTACCGGTTCAATGGACGTATGTGTCCGTACGGAAGAGGTTTCGGAATCGCGAATGGTTCGAGAGGGGGTAAAATCGGTTGAGGACGAATCGTCGTATGATCGAGACGACGAGACGGACGGAGTCGTGACGCGGGTTTCAATCATGGCTTGTCTTTGCACCGATGATTGCGGCATGGTCCGCGGCTTTTTCGGTTCTATGCGAACGGAAGGCGTATAAGAGGACGGCAGTTCGTTTCGCAGAACGCCGGAATTCGAGTGGTTGTTCGGTGGCGTTGGTTCGGGTGATTGGGTAATTTCACTTCTTTGATTTTCGGATCGTGGCGGGGAAACGACAAAGGTTTCCATACTGTCGAATCGGATTCCAGTTGTGTTGTCTCTCGCGGAGGTGTGATCGGATAAAACTCGAATCATTTTTGTCTGGGTGGAGGCGCGGCGATCCAGAACATACGTTCCGGGCTGTAAGTTCGATCCTATCAAATTGCTTTGCGGTTGAGAAGAGATGGGAGAACGATCGGAATTGCTTGCCGGCTGGTTTGCCTGCTCCGAAATATTGCGCGTAGTTTGCAACGTGAAACTGGTATTTCCTCGTTGCAATGGATTTGTAGGGCGATTCGGCTCGTTTCGATATCCGCCAAACAGGACCGGATCGTCAATACGGGGTGCGATAAACGATTCGAGGTTCGAATTCGAACGCGCTTGCTCTCTGCCGCGTGATGGTATGGAAGCGCGTTCGGTTTTCGTATGCGTATCACGACGGGCTGAATAGGGAAGCGCTTCGTTCGAATCGGACGATGGGGGAAAGGAAGGGATTCGCGGCGCGGGCGCTCTTTCGCTGATGAACGGACGGGGGCGGCGTTTCGATTCCTCCTCCGTTCCGGGGCGGTCCTCCTCACCGCGAGGCGGGGGAGGAAGATGGTGAAAGCGCCCATAGTAAGGCCAGCCCCACCAGTAATACGGATAATCCCACCAACCATACACGATGGAAACGGAGCCGCCGAACGAATAGGGAGGAGGATAGTAAATGTGCGCATAATGATATTCTCTCCAGCCGGGCTCCCACCAGCCATAATAATAATCCGGAAAATACGGGAAATAATCGTAATAATAATAGGTGTAATAGTAGGTATAATAGAATTCCGGCCAGTACGTCCGGTAATCATCATAGGGAATGGAATCGGCATCGCCGACCGCTTTCTCGTCGATAAACCATTCGGAAGGAAAGTTGCCGGATACGGTTTGGGCGTTCATTTCGCCGGATTGGACGAGGTATTTGTGATATTCCTCCCAAATCAATTGTTGGTTTGGCGGGATGAACGCGGGCGGCGCGGAGTTGATCAGGCCTATGCGGGGAAAATCCGGCGGCAAAGGTTCATACAATGTGGGAGAAAGAACCCCTTTTTCCCCTCGAGCGTGAGTGGACATGTCATCATGGGAAAGAGGTTTGTTCATTGGGGCGGAACGTGCGTCCGAGTCTGTCGCGCCATGAACAGAGGCGTTCATGCGGATTCGATGCGATGAACCCGCGCAACCGGACAGCCCGACGACAAACGAAATCGCCGAAATGAATAGCCACATCCGTTTCATGATCCTGCCCTCTCCGATTTGATTATGGATGACATTTCCATTATAAAGGAAATTCAAGCCGAAAACCAGTATTACTACGCGATGCACGGATTCACATTGCATTATCGCAATGTGGGAACGATCGACTAGATTAAATCGAAACCTCTTTTGCGAAACTCCTGGTACGTGCTTTTTGTACCGAGGAGGTATCCTATTTTGTATCAGGTGGATTTCGTAAAGTCCAAACGGTGCAGATGATAAAAATGAAAGGAAACGATCATGAATCAATTGCATCACATTGTGATCCTCGGCGGCGGATTTGGGGGATTATACGCGGCGCAGACGCTCTGTAACGCGGCGGTTCGCGTCACGTTGATCGATCGGCGTAATTTTCATTTGTTTCAACCGCTGCTGTATCAGGTCGCAACCGGCGGCCTGTCGCCCGGCGACATCTCCACGCCGCTGCGCCATATCTTGAAACGAAAGAAAAATGTGCGGGTCGTCATGGGAGAGGCGCTCGACATCGATGTGGCGAATCAGCGCGTGATTTTGCATGACGGGGAAATTTCGTATGATTCGCTCCTCGTGGCGACAGGGGTAAGTCATTCCTACTTTGGGAATGAGCAGTGGGAAAAATATGCCCCTGGTCTGAAAACCGTGGAAGATGCGGTGGAAATGCGGCGGCGCATTTTAATGGCGTTTGAAACTGCGGAACGCGTGCAGGATTGCCGGGAACGTTGTCCGTGGTTGAATTTTGTCGTTGTGGGAGGAGGACCGACGGGAGTGGAACTGGCCGGCGCGTTGAGTGAACTGGCGAAAGACACGATGAAAGAGGATTTTCGCCAGATCAATCCCGCGAAGGCGGAAATTATTCTCATTGAAGGCGCTGATCGAGTTTTACCGAGTTATCCGGCGGATTTGTCGCTCGCGGCGCATCATTCTCTGGAACGGTTGGGAGTGCGAATTCTGACAAACACAATGGTGACCGCGGTCGATGCAGATTCCGTTACGATCCGCAGTCAGGATCGGGAAACACAAATTTCAGCCAAAACCGTTTTATGGGCAGCGGGGATTCAGGCGTCTCCGCTCGGGAACATCCTGTCGGAAAAGACGGGCGCATGTCTGGATCACATTGGAAGGATTGCGGTGGAGCCGGACTTAAGCCTTCCCGGCCATCCGGAACTGCTCGTGATTGGGGATTTGGCGCTGTTCCAACACGGAACGGAACAGCCGCTGCCGGGAGTGGCGCCGGTAGCCATGCAGCAGGGCCGTTACGCGGCGGATTCGATCCTGTGTCGCCTGCGCGGCGAAACTGCCCCGCCTTTCCGATATAAAAACCGCGGCAGCATGGCGGTGATCGGGCGGGCGGCGGCGGTGGCGGATTTGAAACGGTTCCATTTGACGGGTTTTCTCGCCTGGCTGGCGTGGTTATTTATCCATTTGATTCACATCGTGGAATTCGAAAACCGCGTGCTGGTGACGATTCAATGGGCGTGGAATTATTTTACCAAAAATCGCGGCGCGCGATTGATTACCGGTATTTCGCAACCGGCGGGTAAGGATGTTTATCAATGAGAAAAACATCATTGCTGAATTATTGGATCGGCGCCCGTTTTTCATTCTTGGTCCGGAATGACCGAAGCGTCAATTGCCGGCAATTGCGGCGGCGCGATATCCGCGTTGTCGAGTAAATAACGAATCATCAAGTAATCAACGAGCTCATGATAGGCATACCCGACTTGCGTTAGACAACGCCTCGCGTATTCGTTGATCAACGTTTCCACGTTCTCATGACTCTTTTTTCCGTAAACGGAAAACGCTTTTTTCTCAAAATCCGCTTGCATCGCGAAAAAATTTTCCTCTGCGCTTTGAAACACATTTTTTATATCTTGTACAGCGCTTTGATACTGCAGATTGTTCGCCAGGCTGTTGACCAGACGAAAATTCCATTGCGGTTGTTGCCGGTTGATTCGAATAAAATCGGCCGGTTGCTTCCACGAGACAGGAAGATCGGTAATCCCGGCGTAGATGGGAGCAAAGCAACTGGTGTCAGCCGGTCCATAGGCGAACCACAGGCAGTTGCCGATGGAATCCGGCAACCAGTTGCGCAGCTGCGCAACGAAAACATAACCGCTTGTGGGAGTGGCAATGGCGCGTTCCGGTTTGATTTTGAGGAGATCGAACAGCTCTTGTGGTCCCCACGGGCGCGCAAGCGGACTTTTTTCGCCGTCGGGATTGAATGCGGGATGTTTGGTTAAGTCAAATTCTGTCCCTTCATATCCATCTCGCATGATTTGCATGAGTTTTTTTACGTTAATCGGTTGATCCGGTTTTACCGAGAATGGATAACGGTCGACCAGGTGATCACCGGTTACTTTTAAATTCAGCGAAGGCGCGGCCAGGCTGAGTGTGCGCCATTCGCGCAGGCTGTTGTAGCGGCTGCCGGGATCGCCATAGATTTCATACCACACAAATGGATCGCCATTTTTCCAAAATCCGAGTTCTTCCGCCAATGAAAAAATATTGGGAGAGGCCATGAAAGAATCGCGGTTTTCCAGATCCACTTTACCGATGCGGCTGCGATTGGCGCTGCAGCCCACTTCGCCGTCGGGGATTCGTTGTGCACACCACACACTTCCCGGTTTGCCGCTTTTTGCTGTCCAATTTTCGCCCGGTCCGAAGATTTCCATCAGCCAGATTTCATTCTCATCGGCAATGGGTAGCGCAACGCCTGCTTTGGGCGCGCGGTAATAAAGAAAACCGTATTCTTCCACCATCGAACCGATGAGTTGGATGGCTTCCCGCGCTGTTTTCGTTCGCATCAACGCATTGGCGATCAGCGATGTGGTCCAATGATTGCTATTGGGACCGACGACGCCGTTCGGGCAGGCCAAACCGGCGCGCATGGGAATAAATTCGATGGCGATGCTGAGCCCAAATTCATTCAATCCGCCCGTTGTCATGCTTTCCATGTTTCCGCCGAGAAGGATTGTGCGGTAAGTCTTTTCAATAGGCAGATAGCCGACAAAATCATAACCTTTCCGAAGATTGGCAACATATTCATTGTAATTGGTTGGCCTGGGGACGTTCCAATACATCGGAATTTTCGTTCCTGATGGATATTCGTTTGCCGGCATGATGGAAATGACGCCCATGATGTCGCCGTCACACGAGCTGCTCATTAATACGGATCCGTCATTTGTTGCTTGTTGGCCCACCATGATGGTCGTGCATGTGTTTCCATTCAAAACCATGCCATGACATATGATGAAAACCTGAATGAAAACAACTGTTTTCTTGATCGGGTTACCGTACATGTTGTTCTCCTCACATTCTATTTTAGTTTCAGGAACCATCATATAAAAAAAGGTTGAAGGGTAAAGGTTGAAGGCTGAAGTTTGTGGGAATCATGGTTCTTGATTTGTTGCCGGTCAGTTTGGAAAATATCTACTTCGATGGTCCCGGCCGCGTGACGGAAATCCAATTCAATGCGCTAAGTGGAACATGAAAATGTGCCTTCTATGCTTGATGATCATGCTTTCGTGAAATTTAATAGGGAAAAAGAAATGATGAAGGCATTGACTTCATGAACGATTCAACATCTACCAAATCCGCAAGCAACCGCTTTCCAATCCGGCTCTCAGCGCGCCGGTCAATACCGCCATGCAGATGGGTGTGATGGCGGTGCGCGGTGAACGTGTGGTTCGATTTGATGCGGAAAACAAACGTGTAATTAGCTAATTGTGTTACGGATTAAATATTAAGGTGGAAGACTGAAGGAAGAAGGCTGTTACTCTTCTTTCGTTATTCTTTTACTTTTAAAAAGGCTCCAAAGTAACCGATGCATTAATATTTGCAGTTGCTGTTTCATTCTCATCTCCATAACACGCGGCAATTACTTGCATTTCTTCAATAACACCTTCAACGAAAATCGTACTTTCATATGAAAAGAAAGGATTCGCTTCGATAGGAACAAAGTTCCCATGATCGGCAATTGAATTACCATATCCTGCCTCTACCCAATTATGTGGAGAATCATAACTTGTTATGCTTATGTAGCATGTTGGATTAATACAACTTTCAACCATACCAGCCAATTTTTTATCGTTTCTATTTGGTCCATTGCCTGTAACCTGTGCCATGAATTTTGAACCTGAGGAGCCTCCTGCCATTTCGACTTCATCTTTTGAATCATAAGAAATACCCGAGTAGGACCAGTTTCCGGATACTCGAGCTGTTGGCGAAGTTGGAGGTGGATCCCCACCACCGTTATATTGATAGGTATCCTTCCATTGTATATTATAAAATGTTGAGGTATGTTGGGCATAAAACGCATATGGGTAGTAATCATACATTTCAATTTTAACATATGAAGAAGCCGTATAGGATGGCGCATAATTTATTTGACTCACAATTTTTAAATGATGTGTATCATAATAATAATCTTCCTCATCACTAAAAGAGGGAGGAGAAAGTGATTCTATCAGTTCCCAATCATCAGCGTAACACGAAGATACAAAAGCAAAAAAATTTACTATTATAAGTAGGATGGACAAAAGAATATATTTTTTCATTTTATAGCCTCCTATGATTAAAAGAATTATTTCCTTAGCCTTTTTTGTAAGATTTCCAATGTCATATCATGACGATTGTCGCGAAAATACGATGTCCACAGACCACAAAGAGAATGAGCAAATGATACGATATTACCCTTTCTGAGAATTTCTTTCATTGTTGGATTCTGATCAGAAATGAAGGAATCAGGTATTGGTGATACGATTTCTTTCTTTAATAAATTCTTCCAACCGTTGATTATTTCTGCCATCTCCTCATCGGAAAGAACTCGTTTGCAAAGTATTGAAAATGGATCATCAAGACCCGGCAATAAATTTCGGAAGGCAACATTCATTGCATGATCCACATATTCATCCGGTTCGTTTGGAAATTTTTGTCGTATCAAATCTCTTGCTTCGTTCATCAATTTGTGGATTTGAGTCACAATGGTGGATCGTTCTTCACCAAGTGGTAGAGGATGTTCGCGTTCGAGAACATAATCGATCAGTAAAACCAAAAATCTCGCCGTTTCTTGCGCACGATTTTTTGAAAAAGAGATTCGCGTTATGTTTTCAGAAGGATCGGACATATCGATCTTATGAACACTATGAACGCACGAATCAATTGTTTTTTTGAGGTATTTTGGAATTGCAATAAGAATGGCTTGCTTCTGTTCGTCATTGGCATTTCGAATTCGCATATACAAATATCCTCGAATATCGTCAATCAATATTCGTTTGATCTCATCCGAAACAACGGAACCTGATTCCTCGTTGATTTCGTTGATCGTTTTTTCAACCTGTTCCAAAATGGAGAGTGTGAATGGCGACTTCTCTTCCGCTTGGATTCCATTGAATTGCATAAAGACGAAGAAAAGTGTAAATAGTATAGTATATCGTTTCATTAATCTTGAACTCCTTTCATTCAAATGATTTATTGATTCTTAAAAATACAGGTAAACAATTTGCTTATATTTTTATGTCTTTTTGGTACTGTACATACTTTAAAAAAATCATGAATCTGTTTTTAAGAATAATAATTGAGGTGTACCCCATTGTCAAGACAAATTTTGCCATTTTTTAAAGTAGGTTACATCGTTCATTTTTCCTCGGTTTTCTGGTTTTCGAATCGACACGTTGGATTTTCCTTTAGCCCTTCAGATTTTCTTCCTCTTACCGACAGTTATCTATACCAGGCGAAACGGAGGCCGGCTCTGCTGAAGAGAAACCGACCAAGGTATACCCTGGCGCGCGGGCGACGGATTATCGCCGAGGGGGCGGTGGATTTCGCCGTCCCCTCATCCAACCTCGAATCGATAATCTTGAGCTTGCGCCCATACCTTAAAAAACTCAAAGGAAGAAACTCCCTGCGATCGAATTTCTTCTCGCATTTCCAATAAACCTGCCGCGGCGTTCGGTATCCCAAGGCTTGATGCAGACGCTCTTCATGGTAAAACCGAAAATACGCGGACAATCCGTTCACACACTCGTTGACATCCTCGTAACTTTTGATGTACACCTCCTCGTATTTTACGGTGCGCCACAAGCGTTCCACGAAGATATTATCGAACACCCGGCCG
>QZKN01000145.1 GCA_003598175.1 Candidatus Omnitrophota bacterium
GCGGCGTCAAGGCAAGACGGAAACGAGCGGGGTGGGATGAAAACTATTTCTTGAATATTATATCCGGGTAATTGCTTGTTTTTTCATGCGATTGCCGTGTCACTTCGACGAGATAATTCGGGAGGAAGCTGCGTCATTTATAGATCGAGTCGATGGGGTCGTTATGACGCTTGCTACTCAATTGGATGAGCTTCTTCTCTACAAACCAAAGAATTTCCTTGGCTTTTTATCTGGCCAGATTTGCGGCAACGAAATTTTAGAAGGGCTGGAGCAGGCTGCACGTATGGGCTTAGAAAACTTGAAGAAGCCGGGTCAGGCCATACTGAAAGATGATTTTTCAGCTAAGACCACAAAAATTCGGCAAACATTAACAGAGCATTACATTGACAAGGTTCGAGAATATCATGAGCGTATAACACATGATATCTTTCCGATTGTTATTAACAACATGCAACAAATTGAAATGAGAATAATCGAAACGATGCATGCAAAATACCGCCCAGCTCTCGAAACTGTGATTGTAAACGAGATCGATGGTGAGTTTGCAGGACGCAGAAAGTCCATTGAACAGAGATCTCGACGATTTCGAGATTTGATCGAAGAGATTGAACAAATTAGCAAAAATATTGATAGTTTGCTTCTGGTAACAGCGAGTGAGTCATATGGTGAAAACGCATGAGTTTATATTTTGTAATCATTTACCATTTAACATATGGTTGACATGGTGCAGGATTGGACCATGGAGATTTATCAACAGGCTCCACCATGAAACGTTCTATACCCTATGATACTTATCATCAGAAAAGGCTGGAAGACCCTGAATATGCAAAAGCGTACTTGGAAGCCTCATTGGAAGCGTACCATGAGGACGGCGACCGTGAGGTGTTTCTACACGCGTTACGGAATATAGCAGCCGTGCAGGGAGATGCGCCCAAGCTTCACTTCCTCGACAGCGCTTTAGAGAGTTTGGGTTACCGGCTTTCGGTAGAACCCATTGAAGAACCTGTTGTTCCGTCTCACTGAAGGAAAAAACACAGCTCCGCAAAATGGATTCTATCGCCTGAACCCATTATTTTGCTTTCATTTTTTCGATGGATTGAACAAAATAATCCATCCTGATAGAGAACGACCTCCGTCAAGGGATAGAAACGTACTACTTCACATTTTTTTCTCCACGCTGGATTATCCCTTCATCAATATGTACACCGACGGCTTCTTCCAGTGGAATACTTTTCCTTTATCCCCCGTCTTGTGGGAGAAGACGCCGCGGTAACGAAATTCTTTCGCATCGGGAACCACGTAGGGATGGAACCATGAGATCGATTGAATTCATAGAAACCGTCATGATCGATTGATCACAACGAAGGATGAAAATACGTTCGAACGCCCAGCCTTTGAAAGGCTAGGCTCCTCATCAATTGCCCCCGTGGGGCAAACGATATGGCTCCGGACGATGGCGTAAGATGAAAGGGATTTCAACCATTCGCCTTCGAAATGGGGCAATACGTATCGCCGAAATTCACTGGTACGAAGCACATGGTATAGGGAGAAAAGAATTCAAACGAAAACGGTATTTGGATTAATCGCATGAACAAACAAAAAAAACTGAATGATTCGTTCGCAGTCTGCATCAATAACTCCGATTATCCCGCCTCTCTGGAGTTGCATAAAATTTACCGCGTCTTGCCGGATGAAGCGGCGGCGAACGATGGAGATTTGCGGGTAATCGATGAAAGCGATGAGGATTATTTGTATCCGGCTGATTCTTTTGTTTTTATAAATATTCCACGCGAAGTGGAACGTTCATTCACGCAAACACGCGAAAGAGTGAAACCATAGCGCCGGTGGACGCCATCAACTCCGCTTTTCACGCCGGTCAGGGCCGCTTGCGAGTAAGGGGACGGGCTTGGTAGCGCGATGCGGTCAATCTCAAAGCGCCGTACTGGAACATCTGCCGCACCGGCGCTTCGTTTTACAGGCGGTTCGGGCGAAAAAAAACGAATTTTCGCTGTTATTAATGGGGAGACAAGTGGTACACCAAGTCGATTTTAAAACCTTAAAAACGCACGATTACCACATGTTTTTTTGTAATTCTTCGCTATAATAATCCGACGATGGATTCAAGATTGGAACCAACATGCCCGATGGCAGACGCTGGGAAGTGCGTGAGCGGTATGGCAACCTTATTTATCTGACATACGAACGATGGCAACACATAATCGATCCAATGAACCATCCCGAAATGTCAGAATATGAGGCCTGTCTAAAAGAGACCGTTCGATTAGGAAAACGCAAGCAGGATTCACTGGATCCACGGAAATTCCGTTATGCCATGCCATTTAATCGTCTATACGAGTTCAACACGCATATTATTGCAATCGTTCTATTTCGATTTACCGAAAGCCCAAATGGAGTATTCCTACCGAACAATTATATTGTAACCGCCTATCAGAAAGTGATAGAGTAAAAAACATGACAGAACTCAATTTCAATTATGACGAAGAAAGCGATACCATGTACGTATCCTTCTTTCCCGGCGAAAACGCCACGGGAATCGAATTGAACGACCATATTCTCTTGCG
Source organism: Candidatus Omnitrophota bacterium (assembly GCA_003598175.1). Taxonomy (GTDB): domain Bacteria; phylum Hinthialibacterota; class Hinthialibacteria; order Hinthialibacterales; family Hinthialibacteraceae; genus SURF-12. The sequence continues at coordinate 2,583 of QZKN01000145.1, forward strand.
CATCAACAAAGATGAACGCCGGGCCATCGGATTAACCTTTCTTGATTATTCCGTTTTGGCGCAAAAAACCGAGATGGGACCGCGGAGTTTTCCCCTGACCGGTTTCACCGAGATTTCGGATGAGTTTCGGGAGATCGTGCTGGACATTCTGCGCCGTCCACCCGTCAGTGATATTTTGTTTTTATCCAGTTATACACCGACCCTTGCGGGAGCGATTCCCATCACGTTACTGCATGACCACGTGATGAGTCTCATCCGCCATCACGAAACCGAACCGTTCATTTGAGGATATCATTACACTCCTATCGAACATGCAAACACACGAAAGTGTGAAAAAAATAGCGCCGGTTGAAGCGTGATGTCAATGCGATGATTCCACTCGCGACATGGGTACGGCAGGCATCCTCGCCGGCAGGATCGCGCCGGCGGGGACGCCGGCTCTACCCTTTTTCTTACAACAAATGCAAAAATTTCAAATCGGCCGCAGGCATGGGGTAGCGATCGAATTGAGAACGGAATACCCACTTCAGATCGGTGTGATAGTGCGTCCGGGGAATCCCATCGATGTGCTCGCATAGATACACGTGCAAGGTGATTGAAAAATGGGAATAGGCGTGATCGACGGAAATCAAATGGGATTTCACGAGAATCTCGACGCCCAATTCCTCGCGCAGTTCCCGCTTCAACGCCTGTTCGTGCGTTTCCCCCGCTTCGATTTTGCCGCCGGGAAATTCCCACATTCCGCCCAACATGCTGTGCGGCGGCCGTTTGCCGAGCAGGTAACGGCCGTTTTTGCGAATGGCGGCGGCGACGATGTGATAATGAGGAATCCGGTTTTTCCGGCGGCGGATCGGCAAATCGCCTTGCATTCCTTTTGTTCGCGCTTCGCAGATTGCAGCGATCGGGCATTGCTCGCAGCGCGGATTTTTCGGCGCGCAAATTCGCGCGCCGAGTTCCATCAGCGCCTGATTGAAGTCACCCGGATTGCCGGGCGGAACGAGTTGCTCCGCCAGTTCCCACATCGCCGCGGTGGTGGAAGCGGCGTCGATGCTGTCTTCCATACAAAACACTCTGGCCAGCACCCTTTTGACATTGCCATCCACCACCGGCGCTCGCGCGCCGAACGCGATACTCGCGATGGCGCCGGCGGTGTATCGCCCGACGCCCGGCAAGGATTGAATCTCCGCCAACGTACGGGGAAAAACTCCCGCATGGTCGCCGACGATCTTCTTTGCCGCTTTCCGCAGATTGCGCGCGCGGGAATAATACCCCAATCCTTCCCACAACTTTAAGACGTGATCTTCTTTCGCGTTCGCCAACTCCTTGACTGTCGGAAACGCAGCAACAAATCGTTGAAAATAGGGAACGACCGCCTCGACGCGCGTTTGCTGCAGCATGATTTCCGAAATCCAGATGCGGTACGCGTCCCGCGTCTTCCGCCAGGGAAGGTCGCGGGCGTTCTTTTTAAACCATGCGAGCAAAGAACGGCGGATTTTATGCTTTTTTAATTGCAACGGATCAAACCATGAAACGGCGTATTGATTTGTATTACCGGATTCTTTTCGCCGCGACTTCATCCAGCGCGATTTCACCTCGTTTCCCATCTTCCGAAACCGGTCCGGTCGATCGTCTTTCCATCAATTTCACTCTCAAAAAAACGGTTTCACAGACCGCTTTCGGTATTTCGAGGCGTTTCAACAGCAGTTGAATCGCGCGCGCGCCCATTTCCTGTTTTTCGATATGGACGGTGGTCAACGCCGGCCGGCAACTTTCGGCGGGCGTCACGTTATCGATTCCGCACACGCTGACATCGGTCGGCACCTGAAATCCGCGATCCTGCAGTTCGTTCATTGCGCCGATGGCGATCATATCGTTGCCCGCGGCGACGGCGCTGAACGGCAATTTTCGCTCCAAAGCTTCCGCGATCATCTTTCGCCCGCTTTGGGTGTGTTTGCCGCCATCGATCACGTGGCAATCGCGCTTGCCCGGTTCTACGAACATCTCGCGAAATCCACGCAAACGGTCCTGATGCGCCACGTTTTCCGGTTCTCCGCTGAGATACAATACGGACCGGTGCCCCAATATGGCGAGATGCCTGCCCACCAGCCGCCCGATCTCTCGTTGATCGGACGTGACGGCGTCAAAGGCATATTTCGGCGAATGGTAATTCAAAAACACGCAGGGAATACGGATTTTTCGCAAATACTCGAGAAAGGATTCCGGCATCTGACCGGCGATGATCAAACCGTGGAGATGATTCAAAATCTCCAGCGTCTCCGATAAACCATGATCCGAAACCAGCGTTTCCCCTTTTAGAAAGGATAAATGGAGTCTTCGCTGTTGCGCTTCGTGCGTAACGCCCCAAAATACCTGCGAGTAAAACGGGTCTTCCTCCAGATAGCGATCCGGCCGAAGCGCGAATCCGATGGAGGTCCGATTTTCCGCGCGCGGCATTTTGGAAACGACGAAGGTGCCGCGTCCCCGCTCGGCCACCACCAGGCCTTGTTGGTTGAGTTGTTCCATCGCGCGGCGCACCGTCATACGGCTCAAGCCGGACAGTTCACAGATCGCATTTTCGGGCGGCAACGGTTCTCCGATGTGAATCTCTTCCCGCTGAATGAACGCAATCATCTGATTCGTCAACTGGTGATAGGCGGGGACGGTCGAATCCCGATTGATTTCGATTTTGAAATTGATAGAATTTTTCAAAATCTCGGTTTTTCCCTTCTCAGAAAAATGGAACAGAAGTAATACGATCAATTCGAAATGAATTTGGACGTCTTCCGATAGTACCATAGACATGTTAAGACCGTAAAGCAGTAAAGCCGATTTATTTGTCGGCGCCGGGAAATTCTTTTTGATAACATTACCAAAATACAATATATGGTGTCATCAGGACGATGGTATACTCTATATTGAAATAGTATTCGTATCTTTTTATGAAAAATATGCTTGACAATCAGAAGCGGATATGATAGGATGGCCTGCAAAATTGGATTTGTCTATACATTTACCGCAAGACAAGTCCAATTTATGAGCGAAGAAGGGATATTTTTTATCAAAATAAGATTTGGGATTTCAAGACGTAGACAAAGGAGGTGATGCGAGAAATAACTGATTTCCAAATCAAGAAGAAGTACATGGTTTGCGCTTTAATTAGTAATTTTTCATCGTAAAGCCAATGGGTATCAACCCAAAAATGGGAACACTTCAACAAAAGGCAAGGGGAGGTTTATTCAAATGGTCATGCATTTCAAGAATTCCACATTGTTCGTTATCATCGTCCTATCGCTCTTCGCGTGGAGCGCGCCGGCGCAGGATATTACCTATTTTTTCAAGGCGGGAGATATGAGCGGCGCGCCGGATCGGTTTGGGAACACATACAAAGTCGGTCCGGCAAGCGCGATTTTGCATATTCCCATTGGCGATCCGGCGTTGGAGGGCGTTTATTTTGAAGAAGATGACTTGTGGTCGATTTATCCGTACATCGGCGACATTTTCCTAATTTCCCACGCCCCCGGATTTTTTGAAGATGCGCCGGAGCTGACGGCGGAAATCACTGTCGCCATGGGGGGAAAATATGAAGTCATATTAAATTTCCTTGATTCCAATTCGGCGGCGGATACCGGCCCGATTCAGGCCGCGCTTGGCGACGAAGATTTGGTTTTGTACTCCGCATCGAACACGAATCGGCGATCCGGCGGCACGGCTCCTCCCTATCCCATCGCGGGCGGCACGTCCGGCGCGGGATTCTGGTATTCGGTTTCACTCGGCGAGGTGGAAGTGGATGCAGGCGGAACAATCAAAGTGCGCATCGATGACACTCCCGGCGACCAATTCGGGATATTTGCTTCGTTTGAAGTGGGATCGACTTTTCACGGGATCACGTTGCGCGTAATCGAATTGAGTGCGGCGTTGTCGGAAATTCAGGTCAGTCCGGGCGTGTTTGACTGGTTTACCGACGTGAGCGGGAATCAATTCCGAACTCGTCCTGTCGATGAAAGTTTAGCCCAAGCGGATTGGTTGACGGTGGCTGCGAATTCAAGTACGGACAATAAATGGAACATCCGGCAAGGTTTGGGACCCTACGGCCCCATTATCGAATCTTTTCCTAACGGCGGCGAAGACGCACCGACACTCAGAACAAGCATAAAATTCGCGGAAGCAGGAACCTATGACGTTTATTTTAGTATAGGGGATACGGCTGCAGCCGATCCGGTGCAAAATGAGGCAGAACCTAATCCGCTCATTTTCGGATTTGAAGGCCAGGAATTGAAAACCTGGGTACCCAACGATGGGATATTCAAAGGGACGCCCGGATACAATGATTATGAAGTTTTATTGGGACAAATCAACGTCACCGCCGGGGAGCAAGTGAACTTTCTCATCGACGATGCTCCTGACTATCCGAATGTGACTCGATCCGTTTATCTCGGGATGCGGTTTGTGAAACAGGTATACCTTGATCTTGATGAAATTACCGTCAGTCCGGGCGTGTTCGAGTTGTTCACCGATATCGGCGGCAACAAATATATGACCTGGCCGCAGGATAAGGCCGCGTATCCCACGCAGGCGGATTGGCTGACAGTCAATGCGAATTCAAATTCAGATAGTTTATGGAATATCCGTCAGAATCTGGGAACCTACGGCCCCATTCTCGAAGCCTATCCCAGCAATGAGAATGCGCCGGCGCTGAAAACCACTCTCGAAATCCGATTGGGCGGTACATACAATGTCTACTTGCGCGTCGGCGATACCGGCCAGGCCAATCCGGCGGAAAATCTGTCAAGCCCGTGTCCGATCAAATTCGGAATGGAAGGACAAGAATTGAAAACCTACGGCGCGTGGGACGGAACCTTCCAGGGAACTCCCGGCTACAACGATTATGAAGTGTTTATCGGTGAAATCACCGTCGCCAATGGCGAAGTCGTGAATTTCATCACAGACGACGCTCCGGATTACTCCGGCGCAACGCGCTCCGTGTTTCTTGGCATTCGCCTCGTCAAAACAGCAGGAACAAATGTCGGGAATTGGTCAATTTATTGATCACGTACTGTAGGGGCGGTTCGCGAACCGCCCCTACAGAGCACTTTACGGCATGGGGGATATCACGAAAATGATAAATCAAAAATCTCACGCCTTTACACTCATCGAGTTGCTCATTGTTGTGGCGATCATCGGCATCCTGGCCGCCATTGCCGTGCCGAATTTCCTCAATGCGCAAACCCGCGCGAAAATCGCGCGAGGAATGGCGGACATGAAGAATTTGGGAACCGCCATTGAATCGTTCCGGCTCGATAAAAACATGATGCTGGTGGATTTTTGGGACGACGACACCGCTTTGGGTGTGGAGCGAATGACGAAATTTGGTATTCTCCCATTCAACAACGGTCCGGATCGTACGATGGTGCAAATTTTAGCGCCATTGACGACTCCCGTATCGTATATGTCGAGCATCCCGCGCGATCCGTTCAACGACGTGATGTCCGCGAAAGACAGCGCCGCGTATATCAATTATGCGAACGGAACCTATATCTATGGCGATAACGAACCGGCGTTCAGCTTCATCGGTGAAAATCACGGATTGAGCGGCTTGACGACGGCGGGAAGCGCGCAAACCGGTCAACGACCGCTGTCACCCGGCGAATGGGCGCTGATGGGGATCGGACCAGATGGGATGTGGGAAAGCATGGTGCGTGGTATGCCCTATGACACATCCAATGGTTTGAATAGTTATGGCGATATCGTCATTCGGCAAGGTGGTGGAGGAAAGTAAAAACACAACGTATTTTTTTCTCTACAAGTGGATTCCATTCGACATCGAATAACAGCAGAAAACAGGAATTTAAATCAAGGAACGAGTGGAGGAAATCATGAAACTCACAACCAATCAAACTGCAATGTTCATCTTGTTTTTAGTATTTTTCTCCGCTTCCGGAGCACAGGGGCAAGGTTTCAGTCTGTTTTTCCCCGCTTCCGAACTACAGCCACAAACAGACGATTATGGTAACATTTATCAAACCGGCCCTGCCGCGGCGGTGGCAGCTTTGCCGTCACAGGAACCGCCGGTGGGGATCGGCATAAGTCCGGGAGCGTTGTATGAAGAAACGACCGATGCGCAGGGAAATGTGTATACCACTGCCGCCGTCGATTCCACACTTGCCGCCGCTCAGGTATTCAACGAAGTGGATGGATTTGATGACGGGATGTGGCGCCGGAGAGCGCTCGGCCCCTACGGGGCGGTGTTGGAATCACGCGGGCCGCGCGGGACAGAGGATTGTCAGGCGCTTCGCACGACCGTGCGGATGATCACCGGCGGCGCGTATGAAATCTTCCTGCTGCTGGGAGACGTCGCACAAGTTGCGACGGACGACGAAACCGTTCCGACCCCGATTCAGGCGGCGATTGAAGGCCAGGCTATGAAAACCTACGTGCAGGGAGATGGAACCTATATAGGAACCTATGGTTTTAACATCATTGAAGTGTCCCTTGGCGCGGTGAACGTAATCGATAATGGAACAATCTCCGTTCTCGTGGATGACGTCAGTCCGTTTGAAGGATTCGAAGGAGTGGATAGCCGTTCCGTTTACGCCGGTTTGCGGATTGCCGAAGCGGGAACCGGCGGCGGGCAAACCTCGGTCGACATCGACGCCGATAACAAATGGACGATCGTTCCAACCTCCGTCGGCAGGACGTTATTGATGTCACACGGCCCCGGCGCCGGCGAGGACGCTCCCGAATTGAAGACGGAGATCACCGTCGCTTATGCGGGAACGTATGAAGTGGTTTTCATGTATATGGATTCCAACTCCTGGCCGGGAGAAGGCGCCATTTTTGCCGCGCTGGGCAACGAACCGTTCGGGATCGAGTATTCCCAATGGAACGGCATATCGGCCGCGGGTGGGGCCGGCGTCTCAATCCCGCAGGCGGGAGGAGGTACCGTTTCCGGCGACAGTTTGTGGTACTATTCCGCCGTTCTCGGCGTAGTCACTGTCGCCGCCGGAGAGACGATCACCGTTCGCGTGGATGACTATCCCTTTGCCAGCAATCGACCGTATATGGTTTCGACGTACGAAGGGATAAAACTGAATGTAATCGACGGAGGTCCGGTCCCGAAGGAAATCACCGTCAGCCCCTGGTTTCTGTATGAGGAAGGGGAAGATTCCCTCGGAAATACCTATACGACCGTGGCCATCGATTCTTCTTTATCCGCCGATCAGGTTTTTCACGACGCCGCGAGTGGTGGCGCCGTGTTGTCCGGCGACAATTTATGGAGTCGGCGGCCTCTCGGCCCGTATGGCGGCGTGCTGGAATCGCGCGCGCCGCGCGGCACGGAAGATTGTCCCACATTGCAAACAACGGTCAACATCAAAGTCGGCGGAACCTATGATGTATTCCTGCTGTTTGGAGACGTTGCCCAGGTCGGTACGGATGATGCGCAGGTTCCAACGCCCATTCAAGCCGCCATCGAGGGGAACGAATTGAAAACCTACGTCCAATTGGACGGCGTGTATATCGGCTCCTTCGCGTTTCATATCATCGAAGTCCCGATTGGGAGTGTAACCATACCCGATAACGGAAGTGTTGTCGTATTGATCGATGATGTTTTTAACTATGAAGGATTCACGGGCGTTGACAGCCGTTCCGTCTATGCGGGATTGCGCATTGTACGAAGCGTAACGGAAATTCGTGCGTGGGAAATCCATTGACATCGATTGCACGATGATTCGACCAGGTTTGTTTCATGAAATCAGTCAATCATTTGCGAAAAACTTAATAAGGAGCATTTCATCATGAACAACCAGCACACACACGAAGGTACCTCCTGCGGCTGCTGCCGACGGGAATTTTTGGGCGCGATGGGTTTGACGGCGGGCAGCATCGCGTTGCAATTCACGCAAGCCGCCATCGCTCGCGACGCGAGCGCCGCCGAGATTCGAGAAAAAGGTACAGCGACAGTCATGGGCGCTTTTTTGTATCCTCCCTCCGACTCCATGCGCGTGAAAGGCGGATGGTGGAGCTGGCCGGGAAACGATTTCGACGCAGAAGGCCGTCAAAAGCAGTATATGAGCAGCATCCGGGAAATTGAACAAAAATTGGGAATGAAAATTTTGATGGAAGACAAACCGGTCGACGAAAAAGCCGATCTGGAAACGTTCATCGATAAGGTCAAACAGGCAAAGCCAGACGGCTTGTTGCTGATTCCGTTTAAACACAGCAGTTTTGCCCACATCGACCAGATATTGAACGCCGTCGGCGCGATGGCGGAAGAAGGAATTCCAACGGTTATCCATTCCTGCCTCGGCGTGAAGCATGGCCCCATCACCGCTTATCGCAAACCCGGCATTTTCATGATTCAATCGCTGGATAACATGGACGCGATCGAATGCGGGATGAACATGATCAAAACCCGGCGATTGATGAAGGAAAGCCGGATTATCAGCGTGGCGGGCGCGGAAGATGGGAAAGAGGCGATTGTGCCGTTTTGGGGAACGACGGTACGAACGTTTTCCTTAAAACGATTCGAAGAAGAAGTGAATAAAACCGAAATTACCGACGCGGTAAAAAAACTTGCCCGCGCGTACAAACGCGATGCGAAAAAAGTGCTCGAACCGGCCGATCCGGAAATTGTACAAGCCGCGCGCGTCCATTTTGCCAACAAGCGAATTCTCGAAATGGAGCAGGGCGACGCGATGATGATGGATTGTCTGCGCCGAGGGGAGCTGATGCCCTGCATGAGTTTCATGACGCTGCGGGATGAAGGCATCGCCGCCGGCTGCGAGAACGATCTCGGCCCCACATTGACGCTGATGCTGGTTCAACATTTGTTCAATCGTCCCGGTTTTCAACACAATCCCGCCTTCGAAACGGAAGTGAATCACTACTTCGCCTCGCATTGCACCACCGGCTCGAAATTGTTCGGACCCGACAAACCGCAGGAGCCCATTCTATTGCGGAATTACGGACACACCAACGATCCGACCTGCTGCCCGCAGGTGCTGTGGCGCGAGGGAGAAGACGTCACGATGGCGCATATCATTCCCCGCGAGAAACCGCAGATGCTGGTGTATTCGGGAAAAGTCGTAAAATCCTACGACATGCCCCCGATCGGCGGCTGCCGCACGAACGTGGAAATCACCATCAACGAACTGGACGATGTGTGCGACGTGAAGGGGCATCACAACGTGCTGTTCTACGGGGATTACGCGAAACGGCTGCGGCAGTTCGCGCGGCTGTTTGGGATGGAGGTCGTTGTATAATCAAGAACCGGTTTCCGTGAATTTATCGCGAAACTGTATCGCGAATCGGCTGATCTCCTCTATACTTTTTTCAGGCCACAAATGTTTTTGCCATTTTGTGTAATCGAAAGGTTCGCGAAGGATGAGGGTAATGAAGCGTTCGGCCTCAATATTTCCCAATGCTTTCACGAGCGCCTTGAATCCTTCGACTCGAATTTACGTATCCGTCATTCGGCGCATGGACATCCTGGATTCCGTCATTGTCGTGAAGATGAACCGCCTTGATCCGGGAGGATACTTGTTGGATAAAATCCGCGGCAGAAAAACCAAGCGTATGCGCCGAAACGCGCAAATGTCCGACATCCAGCAAAATTCCTATATTTTCTCGATTAATTTTCGTCAGGAGCCGTATCATGTCCTCGGCGGTAATCCCTAATAAAATCTTGTTTTCGCCATCGATTACATTCCACGACGTCAAGACATGATTCTCGATCAAAATATCAATGACATATGGCTTCGCGTAGTCACAGAGGAATTGAATGAACTCGACAAACCGCTTTTCCCCTTCTTCCATCGGGAAACGCGGTAAAAAAGTCAAATTATGGTCTAAATCGTTCGGCTTCGCATCGACGCAAAAACCGGCATGAACACTGTAAAACGGGCTGGAGAAAACATGACTTAGCCGAATGGCTTCTCGGCAAAGCGCAAGGCTTCGAGCCAAAATTTCCGCATTACTTGACGCCAGGTTCAATACAAAGGGAGGATCGACCGGAGGAAAATAATTGTGAATCAACAATTGCAGGTTACAATCGCGATGCAGTATTTTCAAATCATGCAGATAACCGGGATCGAATTGTTTTACCCATCCCAGTTCGATATGGCGGATATTGTTCTCCAGCAATGTTTGTATCGCTTCCCGAAAGGAAAGCGAGGAAAGCGTCGAGGTGGAAACGTAAACCGGATGTTTTTCCATCGTTTTTCCCGCCAGAGATAATCATGGTATCGGACGATAGGTTGTCGATGATCCCGTCAATGGTAGACGCCGAGTATTTTAGAGCCAGTCAGGACGTTTTTCAAAACCACGGAATTGGCGCCAACGACGACATCGTCCCCGATAACGATTTTTTCCGCCACCATCGCTCCCATGCAAAAAAAGGATCGTTTTCCGATTTTTGTTCGGCCCGCCAAACCGGCCTGAGGAGCGATATGGACAAAATCCGCGAGAACCAAGATGATTCCATATCCGAATGAGCGGAGGCCATCATTTCCGGAATCGACTCCTCTGCGCAGTGGAATGTGTAAAAATTTCATGCCCATCTCCGTTATAGGCAAATATTTCCTGATGGAAAAGGATTCATATCGTCCATTATTCAATAACAACTTCAAAAACATAGAGTTACGAGAAGAGGAAGGCGCTGGCATGTTTTTTGTATTTATAACCTCAAAACCACAATGCAAGGGAAGAACATGCCGTGAATACCTTACAGAGCGGAGTATCGGATTCCACTTCTCTTTTTCGGCCCCGGCCGGTAACCGAGTTGCAGAACAATCTGGCGCAATTTTATGAACGGACATCCCGATTTGTCAACGATCAGTTCAGCGATATGATGGAGAACAAATCGCCGGAAATGAAAAAAACAAAATCGCAGAATCTTCCCGCAGATACGGAGGGACCGCGTTTGAATCCGAAAGGAATGGGAACGATTGTGGATATTCTGGTGTAAGCGAATCCGTATTATTTCTTCTTCACTCATCCATTTCTAAACTGTTTCAATCCCCGAACAAACAGAAGTGCAAATAGCGAACGAATTGCCTCTCCGGATGCAACGGATTCCGTCGGTATGTTGAAGAGACGGCTCACGAACCGTCCCTTCAGGGCGTTGTGAATGCAGGCGATTCCGCCGCTCGAACCGGATCCGTAATGCATTGGCAAATTACCGCATGAATGTCGAATATCTTGCGATTCGTCGCGAATTCTGTTTGAATGAATGGCAAAGAGATGGTTTTCAGGAAAAAATGAGTTCAGCCATCAAGGAAAGGATCCCAACCATGTGCGATCAACAGCAGGCAACGAAGAGTGCATCCGGCGCGCATACGTCCGGTCTGCGAGACGAATGCGGCGGCGGAACGATCAACCGGCGAGGATTTTTAGGGGGAATCGGCGCGGGAACCGTAACCGGATTGGCGATGGTGTCCGCCGTGAATGCGCAGGAGTCGCAGGCGCGGCGGGTATCCGGTCCGACCGGTTTTCCGCCGGGCAAGCCGTTGCGGGTTTTACCGGTTTTGGTTTATCATTTAGAATCCCCCCGCGAGATGACCAGTTGGCGGAGTTATGGCGGATTACGCGAGCAGAACGCGGTGAACGCGGAGGCCGAGCGAATCGCATTCGAATTGCATGAGTTCGTAAAAAAAGCGGAATTTCCCGTCGAAATTCAGCCCGTCGTTCCAATCAGCAACGAAGCGCAGGCGAAAACAGCGGCGGAAAGCTACGCCGATATGATTTTGATCCACGCGGCGGGCGGAGGCGCATCATTTTATGCGATTCTCGCGGAAGCGCAAGCGGCGAAAGTGATTTTCATCCGGCATCGAACCGAGCCGTATTATTTATATCACGAAATCGTTCATTGGCGGTTTCTCCGCCGCAACGAAGACGCCATGGCCGAACCGAATATGGATGTCGAAGATATCGTGGTGGACGATTACGGCGATGTGCTATGGCGAATGCGGGCGATTTATGGTCTCAAAAACGCAAAAGGCACGAAAATGCTGGCCATCGGCAGCCTGGCGGCTTACAGCGAACCGGCGCAGCGGCTCGGTCCGCAACACGCGAAAGAGGTATGGGGATATGAAATCGAAATCATCCCGCGTGAGGATTTCGCGAAGCGAATAAAGGAAGTGCGCGCCAATGAAGCGTTGATGCGGAAAATCGAGGGGGATACGCGGGATTTCCTGGCGCGTCCCAATCTCACCCTGCAAACCAAACCGGAATTTGTTTTCAATTCGTTTTTAGCCTGGCATATTTGCCGGGAATTGTTGCAGGAAAAGAATGCGTTTAATTTCGGTTTCGATCATTGCATGGGGCGGGACGTGATCGAAATGTTGAGCACGCCTCCCTGCCTGGTCCTGGCGTTGGCCAACGATGAGGGCTATACCGCCTATTGCCACACCGATCTCTCGCACACGCTTCCCGGCGTGTTGCTGCGATGGATCACCAGCCAACCGACGTTTGTTTGCAACACCCATTTTCCCCACGACGGCATTCTCACCGTCGCGCACTGCGCCGCGCCGATGCGGATGAATGGAACGGATTACGAACCGGTTACGATCATGACGCATTACGAATCCGATTTCGGCGCGGCCAGCCGGGTCGAGTATCCGCAGGGTCAGCTCGTTACGGTCGTGATTCCCAATTTGCATTGCACGAAATGGCAGGGATTCCGTGGAAAAATCGCGGGCTGCCCGTCTCTACCCGCCTGCCGTTCCCAAATCGATATCGAATTCGAAGGCGATTTGCGCGCGTTTACAAAAGAGATGGAAGGATTCCATGCGCAAGTGGTGTATGGAGATTATCTGCGGGAAGTGGGGTATGCATTGAAGCGGATCAAACAAATCGGATGGAAGAATTATAGTTCTACTGCTTAAGGATTGGATGGATTTTCTTTTTTTGAAGAAGTTGATGAAACATAGAACTTGTAAATTTTCGAGTTCCGGAGGCAATAATGGATAGACTGCGTTTCGCGCGAGTTGTCCGGATAATTCTCAATCGCCTACGACGCCAATTCGTTTTTCGGAAGATTCAACTGAGCGGCAAGCATGGTGAGCTGGTTGTCTTTTTCCGGATCGATATGAATCATAAATGCGCCTTTTTCCATGGTTTCACCACCTGGATGATCATGCGAATAGGAAGTTTTTATAGATATGGACGATTCGTCAGTCAATGATATCTTGAGTAATCGTAGGATGAATTATGTTGTTTTAACCTATCGTTGATTCCTCTCGTTTTTGTTTGGTTGAAAAAGTACAAACCATTCTACTACGAATATAACCTCATTGAAAAACCAAGCGTCATTTCTCTTCAACAGGTGTTGGTTCCAGTGAGAGTGGTTCCGGGCGCGTTCCGTGTAATGTGTTTTTGAATTCCGTGCGGGCTTCCTGAATGGCAACAAGGATTTGGTTTTTGAATTCTTCCCGGTTCATCTCTTCCTCCAGCAGGAGCAGTAATTTATCCACGCTCACACCAATGAATACGCCGCCGATGACAGCGCCAATTGCCGCGCCGATCATGGTTCCCACACCTGGAACAAACGATCCCACCGCTCCACCGGCAACCGCTCCGGCTCCGGCGCCTCCCGCGGTTCCGGCCGCTTTGCTCACAACCACTTTGAGAAAGGTTTTCGCCGCAAGTTTAATGATATTTTTCGCCGCGATTTTATTGGTAATTTTTCCGACGACGATTCCGGTGGCCACACCCGCTGTCGCGCCGGCTCCGCTTGCTGCGCTCAATCTTGTTTTTAAGGATATCATATCTTTATGTATGGAGGGAGTTACGACCTGTTCTAATGAAATCTCATTCATGACATGAACCGGAAACTCAACGGCGCCGACACGATTTTCATTCATGATTTGTTGGACAATTTCACGATACGTATTCATTGCGCTTTCGTGTGTGGCCAATACATCCATGAGGGCAGACTGGACGTCGCGGAATGCGTCTTTTTGTTGTAAGAACTCATCCAGTTTTTGCATCATGAACGCTTCGATTTCTCCGATCAACAACTGGGCGATGCGCGAATACTCGCCCACCAAACTGTAATACCAATCCAGATAGGGATCCACATGGGCTTCCAGCCGCTCAAATGCGCGGTCCACTTCACGCTCCAGGTTGGTCCGGGAGACCTCAATCTGTCGCATGGCTTTCAGTTGGGCGTCTTGAAGTTTGGCGATGGTTCCTGCGGCAAAATAGTCATCATCAATCTTTTCGAGATTTCGTACAATCAATGATTCCGCGCTGATTCGCGCTTGGGTGTATTCGGGGTTTTGTCGTATATATGCTTCCAAGTAGACTACGAATTGAACGTATAGAAACAGGGTAATGAAAGTGGTGATCGCCACAACAACAGCCATTCGGGTTGTGGAAGGACACGGAGGAACCTCGACATCCGAAAGAGGAGTGAAAATTCGGTAATATTCCTTTAGCGGGATAAGAAAGCAAGAAAGAATCGAGCAGGAATTGAAAAAAATCACAAATTCGCCCAGGCCCAGAATCAGCAAGGCATAGAACGCCGAAACATCGTTCATCCGCCCTACGGCGTAGATTTTTATTCCTTCATAAGTCGCGAGCCATTGTGAATATTCCCATACCAACGCGCTGCCGGTCATGTCCGAAACCATCGATTTTTTGGCGTCGATTGCTTCTTGGATGGAAGAAAAATCCATCGTCTGACCGAAACATTTGATGATGAATAGGTAGAGAAACAGCATCAGAACGGGGCAGAGTCGGGTTGACCATGCCAAGGCCATGGAAGAGACAATGTACGGTTTGAGTTCCCGGGCGCATAAGCGCCGGATTAGGGTGAACGTGAGCCAGAAAACGGGGATCACGAGAAAAAACGCGAACCATTCCAACGGAGTAAACGTGTGAAATTGAATCAGCATAAAAAACGAGGTGAGGAGTGAATACGCAATCCAAAAAAGGACTTTGAGTGGGCGTCCTGAAAATATACGATAGATCATTCCACAGGCTTGGAAGATGTGTAATCGGCGGATTTGACTGATGATGGCGCAATAAATACGGCTCAGAATGATGGGGACACTGAAGAAATATACGCTGAGAATCACAATCCAGACAGAATAGATCGCGAATGATTTGGCGAGAAAATAGGTAAGGATTCCCCAACTCGAGGCTCTCATAAAAAATACGAGGAAATCCCTTACCGGTGCATGGGGATTCGGGATCTTGTTTTGTCCTGGTTCGCAGATATTCATGCAGCGCCCCCCATCTTTTTTCATCAGTCATCGTGGATTAAGCCATGATCACGCGGGTTGAGACCGCACTACGAAACCAGAATAGTAAATTAATTGTAGCATTTCGGGCTATTCCTCCAATGGTCATTGGGTACGAGTTGTTGGATTGATCTCTGAACAAGACAACGACATGATCCTTCTAACTGTCTATATAATGCAGACAGGATGTCCGCGCTCCGGCGTTTTCATTTCATTCGATTAGCCGTATGGAAGAGTTCAGTTTTATCAACTCCCTCGCCATACTCAAACGCGGCGCTCGATCCGCGTAAATCATTTCCGATCACACTGATCTTTTCGCAGGTTCCCACAATGCGCAAGAACACGGCGGCGTCCGAAGCCGTGCGACTGCCGCGAATCAACGCATCGCGCACGCTATTGAAAACGATCATCGGAAATCCGTCCGCCAGGCATCGGCTTTTCCATCCCTGCACCTCCACATCGGCGACGTCTTCGCAGATCAACGCGGGGCGCAGATCGTTTTCTTTCCAATCGAGATCGATTTGGTTGAAGCGCAGTCCTTTCCCGTGGCGGCAATAGAAACCATAGGCGGGCAGCACGCCGAACATGGTGCTTTCCGGGTAACTATCCGGTTTTTCGGGAACGATTGCGTAGGCCTCTTCGTTTGTACCGCCGCCGTCGAAGGTGATGCGGATATTGTTCAGCGTGACGTTTTCGATGGGATGATCAGGCAGGCCGGTGATGGAGCACCCGATTTTGTCAACGTCCGTGGCGACGACATTGCTGATGTGGATGTTCCGCATGGCGCCCATTTTCGGTTTGGGCATATCCTCCTTGAAGGGGCGGGCGCGATTGCCCAGACGTAGAAAAATCGGCGTTTTCACGCCCCTCATGGCGATGTTGGATATGGCGATGCGATCCATCTCACCGCCATCGACGATTTCCAGCGCAATGCCGGCCAACCCTCGGCCAACACCGTAGATGCTTTCCGTCTTATAGGACGATTGAATCGAGCAATTGGAAATGGATATGTTTCTAAAACCTCCGTTCGATTCGGTGCCCATTTTCAAGGCGTTGCAATGACTGCTTAAAATGCAATTTGTGATCGTTACATTTTCCGTGGGGCGATCGGCCGTGCTTTTCAGGCACAGAGCGTCGTCGTCGGAGTCGATCACGCAATCCGAAATCACCACGTTGCGGCAACAGTCGATGTCGATGCCGTCGTTGTTGTAGGTTACGTGATTTTCAACCCGAATTCCGCGAATGGTCACGTGATCGCAATCGAGATAATGCTGCATCCACATCGGCGAATTGCGCAGGCGGATGCCTTCGATGAGTACGTTACTGCAGGAGATCAGGCGAATGTTGTACGGGCGGTTCAGATACTCTTTCCATCGGAAAGCAGCGCCCTGGCCGTCGATCGTTCCCTTGCCGACAATGGCCACATCGCGCAAATGTTCGCCGAATATCAGGCTCTGGCGCACGTACTTGTCGGTATAGGAGCGGAAAGCGGGGATCGTCAATGGAAAATCGTCGGCGTCGACGCTGCCCAGGAGCACCGCGCCGTTTTCGAGATAAAGCGTAATATTGTTTTTCAGGAACAATGTGCCGGACAGGTATTTCCCGGGCGGGAAAAAAACGGTTCCTCCGCCCGCATCGGCGGCGGCGTCAATCGCTTTTTGGATGGCGATCGTATCCTTCGTTTCTCCATCGCCGACAGCGCCATACTCTTTTGCGGAGTAGAGAATGGGATTCGTCGCTTTTTCAGCGAAGGTTATTTGTGGGAACGAGTATCCATAAGTGAATCCCAAAGAGAAATATACATATAACACACTCAACAGGAGTTTCTTCATTATTATTGCCCCTTTACTAAATTCATAAATTACAACAAGGGCAAAAACAGCATTGCCCTTGCCACCCTGTTAATGGTTTTCATTGAATTCGTGAACGGCGTCGATCATCGCCGCGATATTTTCCACCGGCGTTTTGGCCTGCACGTTGTGAACCGCGTTGAATACGAATCCACCGTTTGGGGAGAAAATCTCACATCGCCGCAAAACCTGCTCGCGCACTTCCGCGGGCGTGGCGAAGGGCAAAATCCGTTGGGTGTCCACTCCGCCGCCCCAGAACGTGATGCGGTCTCCATAGTTGCTTTTTAAAGCCGCCGCATCCATGCCCATTGCGGAACATTGGACAGGATTAAAAATATCGAATCCCGCATCGATGAAGTCCTCCAGAAATTTTTCCACCGCGCCGCAGGAATGTTTAAAGCATTTCCACTGCGTATGGTTGTGAATCCAATCGTTTACACGAACGTAATAAGGTTTATACAGCTCGCGAAAGGTTTCCGTGGAACAAAAAGACGAATTTTGTGCGCCGAAATCGGTTCCGCAGATATAGGCCACATCCACCGCGTCGCCCACGACGGCATGAATTCGTTCCAAATTCGCCAACGCGATGTCGCATTGCTTTGAGAAGACGGCGTGGAGATAATCCGGGCGCAGAACGATGGACATGTACCATTCCGAGATATCGCGAATGCCTTTCGGATGCTTCAGCGAGGCGGCCGGCACTCGCGCGATGTCGCCGAATGAGGTTCCGCCAAACGAGGCGAAGACGGCGCGTCCCTTTGACGCCGCTTCCTGAACCGCGGATTTCCAATAAGCCAATTCTTCCTCCGTAATCGGTTGAAATTCTTCCAGATTATCGTCCGGATTCAACCGGTTTTCGTCGAACGCCTCCTGCCGCACGATGACGTCGAAAAAATAGCCGTCTTTCGGCATTTTTCCGCTGGGCGGCGCGGAGGTGTCGCCCTGCGGGTAGAGATACGTGTTCCCCTGCGCGTCCTTCGTGGTTTGAAATCCTTCGCCGACGAGTACTTCCAGTCCATCTGGCATCCGCCAGAGTTTCCAATTTTCGTTGACATAACCATACCCCGTTCCACGCGGAAAAACACATTCCGTGTCGATGCCCATTGCCTCTTTTAAATCGTCATCAATCCAGCCGAGCATTTGGCCGGGCTCGTGGACTTTTACCGGTCGGTTTTCCAGTCCGTAATAGTCCCGCAAAGCGGCCACGCAGCTGACGTGCATACCGGTGGTGTTGCAGCCGCCGAAATCGATGGGGATTTTATCCGGATTTCTGTGGCGGATCGCCGCTAAAATCCGTTCTCGGCTTGTCATTGCTGGTTCTCCTTCATGCTTGTCACGACGACCACATCCGTTGAATGGTTCATCCTATCGTAGAAATGGTTGTGGAGGCAAGTGGAAGGTTTTGGCTCGATAAGAACGGCGTGGCGGGGCAAGTGCGCCTTGTCTGTATCGTTTGTTTTTGTATTCATTTAAAACAGGGATGAAAAGTGGAGCGCCCCTTGCGCCAGCTTTCTTATGCGGCGAGTCTACCGACAAGGTGGGATAACCTTTTAACTTTGCAAAGACTTGTGGAATCGTTAACGAGATAGGAATATGAATTGGAAACCGATGGAATCCTATTGTGGAACAATGGCGGGGGCGGATTGGAATTTTCGGCATGAGCCTTGTTCCGTTGCGGTGGAATTGCCTGTCATTCTGCATATCGAAAGCGTGGGGGATCACGTGATTTTTTGCTCGCCATGCGAATTGGATGCATTGGTTGTGGGATTTTTGTTTATGGCGGGAATGATTTGTTGTGCGGACGATATTGTGGGATTGCGGGAGCGTCGTCATGAGAAAAATATTTTTGATATCCAACTTACGCAAGAACGAATGGAGATGATTGCATCTCAAAAGCGCAGAAATAGAAATGACGATACGGCGCAAGTATTTTTTACTCATTATACGCCGGTTGGCGATGCGTTGCGCATACCCGCATCCCAACTGATCGACGTTGCGGATCAACTGCGAGAAAAACAGACGATTTTCGCGCGGACGGGTGGAACTCATGCCGCCGCATTGTTCCGCTCGGACGCCCGCATTCTTGCTTTTGCGGAAGATATCAGCCGGCAATCCGCTCTGGATAAGGCGGTTGGAAACATATTGCTGGAAAACGGGAGGACGGAGGGGCTTGGCGTCATGTTGTCGGGACGGATGAATGCGGAAATGGTGATGAAATGCGCCCGATCGAAATTGGAACTGATCGGCGCTGTTTCCGCGCCGACTTCGTTTGCGTTGGCATTGGCGGAACGGTGTAATATTACTGTATGTGGATTTGTACGGGAGAGGCGGTTGACGGTATTTACGCATCCGCGAAGAATTGGCGAGTGTGAGCCGCCAGTATAAAGAAATGATCCGGATTTGAGGTTCGAATGCGTTGCGGGTCGGGTAATAAGAAGCGCTACTAGCCGTTGTATCAGCGTCATATTATACTATGGTCTCCTGTTTCGAGAAAAAGCAGTATTCCGAAAGAGGAAATTGTGATTGTTTTCATTTCGGGGTATTTATGGATTCAAGAATTGGCCATGCCGCTTATGAACCGGCCATTTATTCCATCCACTCGATTTCTGATTTGACGCCGCATGAAAAATTATTTCGGATTGAAATACCGGATGCGGTGGATTTTCGGCATGAGCCCGGGCAGTTTGTTCAATTGTCGGTCTGGGGATGGGGGGAAGCGCCGATTTCCATTTCGAATTCTCCTACGCGCAAAGGGTATCTTGAGTTCGCAATTCGTCATGCGGGAAGCCTAACCGGCGCCCTGCATCAAATGCGGCCGGGAAGCAAAATCGGTTTGCGGGGACCGTTTGGAAACGGCTTCGACGTGAATCGTTTACGAAGTCAAAATCTTCTTTTGATTGCCGGGGGATGTGGATTGGCGCCTCTTCGCTCGCTGATTCAATACTGCGAAGATTGCCGCGACGAATTTATGGACATTCGGATTCTTTACGGCGCCAAAACTCCTCACGACTTGCTTTACAAATCGGATCTGGCGGCATGGATGGAATCCGAGACGTTCGATTGCCGGATTATTGTTGATTTCGTTGCGCCAAATCATGGTTATTCAGGGAAAATCGGGCTGTTGCCGGAACTGATCCCGCCTTTGGAAGTGGAAGCGGAGAATACCACCGCAGTTTTGGTCGGTCCACCGATGATGTATCCATTTGTGGTTGAAGCACTGCGTAAAAAGGGCCTCGATGACGAGCGTATCATGGTTTCGCTGGAACGGCATATGAAATGCGGCATCGGAAAATGCGGCCACTGCGCCATCGATCATTTCTCCTGCTGCATCGACGGGCCGGTGTTTTTATTGCGCGATTTGCAGGGAACGGAGTGGGCAGGATGAAAAAGACTCTTACCACCTGTCCCTTTTGCGCAACCGGCTGTATGTATTATTTGCAGAGTGATCATGATAAATTTGTCGGGATTGAGCCGTCCACCGTCCATTCGATCGCCAAAGGACATCCCTGCGTGAAAGGATGGAACGCGTTTCAATTCATTCATCATCCCGATCGTTTGACGACTCCGCTGATTCGGAAAAATGGAGTTTTGGAAGCGGCCGGTTGGGAGGAAGCGCTGGATCTGGTCGTGCATACGCTACCATCGTTGCAAGCGCGATACGGCCATGATTCGATCATGTTTTTTTCGTCGGCAAGAACGACCAATGAAGAAAATTATTTGTTCATGAAACTGGCGCGCGCGGTTTTTAAGACCAACAATGTGGATCACTGCGCCCGTTTGTGCCATTCGTCCTCGGTTTTGGGACTGGCCGCGACATTCGGTTCGGGCGCGATGAGCAATTCCATATCCTGCGTCGATGAAGCGGATACATTTTTTGTAATCGGTTCGAACACAACGGAAAATCACCCGCAGATCGGCGCTCGCATTCTGCAATCCGTAAAACGCGGCGCGAAATTGATTGTGGCGGACAGCCGTACGATCCGCCTGGCAAAAGCCGCGACGCTTCATTTGCGTCATCGGAACGGTTCGGATGTGGCTTTGATTAATGGAATGATGCACGTCATTATTCGCGATGGATTGGAAAATCGGGAGTTTATCGAGTCGCGAACTCAAAATTATGAGCAACTAAAAAACACGGTTTTGCGGTATCCTCCCTCCATCGTGGCGGAAATTACCGGCCTGACTCCGCAAGAAATCATCGACGCGGCTCATCTGTACGCAACGTCTCCCGCCGCGATGATCATTTATTCGGTGGGAATCACACAGCACACGCACGGCGTGGATAATGTTCGCTCCCTGGCCAACCTGGCCATGCTGACCGGCCACGTCGGTCGTCCCGGCACGGGCGTGAATCCGTTGCGCGGACAAAATAACGTGCAAGGGGCTTGCGATATGGGCGCGTTGCCGAATGTGTTTTCCGGATATCAGAAGGTGGCGGATGAAGCCGTGCGCCAAAAATTTGTTAATGAGTGGAGGGTTGCCGATCTTCCGGCTCATGCGGGTTTGCCGATGACGAGAGCCCTGAACGCCGCGGAACGCGGGGAAATTAAGGGGCTTTACATTGTCGGCGAGGACCCGGTTATTTCCGATCCGGATCAAGGTCATGTACGTAATGCATTACAACAGCTGGATTTTCTGGTGGTGCAGGATATTTTTCTGACTGCGACCGCTGAATACGCGGACGTCGTTCTGCCTGCGGCATGTTTCGCGGAGAAGGACGGAACCTTTACTTCCACCGAACGCAGAATTCAACGGGTGCGAAAGGCGGCGCTCCCCATCGGCGGCGCTCGCGCCGATTGGGAAATTTTCTGCGAAATTGCATCGCGAGCGGGATACAAGTACATGCATTATAACGCGCCGTCGGAAATCATGGACGAAATCGCGCGCGTCACGCCGATTTACGGAGGCATATCCTATTCCCGCATCGATCAAATCGGATTGCAATGGCCGTGTCTCGACGAGCATCATCCCGGAACGCCGATTTTGCACGTTGGCCGCTTCGTAGGGGGGATGGGTTGCTTTTGTCCGGCCGAGTACAGGCCGCCCGCGGAGACGCCCGATGCGGAATATCCCTTCATTCTTACTACCGGCCGTTCTTATTTTCATTACCATACCGGCTCCATGACGAGACGAACCCGTTTGTTGGAACGAGAAGAGAATCGTTCGTATGTGGAAATCAATCCCGTGGATGCGCATCGGTTGGGGATCCGTGATCGTGATTTCGTCATGGTCGCAACCCGGCGGGGAGAGATCGTAATGTCGGCTCGCATGACGAAAGATATCACCCCGGGCGTGTTGTTCATAACGTTTCATTTTGAAGAAAGCCCGGGAAATCTTTTGACAAACAATGCTCTCGATCCCGAATCGCATATTCCCGAATACAAGGTTTGTGCGGCGCGAATCACGAGGAAACCATGAAAACCATTACCTGCGACCAATTTCATCATTTTCTGTATTCGATCCGCGAGGATTTCGAAATAGTCGGACCGGTGATCCTTCATGACGGCACTCTCTCCCTCGGCCGTTTGACAGCGGAACCATTAGCTTTGTTCGCGGGGCGGATTCCGTTTCGATTTACGTCCTTGTTTTTTCCTCACAGCGAACGCTTGTTTGCAATGTCTGACGAGTATCGCTTTGACAAATCCGGATCATCTGCCAAACCGCTGTTGGTGGTTGGATGGAGGGCGGAAGATTTGGAGGCGTTGGAATTCATCGATGAGTTTTTTCGAACCGGTTTTCGGGATGATGTATTTTGCGACCGGCGTCAATCGTCCGTCGTTATCGGCGTTTCCGGTCGTTGTGGAGTGAACGGCGAATTTTGCCGGATTTCCGAGGGCAAATGCGATATGGAATTGATTTACGATGGAAAACATTTCATTATGGCCGAATATACGGAAAATGGACGTTTTCTGTCGGAGAAGATCGTTTGGGGAGAGGAAACGGATTCGCTGGAAGCGTTGCTGCAAGAATCCCGCGCTCTCCGCACGCCGGAACGGGAAATTCTGCAAACGGCCTCGCAGCTGTTAATGCGCAATCAAGTTGACGATGATTTTTGGGCTGAAATCGCGGATCGCTGTATCCAGTGCACGAGTTGCACCAATGTTTGTCCTACCTGTACGTGTTTTGATGTGTACGATATGCGGCTCAAACGGAAAATCGAGCGGTACCGCATGTGGGATTCCTGCCAAATGAGCGGATTCATGCGCGAAGCCAGCGGACACAATCCGCTGGCAAGCCAATCGGACCGAACCCGACGCCGCATTCGCCATAAGCTTGTAGACGATCTTCATCGATGGGGACGAATGACTTGTTTTCTGTGTGGGCGCTGTGATGATGTTTGTCCCACTGGAATCGGAATGAAAGCCGTCGCCGCGGAAATTGTCGAACGCTTTGGTTGAATTGTAATACGCTTACAACGCGAGGATTTCGTGCTGATCGATTTACCCATTTTGGGAATTTGCGGATGGAGTGGAGCGGGAAAAACCACGCTGATCGAATCTGTTATTCCTTCTTTGCGGAAAAGAGGATGGAACATAGCCGTCGTCAAACATTCCTGCCATCATTTCGACGTCGATCGGCAAGGCAAAGACAGCGACCGGTTTTTTCGCGCGGGCGCGGATGTGATCGGGCATTTCACGAATGAATCTTTCCATCACTTTCACACCCATGCGCAATCCGAAATCACCCATATCCTAATAACGTTTGCAGAACAATACGATCTGGTGATGGTGGAAGGATATAAATCCGTTCCCATTCAGAACGTATGGCTTCACCGTTTCGGTGAAACCTCCATTCCTTCGGACCTACCACACGTGATCTGCAAACTCGATTTTAATTCCTCGCGCGAAACTCGATTGCTGGATTTGTTGGATGAATGGCTGCCCCGGCAATGGATGAAGCCGCCCGTATATGGTTGTGTGTTGATTGGCGGCAAGAGCAGCCGCATGGGAATGCCGAAACATCTCTTGCTGCATGAAGATGGAAGCAGTTGGCTCGAGCGAACGATGCAAATGCTTTCCCACGTCACGCCTCATATTGTGATTGTGGGGCAGGGAGAGATTCCCGAACCGGTTGCCGGATGTATACGGCTGGCTGATGCGCCGGATGCAAGCGGTCCCATGGCCGGTTTGTTGGCTGCCATGCGGTGGAATCCCCGCGCTTGCTGGCTGGTTGCCTCCTGTGATTTGCCGCTGTTGACGAAAGACGCTTCGGACTGGTTGTTATCTCAGCGTCGGCCGGGTTGTTGGGCGGTTTTACCGCGTCTGCGTAATCGTGGAAATGTTGAGCCGCTTTTTGCGTATTATGATTTCCGCGCACGAAATCTGATCGAGTCGCTTGCCGCGCAGGAAAATTATCGCCTTGCGGATTTAATCGTTCACGCGAAGGTGAATACGCCTTCGCCTCCCCAACGGCTTGAATCCGCTTGGAACAATGTGAATACGCCGCTGGAGTATAACCAAGCGAAAACGGTATGAACCTCTGTCCACACCGTTTTCTTCTTATGGAATCCATAACTCTATTTAAAAGTCCGGAATGGTCGAATACTGCAAATCGCCGGATACTAAATTGGTCGGCGTCCCCGAAAATGGGATAAGGAATACACGGAAGCGATACGTATTTCCGTCTTGCGGACCGTCTGCAAAAGCGCCGGCGGTTCTGAATTCGTTTTTCGAAGTCCACCAGAAATAATTGATAAAACCGGTATAGGTTTGTCCGAGAAACTGATAGTCGCCGCCATTCACGCTGACCTGAACATGATATTCGTTCACCAGGGATGAATCCATGCCGAAATTCCAGGCGATTTGCAAGGCGTTCCAGTCGGCGGAATCCACGTCCACTCCGCCGGAGCCGGCCGGAGCGAGGTTGGTAATCCCAAAAATGTCATCACACACTGCAATTTCGCCCGGTTTCAAATCGGGAAGATCGGGAGATACGAGAGAAATAGGATTTCCGCCTTCCAAATTGTATCCGACGGGGCCGGCGGCGGAGAAATAATCGTCGCTGGTCAGTTGCCCATCGATGCGAATCACCTGGAAAAAGTAAATGGAATTGAAATCCGGCCCGTTGGCAAATGATTCGTCGAGATTGGGCGCGCCGGCATACCAATTGAAGCTGTTCGCGTTTCCGTTCGCTGTTCGTCCGAGAAATTTGGAACCGCCGAATCCCTTACGGACGTAAATATGCCAATCGGCGGCATTTCCTTGCGGCAGATTCCAATAAATCGTCAGATTGCGATTCTCCACCGGGTCGAAATCCGTGCTGCCCGTCAGATCGCCGGAAACATCGCCGATATGATCCAATATAAAAACTCCCTGTTCCTGAATCGGTGTTTGGATCGGCGCCGGCGTGGGGATGGGAACCGGGGTAAAGGTCGGCGTGGGGATGGGAACCGGGGTAAAGGTCGGCGTGGGAGTGTTTGTCGCCAACATGGGAGGAGTCGGAGTGGGAGTGGGAGTGGGAGTGGGCGTTGCCGTGTCAACCGGCGTGGGAGTGCTTGTCGGAGTCGGCGTATTCGTGGGCGTCGGCGTCGGCGTCGCAAGTAGGCCGGAACGGAAGTTTGACCAATCCACGAAATCCGTAACCCGGCTGCCGTTGCTGGTGGGATTATAAAGATTCAAAGCATCTCGGATGTAATTTACACCGACGTTTTCATCCCGAGGTCCCGTTGGATTCCCCCAATAGTTCTCTCGAAAATTCGCCGCCTGTATGGACTGCATCTGCACACCCCAGCCGGAATTATTGAGAATATTGCTATTCGTAATGGAGATCGATCCAAGGCTGGAAATATTGACGCCGTCGCGCCGGTTTCCCGAAATCGTCAGGTCGGTTGCGGTTACACTGTGACTGCCGGAAATTGAAATGCCGTTGCCGGTACAATTTTTCACGTTTCCGCCGTACATCACGCTGTTGCCATTGCCGCTGAAAGACAATCCTTCGTTATTATCATGCGAATATACCCGAACGAGAGTCGTATTCCCCGTCGCGGAAATTCCCGTTCCATTGTTGTAACGCAATTCACTGTCCGCCGCGCGGATGGAACTGTTCAAACTTAACACCGGCAATGAATTCATTCCACCGTAGCGGAATTTGGCATGCCGTACACTACCGCTGCTGCCGACCATGTAATTCAATTGTCCCCACTGACCGGTTCTGAGGGTATTCACGCCTGCGACGGTATCTCCCCCCGCGTCCGCTGCGGCGTCCATGTAACTGGTGAAAACGATGGGCGCGGATTCGCTCCCGTCCACATTGAACTGGTCATTGACGATGATGCTGCCGCCGTTCGACTTGAAGATCACGCCCGGACTGACGTTGACGACGATCGCCGCCGTGTTGGCGTTCGTATCCCCGATCGATAGATTTTCGTTGGAATAAATGGGGATCGTTGTCTTGACATAACCGGATTGTGTAATCACTCCGGTGGCGAAGATTACGTCGGCGGCGTTGCCCTGCGCCGTATTGTTCTCGAAATCGGTCAATACCAGGCTGTTGGGATGGCTGGTAAGGATGGCATATCGTCCATTGTCGCGAAACACACAATTCTTTATCGTTGCGCGTTCCGTGGCGTTGGCGATGTGCGCCCCCGATGCGGCGCTGTTGGCAAATTCACAATCGGTAACCGTGACCGAACTCGCTATTTCCAATGCAGAATCCTGATTTCCGCCATAACGGAATATCGCATGAGAAATGGAGCCGCTGCCGGCGGCCGTGTAACGAATTTTTCCCCATTGACCCGCCGCCGGAGCATTGGCGCCTCTCAACGTATCCCCACCCGCATCGACGGCCGCGTCGTGAAGGCTGGTAAATACCACTTTATTGCTCTCGGTTCCGTTCACGTTCAATCGATCGTTGACGATGATGTCGCTTCCGCCGGCTTTGAAAATCACGCCGGGACTGACATTCACGGTAATTCCCGCCGTAATCGGATTGGCGTCGCCGATCTGGAGCAGTTCGTCAAAAAAAATGGGGAGATCTGCGGAAATATCACCTGAAGTGTTGATGACGCCGGTTACATAAATCACGTCGGCATTGTTGCCGCTTGCTGTGTTCCCGAGGAAATGAGTCGTGATCAGGCTGCCGGGATTCGTCACTTGAATCGGGTATAAGTTATTGTTTGTAAACGTGCAGTTTTGTATGGACGCCTTATCCGTAACATCGTTGGAAACGCGGATGCCGTGAGCGGCTGAATTACTGAATTCGCAATGGGAGACGCTTACCGAGCTCGATATTTTCAGCGCCGCCGCATCGAATCCGGCATAGCGAAAGACGGCATGGGAAATACTGCCGACGCTGCCGATTTCGTAACTCACACATCGCCAGTCTCCGGAAGATGGGAGCCAGTCCGATCCACTTACGGTTTCTCCCACCGTGTTGTCATCGCGACTGGTAAAGAATACCCGATTGCCGGCCTCGCCTTCGACGCGCATGATTCCTCTCACGATGATCTGCCTGTTTATGGTTTTCATGACGACGCCGGCTTGAATGGTCAAGGTTTCGCCGCGCGGGATGCTGAGATCGCCCGTCAGGAAATACGTGCCGGCGGCAAGCGGGCCGCCGAATCCGTCATAAATTTCGCCGCTTAAATTCGTCACGGCAAGAGCGGGGGTAATGGAAACGAAGCAACAAATGAGCGGAATGAGAATCGATAGATAACGCATGTCGTGACTCCTTTTTAGGGAAAATTGTCTGGAACGTATATATATATATACACACCTGTTTGTATCAGGATATCATACGTTTACATCATCATCACCAATTCTGTTCTCAATGTGATAAAATATTCGCAACGTTGTATAAAAAACGTTTCTTCTAATCCAAAAGTATCGATAACCGCTCCTTATTCACAAATTCGACGTTCGGGGCGCGTTGGAATCACTATATAACAGTGTTCTGAATTCGTAAATTGAAACGGTCATATCAAACCATCAATTACTCCTCCTTTTCCGAAGCATCGGCTTGGCTTGTCAGGACAAAATCCACCGGAATCGTGAACAAAAAGCCGGTGGTCGGATCGGAGAGGTCGATATCCAAATCGCGGAGGATTGAAACCAATTTGCTCACAATCTCTTTTTTGGGGATTAGCGCCAGAATATTTTTATTATACGATCGCGAGCCGCGCGTCGTTTGCAGCAATCCCGCAAAGATCGGCACATCCTTGGCCAGGACTCGCTCCATGGCGACGCCGTCGATAACGGTTGCGCCCGTGATTTCCAATTCCACCAATTCGGCCAGAATGTCGTCCAGAAATCCTTCGTGATTGAGAAAAATAACCAATAATTGCATGATGGTGTGTTTATAATTCGTTACTTTCCGAAATCAAGGGATACGGCTTTTTCCGGAAACAGTAGGAATCGGATTGCGAGGCAGGATACCGTGGATCGATTGTTTCCAGGTCGATCGAAGGAGAAATGGCGTGGGAAGGTTTTTCGATTGGTTTGGAGTCCATCGCGTGAATTTTCAAATTGTTAGAATTCTGTAAGTTTTACTGTAAGCCGGTCTCATCTTCATGCATTGATGGTAAAATGAACTTTAAAAATTCATCAGATCATTCATTCATGTCGAGGGACTGAAAATACAATGGGTCATGAAATGATACTCGTAGTCGAAGATGAAACCGATATCCGGGAATTGGTGGAATACAACCTGATCAAAAACGGATTTCGCGTGACGTGTACGGCGACCGGGGAGGAATCGCTCGTCAATGCGCGCACCCTTCTTCCCGACTTGATTCTTTTGGATATCATGCTGCCGCGTTTGGACGGTCTCGAAGTGTGCCGCACCCTCAAAAACGATCCGCAAACGGCGGATATTCCCATCGTCATGTTGACGGCGAAAGGAGAAGAATCCGATATCGTCAGAGGTTTGGAGTTTGGAGCGGATGACTATATCACCAAACCGTTCAGTCCGAAAGTTCTCGTTGCCCGTGTAAAAACGGTCCTGCGCAGGAAAAAAGACAATCCCACCGACGAGAACGCCGTCATCAACATTCATAAGATTGCCATTCACCCGGGGCGTCATCAGGTACTGGTCGAAGGGCGGGAATTGGATTTGACTTTTACGGAATTTCAGGTTTTGCGGCTATTGGCGCAGCGTCCCGGCTGGGTGTTCACACGAAATCAGATTATCGAAGCCGTTCGCGGCGATGATTATCCCGTAACGGACCGATCGGTGGACGTGCAAATCGTCGGGCTTCGCAGAAAATTAGGCGATTGCGGCCGTTTCGTCGAAACCGTGCGCGGCGTCGGTTACCGATTGAAGGAGTAATCCATGCCGCGAAAACGGTTGCTTTGGCAGTTGTATCCCTCTTATGTATTGATCACTTTGCTTTCTCTGATTTCCATCTCATGGTATTTTGCACAGGCTCTGCATGATTACCATTACCGACAATCCGTCTCCAATCTGGAAGCCCGCGCGCGGCTGTTGAAAGCCTACCTCATTAACCTGATCGATCAGGAAGACAACCATGCCCTTAATTCGATCTGTCAGACGCTAGGCCGAGAAACTGCGACACGGATCACGATTGTTGCGCTATCCGGACTCGTCATCGGGGAATCGGATAACGAGCCGGATCATATGGAAAATCATGCAAACCGTCCGGAAATTCAATCCGCGATGAATGGTCAAACCGGCATTTCCACCCGATACAGTGTCACGCTGGGTCTGGATATGATTTATGTCGCCATCCCTATTATGAAAGAAGGAAAAAACATCGGCGTTATACGCACCTCATTTCCGCTGGCAACCATCGAACAAACCCTGCGTCGATTTATTGTAGGGATTGCCATGGCGGGTTTTGTGATTGCTCTCTTTTCTGCAATCGTTAGCCTGATCATCTCTCACCGAATCAGCCATCCGTTGGAACAATTGAAACGGGGAGTGGAATGCTATGCATCCGGTCATTTAGAACATCGTTTGTTTGTTTCCGGCACGGCGGAAATCGCGGCTCTGGCCGAAGCCATGAATCAAATGGCCGCTCAACTCGACGAACGAATCCGGGTTATACAGCAACAACGCAGTGAGCACGAAGCGATTTTGTCCAGCATGATCGAGGGCGTGCTGGCCGTGGATCAGAATGAAAACATTATCAGCATCAATCAGGCCGCCGCAACCATGTTCGAAGTTCATCCCGCTGATGCGCAGGGAAAAAAGATTCGGGAAGTTGTCAAAAACGCCGAATTGCACGAATTTGCGCTCCATGCCCTATCTGGCGATCAACCCTTGGAAGGAGAAATTGTCCTTCACAATCATGTCGAACGTTTTCTGCAAACTCATGGCGCCGCCTTGCGCGATGCGCAGGGAAACAGCGCGGGGGTTGTCATCGTCCTGAATGACACAACCCATCTTCGGCGTCTGGAAAAGTTACGCAGCGATTTCGTGGCGAACGTCTCACATGAATTGAAAACGCCGGTTACCTCCATCAAAGGATTTGTCGAAACCCTGCTCGACGGCGCGCTCGACAATCCCCACGACGCCAAGCGGTTTCTCGGCATTATTGCAAAACAAACCGACCGCCTCAGCGCCATCATTGAAGATTTGTTGAGTTTATCGCGCATTGAGCAGGATTCGGGAAAAATCAAGATCCACCTCGACGAGGAACATGTCATCCAAGTTCTTCAGCTGGCGGTTGAAAATTGCGTGGAAAAAGCCAAAGCCAAACAAATTCAGATCAAACTCGATTGTCCGGATGACCTGACCGCTAAAATTAATTCGCCTCTTCTCGAACAGGCCATCGTGAATCTGATCGATAACGCGATCAAATACAGTGATGCGGGGAAAAGCGTTCATGTATCCGCAAGCGTAGAATCCGAAGAAATCGCCATCCGCGTGAGTGATGAAGGGTGCGGCATCGAGGAAGAACATCTGGATCGGATTTTTGAACGGTTTTATCGAGTGGACAAGGCAAGAAGCCGGGAAATGGGCGGCACCGGTCTTGGCCTTTCCATCGTGAAGCACATTATCAGGACTCATCAAGGCTTTGTGACGGTGGAAAGCGCGCCGAAAATCGGAAGCGTCTTCACCATTCATTTGCCTCGTGCAGTCCCGGTCTGATCCTTAATTACGGAGCATCCTGTTAATTGATCGTTTCGCATGATCAATCCAACTCCGTCGATGCGTGGACTTCGTCCAAATATTCCCACCGTCGATAGGCTTCACCGATTTCCTGCTCAAGACGTTGCAGGCGATTTTTAGCTTTCATGATTTCACCGGCATTTTGTTGATAGAATGACGGTTGGGCCAGCAGGTGAAGCAATTGTTGTTGTTCGCTTTCCCATTCCTCGATTTGTTGCGGGAGCGCGTCGAGTTCTCGCTTTTGCGTTTCCCGTTCGAGTTTTTCCTTATACGTGAGGCGCAGTCGACCTGTGGTCTTTTCTTGCTTTTTGGCCTGGGTTTGAACTTTTTGGGTCGCAATCGGGATTGACTCAGCTCGTTGCCGCAGCCAATCGTCGTATCCGCCCACATATTCGTTGAGTCGCCCATCGCCTTCGAACGCGATGGTGCTGGTGACGACATTATTGAGAAAAGTGCGGTCATGGCTGACCATCAGCAGCGTGCCTTGATAATCCAGCAACAGTTCTTCCAGCAATTCGAGCGTCTCCGCGTCCAAATCGTTCGTCGGTTCATCCAAAACCAGGACATTCGTCGGCCTGGCAAAGAGTTTTGCCAATAACAGACGGTTGCGCTCCCCGCCGGACAGAATGCGAACGGGAGAGCGGGAACGTTCCGGCGAGAACAGAAAATCCTGCAGATAACCGATGATATGTTTGTTCTGGCCGTTGATGGCAATCCAATCACTCCCTTCCCCGATGTTTTCGAAAACCGATTTTTCTTCCTGCAACTGAACGCGCAATTGATCAAAGTAGACAACTTCCAACCGAGTTCCGTGCCGTATATGGCCGCGCTGAGGTGGTAATTCTCCCAACAAAATGCGTAACAGCGTGGTTTTTCCCGAACCGTTCGGTCCGATGATTCCCACTTTGTCTCCCCGCATGATGAGGGTTGAAAAATCCTGTATGATGGGTGCGCCGCCATAAGCGAACGTCACGTTTTCCGCTTCGATGACCAGTTCGCCGGACCGTTCCGTCTCTTGTACCTGTATGCGAACCTTTCCGGGGTGAATCCGGCGCTCGCGCCGTGTTTCGCGCAGCTTGAGCAATGCCCGCACCCGGCCTTCGTTGCGGGTGCGCCGCGCTTTGACGCCTTGTCGAATCCAATTTTCCTCCTGCGCCAGTTTTTTGTCGAATTTTTGCCAATGAACTTGTTCGATTTCCCAGGCTTCCTGCCTGCGCTGCAGAAACGTGTCATAATCGCAAGTCCAATTGACGAGAATGCCGCGATCCAATTCGACGATGCGGGTGGCCAACCGTCGCAGAAACATGCGGTCGTGGGTAACGAAAAGCAGAGCGCCGGGATACCGTTGCAGATATTTCTCCAACCAGATGATGGCATCGATATCGAGATGATTCGTGGGTTCGTCCAGCAGCAGGATGTCCGGATTTCGAACCAGGCCTTTCGCCAGGAGAACACGTCTTTTCATCCCGGCGGAAAGATGTTGAAATTCGGCATCGGGATTCAGTCGCATGCTTGCGATAACGCGCTCGATTTGAATCTGATTCTTCCATACCTTGTCCTGATCGGGTGAAGGCGGATGATTGCACTCGTTGAATCCGCCGGCAACCACATCGAATACCTTTCCGGTCAAGTCAAAAGGAATTTCCTGAGGGAGAAGCGCGATTTGTGCCTGCTGCCGACAGGAAACCGTACCCTCGTCGGGCGGCAGATCGCCGTGGATGAGTTTGAGCAGGGTGGTTTTTCCTGCTCCGTTCCGTCCGAGCAAACCGACGCGTTCGCCTTCGTCGAGCAGCAGATTCACTCGATCCAGCAATGGCGTATCCGCATATTTGATGCTGACTTCGGAAAGACTCAACAACGACATGAATTCCCTCGATTGGTTTGAAAACGTGGCGCAGCTGTAAAATTTATTTCCATTCGCAACGCGAACGGAGCTTCAGCGCGGTAGATTATGGATTTTTTTGTGAGGGAATCAAGATGAAGGCTTTTTAAAATCGGGAAACTAAGTAAAATGTCCGTTTGCACGAACTCCGGTGGGAATCCATTTCCGTAGCGAAAGCATTCCTATGCGTTGTCCGGCAACGGTTCTTTTCAACTCAATGGGGTGGATACTTCCCCGATAAGGAGCGTTACAGTCAAGTCAATGGCCCAGAATATTGCAATAGTCGTGGTTTGTCTTATTTTTGCCAGCGCGTTTTTCATTGCACAAAAAAGAAGCAAACAGTGATAACAACTCGATATCGAGAATAAAAAACGGTTCAGTCGAGTCGAAAGGAAGCAAAAGCGCCCTCGAAAAAAAGAGTCTGACCACTTTTGTATTTTTCAACGGATAACGCCAGCTTTTGCCGGGGGAGGTGAGAGTGTTTTTTTAAAAGGCAGGGATGAGTGCGATTGTAAATTTCATTAAAAAATCGATACGGCGGAAAGCCAGCGCCGGATGCCCCGGCAAAAAGTCAACTATTGTGGTGCGGACCTCCGGTCTGCACTATATATAGTGGCAGGTTATGGATTAATACCACAATATGTGTCGGTTCCAAAATTTTATCCGACTTTCTACCGGCGCGTCAGAACCGGATGAGGAAAGCAAATTCCCGTTGAATTCCAATCCAAACCGTTTGGATAACAAGATAATCAGACAGTGCGAGCAGGTGTTTCCTTGCGTTTCTGATGGCTCTGAGATTGTATAATCTTCAAGAAACTGATTATTGGCGAGTCGGAAAAAAACCTGTTGCGGGCATCATACCGCCGTCGATGGTTGTGATTCCATCTTTTCAACAACAATACATTGTGCAGACAGGATGTCCGCACCACAAATTTTATGAGGCATCGCTGAACAGGAGAAAATCGGATGGGGAAGTGTAAAGGCAAGTGCGAGAAATGCAAACAAAAAGAGAAATGCAAGGGAAAGAAGAAAAAATAAATCCGGCAGAAATGATCTTTAATAGTAATAGGATTAACCGCCTTACCATTTGTGAGCAAACCTCCATCAAGTGAGTTTGAAACCACGTATCCAAATTTCTCCGAAAAAACAGGAGCGCGGGCATCCTGCTCGCACCACTATGATTTTCATCCCGCGTTGTTGCCGATTGGCTACGATGGGATAGGGGAATGGAATTCGTATGTATGGTCATTTGGGAACATTTTTTTGCAATCTATAGCCGAAATGGCATAAATATGGTACCATGATAGCATTCATCGATATCAATTCAACGTGAGTTTTTAATCGGAGCGACGCGATGGATGACAAACCCAAACGAGTATTGATTTGTGAAGACGATGCGGATTGCCGGTTCCTGTTGAAAGCGAAATTGAAACAGCACGGTTATGAAATCGCCGGAGAAGCGAAGACCGGTTACCAGTCGTTGACCCTCTTCATGGAAACCAAACCCGATATCGTGCTGTTGGACATTGGGATGCCAAAGGGCAGCGGCTTGACGGTGCTGCGTTTCATTCGCGAGATTGATCAAGATATTCGTATTGTCATGCTGACGGGGGACAATAAGGAACGAACCGTGAAAATCGCATTGAAATTGGGGGCGAACGATTATTTGATAAAAAATGACATCAGCAAAAGTTCCATTCATTCTCCCCGCTTTCTCACCGCTCTCGAACCGGAACATACGGAAGAAATCACGACGAATACCGTTCCCGAGAAAGTGTACGATGCACTCGACAAGTTTGTTGATTTATTGGATGAAGAGGATTTGAAGGAGCTGGAAGAAGAGGTGTCGGATGAATCCATTGAAAAAGATATTATCCATCCCAAAAACATCGCCGCGCATCGAATGGCCCGGGCTTCACGAAAAAAAACAAGTAAACGAATCCAATGATTCAAGTGGGAGGGATTGATTTATTTATTATGTTAGATCGCTTTGGGTGTTTTTACCACCGCACCGGATTCAATCCCGGATGCGTTTCAAAAAGAATGTCGCCGTCGCTGATGAGGCCGTTTGTGGCGGCGTACGAAACCCATTTGTTTGAATTCGGATAGGTCGCGAACGATAAGGTGTCGTCTTCAAAATCCGGTCCCAGACTGGCAACGGCATAATCCTTTCCGATTCCGGGCGTCCCTTTGTTTGCTTCCACAAACTCGTAATAATTGTGCCCGTTTACGTATAATTCCGGTTGCGTTGGCTGGAAGATATCGATGGGAACCGTGGGGAGATAAGCCACCGGGGTAGTGAAACATTTCCAGGCTACATACCATCCGCCGATCGTCCAGGCGTCCGGAAGCCGTCCGCCTTGATCCATGCGATACATTTCGAAGGCAGTACTGACCGTTTTAAATTCCGACTGCACCCGCCCAATTTTGGCGCGGAGTTGGGCATTCAAAAAATTGGGGACAGCGATGGCGGCCAGGATGCCGATGATGGCCACAACGATCAACAACTCGATCAATGTAAACGCCGAATGTTTCTTCATTGTTAAAATTTCCTTTCCATCATGGACTTGTGAAACACTATATATCCGGCAACGGGAAAATGGAAAGGGGAAAAAAAACCGAATTAGTATGGATGCCCCGGCAAAAAGTCAAAAATTGTGGTGCGGACATCCTGTCTGCACAATATGGGACGGTTTCAAAATTGAAACCGACTTTTTGCCGGCAGGACTTTAAAAATGAAACGGAACCGGGCGCTTACCGACAACCATCAAATGGACGAACACATCGACTTCATTTGATCCGCCACCGCCTGGTGAATTTGATCGATGCCGACGCGCACCTGCTCCATCGAATCGCGGTTACGAATGGTCA
Organism: Candidatus Omnitrophota bacterium; assembly: GCA_003598175.1. Taxonomy (GTDB): domain Bacteria; phylum Hinthialibacterota; class Hinthialibacteria; order Hinthialibacterales; family Hinthialibacteraceae; genus SURF-12. The sequence continues at coordinate 38,498 of QZKN01000145.1, forward strand.
CTGCGTGATCGTCAAGGGAATCATAATCAACGGTGATGCACAGCGGCGTGCCGATTTCATCCTGGCGGCGATAGCGCTTGCCGATATTGCCGGTTTCATCGTACATTGTGCGATAGGGCCCGCGCAGGTCGCTTTCGATTTTCCGGGCAATCTCGACGAGATTGGGTTTTTTGAATAAAGGAAACACCGCCACGGAAACCGGCGCGACTTGCGGCGAAAAACGCAGCACCAGCCGCTCTTCCATTTCGCCTTTGTCGTTGGGGGCCTGATCGATGTCGTAGGCGTCGCTCAACAAGACCAAAATGGTGCGGTCCACCCCCGCCGACGATTCGATGACGTAAGGAATATACTTTTCCCCCGTGATGTCGTCGCGGTACGATAAATCCTTCTTGGAAAATTCCATATGCCGCGTCAGATCGTAATTGGTGCGGTTGGCGATTCCCTCCAATTCGCTCCATCCCATCGGAAATTTGTATTCCACGTCGTAACAATCATCCGCATAATGCGCCAGTTCATCCGCATCGTGTTGCCGCATGCGTAGATTTTCTTCCCGGACGCCGATGCCGATATACCATTTTTTTCGTCTTTCGAGCCAATACTCGAACCATTTTTTTGCCTCATCCGGATGTGAGAAGAATTCCAGCTCCATCTGTTCGAATTCGCGCTGGCGGAAAATGAACGATTTCGTGGTGATCTCATTGCGGAACGACTTCCCGACCTGTGCGATCCCGAACGGCACTCGCATCCGCGAAACCGTCAATATATTCTTGAAATTCGGGAAAATAGTCTGGCAGGTTTCCGGCCGCAGATAGGTGATGTTTGCGGAATCCTCCACCGGCCCCCAGTGCAGTTTGAACATCAGGTTGAAATTACGCACATCGGTCAATTCGCCGCCGCACTCGCTGACTTTTTTGCTGGGTTTGTTCGGACAGGTCTCTTCGTCCAGTTTATCGGCGCGAAAGCGATGACCGCAGGTCTTGCAATCCACCATCGGATCGTGAAAGCCTTCGACATGCCCCGACGCTTCCCATACTCGTGGATGGGTCGTGATTGCCCCGTCCATTCCCACGACGTTGTCCGAATTGGTGACCACATCCCGCCACCATAACTGTTTGACGTTGTTCTTCAGTTCCACGCCGAGAGGGCCATAATCCCACGAAGCGGCGAATCCGCCGTAAATCTCGCTGGACGGAAAGATAAATCCTCTCCGCTTGCATAAGGCGACGATGTCATTGAGCGTCGGTTGAACGTTGTTTGTGTGCGCCATCGATTGACGTTCCTCTTTCTTTTCAAGCAGAATATCTAGCGTGACTTTATCACGATTTCAATAATTTCAAAAGAAATAGACGCTATAACCGATTGAAATTCAGTCGGTTCCAGCGTATCTTTTACCCTTTTTT
>QZKN01000108.1 GCA_003598175.1 Candidatus Omnitrophota bacterium
CCATTCATCCCAGACCGGCTTGACGATCTGCGCCATCGTCTCCAGGCAAAACTCAAGCGTCAGAGTGGTGTGGACGATTTTATCCGGTTTAACCGGAGGCTGATATCCGTGAAGAATAGCCATCCCGGGCATCCCGAACAGGTTTATGGCATTGTCCTTCCCGCCCGGCATCCAATGCCACACAAGCTGCTTCCACATTTGCTGGTTGTCGGCCCAGTTGCGGACGAAACGGTTGCTGGTAAAAACTTCGTTATAGCACGGAGCGCTGCTCCAGAGCTGAGAATCCCGTTCTGGATGCACGTACATGGCGCTGCATTCATACTTCTGCATATCGGTATGGGTGCCCGCCGCCATGTCCGTCAGCATAACTACGATAGAGACTCATGATGTCTTCGGTGCACGTGGCGCCCGTTAGGCCTCTAAACACCCGGCCGTTTTCCCGCTTGTCGTAATAGGAGTTCCACCACTGCGTATTCTCCCGGAGCACGCCATCGAATCCAGCTGCCTCCGCCTCGGCAAGACATTGCCTGGCCAGGGCGAGAACATCCGGGCCATCCATGGTCGTCACAATCGTGACTAACGCTTCCAGTTTATTCTCCGGCGGGAACGTCACTGTAGCGGCGGCTCCTGGAGCGTTGGCGATCCGCTCGTCAGGCGGTGGAGTGCCCAATCTGGTTTTGCCTTCCACCGCTTCAATTTCCACTTTGCCCGGAGTGAGGATCAGCCCCATCAACACGTATTCAAAGCCTTGCGGGAACGTCTTTTCCGGCGGCATCTGCTGGCGTATCCAGAAATACCGCCCATCTTTCCCGCTGGTCGGTGGATCCATCGGGTAATTAAACGCGCGATCGGCTTCGGTTCCTGGCTTGGTATATGTCTTTCCATCTTCGCTCATGTATTTCAAATGAGACGTGTCGCGATGGCGATAGAGCCGCAACCAGATCGGTTCATTCATACCCGAAAACTTGCCTCGAATAGCATAAAGGTTGCTTGTCATCCCCAAGATATATTGCAGGCTCGCTTTGTTATTTCCCTTGGTTACCTCCAATTCCACGATACCGTTGGCACAGTGTTGAGTTACTGTCGGTGCCTTGGCTCCTACAAATGGTTCCATTCCTAGAATGATCTGTCCAACTGGTTTCAAACAAGGCATTGGATATTCGATGGGTTCTCGATAGGGATCGTATAAACCGCCCTCCTTGAGCAAATAACCGTAGCGATTAGGGCGTTGCGTTTCGGGGTGTTTACCCTCATAGTCCTTGTTGGTGGGGGAATAGGCTCCGTCGATGATTTCCTGCAAGGCCGGGGCTTCCAGGCCGCGCGTGTTGATCCGCCGGTCCCATACGTTATTTTTGGTCAGGCTGATCGTAATCCGTTCCGGTGGGCCCCAAAGGGTTGTCCGCATTTTCAGGTTGTTGATTGTCATTGCTTTGCCAAGAGGATAACAATTCCAGTCAGGAAGCGGATCTGTAGGATTTAGAATATTCTCAATACAAACGGATTGGGCAGCCTCCCGTAGTGGAATCTCCCTCTCCCAGGGCAGATCCTCGGTTTGCGCCGACGAGACTGAAAATACAATCCCGGCCATTGCGATTGTCAGTATTACCTGTTCGATTGACCGTTTCATGAGTTTTTGATCCTTTCTTGTGTTGTTGAGATATCACAACGATCTCTCACTTGTGGAAAAAAAAGAATACATCAGGGTTACTTGATCTTTAAGCCGAATTACAGACACTATACCCTATTTCTTAAATTGACAGAAGATTCCAATAAGCATCTCATTCAATATTATTTGTACCTGAATCCGTGAACTATAAATATGAAAACCATATCAAAACTTACATTGAGCAATTATAGTTCAAAAGCGATCTTATAAAGATTGAATCCCATTCTTTTTTCGAACGCGACGGGGATTTAAGCAGTTTCTGCGGGAAAAGCCAGTTTGCCGCTACGATACCCCTTATTTCCAGACACACCTCGCCTTTCCAAACGCCCCGATTCACTTCCCAAACGGATTTTTTCTTACCCATTCTCAGCCGGCCGGCCTTGTCGGTCGCCGGCATTCACAATCCGTTCATAGATGCGACGCCAGACGGGATACCAAGGATTCCAACGACCGAAAGACAAAACGAATCGCCGCGCATGTGAGATCAGCCGACCCGCCATATACATCAAGTCCTGGATGACGCTTCGCAAGCGGCGACGGGACAAAAAGCCTCTTCAATTCCGTCCCGCCGATTCTCGGAAGCGTTCAATGGAAGAATGGCCAGGACTTTTGTCCGGATACATTGTACGAAGAAAGCATTCCCAATGAAAACATTCCGAGTGATTGATACGCATGAATATCTTCCCCAGCTGCTTCTTCATGAAGCCAATCGATCTGTGGTTGTTTCCTTTTTGCAAGCGCCGTTTAGAATTTTCGATCCCAAACTGCTTGTATTACTTTCTGTCTGCACTCATCCATGTTATTTTCCCCATTCTTAACTCAACAAGCGCGTTGTATAAAAAATCGATTGAACTATATTATTGGAGTAGGGAAATAGAAGGATGAAGCATTTTCCAAACCGCGGAAACCGCGATAAAATGAACGCCTGACACGCAAATTAGCACTTCGGAGAGACAGATGAGCGCTCAGCTGGAACAAATTGAACAAACGTTACAATCCCAACCCGATCAACATCTCGAATTTCTGGCGAAGAAAGACATCATCGCCCGCATTCTCGAGCTACGGGAAGAAAAAAATGTCCTGATTTTAGGGCATAATTATATGGAACCCCTCGTCTATCAACTATCCGGCGAGAAAGAGAGAGGCGATTCGCTGGCGCTCAGCCGCTACGCCGCCCAGTCCGATAAGCCGATTATTCTATTCGACGGCGTGATGTTCATGGCGGAGACCGCCAAAATCCTAAGCCCGGACAAGAAAGTACTGATCGCCGACGCGACGGCAGGCTGTAGCCTGGCAGAGCCATTCAAAGCCAAGGATGTTCTCGAATATCGCCGTCGGTTCCCTCATGCTCCAGTCGTAACCTACGTCAACAGTTATGCGGATATCAAAGCAGAAAGCGACTATTGCTGCACCTCCGCGAACGGATTGGACGTTGTGCTTCACGCCAGTAAAACATTCAACTCAAATCAGGTCATCTTCTTTCCGGATTCGCTCATGGGCGCCAACTTGCAGCACGATGTGGAGAAACAGGGCATCGACTTGATCTATCCCGGCAAGTACGACGAGAATTTCGGACGCTGTGAAGTGCACGAGCAATTCAAAGTCGAACATCTGCGGGATATCCGCCTGCAATACGACATCCCCAAACACAGCGAAGAAGCGGCCATTCTGGTTCATTGGGAATGCCGACCGGAAGTGATCGCAGAGGCGGATTATTACGGCAGCACATCGCAAATGGCGAAATATATTGCCGACCATCCCCATTTGAAACGAGTTTTCCTGGCCACCGAATGTGAAATGGCAGCCAATCTCGCCAGCGAATACCCGCACGTCGAATTCGTACGCTCCTGCAACCTATTCTGCCAGCACATGCGCAAAATCACGCTGGAAAAAATCCTCTACAGCCTTGAACATGAGGTCTATGAAGTGAACGTGGATGAAGAGATAGCCGAACGAGCGCGGAAAGCGATTGATCGGATGTTGGAAATATGGTGATTCGAAGGGACGCCGAAGGTCTCTTTATCGGCGGCTCCTCCAATAAAATGGACGCCTTTTCTGATGAGCCACGGCAAGTATCCTGATTTCATGAGTACGGACCGAATAGATCAATGAATATGGAAAATTAATCAAGATTTTTTTTCTGACGCGTCCTTGAATCAGCGGTGCAGCATTTGGGTAGCGAGATATGCTCTCCATTACTTGTTGCACTTCGTCAAGGAAAGCACTACCCAAACGAGGACTTTCTCGATCATAGAAATCGGCAGCTTCGTTGATTTCGATTTCGGCGGCTTCATGGAAAGAGATGCGCCGATTCATTTCCGATGTTCTCGCGCGCGAACCAGCACTTCATTTGCCGGGATTGCATGAGCTGTTCCACTATCCAGTTCCTCGTCACGCTGAATGGCTTCATCTATCCATAATTGATCAATTTCCATTGCACTCATTGCATCCAGACTGGCCAGCAGTTCACGAGCCAGATAAGCGCGAATTTCCGGGCTTTGCCGAAGGACTTCTTCTTTGAGTTGTTCAACACTCATCAGCATACCTCATAATTTTCCAGTAACTGTTTTTCTCGCCATATAATTACATACCTACATCCATCACGTAATATGATCATGCAAAAAATAAAGGACGACCACTGAATGCGGGATGTGCAGTTGGTTGCGTACGTGGTTTTTGGATTAAAAAACGACTCCTTCGCAACGATTTCACCCGATACGCCAGATCCCACCGCGGCTGGTGAGACCGTTGGAGGCTTCGTACGGCACCAGCCAGCAGGCGGTCAATTCCGCCCGCCATCCGTACATCACGGAAGGACCGATTGAATAGATATGCCAATGCGCTCCCCGAAACAAATGGGCGAAGGGGAGCCCCGGCTCCCAGGAATTGACTCCCTCGTTATATTTGCGGTTGAGAAAATACATCCCCTTCTCGTCGGTGTCCTTGGCGTTGCCGAACGGCGTCCACCCTTCCCAGGCGGCCAGGCTGTTAAAGGGATCAGCAGGAATCGAAGCCATGTAGGCGATCGGCGTCGTGAGATGTCTTCCGGCGGAAGGCTCGTTTCCCCATCGCAGAGAGAAATGGACATACACCCCCGAACGCGCATCCGGCGGGAACTCATTGGTGTCCATTTTATACATTTCCAGAGCCGTGCCGATGGCTTGCGCGTCCGCTTGCGAACGCGCGATCTTCGCGCGTATCTGCGCGTTCATGAAATTCGGTACGGCGATGGCGGCAAGAATTCCGATGATGGCGACGACGATTAAGAGTTCGATCAGAGTAAAAGCCGTCAATTTCATGTGTCTCCTCCATAGGATATTCAAATCATTGCACCGGAAAAAGATAATCCGTTGATTCGTGTTCTCTTTTTCGCAGGTGTATTGTATCATGAGATCAGGCGGTTACCTACCTGCCTCCACTTCATTTGTATTTTACATATAACGGTATAATTTTGGGGATGGAACAGTGAGAATGCAAGGTTAAAATCGAATTGGTGAGACAAGAAATCCACCTTGAGCAACAAATCGTTAAGGGAAAAAATTCGAAAAATATATCGTAACCATTAAATCGGAACTCCTAAAAGCGTGTGTGAAAAGGATTATCTTACCCTCTATAATCCCCCGTCAACGGGGGATAAGTGGCTCCCTCTCCGTTGACGGGGAGGATTGGGGAGGGGAAGTTACCTCATTTTTTCGGACTTTTCACACATCCTCTAAGAAAGCCGGCAAGATGTCGGCGCTATATTTTTAGTGAAATGCTTTTTCGTAAAACTGATAATAGGAAGCGCTCATTCCTAATTTGACATACGTCTCCTGCGCTTTATGATTCTCACGATCGACATACAAGCGAAGCCCCACCGCGTTTCCCGCCTGTTTCGCCTCTTCGGCGATGGTTTCGTACAACGCGCGAAACACGCCTTTCCTGCGCCAATCCGGCAGGACGTAGACGCTTTGGATCCACCACCAATAGCCATTGCGCCAATCGCTCCATTCCAGCGTGATCATGGTTTGCCCCACCACCACATCGTCATCCACGGCGAGGTAATACCATCCTTTCGCGCGATCGGACAGCGTTGCGCGAACGCCGGTGGACAAACACCCGCGATCCAGCTTGAGACGTTCCGTTTCCATCGCCATCGCGGCGTTGAATTCGACGATCACCGGCCAATCCGCGGGATCGGCATGTCGGATTTCCAGCATGGTTGATTCCCTCCATATAAAATGATCAAGACTATTTGGCAATGAAATCGTAGGGGCGGTTCGCGAACCGCCCCTACGAGGTATGTTCTAACGCAAATCGGAAATCCAATGTCACTCGGCGTCAGCCGCTGCTGTAAAGGTTCTCGCTCCCAGTTCCTTGTTGAGCATGAAGAGGCCGCTACGCGCGTCGCCGATGAGTTTCAGCTGGTCGACGATTTGGCTGGCGGTGGCCTCTTCCTCGATCTGTTCGGTGACGAACCACTGCAGGAAGGAGTTGGTGGTGTGATCTTTCATGCTGAGGGCCAGATCCACCAGATCGTTGATCAGTTTGGTCACTTTCTGTTCATGCGCATAGGCGTCTTCGAAAGCGGCGAGGGGAGAAGCCCAGTCTTTCTGCGGCTCCTCGATGGCCTTTAAAACTACTCGTCCGTTGCGATCATTGATATATTTGAAGAATTTCGAAACGTGCAGCAGTTCTTCCTGCGCCTGCGCGCGCATCCAGCCGGCAAAACCGGACAAATTGACCGATTCAAAATAGGCCGACATCGATAAATACAAATACGAGGAAAACAATTCGGCGTTGATCTGATCGTTTAAGGCGTTATTCATTTTTTGATCCATGAGATTTTACGATCTCCTTTCCCATGAAGGTTGTGACAAATAGGATAGCCAGAACCCCCAAAAAAGAAAAGCATCATCGGGTGCGTTGATACCAGCCGGATATGGCGCCCCCGAATTTGGACACGTCGCCGTCGCTGCGCAAACCGTTGGTTACATCGAAATAGACGAAACTATCGTCCCAATCCATATCCGGCCCATAACTGTAAATGCCGAAAGCGATGGTGGGGATGTCATCGGGATTGCGATCGTAAAAAGCCGGATGATCGTTGAACACCTGGCCAGGTTTGTAGCAAAATATCGGAAAAGGACCTTTGCCGGAGTCCCGCCGCGCCGCCTGCACGCCTTTCACGGAAAAAGGATCTTCCAATTCATGCGCGATATAGGCCACTGGTGTGGTCAGATACCGATAATTGGTCCACGGATTTCCTTCCGCGTGATAGTGATGCGGAAGATAGGCGTTGTAATCGATGCGATACATGTCCAACGCGCTGGCTGTCGCATTCTGATCCGCCCGCGTGCGCGCCAGGGTCGCGCGCAGCTGCGCGTTGAGAAAATTGGGAACTGCGATAGCCGCGAGAATCCCGATGATCGCCACCACAATCAATAACTCAATCAACGTAAACGCTTTTGAAACCATGATGTTCTCATCAGCCTTGTCATCAGTTTGTTAGACAAGTCATGTGGTTGGTTCCACCGATTAGATGGATCGACAAATTCATCCCACAGGACTCCTGCCTTTCTACAATACATTCATTTCCATTCGTTGAATATGTCTTGAAACACCTTCTTCCATACATGCTTCTTTATAGTAATAGTACGAATACGGCTATAGACTCAATCCATGGTTTTGTGGATAATCGGATGGAACTTTCATGCCGTGTCATTTGCCGAAGGGGAAAGAGATGTCTCAATCCATTCGCAGCCGCATTGTTTTTTCCATTGCCCTTATTCCAATAATTATTCTGATCCCAACTGGCTTCAGCTTCGCGCAGGCAGCCGGATCGAATTTTGGCATCTTCGACGCAACCGCCATTTGGACCAGCAAAAGAGATTTTTCTCCCGGAGAAAAACCCATCGGTTTTGTCAAAACGAATCGGACGGACCACGGTGTCGCCTATGATCTATTCGGCAAGAGTAAAAATTACAATCACATATTGCGCGATAGAAACACAGCGCAGGATTTGGAAGAAGGTTTTTTTGTTTATACGCAGCGCTCCGGTTCCTGGACGTTGTCCGCAAGAGTGGAGTTGGATTATCAAAAAAGTATTTCTGAATTAGCGCAGACTTTTTTCGGCATCATCGTTCGGGAATATGCCGACGAGCCGAATTCCGCTTTGTATGCCATATCTTCGCGCGCTCTTTTCGAAGAGATGACTACTTTCTATGGGATAAGTCCGCTTTGGCGCTTACCGCAATCGGATTTGACGGTGCAAGTGAGACGGGAATCTCTTTTATTATCTCGTTCGCTTCCCTCCATGACATTCGTGTATCTTCGCATGACCCGAATCGCTTCCCAAAATCTGTTCTTTTCCGAATGGTCGGCTGACGGAAAGACATGGAATGCTCTTCATCGCATGATTTTTGCCATGCGCGATTCCGTCGCGTATGGATTTTTTGTCACCGGCAACGAGTTTGCCTCGTCTCCGGCGCATGTCCGGATCTCCGAGGTATCCATCGATTCTCCCTCTTGTTTTGCGGAACGGATGATTGCGGCGGATTCGTTTTATCCGGGAGATGTACAGGAAGTGGTTGTCACCATCCACAATCTCAAGTCGGAAGTGCAACGCTTCACGATTCAGGAAAACCTGCCGAAAGGATGGATGGCCGATTCGATCAGCGACGGCGGAATCCTCGACAAGGGAACAATCACCTGGTCTTTGACCGCAGAGCCGGGAACCATGGCGCTCCGCTATCTTCTCTATTCGCCGGCGAATACCGACGTGGATTTGTCCCTCTCCGGAAACATAAATGGAATGGAAACGCAGGGGGACCGGTATGTACGGAGATTGCGAATGGAGGAGAAAACCTATCTTTCCTTATCCAACCAATGGATGATTATTATCGCCATCCCCGTCGTCATGCTGCTGATGCATCTCACTCTTTTTCTTCTGGCGCCGGCGATGAAAGAACATTTGTTTTATGCCATTTATCTCGGGAATACCGCTATTTCCTCCTATACATTCCAAAACAGTATCCATTACCCAACCGCAAACGATTACTTGTTGTTGATGATCAGTTGGTCGTTTACGGCAACCCTTCTTATTTTATTTTTATATTCACTGACGTATCGCCGCATTCTCTTTCATTTTTGGTATTTCTTATGCGGCAGCGTTTTCTTTTCCCTTTTGTTCATTTTTCTCATTCATTTCAGACAATTCGAGGTCCCCTATTATGCACCCGGTCTGATTATTTTTTTGATCGTGGGTTATGGAGAATGTCTGCGGGTTGTCGTTAAGGAGTTATGTGCCGCTAAAGAAGGCACTCGGATTATCATGTTCGGCGTATTGTTGTACATTCTGATCAGTCTATGGACTTTTTTTTCCATCTTTCATTTGGTCCCAGGCACAAGCGCATTCATAGGCATTCCCTTGATCAATTTTTGGATTCAAATCGTTTTCTTTCTGTCCGTCTCGATTTACCTTTCCTATCGTTTTGCCGGAACCTATCGGGAATTGGAGCAGTTGAATGTCAAATTGGAAGAGCGCGTCGAGCAACGCACACAAGAGCTGTCCGAAGCCAATGAGGAACTGAACACCGCCAACGAATATTTGAATCAGGCGAATGCCGAGCTGCAACACGCCAACGCGCAGCTCCTGGAACTCGATAAAATGAAATCCGCCTTCGTCTCTCAAGCCTCCCACGACCTCCGCACCCCCCTCACCGCCATCAAAGGCAGCCTCGACAACCTCATTTTAGGCATTGCCGGAGTTTTAACCGAAAAACAGGAAAAAATCATGACCCGCGCCGTCAAATCCGTGGACCGCCTGACGGATTTGGTCAACGATGTACTCGATCTTTCGCGGATTGAATCGGGACGGATGGTGCTGGAGAAGTCAAACGTGCCGATCAAGACGCTGGTTGAAAATATTATCAATGAAGATAAACCGGCTGCTGAACAGAAGCGCATTCAATTGTCCGCGAATCTTGAAACCAATGCGATCATCCACGCTGATGCGGGGAAACTTGAACGGGTTGTAGGTGAATTGATCAGCAATGCGATCAAATACACACCGGAGGGTGGGAGTGTAGATGTCACTCTTACCAAAACTGAGGATCAAATCACCCTATCCGTTAAAGATTCTGGTATCGGCATGACGAAGGTAGAATGTGAGAAGATTTGGGAGCGGTTTTATCGGACGAACGCATCAAAAACGTTCGCGAAGGGAAGTGGATTGGGCTTGTCGATTGCGAAGGAGTTGGTGGAGATGCATGGAGGGACGATAAACGTGGAAAGCAAACAAGGAGAGGGAACGATTTTCATTTTGTCATTACCAGCAAAGGAACTATCTTATGCATAAAATTCTAATCTCACTGCTTATTCTGACATTCCCATTACTTTCCCATTCTCAGGAAAGAGAAGCGGCGCCTCTCGGTATCTTCGATGCCACCGCCGATTGGGGATGGGGAGTGGATTCACCTGAAACGTGGGCGCCATACAAAAAATCTGGGAAAGTCGAAATACAGGTGGTGAACAACGACTTTGCTTATGATGTGTATGGGGGTGGTGGTGATATTTATGACAGTCCTGACGAAGGATTTTATGTGTATACCGAGCGTTCCGGCTCTTTGAGTTTCAGCGCCAAGGTGCTTTTTTTGGATAAAGGGCAGCAGGAAAATCCATGGTCTAAAGCCGGTTTGATGATCCGGGAAAATCCTACAGCTGCTGATTCTCCTTTTTATTTCATTACATTGCTCGGCGGCATCCAAAAGGAAATTGGTGATTCGATACAGGCAATTTGCCGTTCGTGGAAAGGGGAAGAAGCATTATTCCTCTACAAGATAACCAATCATCCCTCTCCGGGAAAGCCGTTGTACCTTCGCATCACTCGCATTGTTACCGAACAACTTTTTTACTGTGAGTGGTCGGTGGATGGTCAAAACTGGAATCTTCTTCAAGTCTATCCTTGTTCTAGAAATGATTCATTGGGATATGGATTAGCCGTTACGAATTGTATGGAAGACGATCAGCTGGCCAAAGGCCGATTTTCCGAAATACGATTTTCCCTTCCGCCTCCAACCGCTGTTCGCTGCATGTCCACTTCCCATTATATCCCATTCCAAACTGTCAATGTGGTTTTGAAAATTCATAATTTTGAAAAAGAACCGCGTTCTATCATGATCCAGGAAACGATTCCTGCAGGCTGGGAGTCATCCGATATTAGCCATGATGGTAAAAGGATCGAGGATAAAATCGTATGGAATACCTTCATCTCGTCGGGGATGATTGTGCTTCACTACAACCTCAAAGCGCCGGCCGATCCCGCCAAATCTGTTCCTTTATATGGCGAGATTGAATCGCTTCCGATCTTTGGCCAGGATAGCATGATTCGAGGGGAATTATCTCTTCCGGCAATGCTTTCAACGGTTTTTTATTACACCTTATTTTTATCGGTTCCGTTAGCCATGATTCTTCTTCATTTGTCGCTTTATTGCTTTTTCCCGCGTCTACGTGAGAATCTCTATTATGCGTTGTATTTGCTTAGCATGATTGGCACGTTACAGTTGTCGCCTTCATTCGATTATCATTTCCAATATCCCTATGCGCATGAATTAGGAATGTGGATAATCCAAATCAACTCGTTTCATCACGCTTGCCTGCTTTTATTTTTGTATTCTTTATATTATCCCCGTTTCCCCAAAATAACGTGGATTTTGATCGGTGGTCTGTCGATTATCGCATTGATGATTTATGCACAATGGAATTTACTGGTCCTCCCCCAATTGAATTCTTTACACATCTATCTCGTTTTTGTGATTGTAATTTATGCGGAATATCTTCGCATAGCATGGAAGATTTTCCATCGGCGAAGTCCGGATACCTGGTTCATTCCCCCCGGCGTACTTTGCCTGGTTTGTATCCATATATGGCAGTTAACTCAACTGTTTAACAATGTCCCTGATAATATGATGGGATTGGAATGGTTTTGGGCCAATCTGGTGATTGTGATCTGTATGTCGGTTTCTTTGGCCTACCGGTTTGCCAAAACCAACCGCGCATTGGAAACCTTAAACCTCGAATTGGAAGATCGGGTGGCTCGCCGGACGGAAGAATTGGAACAGGCCAACGCGGAACTGCGTGAATTCGACAAAATGAAATCCGCCTTCGTCTCCCAAGCCTCCCACGACCTGCGCACCCCCCTCACCGCCATCAAAGGTAGCCTCGACAACCTCATTTTAGGCATCGCCGGAGCCTTGACCGAAAAACAGGAAAAAATCATGAACCGCGCTGTCAAATCTGTCGACCGCCTGACGGATTTGGTTAACGATGTGCTCGACCTCTCCCGCATCGAATCGGGAATGATGGTATTGGAGAAGTCAAACGTGCCGATCCGGACGCTTGTCGAAAATATTATAAATGAAAATAGACCGGCGGCTGAGCAGAAGCGAATTCAACTGTTTGCCTATCCCGAAACGGATGTCACTATGCAAGCGGATGCAGGAAAACTGGAGCGCGTTGTGGGTGAACTGATCAGCAATGCAATCAAATACACGCCGGAAGGTGGAACCATCGATGTAACTCTTACTCAAAAAGATGATCAAATCATGCTTTCTGTCAAAGATTCCGGCATCGGCATGACGAAGGAAGAATGCGAAAAGATTTGGGAGCGGTTTTATCGCACGAATGCATCGAAAACCGTTGCAAAGGGAAGCGGTTTGGGCTTGTCGATCGCGAAAGAGTTGGTTGAGATGCATGGAGGAACGATTTCCGTTGTATCCAAGCAGAACCAAGGAACCATGTTTACGGTAACATTCACTTCGCCGGATACGAGAATGAAATCCAACTAATAAACCGACCAGTTCGCCACATCGACGGAGAGGTTCGGGCCGGCGGCAAAATTTTGGGCCACTTCGTCTTCCGTCAACGCCCGGCTATAAATCGCCACTAAATACAAATCCCCCAACCAGGGCCGATCGGCGTTGATTTCATTTCCCAGCCCGAATTCATAACTCGCATCCCAACCGACGATGTCGCCGTTGATATATTCGCCGGAGATTTCGAGAATGTTGTCATCATTCACAATCACTTCATTATTTATATAAAGAATCGTGGACCAATAATCGTCGCGCGTGTACACGACGTGAGTCAGAACCGTCGTGACCACACCCGGAGGACTTTGCAAATTCGGGTACGCGCCATTGTCGCCGGTATCCGGCGTGCGAAGACGAACCTGATAGGCGGTTTCCGCCTGTCCCAACGTAAAATTCCTCAAACTCGCGTTGTAAGAAAGGGTGACGATTCGAGCCGGACCGGTTTGTTGGAGTGTGGCGGGAGCAATCCACGCTTCGATGGTAATCTCGTTCGATGCCAGAATGGGATCGATGATCTTGGTTGCGGGAACGCCGGTTTTAATCTTGTTTACGCCGATCACGGACAACACTCCTGTTCCCCATTCGACCATCGAAGGGTCTTGAATCGTGAGATCCAGCGGCTCTCCCACTTCGGAAACATCGCGTACGACATTGCCGCCGCCTTCGTCAAATGTGTAGAGAACCAGAAGGTCATCGCGAACACGGTCAAAACCGCCCGCGCTCAAAAGCAGGCCGCTCTTGCCCTGAATTTGCAGACTGCCTGCGACAAATCCGGACCATTCGGCGCGGTTGTCGGGTAAAGCGGGAGCGGTCACCTCGTATGTCAGCGCCGCATTTCCGGAAGGAACGCCGCGCAGATTCCATGTGATTACGCCATCCGTCGCCGCGCCTCCGTTGCTGATGGATGAAGCGGTCCAACCGGCGGGAATCGTCTCCTTGATTGTCACGTCGACAGAGGAATCACTCGAATTCAGTAGATCGATAGTAACCAGGATCGTGTCGCCGGATTTGAATGAGGCTTGGGAAAGGGAACGTTTGGCAATCGGTGGGGGGAAAGAGAACGCAACGTTCGTGAATTTCGCATAGGCATAAAAATCGATATCTTCGTCATTCGCAATGAATAATCCATAGGCCAACGAGGGCGCGTTCCAAGGCAACACCTGAATATGACCCAAAATCCATTCCGCTCCATCGAACGAATATTCGCTGTAAAAAAGATTGAGTGGATCGACGTATGTTGCGCGAAGCCACAATCCATCATCCCGAACGGTCACCGGTTGCCCATCCGCGGTGACAAATTCCGTCGTGGGCAATCCGCCCAGCGCAAACAGGTTGCGATACTGGCTGGCGGTGCCTTCCCCCGTTTCATTCGCTCTGGTAATGACCGAATAATGTCGTGAATTCGGCGCTTCCGGATTTTCCCGGATCATCACACCGGCGCTGCCGAAAGGCGCAAAACCTTGCGGATCGAACCAGGACATTTTTCCCTGCAGTGACCAACTCCCGGCTTGTTCCTTATACACATAAAATCCTTCATCTGCGCCGTCGGAATAGCCCAAACCGTTGCCGTTGCCTTGCAGGGTGTAAACGACGTTGTCGCCGGAGCCGCTCACGGTCACGTTTCCAGGCTCCTTGAAATTGCCAAGTTGCGGAAAATCAACCTCGGAATCGAAAATACTCTGCGCAAATAAAGGGGAAATCGTAACGGCGAACATGAACAGGATACTGAGTAGGTATCGGTTTTTCCGCATCATAATCCTCCTGCAATCATATGGATGGAGCGATCCTGAAAATTAAAACATTAAAATCGATGGCATGTCAAGCGCTTATCGAAAAAGGAAATCGGACAGAGATCATGAAAAAAAGAGGCAAACCCAAAGGTTTGCCCTCTTAAAATAATCCAAAATTTACACGAGTTCTGTTTTTTTTTAATGCTTTATATCGGCGTGATATTCTTGCAACGATTTCACCACGATCTCGCTCTTCTTCCGCGCCGCGATTCCCTCCGCGGTCGCCAGAGCCGCGGTTAAGGTGGTGATATACGGAATTTTGTATTTGATCGCATTTTTACGAATATACGAATCATCGTGCTGTCCCAACCGCCCCATCGGCGTGTTGACAACCAGATGAATCTCCCCATTCTTGATGCCGTCGACAATGTTCGGACGCCCTTCATGCAATTTCAGAATCAGTTCCGACCGGATGCCGTTTTCTTGTAAAAACAGATGCGTTCCCTGCGTGGCCTTGATGGTAAAACCGAGTTCATTGAACTTTTTCGCCATTTGCAACGCCATCGGATTACGCTTATCCGTAATCGTAATGAGAACGGCGCCCTCCGTGGGCAGCAGTTGCTTGGCGGCGGCCTGCGATTTATAAAACGCCATGCCGAAGTTGTCGGCCATCCCCAACACTTCGCCGGTCGAACGCATTTCCGGCCCCAACACCGGATCCACTTCGGGAAACATGGAAAACGGGAACACCGCTTCTTTCACGCCGTAATGCGGAATAGGGAGATTTTCCAAACCCAGTTCGGATAATTTCTTTCCCAACATCAGCTGCGTGGCGATGTGCGCCATCGGAATATTGCACACCTTGGAAACCAGCGGCACCGTGCGGGAGGCGCGCGGATTGGCCTCGAGAATATACACTTTATCGTTGGCAATGGCGTATTGAATGTTCATCAATCCGACCACGCCCATTTCCTTCGCAATCCGCCGCGTGTATTCCGAAATCGTATCGAGATGTGGTTGCGAAATACTGATGGGCGGAATGACGCAGGCCGAATCGCCGGAATGAATCCCCGCCAGTTCGATATGTTCCATGATCGCCGGTATAAACACGTCGGCTCCGTCGGAAATCGCATCCGCTTCCGCCTCGATGGCGTTTTCCAGAAATTTGTCGATTAGAATCGGGCGCTCCGGTGTGACGCCCACCGCTTCGGTGATGTAACTGCGCAGCATGTTTTCATCGTGAATCACTTCCATCCCCCGTCCGCCCAACACGAACGACGGACGCAGCATCAACGGATACCCGATACGCGCGGCGGCGGCAAGCCCTTCCTCGAGATTCGTCGCCATGGAGGCGGCAGGCATGGGAATACCCAACTTCTCCATCATGCCGCGGAATTTATCGCGATCTTCTGCCATTTCAATCGTCGCGGGCGACGTGCCGAGAATCCTGACGCCGTTCTCTTCCAATTCCGCCGCGATATTCAGCGGCGTCTGCCCGCCGAACTGCACGATGACGCCTTCCGGTTTTTCTTTTTGATAAATACTCAATACATCTTCGACCGTAAGCGGCTCGAAATACAGTTTGTCGGACGTATCGTAATCGGTGGAAACCGTTTCCGGATTGCAATTGACCATGATCGTTTCGAGTCCGGCGTCTTTCACGGCAAAGGCGGCGTGCACGCAGCAATAATCGAACTCGATCCCTTGCCCGATGCGGTTGGGGCCGCCGCCAAGCACCATGATTTTTTTTCGGTCGCTGATCGGCACGATATCCGGCGCGTTGTACGTGGAAAAATAATACGCCGCGTTTTCCACGCCGGAAACCGGCACCGGCTCCCACGCTTCCACCACGCCCAGCGCCATGCGTCTGTCACGGATGGATTTTTCTGTTACATGCAGCAATTTTGCCAGATATTTATCGGCGAATCCGTCTTTCTTCGTTTGGATCAATAACGCATCGGGAAAATCCCCGCCTTTGCAGGCGAGGATTTTTTCTTCCAACTCGACGAGTTCTTTCATTTGTTGGATGAAATACGCTTTGATATAAGTTTTTTCACCCAGCGCTTCCACCGTCGCGCCTTTGCGCAAGGCTTCGTACATAATGAACTGCCGGTCGCTGCTCGGTTCGTTGAGCAGCGACATCAATTCCTCCAGCGATTTGCTGTTGAAATTCTTCACGAAACCAAGCCCGTACCGGCCGTTTTCCAGCGAACGAATCGATTTCTGGAACGCTTCCTTATACGTTTTGCCGATGGACATGACTTCGCCGACGGCGCGCATTTGCGTGCCGAGTTTGTCCTGCGCGCCTTTAAATTTTTCGAACGCCCAGCGCGCGAACTTGACCACTACGTAATCGCCGGAAGGCGTGTATTTTTCCAACGTTCCGTCGCGCCAGTAAGGAATTTCGTCCATCGTCAATCCGCCGGCCAGTTTGGATGAAACCAACGCAATCGGGAAACCGGTTGCCTTCGACGCCAGCGCCGACGAGCGCGAAGTGCGGGGATTGATTTCAATCACGACCACCCGCCCGGTTTTGGGATCGTGCGCGAACTGAATGTTCGTCCCGCCGATCACCTGAATCGCTTCGACGATGTCGTAGGAAAACTTCTGCAGTTTCTTTTGCAATTCCGGATCGATCGTCAACATCGGCGCGGTGCAGTAGGAATCGCCGGTGTGCACGCCCATGGCGTCCACGTTTTCGATGAAACAAACGGTGATCATCTGATTCTTGGCGTCGCGCACCACTTCCAGTTCCAATTCCTCCCAACCCAGCACCGATTCTTCCACTAAAATTTGATGAATCAGACTGGCCGCAAGCCCACGACTGGCAATCACGCGCAATTCCTCGACATTATATACCAATCCGCCGCCGGTTCCG
Source organism: Candidatus Omnitrophota bacterium (assembly GCA_003598175.1). GTDB lineage: Bacteria > Hinthialibacterota > Hinthialibacteria > Hinthialibacterales > Hinthialibacteraceae > SURF-12. Next base: position 17,125 of record QZKN01000108.1, read on the forward strand.
CCCATCGTGTAAGCGGGACGAATCACCACCGGATACCCCAAATCCCCGGCAACCCGCTCCGCGTCTTCGACCGTGTTCACCGCCTGGCTGCGGGGCATGTCGATGCCAAGTTTGTTCATGGTATTTTTAAAGGCGGTTCGGTCTTCGCCGCGTTCGATGGCGTCGATCTGCACGCCGATGACTTTGCAGCCATATTTGTCCAACACCCCCGCCTTGTGCAATTCGGACGATAGATTCAAGCCCGACTGGCCGCCCAAATTCGGCAGTAGCGCGTCCGGCCGCTCTTTCTCGATAATCTTCGTCATGGTTTCCAAATCGAGCGGCTCGATATACGTCACGTCCGCCATTCCCGGATCCGTCATGATGGTGGCGGGGTTGGAATTGACCAAAACGATCTCGTATCCCAGACTGCGCAGCGCTTTGCACGCCTGCGTCCCCGAATAATCGAACTCGCAGGCTTGCCCGATCACGATCGGTCCCGAACCGATAATCATGATTTTGTAAATATCTTCGCGTTTCGGCATGTACGATTTTCCTCTCTCGTCGAATTATCGATCAATTTTTTATTATAACTATAAATTTAAAGCCGGCGGGTACACGTTCCCGCCAAATGAATTTCATTCGAGCAATCAATCTATTGATTTAACCTCCATGAATCACATCATGCAGACAAAAAAAATCCGGCAAAAAAGAAATGGGTATCGTGATCCATTCAAACGTGTGGGAATTATAGTTGATTTCAAGGAATTGGCGAAGCGATGCGGGAAGCGAAAAGAAATCAGAATAATACCAAGCAAATGAATCTCGTGGGAACCGATTCACGCCGCATACGCATGATGATAGGCGTCCGCATATGGATGACCCACAAACGGATTTGTGGGTCATATTTTTAATTTCATGACCCACAAATGGATTTATGTGATATAGATGACCCACAAATCTATCTGCCTGCCAAATTTTTCCGCTTTGTGGCAGAAAAACTACTCATTAATTTGATCACTAAGTCCTTCAGCGATGGCAAAAAGTTTTCTAAACATCCAGGTTGCTGATATGCTACCACTTTTTTCTTGCAGAAGATAAAGGATTTGACCATCTAATAAAATTCTCAGTAAACGTTTTGCGGTACGAGCGGGAATTTTTGATCGCTCAATAAAATCACTCGTCTGAAAAATCGGGCGGTCAAACAATGCGTCAACTACTTGAATGGAATATTTTGAAGCTGTCAATTTCGCGATTTTCTCTTTCTTTTGTTCGTACAAATCCAGAATAGCGCGCGCTTTTTCTGTATTTATTTTCGCCTGTTCCACGATGGCTTGCAAAAAATATTCGATCCAGCCTTCCCAGTCGTTCTCTTTCGTGATCGCCAGAAGCCGGGCGTAGTATTCGTCGCGATGGTTTTCGAGATAGGCACTCATATAAAACATCGGGCTCGATACGAGCTTCTTTTCGAAGAGAAACAGCGGAATCAGAATTCGTCCGACTCTGCCGTTGCCGTCCAGGAAGGGGTGAATGATTTCAAATTGGGCGTGGATGACAGCCAGTTGCACCAACTTATCGTCTTCATCGTAATGAATGTACTTTTCGAGATTGGATAAGTGATCCATTACATGGGATGGATCGGGCGGGATGTAGGTTGCGTTCTCGATGGTTGCGCCGGGACGCCCGATAAAATTTTGGATTCGCCGAAACTCGCCTCTTGCCCGGTTTTGTCCGCGAACACTGTCCATTAATTTGGAATGGATATCCCGCAGCAGGTTTAAACAGATCGGGCGTTCGTGCAGCGACTGAACCGCATCTCCCATCGCCTGACGGTAGTTGATGATTTCATGGATGTCTTGATTGTCTTCGAGTTTGCGGCCTTTGCTGCATTCGAATTCCAACACCTCTTGCAGCGTCGCGCGCGTCCCCTCGATGCGGGAGGAAAGCACAGCTTCCTGCGTGGTCAGCGGGGAAAGCAGCACGGAAGGATTGATCATCGCTAGCAAAATGCCGTCATAGCGCGCCAGTTCGGCATTGGCGGGACCGATCAGCCGCCGGAAACGCTTCCAGTTCAAGTCTTCCAACGGGAGAGTATGCGGGACGTATGGATTCATCGGACGATTTTTCTTAAACTATCAAAGAAATTTGAGATTTCATTGTTCAATCCACTCGCTGTTTCACGATTTGCCCATCTTTGAAGATGATGAGCGATGTTCCCTTCAATTTTGCGGTTTCCCGCGCTCTGATTCTTGCCCGCCGGAGAGCCGCTTCGACTTTTTCCATATCCTCATCCTTGATTGGGTTGGTCTGTTCCTTCATTCATTTTCTCCTTGCGCAATTAGAACCGGTTCTTCCTGTGAATTATCGTAATGTTTCCATACGTTTACAAGAACTTTGTAAATCATGTGAAAATGTTCCCATCCGGCGCTAAAACGACGCTTGATAATATCTTCCGGCACGGAATGCCCGCCTTGGGCCACTCTTTCACGAACACGCGCAATCGCCATCTCCCCATTCGGCAAACTCAAGAAGATCAGTTTCACCCGATATCCCAGCGCTCGCCATTCCGGAATCATCCTTGCATACATTCTACCACTCAATGTCGTTTCGAATGCAAAAGTATTCCCTTTCCGCACGTGCGTTTTGATCTCATCGAGCATCAACCGACCCGCCCGCAGAACGGCTTGATCTGGCTGGAAGGGAGACAAACCGGCGGCGATCAAATCCGCATTGACGAAAAACGGGCATCCCGCCTCGTTGGGCAGAAATTCCTGCGCGAAGGTGGTTTTCCCCGCGCCGTTGGGGCCGGCGATGATGACGATTTTCTTTTCCCTGCTCATACGGCGATCTCTCCGTTCATTAAACGGGGGAGTAATAGATCACGGGTATGTTTAAGTTTGAGTATTTGTTTTTTTAAAATTCTTGTTTGTTTTATTGTATCATATGAAAATTGATAGAATAAATCTAATAATACGACATCAGGAATTACGATTCCCCTTTCTCTGAACGTTGTTTTGTTGATTTCTTTGTAAGTTGATCCGCTTGCTCGTAATTCGATTTCATCACGTCTGGAAATCAAATTGTGAAGAAGGTACATTCTTAAATTCTTTTTTTTAGGAATAATGGAAATGAATCCTTGATTCGTGCAAACTTCCATGTCAATTAATCCAAAAAATCCAATTGAAGCCCGACTTGTCATCAATATTGTTTCAGGAGGAAGCAGTTTCGTGGACGAATGCTTTAATCCTTCTTCCGTTATTTTCTTTTCCGAATCCAACAGTACTAAGCAATTGTTTCTCGTAATGTCTGTAGGAATAATCCACATTATTTTTCCACCATCCCAATATTGAGATACTTTTGTTGATGGAGTTCCACCCCCAACCGCTTCACCAACGCCAGCTCATACCACCATGCATCCTTCCCTTTAATCCTCATCTTTAGCATTTTCTCATGATTTCAATGCTAATTCCTAATATTTTAGTTCCGGTATGGCATGAAGTTCCTTATCATTCGTCAACAGAATGGCATGATGGATGATAGCAGTTGCCGCAATAATGGCATCCGGGAGTTTAAGCCGAGTGGTGCGGCGTAGAAGAATCGCTTTTTCCTTTATGGCATCATCGATTCCATAAATCGTAAGTTTGGCAAGCCTTTCACATATAAAGGTATCTTCCTCAAAGGTTAGTTTTGGAAAGGATCGCAATTCCATTTCTGTGATAATGGAACATCCAAACTTTCCTTGTGGGAGGCTTACAGCTAAACGATCGTTGAATAGAAGAATGAAGATATGAGTGTCGATTAGAAAATGTACGTCAGTCATGGATACTATCCCCGCGTCCATTCATCCCGCAAATTTCGCTGAAACGCCAAAGTATCTTCTATGTCCCGAAATGCATTGATTTTACCGGCAAGTTCCATCAAACGAGCGGATTCATTTTCTGAAGTGGCAATTGGGCTCTCTTCCTGAAACAAGACGATGACGCGCGCTTTTCGGCCAAACGCTTCATGAAAAGCAGCAGGCAATTTGCCGTCGGAATCAATAACGGTTTCCATATCAATCGCTTTCATCGAATTCTCCAATATCAGTGGTTCGTATTCGCCTCAGAATATATTTTATTGCATTTTGTCTTATATTCCCGGTGTTCGAAAATTTTCTTCATGACCGCTGCTAGTTGCATAATTTCATTTTCCAGATACATCCTTCCCCTCAATCCGCTTTAAGATGCGCTTGAGTTCATCATCATCCGCAATGCTTTCCCGCTCGGCTTCCGACTGAAGGCAGTGATGGTGGAAACGTTTGTATTGATCCAAAGCCAGCCGGTCAGCGACCTCTTTCGATATGTTCCCCGCGTTTTCCAGAATTTCCCGTTCGTTGAATTGCAGAAAGGCGTCGAGTTTCTCACGCCAGTCGCGCATGTGCAAAGCCCTGCGCCGCTTGGCCTGGTCTTCCGCGTAATCCAGGTACATGACCACAATTCGGTTCAATTCTCCCAGCTCGTTCTGATTCAGATAATTCTTGGCGACCGTCACATCGCCCTTGCGAACTTTCGCGCCTTTCCACGAAGAAAGTCCCATATTGGGTTTGGAAGCGTCGGCCCGTTCGGCGATCAATTCGGCGGCGGTTTTCCCGGTAACCGCCCAATGGAGTTTGTTCTGAACGATCTGGAAAAATTCGTGCGTTTCCTCCGCCTTGGGATCGTAATCGATGGATAATTTGTAGATATCGCGGATTTTCTGATAGAAACGTTTCTCGGACGCGCGGATATCGCGGATGCGTTCCAGCAGCTCGTCGAAATAGTCCGCCCCGATGTTGCGCCCTTCCTTCAAGCGCTCATCGTCCATCGTGAAGCCTTTGACCAGATACTCGCGCAACCGCTCCGTGGCCCATTGACGAAACTGGGTACCTCGATGCGAACGCACCCGATACCCAATCGCCAAAATCATGTCAAGGTTGTAAAAATTGGTTTTGTACCGTTTTCCATCGGCGGCAGTTGTCAAGTATTGCTTGACAACTGAATTCTCATCCAATTCTCCCTCGGCATAAATATTTCTAATATGTAGACTTATATTCTGTTTTGTCGATTGATACAGTTCAGCAACGGCGGCTTGCGTCAACCAGACAGTCTCATCTTCCAACCGCACCTGGACTTTGGTCTTGCCGTCTTCCGTTTGGTAAAGAATGATTTCCGTATTGGATTCTTTTGGAGAAAGGTCGCTCATATCCCCAGTTCCTCGAAATTCCTCTGTATCGCCTTCGCCAGTTTCGCCGCTTCCTCGTTCAATCCCGCCAATTCCACATGAATTCCCCGCAACGTCTCTTCGTAATCAAAATCCTCAACCTCTTCCAGCGGAGCAACGCTGATATAACCATCCAACGCTTGCGAGCTGATGGCATTATACTATATATCACTCTTCACGATCCAAATGATGCAAAATCCCTCTCTCCCTGCCTTCTCGAATGATCTGTACAATCTCTTGCGTAGAGATATCCGCATGAATCGAGGGAACATCCAGGGATGACGAAGAAATGAATTCCGGAACAAAAGCAAACGATTCTTTTGTCTCGTTCATGATCGCCTCCGATATATGTATTTTAAACAATTGTACAACCATTCATCGAATTGTTGAGAGAAATATGAATACACTCCCCACCCGGCGTTCGTCACACCTTCCCCCCAACCCCAACTCCCTTTAATCTGTCCCTATCCAAATCAATATAAAAACGGAATTTATAAATATGATGTGTGGATTTTGCGGACTCATCTACTTCGACAGGCAGCGACCGGTCGACGCCAAATTGCTGAAAACCATGACCGATGCCATCCGTTATCGCGGCCCGGACGACGAAGGCTATTTTACCGATGGCCATGTGGGATTGGGATCGAGACGGTTATCGATTGTAGGCTTGTATGACGGACACATGCCGATGGCCACGCCGGATGAAAGCGTATGGATCACGTATAATGGCGAGATCTATAACCACCCGGAAATCAAGCAGCGTCTGACGGCGAAAGGGTATCGCTACCGCACCGGCTCGGACACGGAAAGTATCCTTTATCTTTATCAGGAATATGGCGAGGCATTCCTGCAACACGCGCGCGGCATGTTCGCGCTGGCGTTGTGGGATCGCACGCGCAAGAAACTCATTCTCGCCCGCGACCGGCTCGGCATCAAGCCGATGTATTATCAAATCGACGGCAAAGCATTGCGCTTCGGCTCGGAAATCAAATCGATCCTCTGCGACCGCGAAGTGCACCGCCAGATCGATCATCAGGCGCTGAATCTCTATCTCGCCTATCTTGCCACACCTGCTCCTTACACGATGTTGAAAGGCATTAAACAGCTTTCTCCCGGTGAAATGTTGGTTCTCGAAAACGGCCGCATCCGCACACAGTCGTTTTGGTCGCCCAAGGATCACATCCAACCGCGTAAAGAGAACGATGTCGACGCCATGAAAGCCGAATTGGCCGAACGGCTGCAAAAAACGGTGCAGGAACACCTGCTTGCCGATGTCCCGGTCGGCGCATTCCTCTCCGGCGGTATCGATTCCAGCATTTTAGTCGGATTGATGCACAAATTTCTCGGTCCCGGCTTCAAAACCTTCTCCATCGGTTTCGAAGGCCACAAACTGTTCGACGAGACGCCTCACGCCCGCCTGGTTTCGCAGCGATTCGGCACGGATCACTACGAAAAAATCCTCAATCCGAATGACTTGTTGCAGGCGCTGGATGATATCACCTGGCAGTTGGATGAACCGCTGGCGGATTCGTCCTGCCTGCCGGTTTATTATGTCTCCCAATTGGCCGCCGAACACGGCAAAGTGGTCCTTTCCGGCGATGGCGGCGACGAAATCTTCGCCGGTTATCGAAAATATCTGGCGGAGTATTACAACCGGTACTTCTCGCGATTTCCTGCGCCGTTGCGGCGTTTCCTTTCTCGCGCGATCGTCAAGGCCATTCCCGAATCCCGCGCCAATCACGCGATGGATCTGTTGCGTCAGGCCAAGAAATTCATTCGCGGATTTGATCCGGATCCCTTTGAACGCCAGTTGGGCATGGCGATTCATTTCGATGATGAACTCCGCTTCTCCTTGTTGCGTCCGGAGATTCGGGAAGCGATCGATTTCGACTACCCGCGCGAGTATCGTCGAAAATTTTATGAAGAACTTCCTCATCTCGATGAGCTGACTCGCATGTTGTGGGTCGATGTCCGCCACGGACTTCCCGCCGATATGCTGGCTAAGGTGGATCGCATGTCGATGCTGCATTCGTTGGAAGTACGGGTACCGTTTCTCGATCATACCCTGGTCGAATATGCGTTCTCCCTGCCCGGCCACGTCAAACTGCATGGCAAGACCACGAAATGGATTTTAAAGGAAACGTTCAAAGACTTGTTGCCGGCGGAAATCATCCGTCGACGCAAGCACGGATTCGACGTGCCGGTCGGCGAATGGTTCAAAAACGAATTGCGAGACGTCATCGAAGATGTGTGTTCGGAGCCTACAACGAACCGCCGGGGGCTTTTCGACCCCCGGCAGGTTCGTCGCGTTATAATGGATCATCAAGACGGGAGCAGGGATTATAATAACCAGCTGTGGATTCTGCTCAGCTTAGAGCTCTGGCAACGTCGGTATCTTGACCTTCCCGCAGGTCAAATTCCGAATCGGCCCGCCTGAGCGGAATCGCTTTTATAATCCCCAAACGGGCAATATTCCCGTTATTTCCTCGTTTTTCTTCTTCGGTCGTGTATAAAACTTTTGCGATGATTCGATCTTTTTCTCTGAGCGTGTTTCGATTGAATATCTCTTTATTCACGCCTTTGCGTTTGAACCACAAAAAACCGTCATAACTATGATGCCGAAACGTGAAACTGTTGCCCGTGTAAGAAAGATTGGAAAGTTCCACTTCGATGAGATCGCCGGGCGTCACGCGTGGTTCAAAATAAAGAATCTGCTCGCTTTTTTTATGGTCGGACAACATCAATCCGGGTATATTGGTAATTTTCAACCGCAATCGGTCCCCAATTCGGACGTCGGATACCTGTTTGATGAAACAACGGTACCGCCGTCCCAGCGTGTCGATCAGGTTGAAGCCGGGATTCCCTTCCAGCGCTTTCTGACCGGAATTTTTGGCGTGCCGTTGCTCGACGATAAATGCCACATTCGCATCGATAAACGAGTTGATTGCCACATCGTCCGGCTCGAGATAAAAGGCGTTGTTACAGGCCAGAATAGTTGTAAGTTCGTCATACGTGGAGGGACTCTGGCCATTCAACGGCTCGTTTTCGTGATGGAGCAGAATCTCCTGAGCCAGATCATGAACGATTTTGTGTTCGCCGAAAATACGCGCATTCTGCAACCGCTCCATCCATTGTTTTTCTTTTAATGGCGACCAGTCATCCCTACAATTCACACGCTGCTGCAAATGCGAATAATGCTCGGTTTTGAGCAATACGGCAAAGTGATCTTTATAGGTTGCGAATAAACGCTTGGCGAGTTGAAAGCATTCCGCATCGATCAATTCCAGAATCCGTTCCACGTAATACAAAGAGACCTGATTTCCCTCATCCGTGTTTGGATTATGTTTAAGGACATTAGCCACGAAAATGTACCTCTTCGACAAATCTTTCTACTACGAGTGTATCGAAAGGAAACAATTCTTTCATGAAGTAGTTGTAAAAACTTGTCTAAAGTTAGAGTTTTTTTTGGATTCCCCATAGTTTTGTGTCCATCGAGCATACGAATCCTTGTCGATTTCCCCTTTCCGTTCCTTCTGAAAATTGATATTCTTTTCATCAATCATGCAATATCGTTCGCTGTGGTGAGGATTGATTTTGGAGGGAGGAATCCTCTCTGCTAATCAATCGTTCTATTATGGATTTGGGGTGCGTGTTTTCCGTGTGAATTGTTCTTTGCGGAGTACGCAGAGGCCGATGCGATGTGGCATGATCACGAAAGACGAAATTCCTGACGAAATGGATTTGGGATTACATTATGAAGGATATCTGGTCATCCATCCAACCGGTGAATCGTGGCAAGGAATGCCCTTTCTGCGGGCAAAAATGCCATCCCGCCAAAATCATGTGCGATGTCTGCGTCCGGCATATGAATTCGTTGGTGCTGGGGATTTGCCGTAATCTGTTGATGAAAGTGGACATGAAAGTCGAAAAAAAAGAAAAAACCGGCGAAGAGCAAAATATCCGTGAAGTTGCCATCGCGCGTGTTTTGGAAGAATTTCCCTTCAAACTGGCCGAACGCACCCGCCGTTTCGAAAAAGCGCTCTTGTCGGAAGGCGTCTGGTTTGCTCACGTGGTGGCGTATTGCATGATCAAACATCTGCGCCGAGATAAGGATCTGACGCCTGAGGAGTTGATTCGCGAAGAGATGTACCTGATGCCTCGCGATCAATTTTTCGAATTTTTAAGCAAACCGATCCGTGCAATCGACGAAGCCAAAATGGAAATGACGATGGGATTTTATTTTATCCCCCAATCCGCGTTGGATGCGCGCCGCATCGTTTTTTTGATGCTTCTCGAATTGGAACGGTCGGGCCGCTTGAAAATCGTACGACCGAAAACCAACTGCGTCAAATGCGGCGTCGAATTGCAAGGCAATGAATACATTTGCGCCCAATGCCGCGACGCGGAAATCGAAGAAACGCGGAATGCGATTCTTTCCAATATTCCGCCTCCCATCAAATCCAAGCCCGATTTGGTGGAATCGATGTTTCGCGGCATGTATGTCCGAGGAAGCGGGAGAGAGAGGTCTTAATGAAAAAAAGGTCTAAACAGAGGCGGGCCCTTACGTTCGCTGTTGAGAACAAAACCACGTATTATCGTTCGTTGGCGTTGATTTTATTGTTGACCGGATTGATCCGACTCTATGGCGTCACGAATCCCCTTTACGACATGAATTACTGGCGTCAAACCGAAACCGCGGCGTTGGCGCTGAATTATTTCGAAGACCATCTTCCTTTTCTCTACCCGGAAGTGGACTGGATCGGTCCCCACGGCCATGCGGAAATGGAATTTCCTCTTTACCCCTATTTTCTGTCGCTGGTGTATCGATTATTCGGACCATCGGATCTATTCGGACGCCTTCTCACCATTCTTTGTTCCATCGGCGTCGCCTGGGCCGTGTGGGAAATCGGCAGGCGACTGTTTGAACCGCGTATCGGTTTATTGGCGGCGGCTTTTTTTGCGGCCTCTCCGTTGGCGGTCTATTTCGGCCGCACCTATCAGCCGGACATGATGATGGTCTTTTTTTCGACGTTCTCCATTGCCTTGCTGCTGCGGTGGAAACATGGATTTACACTGGGTTGGTTCTACGCCTCCGCGCTGGCGCTGGCTGTCGGCGTTTTGCTGAAACCGCCGTGTCTGCTCGTCGCGTTCCCTTTGTGCTGGATTTTATTTAAACAAAAGAGAATGGCGTTTTTGTGTTCGATCCACACCTGGATTTTCGCTGCGATCGTCATGATTCCGGCGTTTCTGTGGTATTCTCACGCCCGTACGTTTTTCGAAGAAAGTAATGCAAGCTTCATGTGGCATTTCGAAAACTTTTCCGTGAAGAACCATCTGCTTGCAGTCTATCTTGATCTACAATTTTGGCGTACTCTAGTCTTTCGCTTTAGCGATGAAATTTTTTGCTATATCGGCCTGATTCCATTTGCTTTCGGCCTTCTGCGCTGTTGTTTTCCTCATCCGGCTCGTTCGATGGTCTGGTTATGGCTGCTGGGTATAAGTGGTTTATATCTGGCGATTCCCGGCCATCATATCGGCCATTCGTATTATTCTTTGCTGGCAATCCCGCCATCAGCCCTTGTCGCCGCTGTGGGCTGTTATGAATTATGGTTCGTTCTCAATCGACGTATCCATCTACCATTCCTGATCGCATTCATTTTTCCTCTATCTGTCGCGATTTTGGGATTTCCTTTGCTGGTTTCTCGCGGGAGTTACGATAAAATTTATTTCTTCTATGACGACGCTGTGGCGCTGCAAAAAACCGTTCCCAAATCGGCGTTGATCGCGGTGATGGATGATTTGTTACACACCCCTGAATTTTTCTATTTCATCAACCGCAACGGCTGGCATCGCTCCGTTTATCCCGTAGCCGGCTCCGACGAATCCGCTTGGGTGGAGGAGGTGCGCGCGAAAGGAGCAACGTATTATTTCGGATTGAATGAATTTCGAGGAAATCACCCTATTCTTTATTTGCAAACGCACACGCATGGTCAATATTTGCGGAATCATTACAAGATTCAGGATATCGGCGCCCACTATTTTCTCGCCCGCCTTGACCAGCCTATCTACGGCAATCATTTGTTTGCCGACTATGCGGATAAAACCGTCGCCATGGCTTCCACATCCGCAGAAATCGTTTCTCCCTTTCTCCGGCAAACCGTTCCGCTGTATGATTGGCGCAAAGCCGATGCCATTCTCCTCGATTTCCATACCATCCATCCCGATGAAATGGGAATGGCGAAAACAACGTACGATGCGGCCATCGAAAACGGTTTTACGATTACCCATCAGGAATCCGGCCGGCTGCTCCTCGAAAAAAACAACCGCTTCGAGCCCATCCCGCAGTTTCTCTCCACCATCGATTCCACTCGCTTGACGCCTTCGAAACCTCTCGATAAAGGGCGATTTTATCTTGGTTACTTCGAAGCCGGACGATATCGGGTCAGTTTTCAACTGCCGCGTAGTTCTTATTCGGTTCCCCTGGAATTGAAACTGGAAAATTATTGGGGAATTCCCTTTGCCAGTCGGCGATTGACGTCCGTTCATTTTTCTCACCTCGATGAGGGAGAGCGCCCGGAATGTTTTTTCCATTTGCAACAACCGCAGGCGTTGTATGCAGTTGTAGGATCGGAAAAAGGACCGATTCATCCCGATTCCATCGTCCGGATGCCGGATGTGCAATGTATGAATCAAGACGCGGTGATTCAGGCCGAACAATTAATGACCTATCGAACCGAAACCATTCCTGACGCGAACGCCGACAGGGAATCGGCTCTATGGGCGTGGACGGAAGAGGATATGCGTTTTATTTGTAATGGTCTGTACTTGCAATTTCCGCCCGGGCTCTACGATGTAACCTTCCGCCTTCGCGCTCCCAACAAATGGAATGCGGGAAACCTTGCGATCGGCGTTTATGATCAAAACGACGCCGTTCTCGCGCGGCGGGAATTATATCCCTACAGCCCCGGAGACAGTTCGCTCGGCCAGGAATATGCCGACGTTTCATTGGCGGCGACCTTCCTGACGGATACTTTGATCGATATCAGAGTCTTTCTGTTCAAACAGGCGGAAGTCGTGCTCGATACGATACGGCTCAGCCAAAAGAAACGGATTTTTGATTGGACGAATCTTGATGAACCGCTTTGTCTGCTGCCGCGTGACGACGCGCCGGCGGCGATCACGAAAAGCGGCAGGATTCTCGACGAATTCGGCAATACGCACCGCCGCCTCCATTTATATTCTTCACCGATTGCATGGGCGGCCTGGAATGAGAAGACCGGCGAACTGTATATCGATGAGGATGGACGCATGATCGGCGCGAATAGTGAGGAATATTGGTCGATTGCCAGGAATCCGGACGAAAAAATCATTCAGCTGGCGGTTTCGCCGGACGCGGCCTCCATCGGCATTCTCACCGATCAACGGCGGCTCTTCATCTGGCATGAGGGAAATATCGTCATTCACACCGCGCCTCAGACCGATTTTCCACTACGGGATTTGCTCGTATGGAATCACCAGGACGCTCTTGTGTTGGATGGAAATGGCAGCATTCTGCCGATCGGCGATGCCGAAAGCGCCGAAGGCATTCCCGTTTTTTGGGCGGACGTGGCCCGCGCGCTCATTCATCACCCTAATGGATATTATGTTGTGGATTGCTCCGGCGGTATTCATAACGCCAACGGCGCGCCTCCCGTTCGATCTCCTTTTTACAAGGAGGAGGACTGGGTGCTGGACGCCGGTTACACGCCGGATGGCAAATGGATTTTTCTGACCCGGGACGAAGGAATTCGGGTATTTTCGGAATAACGCAAATCTATTTCATTTTTAACAACTTATATACGCTGATTTCTTCCCTGATTTCTTTCATCACGATCTTCGGCGCGGCTTCTACTTCAACCGAACCGGAAACCAATTCATAAGCGGCGGCGGAAATCATGCATCCCATTCGCGGCGCGTGGCGTTCGATTCGCCGGGCGATCTGCACGTGGCTGCCGAACATGCGATAGTCGAAACGATGTGCTCTCGCGCCTACATGGCCAAGAATAACCGTTCCGGAATGAATCCCGATTCGAACGTGGATTTCCTCGAGCAGGTTTTCGTTGAACTTCACAAGCGATTCGAGCATGGCGAAGGCGGCGCGGATGGCGTTCATCACATCGGTTTTGGAATCACCGCCGTCGAATCGCGCCACAATGCATTGGCTGTTTAATTGATCGATCATGCCGCGGTTTTCCTGCAAAATCTTCGTCATGAGTTCAAAGTACGAATTTAATAGTCCCACGATTTTTCCGGCGTCGTATTTTTCACAATTCAATACAAACGAATCAATGTCGCTATATAAAATCGTAACGAATTTCTTTTGCGGGATTTTCTCTTCCATTCGATCCGTTTGAACCGGTTTTGGAGATGAGGATTTGCGGGAATCCGTTCTGCGTTCCGTCACGAGAGCGTGGGTGACGCGTCTCTCGAGGTCCTCGATGGAAAACGGTTTCGTCAGATAGGCCGATAAACCGAGCGATTTCGCTAAACGTCTGTCTTTATCCGCTCCCCGCGCCGTCACCATCACGACGGGGATGGTTTTCGTCTCTTCGTTTTCCTGCAGTTTCAAGCAGAAATCGTAACCGTTCATGATCGGCATTTCGTAATCCGTGACGATAATGTTCGGAATTTCTCGCGAGGCGATCGTGAACGCTTCGCTTCCGTTTTCCGCCGTGAGTGCGAAAAATCCGATCTGCTTGAACATTCGGGAAACCAATTCCCGAATCAACGGGCTGTCGTCCACGACCAATGCTTTCAGTTTTTTCCCCCGGCGATGAAATGTGGCGATGGACAGGATGATCTGGACGTTTTCTTCCGAATCGTAGGGCGGATGAAGAATCTGATGCACGCCGGCTTCAAAACACTTTTCCAGCGTTTCCGCGTCCGTTCTCTCCGAGAGAATCAGCAGGGGAATATGATTCAACATGATCGACGCTTTGATTTGCCGACAGACGTCATACCCTTTTTTGTCGGAAAGCTCCAGTTCACAAAGAATGAGATCCGGAACGCCGGATTGAGCCTCGCGAATCCCCGCTTCGCCGGAAGTCGCCGTTACCAACGCAAAATCCGCCGTAGTAAGCGCTTGGAATAATGGCGCCGAGGCATTGGAGTCGGAACGGATACACAAAATCTTTTTGGGCTTGTCAAATACCTGCCGCATGATGGCGTCGATCTGCGCTTCCGTATGTGGCACCGGCAGAAAAGCATCCGCGCCGATCTTATGGGCGAACGCCACGCCATCCTCTCGCGACGCCGTAACGACAAGAAACGTATGCCCCAGATTTTCATCCACCTTCACACGGGCAACGATGTTGATATCCGCTCCTTCGATAATGTTGGCTTGCATAAAAATAAGATCGGGTACGGTTTGCTTGAGCTCCTGCAGCAGATTCGCTTCGTTTCGCATCTCAATCGTTTCCAGGCCGTTGTTGAGGCATGATTGTGCGATAAAATGCGAGATCACCGGACTCGTGCTTGCGACAAAGGCTTTTTTTCCCATTCGGTGGTTATCTCCAAATTATCATTACTGTATGAATTGGATATTGTAATATCCCTTGGCTAGAATAACAGAACAATGGTTCGATTTAAAGTGTATTTCAGCGACGGGATTAAGAAAGGTGGATGGAAACCGCAGGAGAATTCCGTTTTCGAGTTTATTTTGTTTTTGGCTTCACGGAGGGTAACGGCGCTGTCTTTTCTTTGGCGGCCGCCGTCGTATCCAGATCGATTTCGATTTCATCGATATGCAGTAGATCTTTCAAACGGGTCTCTTCCGCTTCTTTTTTCTTATCGTCGCCGGCCTTTTTGTAGAGCGCAATGAGATGCGCGGATACGGACGCATTGTCCGGATACTGGTCGCGAAGCTGTTCCGTTTTTTCAATGGCTTCTTTTAGTTTTCCTTGCATGTAAACGATGCGCACCCACGACAACTCATAACGCGGCGTGTTCGGATTCATCTTCATCGTTTGAGCGAGATGCTTGAGTGCGATGTCGATCTGTTTGTTTCGAAATTCAAGATTGGCATCCAGAAATGAATATTGCACCGTCGAGGAGCAAAGCGACCGGATGGCGTCGAGATATTTGCGCGCCTGGGCGTAAGAATATTCTCGAATTCCCCGGCGGGCAAACGCGAGTTGATGGGGAATAAATCCTTTCGATCGTTCCTTCGCGATTGTTTTTTCCCGATCCTGGAATTTTTTGGGATCGAAATCCTTTTGTTTCCGATCCAATAAAATCGCCCCGGCATTCAAGGCCAAATATTCTTTTCCGAATTCCGCCGACTTTTTAGCGGCTTCGGAGATCATGGTATTCAAGGATCGCGGATAGACCGCTATACAGATCCCTTCAAGAATCTCAGATTCTGTTAATAAGTGGGAGGCGCAGGAAGTTACGTTCTCCGCATAAAACAGACCGCGCGTCGCATCCGATCCTGTTATGAGCGAAACGTTGTTCAACCGCTGACTGGTAAACATCTCGCCCTCGCAAAAAATGACGGGGATTTTTTGCTCGAAATAATCCTGCAGGACTTCGTTCGTCCCCACGAAAGGAACCACCTCGAAAGGAATTCCCGTCAACAACACGGTAACCAATTCGTCGAATTGTAATTCCCGCCGAGGCGATGTGCCCAACTGCGCGTTGATCGTCGAAAAGGTAACTCGGTTGCCCCAGAAATTCATGATTTCGCTGATGACAAATGGCGCGGAGTATTGAGGATAGCGAGACAGGAACGGCGATGGCTTCAATGTCTGTATCGGCGTCGGCGCGATATTTTTTTTACGATTTTCGATAAACCGTTTGCCGACGTTTGCCTGCAACGAATCGGGGAATTGTTTCTGCAGTTCCTGATACCAGGCTTCCGCCTTATCCATTTGTTGGATATGAATGGAATAATCGGCCAAAAGGGAAAGCACCTGATACGGGCGAAACCACGAGTGGTTGGCGCGGATAATCTCAAGCGATTCAATCGCTTGTCCGAACTGGCTCAATCGGCGATATAGAGTGGAAAGAACAAACAGCTGCTGCGGATGCACGTTGGGTTGTTGAGTGACCTGCGTCAGTTCTTCGATGGCGCTCTTGATATCGTGAGAGAGGAGAAAAAGATAGACTTTTGCGAGAGGATCGATCCCGTGAATTTCCTCGATTTGTTGTTTTTGTTTTTTTCGCGTGTCTTCGATGATCGTGGCCAATTCTTCGCTGGGAGCGATCATGCCGCCCACGACGACGCGTGAATCCTGAACCGCGCGCGCTTTTTCTTTATATTTTGCCTCTTCCTCCGATTTTCCCCGATGCTTGCTCAGCAGCGCGAGGGCAAGATAAAAATCACGATTCGGTTCCACTTTGCTTTCGTAAGTCTCCAGAATTCGCGCCGCCGTCTCCATTTCCATCAACTGCATGGCATAGGATGCCGTTTCCGCCAGCAAATACGGATCTTCGTACAAAAGAGGAACGATACGCGCCAATTGCTGTCGGGCCGAATCTTTTTTGTTCAGCACCAGATCGAATTTGATTTTCAAATTGAGCGAATGCACGTCGTCAGGATTGTTTTTCAACAACTCCGATAAAATCGCCTCCGCCTTTTTTCCGTCTCCGGTCAACAGAGCCAGTTTGGTTAAATCGAGAGCCAACCATTTCTCCGGCAACTCGCTGTTTAACCGCCCTTGCGCCTGTTCGAAAAACCGTTCCGCTTCCACCAGCCTTTTTTCCCGGGCGTACAGAATCCCCAACACATAATTGGAATACGCGTCGATTTTCCCATCGGATAGGTCTTCGTACAGGACGGTATATGCAGTCAGCATATCGTCCGCCTTCAGCGCGAGCAGCGATACGGCGGCCGGAACCGTTTTGGATTTGTTTCGCGCCACATACTGCTGAATATCTTCGCGCGTTTTTTTGCGTTGCCCTTTCTCGATGGTCTGAATCCATTCCTTGAAGGGAGAACCATCCACCTTGGTTTTCACTTTGTTCAAATCCGATACGATCTGAGTCGAAATGGAGGAATAAAAATCCAGGCAAATTTGCCGCGCTTGTAGAGACAGATTCCTCGATTCCAACAAATTGGTCACTGATGAAGCCAGTTCGACGCGTTTTTTGAAATCGACGGAATGAGAAAGGATTTTATTTCGCGCCGCGTTCAATTCTTCCAACGTCAGGAATGGCTGCGAATCTTCCGCGCCGGAAGAGATGTCCACGGAAAGAATCGTCGAAAAGAGCGCCAAACAGACGAACATCCAAGACGAAGGCGAGAAAAAACCGGGGACGAAGGCTTTTTTTTTCGATAAATCGAGAATTATTGACATCATAATGGTCCTGCCGTTCCATGGTACAAATTCAATTTCGAAAAAACCGTCAAACCGCTACGCCATCCCCCGCAATCGGTTGTATCGAATTCGCGCGAATGGCTAACGGCATCATAAGCGAATCGGCTAGTTTACGGGAAGGCCATATTCCTTCATGACGGTTTTCATTTTTTCTTCGTTGGACCTGGTCATGGGCACCATCGGCAATCGCAACTCGCCGCAATAAGGCAAACCATATTCGGGCGTCCGGCTCAGCAGATTGACCGCGGTTTTGACCGGAATCGGATTGGTTTCATAAAAAAGAGATTGATGGAGCGCGGACAGTTTTCGATGCCATGCAAGCGCCTGCCGTAGATTCCCCTCGAGATACGCATGAACCATCGCGCGAACGTCTTGAGGAACAATGTTCGCCGTGACGGAAATCGCTCCCGCTCCTCCCACCGCCAGAATTGGCAGCGTTAAGCCGTCATCTCCCGACCAGACATAAAAATCGTCTCCGGTCAGTCGCGCCACCTCGGAAATTTGAGACAGGTTGCCGCTGGCCTCCTTGACGCCGATGATGTTTTTTTCCTGCGACAGTTCCACCATGGTTTCGATGGATATATTCACGCCGGTTCGGCCTTGAATATTATAAGGAACCTGCGGAATATCCACTTCGCGCGCGAGCGTCCGGAAATGCTTGAGAAGGCCGCCCTGCGTGGGTTTGTTGTAGTAAGGAGTAATCAGCAGCGCTACATCCGCGCCGGCTTGTTTCGCGGCGCGCGTTAACTCCAGCGCTTCTTTGGTATTATTGCTGCCCGTACCCGCCATCAACAAGGGATGTTTGTTTTCTCCTCGCACGGAGCGAATGTACTCGGCCGAATGCCGGATGATGGCTTTGTGTTCCTCGTGACTTAACGTCGCGGATTCGCCCGTGGTGCCGCACACCAAAACACATTCGGTTTTGTTCCGGACGTGAAAGTCGATCAGTGTTTCCAATGCCGCAAAATCCACTGCATCGTCACGAAAAGGAGTGATTAAAGCGACGGCTGAACCTTGAAACATGTGATTTACCTTTCTTCTGCCTGAATGGATGCATTTCATGGTAGAAACCATCTCCTCCTCTGTCAACCATAAAAAAACAGGTAAACGAAAAGAAGATATCCAATGGTTTGAATTCTATTGTCTTTTATGAGACAATAAACCCGATGTTGAAAAACTTCGAGCCTATTATTGAGCAATGACAAATTATTTACCTGTGCCCAAACCGGTGGAAGCCAGCGGTTCCGAACCGGAAATTTTTCATGGAAAAAAAATTCTCGTCATTGACGACGACAAAACCATTTGTGTTTTGATCTGCGAGTATCTCGGCAAATTGGGGATGGATTGCTTATGGACCTCCGTACCCCGAACCGCGGTCGAATGGATCCAAGAAAAAGAATTTGACGTGATTCTCACCGATATTTATATGCCGGAAATCTCCGGCCACGATATTCTTTCCCTGGCGTTGGCGCAATTGCCCCATACGCCGGTCATTCTGATGACCGGCAATCCTTCGCTGCACAACACCATCGAGGCGATTCGGCTGGGCGCTTATGATTATCTGACCAAGCCCTTCAAGATGAATGTGGTGGAAATGACGTTGGGGCGCGCCTTGCATTATCGCAAACTGGTGATGGAAAACCTGGCCTACCAAAACCATCTTGAAATCCAGGTGCAGGAAAGAACCCGTGAACTGAGTGATTTTCTGTTTCATGCGGTGCAATCTCTTTCTCTTGCGTTGGAAGCGCGAGATCCATACACACAAGGACATGGATATCGCGTCGGCGAGCTGGTCGTCAAACTCGCCGGCGAGCTGGGTGTGGCCGAAGAGGAACACCAGGCGTTACGACTTGCCTCGCAGCTGCACGATATCGGAAAAATCGGGATTCCCGATTCGATCCTGTTGAAACCCGGCAAACTGACCACGACGGAATATGATCTGATGAAAGATCATGTGTTCATCGGTTATCATATACTTTCGCCCATTCCTTCCTTAAAAGAAGTCAGCCGCTACGTGTACGAGCATCATGAACGAATGGACGGAAAAGGATATCCACGCGGATTGGCCGGCAGTGACATCCACGTCAACAGCCGCATTCTGATGGTTTCGGAAGTCTACGATGCTCTGGCCACCGAACGCACCTACAAGCCGGCATGGCCGCTCCGGAAAATCCGCGATTATTTTCTGGAACAAGCGGGAACCGCTTATGATCCGGACGTCGTCAATGCTCTGCTTTCTCTTCTCGATAAGGAAGGGGAAGAGATTCTGAAACTATTTCAGGGTGGTTTTTCGTAAGGAAGTGTTCGATGTGATTGATCGCCTCACGAATCTCTTCCAACGAGGTGGCATACGAACAGCGGATATGGCCTTCCCCACATTCTCCGAACGCGGTTCCGGGAACTACGGCGACTCGTTCATCTTCCAAAAGCCGCAAGGCAAATTCTTCCGAACTCAATCCGGTTCGACGAATCGAAGGGAACACATAAAAGGCGCCCTTGGGTATGAAACAATCAAGTCCCAACCGATTGAAATGCGAGGCGATGAAACGTCGGCGCGCATCGTATTCCCGCCGCATCCGCTCCACTTCATCCGCTCCGTTTTTAAGTGCTTCAATTGCCGCGATCTGCGCCAGCGACGAAGCGCACATGATGCTGTATTGATGAATTTTCGTCATGGCGGCAATAATGTCTCGCGGGCCGGCCGCGATCCCCAACCGCCAACCCGTCATTGCCCATGCTTTCGAAAATCCATGCAAAAGGACCAATTGTTCCCGCAGTTCGGGAATCGAGGTAAACGAGATCCCCTTCGTTTCATAACTTAACGGCAAATAGATTTCATCGCTGACCAAAATCAGATCGGATCGCAGCACAAAATCGGCGATCTCTTCCACATTCTCCATGGTCAGAGTTGCTCCGGTCGGATTGTTGGGGTAATTCACAACCAGAATCTTCGTTCGCGGCGACAATGCCTTTTCCAGATGCTCGCGACGGGGAACAAATCCGTTTTCCGCCGTTGTGGGAATCCGGATGGCTTTCCCACCCGCCAGAATTGCCAATGGTGCGTAGGAAACGAAAGAAGGATCGACGATGATGGCTTCCTCACCCGGATTCAGAAGGGCGCGAAAACTCAAATCCAATCCTTCACTGCCGCCGATGGTGATCAATAGTTCACCGGCCGGATCGTAACGGCAATGATGGATCCGTTCGAAATAAGCCGATACTTCCTCCCGCAACCGGGGCATCCCGCTATTGGACGTATAGGACGTTTGTCCCATTTCCAGGGCGTGGATTCCCGCTTCGCTGATGTGCCACGGCGTGGCAAAATCCGGTTCGCCGACGCCCAGAGAGATGACGCCGGGGGTGTTGGCCGCCAGATCGAAAAAGCGCCGAATGCCGGAGGGCGGTAAATCGGCTACGTCCTGGTTGATTCTCGATTGGGATTGAAAGATCGGTTCGATAATGGCTGGTTTCATGGCAGGTTCCTCTTTGGTTTACGGACTGACCGGAATTCGTTCCCGTTCGGGATATTGTACCAGAACGGTTCCCAATTCCTTGTATTTTTTAAGAAGAAAATGAGAAGCGGTCGAGCGAACGTTGGGCAAAATCGACAATTTTTCAATCACGAAATTGGCGATGTCGCGCATGGTTTTGCCTTCGATGACGACCAACAGGTCATACCCGCCGGAAACCAGAAAAACGGATTGCACTTCCGGATAGTTGTAGATTCGTTCCGCGATTTTATCAAATCCGTGCCCCCGCTCGGGTTGGACCGACACTTCGATCAGGCAGGCGACTTTTTGCGCCTCCCGCCGTTCCGGATTGATGTGAGCCTTGTACCCGAGAATAATCCCCTCCTTTTCCATGCGGTGAATTTCCTCTTTCACCGTTTCCTCATCGGCTTCCACCATCACGGCAATGTCCGCCGGCGAAAGGCGGGCGTCCCGTTCGAGCGCTTCGAGAATCTTGTTCTGTAAGGGCATTGGTTTTCCCTCTTTCTACTGATCGATATCGTATAAGACGAATCGAAGAGATCGTGATTCGGAATCGAGTAGTATACCACCGAATTATCATAAGAGACAATACGCTTATTCGATTTTTTTTGTTGTATTCGTATGGGTGTGTTATCGTAGCGGAATGGCGATTGATCCTATCGTTGCGATGGACGACAGAAATGAGTTCTTTTCCGAAATCATGGAGGGCAGGAAACGAAGACACGAATCCGGCGCAATGATCAAATTCCTTCAATCTGTATCAAATTCCTTTTCCCGTCCTTCCACCCAAAACACAGCGCCTGCCCCACCTGCTCGCCGATGCGGTATTCGCGGTGATAAGTTTCATGCAGATGGCCGTGGATGATCAAATCCACTCCGCCGCGAATGACTTGTTCGTAAGCTTTTCGCGGCACTTCCAACGTTTTTTCGCTTTTTCCGGCGACGAGTACTTTACTGGCGTCGGTCATCGTTTGCGCCGCCCGCGCGCGAAGTCCGGGCGGCAGATGATCCGCCAGATAGCGCAAAGGGTGGGAACGAATAATGCTTTTATAGAACTGATAAGCTCGATCATTCCAACATAATTCGTCGCCGTGGCCGAGATAAACGACTTTACCGCCGATTTCCGTAATCGTGGGATTGTGCAGCACGTCGATCCATGCCTGTTCGTCGAAATAATGGGAGGCTAAAAAGTCGCGGTTGCCTTCCAAAAAGAACAGTTGAATTCCATTGTGCGCCCATTGCTTCATTTGATCGAGAAACAGGGAATATCGTTCTTCGATGAACGAATGATCGTTGATCCAAAAATGAAATGTATCGCCGAGAAAGAAAATACGATGGGTATTCGCGGGAATATCGCCAAGCAATTGATCGATTTCATCCTGCCGGCCGCCAGGATGATGAAGATCCGCAATAAACACATTTTGATGGTTTTGATTCATGTTTCTTGGGCCGAATCGCGCGGGATAGAATGCGTTTACGATCAACCGATCCCAAATAATGGGCAATAGGTTTTATCAGCGCACAGCGAGTGGAAAAAAGAGAGCGGCCCAGAGCCGCTCTCCATTCGTGATCCGATGAAATGTAGATGAAGCGAGTCGGGAACGAAACCGCAGGCGTTAATACATGC
>QZKN01000055.1 GCA_003598175.1 Candidatus Omnitrophota bacterium
CTATTTACAGGGCTTATGCCGCCTCGATCCCCGAACCGGGCGTTTTCGCCGATTTCCTTTCAATAAGGATGCTCGTGATCCGGTGGATGGAGCGGGTCTCAATAACGATATCGTTCGCGCCATCATGGTTGCGCGCGATGGGAAAGTATGGATCGGCACAGAAAATGGGGGCTTGAATGTATACGATCCCCAGACGGAGAGATTTTCCTATTTTCAATGCGATCCTCAACGCGAGGATACCTTGTGCAGTAACGATGTTCGTTCGATTCTGGAGGATCGAGAGGGAACGATTTGGATTGCCAATGAGGATTTTGGCAGCGCGGGAGGCGCCGGAGGATATTCGAAGGGGGGATTGAATCGCTTTTTACCCAAAACGCGAACATTTAAGCAATATCCTTGTTCTGTGCAAATCACGTCTTCAACGGGGCAAATCCGGGGAAATCGGGTGCACGACCTTTTGGAAGACCGGAACGGCCGATTTTGGCTGGGCGGCGATATGGGTATTGTGGAATTCGACCGAGAGCATGAGACCTTTTCTTATCCCTCCACCCAGCGAGGGATTCGCGGTAGTGATTTTCGATCACTGGTGGAATCGGACGATGGATATTTGTGGATTAGCACCGGCTATACCGGAATTGTACGCTTCCATTTGGAGACGATGGAATTCACCCAATACGATATTTCCGATGGAATGGAGGAATTGGATTTCCGCGTCAACGTTGGGATTCAAACGCAAGACGGTTCGATCTATTTCGGTTGTCCCGAAGGGCTGGTGGTTTTGGATGGAGGCCGCGTCCACACGAATGCGTACGCGCCGCCCACTCATGTTCAAAGAATTCAGGTGTTAGACAAAGATATCCCTCTACGCCAATTAGGCGATGACCTTACTATTCATCTTCCCTACTGGAAAAATGTTCTGTCGTTCGAGTTCGTGGCGTTGAATTTTACACGACCTTTGCATAACCAATACGCATACCGATTGGAAGGATTGGAAAAGGATTGGGTGAGAAGCGGAGACCGTCGTTTTGCCCGATACAGTAAAATCTCCCCGGGCAATTATGTTTTCCAGGTGAAAGGCAGTAATAACGACGGCGTTTGGAATGAAACCGGCGAGTCCATTCGAATTGTTATTGGATCATCCGCTGAGACGCCGGGAATCGTGATCAAATCGTCCGAAGATACGGATACGATTCTGCTGTTTCGCTCGGTATCGACATTTTCGATGTTTCGCGAAACTACCAACGTCGATTGTCGTTTTATCGGGCAGATCGATCAGCCCAACATGTCGGATTCCGTTGCGGCAGGATTGGCAGTCACATCTCACAGCGCAACCATGACGGAAAATGCCTTTTTTACGAATGTCAGCATCACGCCGATTTCTTCGTTGATTACCGCCGAGCGAACAGTAAGCCAATCTTTAGTCAATCCGGGGGATCGCATCCAAATTCAGGTTACGCTGGATGCCGGAACCGGGAATACGAACGACGCGGCGATTTTGGAAATTCCTCCGCAGGGATACTCGGTCAGCGGTATCGAGACAACGGCCGGTGTAGCGAGTGTAAATCAATCCGGCGATATCGAATGGCTTGTCAGGCGTGCTTCGGGACAACAAACGCTGACATATACCGTCACAGCGCCATCAACAAGCGGTTATGTTCAATTCGCCGGTGTGTTGAATGTCGGCAATCTCTACATCATTCCAATTTCAGGAGATACCCTCATTGCTCCGGTTTCTTCATCCAATGAAAAAAATGTGGCCGTAATTCGCAAATTCTCTCTCGATTCAATCGCTGATCGCGCGCTGGTGATGGACTTGCAAAGTTACTTCGGCGTTTCGGTTATTGAATACGACGACGAAAACACAGAGGGATATGAATTACCCGACAATTTTGCAGATTTGTCGATGGTATTTCTCAGTGAGACAGTCACATCGACCATCATTGCGGTGAAAAATTATCAGGACAGCGATGTTCCACAAATTCTCGGAGAACAAGCGCTTATGGACGAATACACTTATCAAGCGGGAATCGGAAACGGCTTGGAAATCGACACGCAAATCGAGATCATCGACAACAATCACCCCATTACACAAGGATTCTCTCAAGGCGTTCTGCAGGTGCTGTCAGAAAATCATCACTTAGGGCGTCTCGACAATCCTCCGGCCGGCGTGCGAATTCTTGCCACGGAGCCGGGAAATCCCAACCGCGCCCGCTTGTGGGTGGTGGAAAAAGGCGCGTCCGTCAACGGCGTGGTCACACCCGGATTGAGAATTGGGACGTTTCTGGCGGGAAAAGACGAATACGCAAACCACGCGTACACACTCTTGACGGATGAAGGCAAAAAATTATTGGCGCAGGTCTTCGCTTATGGATTGGACCAGTCTTCTCCCTTCCCCTCGTCGGTTGATGATTATATGTTGTATAAATAGCATATATCCTATCCGTGTTTTTAATGGTTCTGGAAAAATCGCATCAATGAATCTGCCAGTGAGGCACATACACTTCCGCGCCGTCCCATCGGACTTCGGAAAAGATTCCCTCCGCGAGGTTCCCGTCATCGTGAGAAGTCACCGCCAGTCCGACGTAAATCGGATCGGTCATATTGATGGTTTGTTCGTCCAGCAGGGTCCAATTCTGCCCGCTGACGCTGAAATAAAAAGTCTGAAAGCGGTTGCCGTTTCGCACCAGCTTCAGACGTCCGTCGTGACGACTGCGATCGATGCGGGCCGCGCTGGCCGTACTACCTGCGCTTGCTCCGGTTTCGCTGCGCCACTGCGAGCTGGCCTGATAAGTCGATTCCTGTACGCGCGCGGCGAAGTGTTTGGCGGCGGGATGGAGCGATTGCCGCGCCATCAATGCGAACTTGACCCAATTGCTGGTTCCATAATTCGTTCCATCAAATTGGGCTTCCAAAGAAAACGGTCCGTTTACGATTTTATAAAGAAAATGGCATTCGTCGGCCTGATTCCAGATGTCGTCGCCGCTGCCGGCGACGATATACTCATTGCGGATGGAGTTGTAAAACGCGTTGCCCGCCGCCTGCACATTTCCGATGTCCGTGTGGCCATCGAAGATGCCGATGGAATCCTCCGGATTCGACGGCGGGAGAGTCGGCGTGGCGGTGGGACGCGGCGTCGGCGTGGTCGGAATCGCGGTGGGTGGAGGGAGAACCGAGATCGGTGTGGGCGTGGGGGTGGCGGCCTGTAAGGCGCGATATACGTATTGTCTGACGTAATTCGTGCGTTGACGAATGAAGGTGCGAGCGATGTCGAGAGCCGCTTCCCAATCGACAATACTTTTGGTCGGATTCCATCGTTGCGCCTCGAAGGGCATCGCGGCGCGGATGAGGGCGGCGTGTTCATCCAATTTGGGGAGAAGATGAGATTCGTTCAGCGTTGTGTTTAAATAATATTCGAGCCGTTGCAGGAAATATTCACGATATTCCGCGCTTTTCAGCAGACCGGCAAACAGGTTGCCGATGGAACTGCTGTTTTGCGCCTGGTTGAAGGTGTTGAGGGAATAACTGCCGCGGGATGCGCCGGAGCCGAACGAATCCTCGATGTCCCAGACCAGCAGTTTCCAGCGGCCGGTGGGAGTGCGTTCGCGCACGGCGTACCAGTTGTGATGCGGCCAGTCGTGATTTTGTACCCAAATGTTTAAAATATAATAGGACGTGACCTGTTCGAGGTCGATCATCGTCAGTAACTCGTGGTATTTATCCGGATCAGACAAATTACTGCGCGACACGAACGTTTTGAGGCGATTCCATTCCGTTGTGTCGCCTTCCTTCAATTCGTCGTCGTTGATGATATCCCACTCGTCGAAACCGTAATACGAAGTCAGAAAATCGCCGTCGAAGCGTTCGCATAAGTTATACAATCCCCAATATTGGCCGTTCAGATACAAATTCACATAGGTTCCGTGACTGGCCACGGATCCCATGTCTTCATGCACGTCGCGCCCCAGCTGGTCGGAGAGATACACCGCCACCCGCCGTTCCTCCGCGTCCCAATGAATCCAGCTGTCGTTGTAACCGGCGCGCAGAATGAAACTGTCGAACACGTCGATCGATGTGGATGGGATGATCGTTGTCTGTAATTTTTTGGGCCCGTATTCGCCGCGGAAATACAAACGAAACGATTTTTTGTCGGCCCGTTGGCGGGACGCGCCGCCGTGAATTCGTAACCCGGCATTCGCCGAAAAAATCGGTTTTCCTTCCGTCGAGAAACATTGCGCCGTAACGGGACGTTCCCACGCGGGGCCGCTCATGGTTGCGTTTTGATAAATGCCGGTGCTCCGATCCCACAAATGGGGGGGATCGGTGACGAGCGACAAAATGGGCAGCGGCGTCGGTTCTTGGATGAGATAGGTGTGAGTGACGATGTCGCTGGGATAATACTCATCCCGAAATGCCCGCACGCGCAACGGAACAGTTTTTGAAATGGTCAACGGCGCGGTATAACGAGCGCTGGTTTCCGTCGGCGGCGATCCGTCCAGTGTATAAAAAATGAGGGCGTCGGCGTCGGCGGTGAAAAGAGAAATGTTCAAACTATTGGCATAGAGTCCGCCCGGCAAAGAAACAATGGGCGAGGATGCGTACCCTTTTTTACCGTCGTTTCCATTTGCCCGGCCCGGCGACGGAGTGGAAAAGAAGTGCCATTCGTTGCGATCGCCGGCGCTGCGTCCGAAAGAGACGTCCCGATATTGCGCCGGATAGGTGAGGGAATCGAGGAGACGGAATTCGGAATCGTATAACGCTAAAAATTCTCCCTCGCGGCGAAGGCGAAAATTGGTGTGATATTCGCCGGGATTATAAAAACCGTACCCGGTGGCCCAGACGAGTAAAACATTTCCCGGCGGCAGGATGAGGGTGGGGACAATCCATTTGCGCGGCGCGAGCGGATCATCGGTCAGGCTGTAATTTGTCAGATCCACTTCCTGCGAACCGACGTTGATCAGTTCGATCCAATCGAGCGAGGTTCCAAACTCGTCCGTTTGCGAGGAGGCGGCTACCAGTTCATTGATCAAAACGGAGGCGGAAGATCCGTTTGGAGGCCATAAAAAAGAGGCTGAAAAAATAATGAAAATTTTCAAAAGAGCAGGGTGTTTTTTCATAATGAGAACTATTCCCGGATGAGGTGGCGTCGACATCATGTCGGCAATTTGAAATGCCGCCGAGACGGCGGCGTTACGTTATCGATTCGTTCCTATGGTTTATCATAATAAGCAAAACGATTTGGAAGTAACTATAGCATATTCTACCGGAAGAGTCACAAGGAACATTCATTGTTGCTTTTTCTCTCCTGAATAAACGCTACTGTGAGAGATGCCGCGATGAATGATCGCCGATGAAGACGATTAGATGTTTATTGAGGAAGATATTTACGAATTTCGGATTTGTTGCGGCGGGATCGAATGAGATTTTGTTGATTTTCCTCATAATCCGTTTTGAAGGAGGACATGGTTTCGGATAGCGTCATGGCCTGCGAGGCGTTTTGTTGCGTGGATTCGTCGATTTCCGCCAGCGCCTTGTTGATTTGTTCGACGCCCTGCGACTGCTCGGCGGAGGCGATGGCGATCTCGTTGACCAGTGCGGACGCTTTTTTACTGCGTCCGGCCACATCCGTAAACGCTTCCGTCGTGGTTTTCAGCAGACTGCCGCCGTATTTGATTTTTTTGACCGTATCTTCGATCAGGAGAGCGGTATTTTTGGCCGCATCCGCCGAACGCATGGCCAGGTTTCTCACTTCGTCCGCCACCACGGCGAATCCTTCTCCCGCCTGGCCGGCGCGAGCCGCTTCGACGGCGGCGTTCAGAGCCAATAAATTTGTTTGAAACGCGATTTCATCGATGGTTTTGATGATCTTTGCGGTTTCACTGCTCGCCACCGAGAGTTCTTCCATCGCCTGATTCAACGCTCCCATCGATTTATCCGCTTCACCGATGTCCTGGATAATATCCTGCATCAATTGGTTGGCTTCATTCGCCTTGGAGGCGTTGTGTTTCGTCATGCCGGCGATTTCTTCGATGGAGGAGGAGGTTTCCTCGACCGCGCTGGCCTGTTCCGTAACGCTGCTGCCGACGATAAACGCCGCTTTCTGCGCCTGGGTGATCACTTGATTGAGTTTTTCGATGAAGGAATTGAACAATCGCGCCAATCGGCCGATTTCATCCTTCGAACGGATGGTAATGCGACGTGTGAGGTCGCCTTCATCCCGTTCGAACTGTTGCAGCAGGCGCACGAATTTGCTGAGCGGTTTGGCAACGAAGAACGTGACCAGCAGGTACATCGCGGAAACGAGAACGGCAATGATTCCCAAGACGGTATAGAGAGAATTTTTGTAGCCGGCTTCCTTCATATTGGCAATGGTCGTCGCCGCTTGCCGATTCGCGTCCGACAAGGCTTTCGTTGAGAACCGAAAAAAGGAGATCCCCCCGTTTTTCCCGATTTCCCACTGAGTGTGGCAGCGCACGCAATCCGGCGTGATCACATGGGGTTGGTAAATTTCAATAGCCTCGTCGGTGTAACGCAGAAACATCTCGAATTGGTTCGTCAGCTGGTTTTCGAGTTCGGCGGGAAGTTTTTTTCCTAAAAATTCGATATCGGATGAATGCGAAACAACGCCTTGTCGATCAAATAATGAAAATTCAAGTAATCCTTGCACATCTTTCTGCGCTTGCAGCAATCGTGTGAATTTTTCCATTTCACCCCGTACGAGCGAGCCGGCGATCGAACGCTCGACGGATAAATAAATATTTTTGGCGCTTGCTTCTTCCCGTTCGCGCAGGAGTTTGATGTTGGCTTCCGTCAAATCGGTTATTTGTTCAATCACGCTTTGATATTGCATCACCTGCGC
The DNA here is from genome assembly GCA_003598175.1 of Candidatus Omnitrophota bacterium. GTDB lineage: Bacteria > Hinthialibacterota > Hinthialibacteria > Hinthialibacterales > Hinthialibacteraceae > SURF-12. The sequence continues at coordinate 6,857 of QZKN01000055.1, forward strand.
GATGGTGACGACGATGACCAATCCGGCGAGTAGAGAAAGAATCAATTTGGTGTGAAGTTTCATCGGTCAACTTTCCTTCGCTGAGAGTAACTCGTCTTTGGGGTAAAAGGCGAAAGAGGAATGCAAGGCGAAATCTTCCGAAGCGCAGCCGATACAGGGCGCGTTCGCCTTGATGCAGGTATTGACCCGCGAATTCCAATGCCTGAGCGTGCAATCCGCTTGAGTCAGGGGGCCCTGGCAGCCCAAGAGGAACAGGCATCCTTCATCCGAAAACGTTCTGGCGAAATTCTCGCGCTCGTAATCGGCGAAGCGCGGGCATTGATCGTGAATCAACCGGTTGTAAAACATTTGCGGACGTCCCAACGTGTCCAGCGGCGGCAGGCCGAATTTCAGCACGTGGACCAGCGTACCCACCAGCCAGTCCGGATGGCATGGGCAGCCCGGCAAGCGAATGGTCGGTTTGGATACGCCTTCCCTTTGCAAAAAATCAGGGACGCTCATCGCGCCGGTGGGATTGTTTTCCGCGGCCGGAATGCCCCCGAATGCCGCGCATGCGCCGATCGCGATGACCGCCTTCGCTTTCTGCGCCGCTCGCGATACCAGGCGCGTGATCGGTTCGTGTCCCATCAGGCACGCTTCCGGCATGCCGGCGGACATGCTTCCTTCCACCACCAAATAATATCCCCCCTCTTCTATCGCGCGATGGACGATATTCATGCCGACTTCACCCGTCGCCGTCGACAGGGTGGAATGAAACAGCAGGGAAATGTATTGGGTAAGAACCGTTACCGGCCCCGGTTCGTCCGAGTTCAAGAGTGAAACCGAGCAACCGGAGCAGCTTTGTCCCTGCAGCCACAAAACCGGCGCCGTGCCGGACGTGAGCTGTTCCAGTCCCTCCGCCAGCTGCGGCAATGCGGCGCGGCCCATACCCATCAGCGCCGCCAGCCGTACTCCATACCGTAAAAATTCCCTTCGGTCGATTTGAGACATCACTCTGTTCCTTTCTCAGTGCACCGCACAGGCCAGGCACGGATCGAACGAGCGTACGACCCGCGTTGCTTCGATCGGATTGTTTTCGTCCTCAACCGGCGTTTCTTCCAATGATTGTTCGATCGGTCCCGCGATTCCGCGATCGTCCCGCGGCGAGCAGTTCCACGTGGTCGGCACCACGCATTGATAATTCGCGATCTTGCCGTTTTGAATATCCAACCAATGGCCCAGCGCCCCCCGCGGCGCTTCCGTCAAACCGACGCCGCGTCCCGTTTCCGCAATGGTAAAATCGCGGAATGTCGGCTCACCCGGGATTAACTGATCCAGCCATTCCGCGCAACGATCCGCCACGATTTTCGTTTCGATCGCCCGCGCGGCGTGACGGCCCATTGTCGAAACCAGCATTTCCGGTCCGCCGTACATTTGCGCTAAAAATGCATCCACCTGTTTTCCGATTTCCGCATTTCCACCTTTTGCATAAGCGATCAATATGCGCGCCAACGGGCCTACTTCCAACACCTGCCCGCCGTAACGCGGCGCTTTCAGCCACGAATACGCATCGTGCTTATGCGGCGAAGCTTCGGTTTGGCCTTGAGACGGCGGCAGCCCGGACGGCGAGGAAAACAACGAGTAGCGCACGTCTTCGGTGATTTGCGTGGGATTGAACGGATTCACTCGACCGTTGCTCATCACGCCCGACGGAAACAGCATTTGCGAATGGTCCGCATCTTCCGGAAACACGCCGTATGCGAGGAAATTGCCGCAGCCTTTCCCCATTCGCAGATAATCGGGAAACGCGGCGGCCAGCGCCATGACGTCCGGCAGATAACATTCGTTGATGAACTGCTGTAATTTTTGTAAACGCGATTGGTACGCTGCGATTTTATCGGCTGTCACTTTTTCGGTTACGCCGCCCGGTATCAACGCGGGGGCGTGTGGAATTTTCCCGCAGAATAACGCCGCCATTTGATGCGCCATTGCGCGCATGTCCAATGCCTGGAGGTAATGTTTGACGGCGGCAATGTTCAATTCCGCGTTTTCGAGATATTTCGCTTCATAACGTGGCAAAAACGGAGCGGCGGGGTACATGACCTTCGAGGAGATCTGGTCGGCGATCCAACCTTTCAACGCCCGTAGTTGCTGGTCATTTCCCGTATAATCCTTCACCGCGGCGATGTCGACAAAATCAAGGGCGGAGAGTTGATAAAAGTGAATGATATGGGATTGAATGTAATTGGCGCCCAAAATCAGGTTGCGCACGATGCGGCCGTTTGGCGGCGGTTTGATGCCGTAGGCTTCGTCCTGCGCCAGAATCGAGGCGGTTCCGTGGGAGATGGGGCACACGCCGCAGATGCGTTGCGTGATTTGCTGGGCATCCATCGGATGTCGGTTTTTGAGGATGACTTCGAAGCCGCGGAACATCTCGCCCGCACTAAATGCTTTTACCACTCGACCGGCTTCGACTTCCAGACGAATCGCCAAATGCCCTTCTATTCTCGTCAGCGGATCGATCGTTATCGTTTTCGCCATGAGTATGCATCCTTATAATAATTTGATACTATGAAAAATACCTCATAACCATGAAAAAGTAAATCTCTGCTTTGCCGATTTCAATTTAAAAGAATATCCGGATTAAAGTTTACATTGTGTAAAGAAATATTAAACTATGAATATGGAGCAATATACTGAAACAGAGTTTAGTATCATTTTCAACGATGTCAGAACAATCACTCGGAAAATTGGAGACTCGATTGAAAAGTGTATATTTTGCTATACCATATCAGATAATTTCTCCATCGTGAAGCAGAACCGGAAGAAACCTATTCGGATTTACCGTGAAAACGTTAGGGTGTAAAGTGTTTTGATGATAGGTCGATCTGATGGATTTGAAATGAGTATGGCGCAGACTTCCGGCTCGCATGAGCAGACCGGAGGTTTGGTCCGTAACCTGTTTTCATTTTTTGTTGTGACATTACATTGAGGCGATTGAAAACATGAATCCTGTGATTGCCATGAAAACGGCGTCAATCACCTGGTTCCTGGTTGGGTATACTGGTGTGTATCAACTCCGCCCCCGATCATAACGGGGGAGGTATTGTGGATGGTCAATGTGACGATAAACCAAAAAATAATGGATCTTTCCGAACTTCTTGCCGAGGCGGACATATCCGATTTGCAAAAGCTGGCTCGTATCCACACGATCTTCGAAGAAATCGGCCAATGGGCGGTGGATACATCCGATCCATCCACTGACGCGGCGTCAAATGAAGCCAGAGAAATGATCGAACGGATTATCTTGAATGAAGTTCCGGATCCGCAAGCAACTTTGGAATCGGTGAGGCAATCGGTTGCGGCTTTGACGCAGGCGATCGAGGAAAGGCAAGGAATGGGTAGCAACGCATCGTCGCGGGAACCGGGTGCGAAAATGATATCGCCCGCTTCCGATCAGGATGACTCGATAAAGGAAAAAATACGGGAAATCGCAAGCCTGCTGCAATCGTTCGATGTATCTAATTTAAGGGAACTGGCCGATTTGCATACGCGATTCGAGGAATTGGAGCAATGGGCATCGGCAAAATCCCATGGCCCCATCCTGGATGCGTGCCGAACGATTACCGGTCTCATTGAAAAAATCATTCTTGAAGAGACAGAAGATGTTGCATCGACGTTCGCAACCGTGCAACGGATGTTTGGCGTGATTCAACAAAACTACGATACAAATGGCGGACTTTCTCCATTCAAGCAACTCGAATCATCTCTATCCGCAGATTCTCAACCACAATTGTTAACTCCGCAAGCGAGAATTGAACAGATTTCAGAAACGTTGGTGCTGTCCGATCTCTCGGATCCCCGCATTCTGGCTGATTTGCATACACAATTTGAGGAAATCGGAAGCTGGGCGAAGGAAACAGGAGATCCTAAAGTCGAAGCGGCGGCGAAAGCGATTATGAATCTGCTTGAAAGCTTGATTCTCGAAGAAGTGTCCGATCGCGCCGCCGTGATTGAAATAATCAATCAATCCGTTTGCCTGTTTCAATCGATCGTGTGTGAAGGACGCAGCAGCGCCGAGATCGTTTTTCCAACCGAACTTGCCCTGAAAGAAAAAACTCCCACGGAAACTGTTGGCAAGCCGCAACAAAAAATGTCCGGCAAGGAAGCGCAGTCATCCATGTCGATACCTCCCGGTATTGATGAATCGTTGTTTGCGGATTTTTTGGTGCGTCAGGCGGGCGCGCTGGAGGAAATCGAAGAGCATTTTCTCGCATTGGAAAAAACGCGGGCCCCAAAATATTTAAAACAGATAAAAGGATTGCTGCACACGCTGAAAGGCGAGTCCGGTATGTTGGGATTGACGGATGTCGAGCGAGTTTGCCACGCGACGGAAGATATGCTGAATCGGGACAATGCGGTTCAGCTGACCGATATTTTGTTGAATGTGAAGGATTGGTTGGCGCAAAAATTGGAGGCGTTTTCCGGAAAAGGACCGATTCCACCGAAAGCCGCTCAGATTCTGGCGCAGATTGAAAATGCGGATGTGATCCCGGCGGAAAAAAAAGATGCGCCCGAAGCGCGGGAGGAAATTCCTTTGGAACTCTCCGACGGTCCCAATCCGTTGGACGGGGATTTGGGATTGCTTGGCGATTTTCTGAGCGAAGCGCAGGAACATCTTGACGCTTCCAACGAACATCTGCTGACGTTGGAAACGGAGCCACACAATGAGGAAGCGTTGAACGCCGTATTCCGCGCGTTTCATACCATCAAGGGCGTCGCCGGATGTTTGGAATTGAATGAAATCCGCGCTCTTTCCCACGAAGCCGAAAATTTGTTGGACCGGGCAAGAAAAGGAGAACTCGAACTCGAAGGCGAATCGATTGATATTACGTTCGGCGCGGTGGATGTATTGAAAAACCTGATCGATCAATTGAGCCATTCGCTTACGACCGGCGTTCTGCCTTCTCCCAATCCATCCGTGCCGGCGTCAATCGCCAAAATCCGAGGAATTATCGAAGGAAAACGTCCCGCAACGGTTTTACCCTCCTTGCCGAGAAATGAGATAAAGAAATCTCTCACCGGGAATGAACAACGCCCCTCCTCCGTTACTCAAAAACTACAGGCGGCGAAAGCAGCGGTATTAAAGAATGATTTTCCAATTCGTTCCGCGCGGGAAACGGATACACAATCAAGGACAGAAACGAGTCCGGATCGTGATTTGGTTTCCACCTTCGCGGAACCGGTTGCGATTCCGTCGGGCCAGGCGTCCGCCGCGACAGCTTCACGCATCGTGAAAATCAAAGAAATCGTGAAAGTCGACGCGGATCGGTTGGATCGGTTGGTCGAAACGATCGGCGAATTGGTCATCGCCGTGTCCATGATCAAGCAGGCAGAGGAACAAAAAAGCGGAAAAACGAAGCAGTTCGATCGCCAACTGCGACAGTTGGATAAAATCACGCGAGAGTTGCAGGGAATGGGAACCTCGCTGCGCATGGTTCCCATTCGTTCCACGTTTCAGAAAATGGCGCGATTGGTGCGCGATCTGGCGAAAAAAATCGACAAGCCGCTGGAATTCATCATGTCGGGAGAAGACACCGAATTGGACAAAGCGGTGGTTGATAAAATTGGGGATCCGTTGGTTCACATGGTTCGCAATGCCGTTGATCATGGGATCGAAAAAAATCCGGAAGATCGACGGAAGGCGGGAAAATCCGAAACGGGCCGCGTCGAACTGCGGGCGTTTCATAAAGGGGGAAACATCTGCATAGAAATCGAAGATGACGGACGCGGTCTGGATCGGGAAGCCATTCTAGCCAAATCGCGCGAGCGGGGTTTGATTCGCGACGGGGAAATTTTAAACGATCGTGAAGTGTTCAACCTGATCTTCGAGCCGGGATTTTCAACCGCACAAAAAGTGACGGAAGTGTCGGGACGGGGCGTGGGGATGGATGTGGTGAAGCGCAATATCGAAGCCTTGCGCGGGCAGGTCGATATCCGTTCCGAAGCGGGGAAAGGCAGCATATTCACGATTCGCCTGCCCCTCACGTTGGCGATCATCGACGGCATGATCGTTCGAGTGGGGCGTGAACGATATATCCTGCCCACGTTATCGATTGTACAATCATTGCAACCAACGAAAAAGGATATCTCCACAATTTTACATAAAGGGGAGATGCTTTCGATTCATGGCCGTTTGATTCCCGTTTTTCACTTGGCGCGCATGTTCGAACAGGAGGAATCGGAAGCGGATCCGACTCAATCCCTGATTGTCGTGGTGGAAGACAGTGAAAACTTCGCGGGATTGGTCGTCGATGAGTTGCTGGGACAACAGCAGATCGTGATCAAATCCATCGGCGAGGTATTTCGCGACGTGCCGGGAATATCGGGAGGCGCCATTTTGGCGGACGGTCGGGTCGGATTGATTCTGGATGTGGGCGGGTTGGTAAAACTGGCTCATACCCCCAGCGAAAATATGAAAAGTGGCCATACACAAGTATTTGCCGGTTCAATTTAAAATTCCGTTCCACAAGAGAAGGAGCGTATCCTCATGAACAGTGAAACCATCTCCTCCCATCGCAATGCGGATTTGGGGTTGGAAGACAAGGCGGGCAAGTATCTTACTTTCAAGATGGGAAAGGAAGAGTACGGCATCGAGATCATGAAGGTATTCGAAATCATCGGTTTGATGGAAATCACGCCGGTTCCGCGGACGCCGAAGTTTATCCGGGGCGTGATCAATCTTCGCGGAAAAATCATCCCGGTCGTGGATTTGCGCCTGAAATTCGAGCTTCCACGGCGGGAGGATTCGGAAAGAACCTGTATTATCGTGGTGCAGATTGCCCGCGCGGCGAATTACATGACGATGGGGATCATCGTGGACGACGTATGCGAGGTGATTTATATCAGCGCGAATCAGATCGAACCGACGCCCTCGTTCGGCGAAAACGTGAACACCGAGTTTATAAAGGGCGTCGGACAAATCAATCAGAATGTGATCATGCTGCTCGATATCGATAAAATTCTAACCGGCGGCGAGGTTGATCTGATCGAAAAAACCGTTAATTGAATCATCGGGAGAACATAAATAATGAGGAAAAGAATCAGTCTGCATATGAGACTCGTCACGACCGGCGTTCTGCTATCGGTCATTCCGATGTTGGTCGTTGTCGGATACGTTTTTGATGTCAACCGTCGCATGAGCGAGGCGGCGTTGGAAGAATGTTCCGCGCTGGCGCGTACGGATTTCGATCATATTATTCAGGGCGTCCACGCGATGTGTAAAAGCCACCAGGATGTATTGCAGCAGGCGGTCAATTCGTCCATGAACGTTGCGGAAACGGTCTTCAAGGAAGCGGGAACCGTCAGTTTCGCGAACGGCGAAATGGCGCAATGGAAAGCAATCAATCAATATACGAAAGAGAGCATCGACATTTCCCTTCCCAAAATGATGGTCGGGAACATGTGGTTGATGCAAAACCGGGATATGAATATCGCTTCGCCGATTGTTGACGAAGTAAAAAAGCGCGTGAGAGGAACCTGTACCATTTTTCAGCGCATGAATGCGATGGGCGATATGCTGCGCGTCTGCACCAACGTGCAAAATTTGGACGGAACTCGCGCCGTCGGCACGTACATTCCTAAAATCAATCCGGATGGGAGGGCCAATCCTGTCCTCGCCGCCGTTTTGAACGGGCGGGGATTCAGCGGACTCGCTTATGTCGTCAATGCCTGGTACATCACTTCGTACAAACCGATCTTCGATGCCAGTGGGAAGGTCGTCGGCATTTTATATGTCGGCGTACCGGAGCAGGTATCGACGGAAATCCGGAAAATTCGTATCGGCGAGACGGGGTACGTCTTTGTGTTGGATTCCAAGGGAACTTATGTAATTTCAAAAGACGGAGAAAATGACAATCGGAGTTTGTGGGAAGCGAAAGATACGGAGGGTGATTATTTTATTCAGAATTTATGCAAAACCGGCGCGGCCTTGAATCCCGGCGATATCGCGGAGTTGCGGTATCGTTGGCAGGCGGCAAACGACGAAATCGCGCGAAACAAAATAACTCGCATCACCTATTTCGAACCGTGGGACTGGATCATCGGCGTCGGCGCCGATGAGGAGGAATTTTTGCGAGCGGAAGTGCGTCTTTCCGAAATCGGCCGACAGGGAAACGTGATCCTGGCCGTCATCGCTGCCATTGTCATCGTCGGCGCGGTGGTGATCTGGATGCTCACGGCGAGGGGATTGACCCGGAAAATCGGGATAACGGTCATGCGGCTGGCGGAAACGTCCGATCGCGTCTCCTCCACTTCTCAACAAATCGCGCAAACGAGCCAACAACTGGCCGAAGGCGCGAACCGGCAGGCTTCCTCACTCGAACAAACCTCAGCTTCGCTTGAGGAGATGTCTTCCATGACCAAACAAAACGCCGACAATGCGAAAAAAGCGAATGAGGTTTCCGTCGTTTTACGCAGCGAGGCGGAATCGTCCCGCGACGCCATGCTGCGCATGTCGAAAGCGATCGCGCAGATCAAATCCTCGTCCGATGAAACCGCCAACATCGTCAAGACCATCGACGATATCGCATTCCAGACCAACCTGTTGGCTTTGAATGCGGCCGTGGAAGCGGCCCGAGCGGGAGAGGCGGGAAAGGGATTCGCGGTTGTCGCCGAGGAGGTTCGCAATCTGGCTCAACGCAGCGCCGAAGCGGCGAAGAGCACGGCGGCGTTGATCGAAGAATCGCAAAAAAATGCGGAACATGGTGTGAGCGTCTCGGAAGAAGTCGCGGGAGTGCTCGAAAAAATCGCCCGGGAAATTCAAGAAATGACTCGCCTGATCGGCGAAGTATCCGCTGCCAGCAACGAGCAGGCGCAGGGGATCGATCAAATCAATCAAGCGGTGGCGCAGATGGACAAAGTGACCGAATCCAATGCGGCCAACGCCGAAGAATCCGCCAGCGCCAGCGCCGAACTCTATAACATGGCCGGCAGTCTGAAAGATGCGTTGGATGTGTTGGTTAAGCTGGTCGGCGACCGGAGACCGGATCGGCAATCGCCGGAGTTCAAACGGGAAGAACGGTTTAACAAAGGATTTCTCCCCGCGGGAGAAAAAATCTCCCGGGATGCGAATGGCGATTCGCGCGTATGGTTTGACGACGAAAAGCGCGTAAAAACCCCCTTGCTTCCTTCCCACGTTCATGAAAAGAGGCAGGAAGAGACCAAACCGCAGAAGGTTCTGCGACCAAAAGATATCATCCCGTTGGATGACGACGATTTTGGCGACTTTTGATCATGAAAATCGAATTTTTGTTGACGACCCATTTCTACCCGGTTGGTAGGTGGTATACACTGTGAAAAGCGCCTGTCTTGAAGCGTTCAAGGAAAGCGTCGGCGATTTCTTCGCGACGATGCTGGATTGCGGCATTCGACCGGACGATACGAATCGAATGCGAAAGGATCTGTCAGTTGATCTGAATTTCGTCGTTCGAATCGAGTTTCACGGGTCCGCCGCAGGTACACTTTTCTTTTTCTTTCCCTATGAAACGGCGGAGGAAATTACGAAGCGATTCATCGGTATGGAGATTGATGTCGACGATCGAATGATTCGCGATTCGATGGCGGAGATCGCCAATATCGTGGCCGGCGGAGCGAAATCCAGATTGCAGGGCGAAAACGAGCCGCCGATTGATATGAGCCTTCCACAAATTTTGTCCGGTGATACATTCTTTGACGATTTTCTTACACGAACAGAGTGGTCCGAGATTCCGTTTTCCACCGACGCCGGCCATTTTGTTCTTTGCGTGCATATGGAAACCGGTGCAACCGAAAAAGGAGGAATAATGAGAGCCCTGATAGTCGATGATTCGGATACCATGCGGCGAATTCTGCGATCCACGCTTCTTCAGGTCGGATTCACTGAATTCGGCGAGGCGGGAGACGGCTTGGAAGCCGTCGTCGAAGCCGGTAAAAAAAAATACGATTTGATTTTGATGGACTGGAACATGCCGAATATGTCCGGTTTGGATTCCGTGAAAAAAATACGGGCGCAAGGGAAAACCATGCCCATCATCATGGTCACGACGGAGTCCGAGAAGAGCCGCGTTCTGGAAGCGTTGAAAGCGGGCGCCAATAATTACATCATCAAACCGTTTAAACCGGATTCCGTGATTGTCAAAGTGCAGGAAACCATCGCAAAAAGTTAAGAAAACCGGCGGCGGTGAGACGGTTCCGTATTCGCATCCCTGTAAAAAAAACCGTTTCTCCTGCTGTCAATCCGAACGAATCAATGCCATATATTTGAGAGAGTAAATTCCACGTGCGCCGGTTGATCGGCATTCGCGCGTGAAAACCGAAGTGTCAGTATTTCTGTATGGATATAACCTCGTTTCAACAATTCCAAAAAATTATTTACGACAAGAGCGGTATTGCGCTCGGACCGGGAAAAATCGCGTTGGTTTCCTCGCGGGTGCGCAAACGGATGCATTTTCTTGGCATCCAGGATCATCGCCTTTACCTGCAACGGGTGATGGAAGACGAAAACGGCGAGGAAATCATTCAACTGCTGGACGTCATTTCAACCAACGTGACCTATTTTTATCGGCAACCGGATCATTACGATTTTATTAGTCATAAACTGCGACATTGGATGCAAAAGGGGCAGAGGCGATTTCGCTTCTGGTCGACCGCCTGTGCGACCGGTGAGGAGCCTTATTCCCTGGCGATGAAACTGCTCGACTCGGCCGCCGACGAAACGGTCGATATGAAGATTTTGGCAACCGACATTTCACTCAGCGTGTTGCAAAAAGGAGTGGAAGGCGTGTATGAAATGGAGAAGCTGAAAACGGTGCCCCCGGAATTTCGCGAGCGATTTTTTAATCCCTGTCCAACCGGTAAAGAGCCATGCTATCAAATCAAGCCTGCAATCAAGCAGATGGTGTTATTCAAACATCTGAACTTGTCGGCGCCGCCCTTTCCCATGCGCGGACCCTTCGATGCGATTTTTTGCTGCAACGTGCTCATTTATTTCGATGATTCCGTGCGAAAACGGCTTCTGCACGACATTAATCGTCTGCTCAGACCTGGCGGGTATCTCTTTATCGGTTATTCGGAAAATATTGTTCGGTTGATCGATGATTTCAAGTCTGTCGAACCGGCGATTTACCAAAAGATATAGAATTTTTAAAATGATTTTATGGAACCTGCATACTTGACGTTTTTTGTTGCAGAAGATAAAAAGAATGTAACGATTCAGTTTTTTTTTGTGTCGATTCGGATAAGATTTGCCGGCAAGTTTATAAACCGACGGGATACTCCTTCATGAAAAAAATTCGTGTGCTGATCGTCGATGATTCACCGGTCGTGCAGGACATCTTTGCCAAGGAATTGGCCCGCGATCCTCAAATCGAGGTGATCGGAACCGCTCCCGATCCGTATCAGGCGCGCGATAAAATCGTCTATTTGCAGCCGGACGTGATCACGCTCGATATTGAAATGCCGCGGATGGACGGCATTACGTTTTTGCAACGGCTGATGCAATATTATCCCTTGCCGGTCATTATTGTGTCTTCTCTGGCGCCGGAAGGAGGAGAAATGGCCTTGAAGGCGCTGGAAATCGGCGCCGTGGAAGTGATGTGCAAACCGAAGGCCGATTATTGGATCGGAGATATGTCGGTGGAATTGATCGACAAGATCAAAGCCGCCGCGCAGGTGGATGTCACGAAAAAATATACGCCGTCGTTTTCTCCCGGCCGCAAAACGGTTTTACATACTCGCAGCCAATTTTCGGAAAAGATGGTGGCTATCGGCGCTTCGACGGGTGGGGTACAGGCGTTGCAGCAGGTGCTCAGTGAATTCCCGGCGAACGCTCCCGCGATCCTGATCGTTCAGCACATGCCCGAACATTTCACACGTTCCTTTGCCGATCGTCTTAACGATATTTGCAGAATTCACGTGAAAGAAGCCGAAGACAGTGAATTGGTCGAGCCGGGAAAAGCCCTTGTCGCGCCCGGCAACCATCATATGGTTCTTACCCGTCATCGAACGGATTTTCATGTCCGAATCAAGCCGGGACCGCTGGTTTCCCGCCATCGGCCATCGGTCGATGTGCTTTTTCAATCCATGGCTCACGAACTCGGCGGCAACGCCGTGGGCGTCCTATTGACCGGCATGGGACGCGACGGCTCGAAGGGATTGAAGGCGATGAAGGACAACGGCGCGAAAACCATCGCGCAGGACGAAGCCAGCTGTATCGTCTTTGGGATGCCCAAGGAAGCCATCAAGTTGAACGCCGCTGATTACGTCACGCCGCTCGACCGCATTGCCGGAAAAATTTTACAACTCTGTTATTGAAACAGCGGATGTCGTTCGATTCCCCTCAAGAGATACGTTATCTCTACGACAGGCGAAACGGAAACGTATGCGGTGATGCCGCGAGAGAATGAATCATCACCAATGAAAAAAGTTTCTCATGATTCATTTCTCCTTTTCTTTCTGATGTTTTACTTCAAACATTCATAGCCGACAGCGCCGGTGAAAATTCCGGCGGGAAATTTTCCCTTGACAGAATTCACTCTCCAGTGCTCCAATGTTGACTGAAAAGGTTCTTTCAATGAGAAATCATTTTTCAGCGGGACGCGCATTTCAAAGTTTGGCGGCTCTGGGTGCGCGTCCTATTTTTATTTATAAGTTATATGAATTACTCGCCGCCATCGCGGTATGAATTCGTTTTTCTTTCTTTCATACACTACATTTCATTCTCAAAAGAACAGTTAACCGGTGGACAGATTTCACATGCATATAATATTATATTCTCAAACCATTTGTCAACAGCTTTTCCAGAAAAATTTGAGGAATCAAAAAAACTAATTTAAGGGCGCAATTGTGTTACAAATAATAACACCGGTCGCAGTATAAATGGAATATCCGAGAGTATATCCTTGCGGATTCACGAAAACCGTATGGGGCAAGGGTACTGCTACCCTTGCCGCTTCAATGTATTTTTTCGTTATTTTAGACGAGCGTCTATTTTTTGACTTGACAATTTAGACTACTGTCTATATATTCATTTGGAAAGAGGCTTGTAATTTATTACCTGACGCAGGGAGATAAAGAAATGAAGAAATCCAACGCGCCAATACGAATGGACGCCATTCCGGCGGATTTGCCGGATGCGGAAATGGAAGTGATGGCTTGTTTGTGGAAGTTCGGCCGCGCCACGGCGCGGCAGATCAATGAGGCGATGGGGGATTATCGGCCGATGGCGCACGGATCGACCGTAACCCTTCTCAATCGGCTCGAGGCCAAGGGATTGGTGAAAAAGGAAAAAGGGGATCGCGGCAAAGCGTTTCTCTACAAACCAACCCGTCGACCAACGCCGACCTACCGTCACGTCGTCGGCAAACTGGTGCAGCGCATTTTCGGAGGAGACAGCCTGGCGCTGGTTTCGTCGCTCTTTCAAACCAAACCTCCGACGAACGCGGAACTCGACGATTTGCAGCAGCTGCTGGATCAATTGAAGAGGGAAGCGAAGGAGAAGGACAAATGAACTTTAATACGCTGATCCTAACCGTGAGCGAATTTTCCGAATGGTGGTGGAACACGGTATTGTTCATGACCTGGCAATCGTCGCTGATATGCCTGTTGTTGCTTGCCGTGGTATGGTGCGGGCGTCGCTGGTCATCGCCGCTGCGATATGGCATTCTGCTGGTGGCCCTGGGTAAATTCGCCGTGCCTCCCCTCATGACCTTGCCGATCGATCATCTGGAATGGAAAGCGGAGAGCCGGATTCACAGTATGCGGGAATTTCATGGCGAATCTTTGCGGTTTCAAGTAGAATCCGATTGGATTGCGAAGGAGAATCCCATCGCCCCGGATTCGTCCCTTTCCAATTCCACCGTGGAGCGGGATCCGGCGGTTTTCAATGGAATGGGAACGATTGAAAATTCCCCAACATATCCGATTTCAACATCCATTCCCGTTTTTCGGTTTGAATTCGACTGGTTTTTATTCTTTTTCATCACGCATCTTTTGGGTTTTATGATCGTCAGTTTTTGGATTTTTTGGCAATGGCGGCGATTGGTTTCGATCACACGGAAATCATCACGGATGGGGGAAAATGAACAGGACGTTTGTGTGAAACAATTACGGAGCGGGTTGAATCTTCGGCGGAACATCGCGTTTCGCGTTTCGAGCGAGGTCGATTTTCCCATCGCGTTCGGAATCCTGAAACCGGTCATCCTGCTGCCGCACGGATTTCCGGAGCGATTGTCGCGGAAAGAACAGGAGGCGATTCTGGCGCACGAGCTGGCGCATCATGCGCGCAGGGATACGCTCGTGAACGGGCTGCAATTGCTGCTGACGGCGGTGTGGTGGTTCAATCCATTCGTGTGGGTATTGAACCACGAAATCCGCAGGATTCGCGAGGATTGCTGCGACGATCTGCTGTTGTCCCGCGGGATCACGTCCAATGACGAATATTGTGAAACGCTGCTGCGCGCGGCGGCGGGACAGGCCAGACCGCTTTTCCTGGCCGTATCGACGGCGTTGGCGGAGCCGATGCACCCGCTGGGGACGCGGATACGGCGGATCATGGATCACACCTTGTTACGGACGCCGAAACTGACGCATTTCGGATTGGCGATTATCGTTGTTTTATCGTTTATGTTATTGCCGGTTTTCTTGAAAAAAAGTGGACAACGATTGTGGTTATATGATCGCGCGGACAAGTATGAAATCGTGCCTACCGACTATGCGTTCAAATCCGTTTCGATGCCTTTACAGGGCGCTCCCGGTGAAACCATTCTTGGATACGGCACGTTGCAGGCGATGGATTGTTCCTCGGACGGACGCATCCTGGTCACGGCCGGTGGGTTGGGACTCTTTGTTTGGGATTTGAATGTCAGCCGAACCGAGCCGGTGCGCTGGTGTCCGATCGAGGATGAACGAATTATTTCCTTCGCCATGTCGCCGGATGGGAAAAGAATCGCCGTGGGCGGTGAAACCGGTAATTTGACGATTTGGGACACGAATCAATGGGAGAAAATGTATACGAAGAATGTCCATGCGGAATGGCCGATCAACGAAACGGTTTTTTCACCCGATGGAAAGTACGTATTGACCGGCGGGGGAGAAGGCATCATGAAATTGTGGGATTCAAAAACCGGCGATTTCGTGATTTCGTATCGGGTCAGGGAGAAGGGGATTTCCGACATCACCTTTTCGTTTGACGGAACAAAAATTTTGGCGGTGTATGAAAGGAGTAATAAAGTCTATTTGTGGGATACGAAAACCGGAACGTTGATTCGAACCTTTTATGGCGACGGCAGTCTCGTAACGGCGGCGGCGTTTTCACCGGATGGAAAGAAGGTCCTGGCGGCGGCCTCGGAAACTGCAGGCACGCTACAGGATTCGATTTCCATTACCCTGACCTTGATCGGCGTCGAGGAAAAACAGACCGTGGATGATTTTTTTGAAGAACATACGGGATTCCTTGGCCATAAACGGGAAATTTACGATCTGGCTTTTTCTCCGGACGGTGGAACCCTCGTGACGGGAAGCAACGACGGAACCGCCAAAGTGTGGGATGTGAAAACCGGTCAGGAAAAATTCTCGGTCGGCGAGGAATACCGGCGCGTTATTGATGAGCCTCGTCGTTACGATAATTCGCGAACCATTTTCTTTACAAAATTCATTGAGGAAGGAAAGCGTATCGTTCTCGGCGATCACAACGGAACGATTCGCTTTTGGGATGTGGAACAACGAAGAGAAACGAATCGTATGGACATTCATGTGGCGCAGTTGGCAAAATTCGCTATGCTCGATGATGGTTCGGAATTCGTACTTGGTGGTTTTGATGGTTCGATCAAATTACAGAATCTACAAACCGGAGAAATCATTCGCACGTTCGGCGAACATAATGACTATATTAGCGATGTGGAGTTCTCACCGAATGGAAAAACCATTGCCAGTCTGGGGCGGACGGGGGAGATCAAGGTTTGGGAGAAAGAGTCAGGGAAATTGTTACACGAATTCAAGGGTAAGGATGAATGGTTCGGCTCGATCACGTTTTCGCCGGATGGGAACTATCTGGTAGCCGGAGATACGATGGTTACGGATAGGCAATATTTGAAAATCAAGTGGTTTGAATTGGAGACTGGTACTGTATCGCAAACCTGGAAACGATATTTTCAACTTGATTCCCAATTCGCTTCCATGCCGCGTGATCAGATTCGACATGCTGTGGATACGATTTTCGTTGGTGATGGGAAACAGGTTTTGATTCCCGTTTCATCGAAGACGGAAGTGTGGGATGTGCAGGCGGCGAAAGCGATTGAAGAGGTAACGATCGGTGACGGATACGGCTGGCCGAAAGCCGTCTCTCCCGACGGATTGAAAGCGGCTTTAAGCGGCGTCAGTTTGGAAATATGGGATATCCGGGAAGGGAAATTGATGCATACGTTATTGGACCGGCAGATGGGGGGGATGAATTATATCAGCGTCATTGCGTATTCTTTGGATGGCCGGTATCTATTGAGCGCGGATCAAAAGGGTCTGATGCGATTGTGGGATATGGAAACGATTCAGGAAATTCGAATGATTTATAAACCAACCTATTTCGTCGAATTTCTGCGATTTTCATCGGATGACAGTAAAGTATATATCGGAACACGGGATGGGATGCGGATCTGGGATCGTTCCGCTCTCTTCGATTCATGAACAGTAAAGGCGTATATCGATAAGGAGAACGGTTGGAAATGCGCCCCCCTTGCCGTTCCCGCTCTTTTTTATTCTGGCTTGTTTCAAATTTATGTAAATTCCAATTTGCTTGACGTCTTATCCCATGAGCTATAATATTTCCCATGATTCAATCATTCAAAAATACGGCGACTCGAAAATATTATGAGGGGTGCGACGTTCGGCAATTCCGTTCGGTCAATCGTGAATTGGCGATCAAACGCTTTGATATTCTTCATGCCGCGACTCAATTGGCGGATATTCCACCTCTCCGAAGTGTAAACCTTCATCCGCTGAAAGGTGACAGACAAGGACAATGGGCAATCTCGATTAATGGTCCATGGCGCATTTGTTTCGATTTTCATGATAGTAACGCCTATCATGTGGAATTAATAGATTATCATGAAGGATAAATCAATGAATCGTATTCCTACCCATCCCGGTGAAATACTCAAAGATGAATTGGAAGCCCGTGAGATTTCGATCAACGGCTTTGCTCGTTCTATTGGAGTTACTTCCGGACGCATCAGCCAAATCATTCAAGGCAAGAGGTCCGTCACTCCGAACACAGCGCTTCGTCTCGCCAGATATTTTGGGAACTCTCCGGAGTTTTGGATGAATTTGCAAGTTCATTACGACCTCGCGATAGCCCAAAGATATCTTGACGAAAACAGTAATACTCAAGTCGTCGTTGCGCGATAATTTTTTTCTGGGCGCCATGTGTACTTGTGTTTGGGGATTTTTCTTTGCGGTTCCTTCTATGATGGAAAACAACGCTACTCGTAGCGTCCGCGCCGGATAAATAAGGATGAAAACATGTTCAACAACTTCGATCTTTCCTGTTTTATCGCTTATTTTGTCGTTGTCGTTGTTATCGGGATTCTGTCTTCCCGCTCCCAGCGCAAAACGGTAGGGGGATACTTCCGCGGCGGCAACCGGCTGCCGTTTTACGCCATCGGTTTTTCCATCGTCGCCGCCGGCATCAGTTCCGAACAGTTTGTCGGAGAAGTGGGCTATGCCTACAAATTGGGAATGCCGGTTGCGAATTGGGAATGGTCGGTTTTCCCGGCGTTGACGATCCTTTTATGGATTTTCATCCCCCTGTATTTTCGCAACAAAATCACCACCATGCCGGAATATCTCGAGAAACGCTTCGGGGGACGGGTCCGGACGCTTTACGCCTGCCTCTTGATCGCAAGTTACGTGCTGGTGAACTTCGCGGTTGTCTTTTACACTGGGGGTTTCGCGCTGGAAATCATGTGGGGCTTCCCCAAACTTGCCGCCGTGTGGGTGTTGGCGTTGGTAACCGGCCTGTATACTGTCTACGGCGGGCTTACCGCCGTGGCCTGGACCAGCTCCTTTCAATGCATTCTGCTCATGGCGGGAGGAATCTATGTCTTCATCGCGGGCATGGCCATGATCGGGTGGGATTTCCAGGCGATTTTGGGGACAGGCACACAGGCCCATCTTATCACGCCTGCCGATCATGAAGTGCCCTGGACCGCCCTCGCCGTCATGATGTTGACCGTCCATCTTTGGTATTACGCCAATAATCAATATATCAATCAGCGCTGTCTCGCCGCGCGCAGCGAATGGCACGCCAAAATGGGTATTTTGGTCGCGGTCGGCCTGCAAATCCTTTTGCCGATGGCCACCACCTTTCCCGGCATGGTGTACCGCGTCATCAATCCGGATCTTCCTCATTCCGATCAGGCTTATCCGATGATCGTCGGAACGGTGGTTCCCACCGGCCTGCGCGGCCTGGTCGCCGCCGCGATCGTGGGCGCGATCATGTCCACCATTGCCGGACTGGTCAACTCGACTTCGACGCTGGTCACGCTGGACATCATCCAGCGTTGGAAAGGAAAAAACTGGCCGGAAGAAAAATTGGTTCGCATCGGCCGCTGGTCCGGCGCGATTGCCTTGCTGATCGGCGCCATGATTGCTCCGCTGGTGATGAAATGGGAAAATCTGTTTCGCTATGCGCAGGACATTTGGTGTCCCCTGGCCGCGCCGGTGGTGATTGTGTTTCTGGCCGCGGCCCTTTGGAAAAACGCGGGAGAACGCGGCGCATACATATGTATATGGTTTTCCATCCTCACGATCCCGTTTGTGATCATGAAAACGATTTTGGCCGATTACGGCATTGTGTTCCTGCCTGAAAATCTCGCCAATCCGCTGGTCCTGACCGGCGCAATCACGTTGATTTCGATTGCGTTGATGTGGATTTTTTCTTCCGATAGAATGCTTTCTTCCTGCTTGCTTTTCTCCGCCGCCGTTGTTATTCCCATCCTGATCATCGCCGCCATCAGCCCGGCAACCGTCGCCGTCATGGTCTTGATCGTCATGATCCTGCTTATCATCGGCCTTGGCCTGACTCGACGCGATCCATCCGAATATATGTGGGATATGTCAATGCTTTCTTCGGACGGCGTGGGATGTTGGTACGCGAATTTGTGGCTGTGGTGGGGGCTTTCTGCGCTCATTATGGCAAGTATTTATCTGTACTTTTGGTAAGAATTGTTTTCTCACGTCCTGCTCTTACAATAACGGTGTACCATACCATGTTTCGAGTAGGATATGAGTGTTCAATTCAATACAATTTGCGCCTATTTGCTGGATCTGGACGGCACGCTGTACCTGGGTCCGAATCTGTTCCCGGAAACTCCTCGATTCCTGCAAACGTTAAAGGGTTTGGGCCTGCGACGCTTGTTTCTCACGAACAACTCGTTTCGCAGCACGCGGCAATACCTTTATAAACTTCGGGATTTGGGCATCGATGCGGAAAAAGAGGAGATTCTCACTTCCGGATGGGCGACGATTCATTATCTGCTGCATGAAACCTCGTTTCGAAAAGTCTATTTACTCGGTTCGCCTGGTTTGAAGGATGAATTCATCGAAGCCGGGATTCATGTCGTCAATCCCACGTCGACGAACGCCGAAAGGGCAGCCGCGCCGGACGCCGTGGTTTTAGGCTTCGATCAATCCTTTACGTATGATGATTTGCGCATCGCATCATGGTTCTTGCGCGAGGGAGCGCCATACATCGCCACGCATCCCGACAAAGTCTGTCCTACCGAACATCACCCGATCCCCGATACCGGCGCGATGATCGAATATTTGGCCGCCGCAACCGGCAGACGCCCGACCGTGATCGGCAAACCCGAACCGACGATGATCCGCGCGGCGTTATCCCGCACGGGAACCCTTCCACAGGAAACCGCAATGGTGGGAGATCGCCTGTATACGGACATGCGGATGGCTAAAGAAGGCGGATTGGCATCCATTTTAGTCCTATCCGGCGAAACCTGCGCCGGCGATCTTGAAAATAGCGCTATCCGACCGGATTTCATCTTTGAAAACGTCGGCGCATTGGCCGACCGGCTCATAAATGAAGGAATCTGAATGGAAGAAAAACCTAAGCGCGAACCGCCTCGAACGTTATGCGATGCTTATCGGAAACTGAAATGGCGCGGATGAAAGCCACTACCCGATTGTTGGTAGTATATAAAATCCGATCCGCCAACAACGCATTGCATCCTTCCTTTTTTTTCAACAACGCGGTTTCCCGGCTTTCCAACGTGGTGATTTCCAACGAATCCGCGCAACGAATGATCGGAATTCCATATTTACCCACGATCAAATCCGGCAGCGAGCAGGAGCGCAGATCTTCCACCGGCAAACCGGGACAAAGATCGTGCGACACATACGCCGTTTCCAGGACCAGCGGAATGTCATCGATGGAACGGATTCGCATGACTTTGAAAACCTGGTGTCCGGACTCGATCGAAAACAATTCGGCCAGATCGGTTGGGGGAACGGAAAGCATTTTTTGTACGACCTCCGTTTCCCAATCGATTCCGAAATCCAGGAATTTTTCCGTCAACGTTGTCGAGAGCCATACGCCTTTTTTCTCGACCGTTTTCCTGATGAAGGTTCCTTTGCCTGGGATTTTTTTGACATATCCTTTGCGAGACAATTCCTGCATGGCCGTCCGAATCACGGCTTTGCTCACGGATTGCTGCGTGCAGAGAATATCTTCCGTCGGCAATTGATCTCCTTCGGAAAATTCTCCCCGCTTGATCGCTTCTTCAATGATTTCCACTAATTGTAAATATAATTTTCGTGGGCTTTCTCGATCAATCGTCCTCATAATATTATAATATCCTGTTTTTGGATTCAGTATATAGTCCCTCCACGGAATTCGTCAATAGCGTATGGGGATATTCAAAGTGGATATAGGAACGAATCTATCGAAAGTTGAAAGAAATACATGCGGGAGTGACAGGGGAAAAAAAACTTGGCCTTTCCTTCTCTACAATTCAAATGGATTTCTGTATAATCTCTCTATTCTCAAAAATCGAAGGAGGGGAAACATGATTACTTCACCCATATCTCGCCGAATCGCCTTGAGTTCGATTTCAACAGGTGTTCTGGGACTTCCTATCATTGCCGGAACGCTGGCAAGTTCAAATACAGAAGCATCGGAGACGCAAATGAAAGGCCGCCTTAAACAGTCTGTAAGCAAATGGTGTTACAACAAATTCATCGAAGCCAATTCCTTCGCGAAGTTTTGTGAGGAATGCAAAAAGATGGGAATGGTCGGCATCGATCTGGTCGGCCCCGACGACTGGCCGGTTATTTTGGATCACGGTCTGGTTCCGACGATGGTTCCCGGCGCGGGCAGTATTGCAAATTCCTGCAACAACAAAAATCTTCACCCCAAATTGTTGGAAGATTTTAAAAAGAATATTACAGCGGCGGCGAAACATAAAATCCGCAACGTCATTACGTTTTCCGGAAATCGGCACGGCATGACGGATGAAGAGGGATGGGAAAATTGCACGCCGGTTTTAAAGGAAGCCGCGAAAATCGCGGAAGCGGAAGGCGTGACCATTAATATGGAATTGCTCAACAGCAAGGTGGACCACAAGGATTATCAATGCGATCACACGGAGTGGGGAGTGGAATTGTGCAAGCGGGTGGAATCCCCCCATTTCAAACTTCTTTATGACATTTACCACATGCAGATCATGGAAGGCGACATCATTCGCACGATTCGCAAGCATATTCAATACATCGGCCACTTCCACACCGGCGGCAATCCCGGCCGCAACGAAATCGACGAAACGCAGGAACTCTATTATCCCGCGATCATGTGCGCCATTGCGGAATTGGATTACGACGGATACGTCGCTCACGAATTTGTCCCGAAGCAACCTTCGTTGGATACATTGCAGGCGGCGGTAAAACTTTGCGATGTGTGAGGGACATGAAAAACTAAAAATCGTTGATAACGCGGATGTGGAATTGTCCGAATTGTCGGCGGCGTTAAGCCAGAACCGCCCGTCGTGGGATGAATATTTCATGCTTCTGGCGAAATTGGCCGCGACCCGCTCCACCTGCTATTCCCGGCCCGTCGGCGCCGTCATTGTTCGGGATAAACGAGTCCTGACAACCGGATACAATGGCGCGCCGCCGGGAACGTGGCATTGCACCGACCGCAGGCAATGTTTCTGGCGTCAACCGGAAAATCAGGTGGAGGGAATCGAACCAAAAGAACTATCTCGCGCTATTCATGCGGAAATGAACGCCATTGCTCACGCCGCCCGCAACGGCATCAGCATCGACGGTGGGACGCTGTATTGCACACTTTCCCCCTGCATCAATTGCATCAAGGTTCTCATCAGCGCCGGCATTCGTGAAGTGTTTTTCGAGCATATTTACGATTTCAACAACCTCGGCGGGGATAAATTTCTTCTCGCTTATTATGAACAATACAAAGAAATCATAACCGTCAATCAGATGACTCTTTCCGCATTGAGCCAGAAAATCGCGGGCGAATTCATCGCGGGAATCACTTCCAAACGCCGCCACGATCATTACTCATGATTCGAACATACTTTCTCATCCCGAATGAAATCAATCAAAATGAGAGGAATATGCATATTCTTTTCAAACCTTCATGAGTCGGCGTTGACCACAGGATATTTCGTATGGTATCTTCATGAATCCTTAAGGCTTGGCGCCTCGACAGTGCTTGAGAACAAAAGGAGGTTAGGGCTTTGTCACGAGGGAAGGTAAAGTGGTTCAGCAACGAGAAGGGGTATGGTTTTATCGAGCAGGAAGATGGAAAAGACGTCTTCGTTCATTATCAGGATATTCAGAGCGACGGTTTCAAAACTCTGAAAGTCAATGACAGTGTGGAATTCGAATTGATGGAAGGAGAAAAAGGCCTGAAAGCGTTGAATGTCGTTAAATTGTAGCGATTGTTTTTGTTCCGATTTCTCATCGAGAAAACTGCCGCCAGACAGATTACAAACGGAGAGCGGAAATGGCCGTCGAAATCGATATTATTTATCAAGGCGATTTGCATTGCGAAGCGAAACACACGCCGTCCGGTAACACGATAATAACGGATGCGCCGGTGGATAATGGCGGGAAAGGCGACGCATTTTCACCGACGGATCTGGTCGCCACGGCGCAGGGAACTTGCCTGGTCACGATTATGGGGCTGGTCGCCCGCCAGAATGAGATGGACATCGAGGGGACAACAGTTCATATCGTGAAAGAAATGGCAGCCGATCCGATTCGCCGAATCGGCAAACTCACCGCGACGATTACCTTACCGCCAGGAAAATCCTATTCAGCAGACGAACGCGCCATACTCGAATCGGCGGCGAAAGTTTGTCCGGTCAAGCAAAGTCTACACCCGGATGTTGATGTTTCGATTGAATTTGTTTATCAGGAATAATAACAATAAAAACGGCGAGCAATGAAGAAAGATTCACCAGGCTTGTATTTACCAGGAAGGGATGATGCCGCGCGAGAGTATTCAATAGGTTTGTATGCATGAACTGATTTGCACCATCCCGGATTTATTTTCTTCCATTCGCATTTCCTGAAGTACAACCATCCCAACAATGACACAATGGGAACCAGCCATGCGCCAAATCAATACCAAAATAAAGGAATGGTACAATACAGAAAAGCGAGAATGCACTGAAAGCATATCAGAATTTGGAAGATTTGGCAGAAGTAATTTTTCGTCCATACGTTTTTCGTCGGTGTTTTTTTTCGGCGGATCGCCCGGCGGCGCCCAGCTGCAATTGTTGCAGTTCTTCCTTTCCGGGGTATTTGGCGCGTCCGACCAGAATCAACGGCGGTTCTTCCAATGAAGTGAGTTCCACACGCTTTTGGGCGGTTTCCACGTATTGCTCACAGATATCGATACCGATAAACCGCCGCCTCATCTTTGCGGCCGCCGCGCAGGTTGCTCCGGTTCCGCAAAACGGATCGAGAACGATTTCGCCCGGAAAATCATCGGCGGCGCCATAGGTGTAGAGGCGAATCAATCGCGCGGGAAGTTTTTCGGGGAAGGGGGCGGGATGATCTCCCCCTCGCTTGACGTCTTGTGGGTACATGAACCACACTTGTTGCGTTAAATCAATCCATTCTTCACGGGATAAAATATTGGCGTCTTTTACTGGTGGTGAAAATTTGGGCGGTTTGCCCGGCTTGACGTAAACGTTGATGAACTCAATGGTGTTGTTTTCGAGCAGATTGCCGGGATAAGGGTAACTGCCGAACATCAATTTCGAAGTCTGCTTCTGCCAGGTGAACAGACTGAATCGCTCCAGGTTGGTTTCCGAGAGAATGGCGGCTTCGATATCGTTGCAGATGTTCTTGAGATGGCGCGTGTGTTGACGGTTGATCAATTTTTTGGGAATGGGCATGATGGGGGCGTTGATGGCCAGTTTGCCGTTGGGACGTAAAACCCGCGCGCACTGTTTCCAGACGGTGAGAAGGGCCTGGAGGTAATCTTCGTAGGAGCCGGAGCTGTGTTCGGTGGTGATTTCGTATGCAACCGCGGTCCAGTACGGGGGAGAGGTGACGATCAGGTCGATGGAGTGATCGGGAAAGTCTTGCAGGACCACAGCGGCGTCGCCAAGGATGATTTGATTTATCGATTTAGAAAAACGATCCATGAACTCTTACCCTAACTCAAAAGTCGTTACCCCGAAAATCTTATCGAGCCGGATTTTCGGCGCTTCTTTCGTATACATGCGAGCGGTTTCGAACACCTTTTTCATGCCGTATTTCTCGGCAAGGGCGACGGCGGGAGAATTGACTTCCGGAACATCCAGGTAAACGGGCTCTCCCTTGCCCAGGCGGGCGAGAGACAGGTAGATTTCCTCGGCGATTTGTTCATTGTCGGCGAATAGAGGACCGATTTTATATCCATTACGGCAGGCGCGAATGGTTCCGAATCCCTGTAATTTGCCGGAATCTGTTCTAGCGACGGAAATGGCGTTTTTCATGTTGATCCAACAGCGCAGAAAGGTTTCCCGCGGGACCGGGAAACATTGGCAATCGTAGGCAAACACCTGTTCGAAAGGTACTTCGGAGAGGGGGACGATCTGTTTGCCGATCGAACCTTCTCCCTTTCCTTCGAAACGGATATTGCGATAGGCCAAATGAAAATCGCTGAGTTTCTCATAGTTTTTGATTTGCTTGAGGACGCCGTCGATGCCGACGTTTCTCTCGCCGAGGTAATCGAGAGCGGCGATTCCAAGCCGTACTCCGTACTGTTCGCCGCGATAGGCGGGTTTGACGATGTAAAATCCGATGAATCCAAAAGCGTCATCATAGGCAACGGCGGAAATACAGCCGATGGGTTCACCGTTGCGTTCGCCGATGAAAAATCCTTGCGGATCGACGGTGTAGAAGCAGCTCGCGTCGTGCAGTCCGGGATTCCAGCCTTCGTCCGCGGCCCAGGATACGGCGAGTTCGACGTCTTCTCGTTTCATTCTGCGTATGGTGTAGGATTGGTCTTCGTGCATATTTTGTCCAGCCTTTCCCAAAGGACTTTTTCAAAAATATCGTGTAAAATATCATTATATCAGGCAGGTAAGCAAGATGTGTGAAGGAGCGGTTCATGGCGTATCAATTTGAGCCGAATGAACAAATAGCGGATGGCATGAAACGCATCGTGCGGGAAGAAATCGATCTGGCCTTGGCCAAATTGACGGATGCGAAGGAAGACCGCCATCAAGCGATTCACGAGACGCGGAAATGCATGAAACGAATTCGCGCGGCGGTTCGGCTGTTGCGGGATGAAATCGGCGTCACGATTTATCAAGTGGAAAACAGTTTTTACCGCGATTTGGGGCGAAAACTATCCGCCATGCGCGATAGTGCGGTGATGGTGGCAACGATGGATACCTTGAGCAAGAATGTCGCCGGTCTTTCGGCGGACGATCGATTTACGCGGGTCAGGAAAAAATTAGTGTCCATGCATCGCGCGCTTTCGCGAAAAGTATTGCATGAAGAAAACTTGCTTATGAAAATCGTAAAAGAGTTGAAGCAGGCGCGTAAGCGAGTCGCGAAATGGCCGATTCGGAAAAAGAGCTTCGCGGCCCTACGCCCGGGATTAAAACGGAGCTATCGGCAAGGGAAAAAGTATAGGGACATCGCATGGAACGAATGCACCGACGAAAATTTGCACGAGTGGCGCAAACGCGTGAAAGACTTGTGGTACGAAACCCTTCTCCTGCAACCGATATGGCCGGAACTGTTGAAACCGTGTGGGGATTCGTTGCACGTCCTTTCCGCGTCGTTGGGAGAAGACCACGATTTGGGAGAATTGAAACGATTGTTGCACGATGTTGCCAAAACCGGCTTGGATAAAAAGGATGTACAATTCGTGATTCAAACCATCAATCGCAAGCGAAAAGAACGATTCCCTGAAATTTGGATGTGGGGGAAACGAATTTATGCGGAGAATTCGCGCGCCTATGTGAAACGAATGGAAACGTATTGGGAGGTGTGGAGTAGAGACGAAAATCGCAAGTTAAAACAAGAGGAAAAATAACCGGTTTGGCTCCATCAGCGAATGGGAAAAGTCCTGTTATGCATTTTTCGCGGCGGCGAGGGCTTTTTCATAATCCGGCTGTTCGGTCACTTCGTTGACGATTTCTTGATATACGATTTTCCCTTCTTGATTCACCACAAAAACCGCGCGGGTGATCAGCCCCAGTTCTTTGATCAACAAACCAAAAGCATGGGCAAACGATCGGTCTTTATAATCCGATAACGTCATGACATTTTCAATCTGAAACGAACTGCAGAAGCGTTTTTGCGCAAAAGGTAGATCCAGGCTGATGGTCAGCACTTTGGCGTTCGATTTTGAGGCTTCTTCGTTGAATCGTTTGGTTTGCAGCTCACAGACGGGCGTGTCCAGAGAGGGGACGGCGGATAGAATGACTACCTGACCATGAAAATCCGACAGTTTGACCGGCTGCAGAGTGGTATCGACGACGGTGAAATCAGGCGCTTTGTCGCCGACCTTGAGTTCGGGGCCAATCAAGGTCATCGGATTGCCTTTAAATGTGATCTTTCCGGTGCGTTCCATTTTCTTTCTCCTCAATAATTGCTTCTGTATGTTGCGTTGATGGATTCATTCGTTGCCGTCTGACGCATCAACCTATCGTTTATCATACCTGTAAATGATTTTGGGGGAATGGAATGTCGGTTTGTGGCGATGTCTTCAAACGGGGGGAAGCACAGGCGTTTTAAGATAATGGCGGCGACCATAAGGTGTTGACGGCTTAGAGATTTATTTATTTTTCCGCGGAAACGATTGGCCTTCGTCCTGAGAGGGGGTTGGTATGGAAAAATGCCCCACTTTAATGCGCCAACGATCATTTTGTTGCTGTAGTATATATGTGAACCTGCCGGATAAGGTTGCTTTTTCACCGTTCACCGTGTACTGCATGGTCATGTCGGCTACAAATATCGCCGCGTTGCCGGCCATAATGACTTTCTGCCAATCGTAATGAACGGATACGCTGTCGACCTGCGCAAAATCTCGTTCGAATTGTGTACGAACAGCGGCCGGGCCGATTCGCTTTTCGTCCACGCCGGAGCCGTAAATAAATACGTCTTCCTCATCGGAAAAAAGCGCCATCAGTCCTTCCAGATCCTTTTTTACATATAAATCGCGGAAACGGTTCATGGTCTCGCGTACGGCTTGTTCGATTTTCAGTTCTTTTTCCTTTTGGGGAGAGGAACGATCTGTGGTTGTCTCCTTTTTCACGGCGGATGTTTCCGCAGCGGGCGCTTGCGCTTGTGCGTCGATGGCGCGGGAATGGCCGAAAACGAAACAACAAAGCAGAATCCCATTCAAAACAGTCGGCGTTAACCATCTTTTCATTTCGGCTCTCCTTTGAAAGTTAAAAGAGTGTTGTGAATATAGATAAGATTATAAATTCGGCGCGAAAAAAACGATCCCTTCCAAACCGTTTTCGATGGATTCCCAGGAATCCGTGTAATCCGTTTTAAGACGTATTCCGCCGTCGATTCCCAGAGCGGTCATGTGTTTGAAAATTATAAAACGGGTTGGGATTATTCAACGAATTCGGAATTTTCAAATTAATGTAGACGTTTTCTAAGCGTTTTTCTTATTATATTTTTGGCAATTCATAGCCGGCTCGATATTCTCTGCCTACAAATCGATTGGCTTCCGAATCGTTGACAATCTCACAGTGTTCCGCGTTGAAATGCAATTTCCTGCCCACTCGTACGCCGATGTTGCCCAAATGACAGAGCGAGGCGGAAATAAAACCTTCATCAATCGGCGCGTTCAGTTTTGAGGGATCGTTGGCTTTTACGCATTGTACGAAATTGTTGATATTTTCGCCGAAATCGCTGCCCTCGCCGATCTTTTTCTTCGGCTGGCCGATAAACGTGACTTCACAGCCATTGCGGCCCACTTCCAACACGCCTTTATCGGCATAAAAAACCACTCCGTTGTCGTGGCCTTCGAGTTTGTAATCCGTCCAGAGACGCATTTCATAAAGCAAGTAGCAATGATCGTATTCATACGTCACGACTTGCGTGTCGGGCGTTTCGTGATCGTCATCATAGAATAGCTGGCCGCCGATCGCGGTAACGGTTTTGGGAAAACCGACGCCCAATCCCCACCGTGCGACGTCGATTTGGTGGATGCCGTCGTTGCCGATGTCGCCGGTTCCATAATCCCAATGCCAATGCCAGTTGTAATGCCAGCGGTTTTGGCTGAACGGACGCAGCGGCGCGGGACCCAGCCACAAATCGTAATTGACGCTGTTGGGTGGAGTCGCGTCCGGTGTGCGGCCGATGGGTTTACGCAGCTGGTGGTTGATCGCTTTTGCCATGCGCACTTCGCCGAGATTACCCTCCCGCATGAATTTTATGGCGTCAATAATTCCCTGCCCGCTGCGGCTTTGCGTGCCGTGCTGCACGCATTTGTTGTATTTTTTCGCGGCTTCGACCAGCAATTTCCCTTCGCAAATGGTATGGCAGCAGGGTTTTTCGACATAGACGTGCTTCCCCGCGAGTATGGCCATGATGGCGATGGGCGCGTGCCAATGATCCGGCGTGGCAATGCTGACCGTATCGATGCTGTGATCGTCCAAAATTTTGTGAAAATCTTCGTATTGCGCGACGTGAGACGAATTCGGCAGCGTTTCCGCTGCCAGCGCGCGGCGTTCGGGATCGACGTCACAAACCGCCGCCACTTCGCAGTCATCGAGGCGGGAAAATGCCTTGCAGTGGCTTCGTCCCTGTCCGCCGTTGCCGATGACCGCGTGGCGAATGCGATCATTGGCGGCAGAACGAGCATGTTGGGCAGTGAAAAGAATTCCCGAAGTGGAGAAGATTCCTTTTCCGGTCGATTGAAGAAAAGTTCGTCGTTTTAATTCCATCCTTGAATCATCCTTTCCCGTTTATTCATTTTTCCTTTAAGAGATGTAAACAATGATTTAATCTCCGATCCCCGAATATCCACGCGGATCGGAATTCCAGAAATTTTAGAAGTGTCTTTTGTTTCGGATAATCCATAATCTGTTTATACAGTAGTATCGAAGTATTGGCAATAGAACTCTAATGAATTGGAAATATATGCACTTCGTGGTTCAAATGATCGATTGCCATTCAGCGAATTTCATGACTCCGATATCATCATTGTTGCTCGCTGAAGAAAGATGGATTTTCACATTCCGTCAATGGCGAATTTGGATTACAATGGCCTGAATTCTTTTTCATGAAGAAAGGAGACAATATGTTTTTGCGAGTGATTCATAGTATAACAATCGTCTGCCTGTCAGCGTTGATGGGTGGGTCCATGGAATATGACATTGTGATCTATGGCGGGACCTCGGCGGGTGTTTCGGCGGCGCTGCAGGCGTCGCGGATGGGAAACCATTGCGTGATCATCCAAGACAATTCGCATCTCGGCGGATTGACGTCGGGCGGATTGGGCGCGACGGATATCGGCAACAAAGCGGCGATCGGCGGCATTTCGCGGGAGTTTTATCGTCACGTGTACGACCATTACGCCGATGACAGCGCGTGGATTTTTCAGAAGCGCGATGTGTATCGCAGTCAACGGCAGGCGCAGGACGACAATTCGATGTGGACGTTCGAACCGCATGTCGCCGAAAAAATCATGCGGCAAATGGCCGCCGACGCGAATGCGGATGTGGTTTTCAATGAGCGGCTTGATTTGAACGACGGCGTCGTCAAGAAAAACGGCCGCATCCATTCCATCAAAATGGAAAGCGGCAAGGTTTTTGCAGGCAAAATGTTCATCGATGCGACCTACGAAGGGGATTTGCTGGCCAAGGCGGGGGTGTCGTACCACGTGGGCCGCGAAAGCAACGCGACCTATGATGAGACGCTCAACGGCGTTCATTTCAACTTATACTACCTCACCGACCGAGGCAGGCTCTATCGCAATACCTACCATCATAATTTTACCCGCCCCATCAGCCCTTATGTCGTTCTGGGGGACCGAGAAAGCGGTTTGCTGCCCGGCGTCCATGGCGACGATCCGGGAACACACGGAGAGGGGGACCATCGCATTCAGGCGTATAATTTCCGTATATGCATGACCGACGCGCCGGAAAATCGAATTCCCTTTCCCCAACCGGAAAATTACAATCCGCTGCGGTACGAATTGCTGTTACGCTATATCGAGGCGGGAGTTTTTGACGTCATCAATCTCAGCACGCCCATGCCCAATCGCAAAACCGACACGAATAATTTCGGGGGATTTTCCAGCGACAATATCGGCATGAACTATGAGTATCCCGACGGTGATTATGAAACGCGCGAACGCATCTTTCAGGATCACATCGATTATCAATTGGGCATGATGTGGTTTTTATGCAACGATGAGCGGATTCCGGACAATGTGCGCGCGCAAGTCAATCGCTGGGGATTGTGTAAAGATGAATTTCAGGATACCGACCATTGGCCGCATCAACTCTACGTGCGTGAGGCGCGGCGGATGATTTCCGATATTGTGATGACGCAATATCACTGCGAAAGCAAAACCGTAGTCGATGATTCGGTGGGATTGGCGGCGTATGGGATGGATTCACACAACGTGCAACGCTTTGCGGCGTACGGAATCGTTCGCAACGAAGGCAATGTGGAAGTGGGAGTGGAAACGCCCTACCCGATTTCCTATCAGGCCATCCGTCCACAAAAGAGCGAATGTGAAAATCTGCTGGTTCCGGTTTGCGTCTCTTCCTCCCACATCGCCTTCGGTTCGATTCGCATGGAGCCGGTTTTTATGGTGTTGGGACAATCGGCGGCGACGGCGGCCTCCCTCGCGATCAAGGATGATTTGGCCGTGCAGGATATTGATTACAGCAAACTGCGGGAACGGTTGTTGCAGGATAAGCAGGTTTTGGAGTGGAAGAATTAAAGAGGGATTGATGCTGGTTTCCCATCGCAAATGCTTCTGAAGGTATAATCGTTCACGCATCGTTGTCAATTGTATAATATAAACAGACGCCTGGATTGCCTGATTGAGTTTTTCCATGTATAGTGTGGATCTATTCGTTGAACTGTTTGAGAATAATTTTATTCTCAAAATATCTGAATTCAATGGAGAATTCTTCAAATATATCCAATCGTCCTAAAATAAATGGAACTTCCTCAATTAAGGCCCATCCCACGTGAGCGGATATTTCTATGGTTTCGATTTTAAATTTCACTCTGCTCAGTATGTAAGGAACGCTTCCTTCTCCAATCCCCTGCACTTCGCTTCGGCGTTTCATGTCCAAATTCAAACCGATGATTTCCCCAACGGAATAAGGAATCAATGAAAGATCTGCTCCGGAATCGAGAAGCATGAAAAGATTCACACTTTGCCTTGGTCCAATAATCGTTGCAGGAATAATGGGTTTTAATACTTCTCCGAGAACAATTGTATGCCTTTTTACGAATTCGAATACAATCATACTACTAATTCCTTATCCGAAGATGGAACTTTATGAATGAAAGGAGCGTCTCCCTGTTTCTCTGCTTCTTTTAGGACTTTCTTGAAATCTCTACCATGCGCTACGACAGATTCACCAAGAATGGCTATATACTCTCCCGCATAGGTCATTTCAATTTCCGGATTCTTTATCAGCCAATTATACTCAGTAGACATCATGTGTATATTCTCCTTGGTATATATACTTTTTTAATCGGTTACCCCTGATGCAATTTGATTCTTGCATCCGGATAGGCACAAACAGAAAAGGAATATGGGTACTTACATTTCAACAATATTGTAGCCCATTTTCAATTCGAATTCAACCGATTCAATTTTTCGAGTCTAGTTTTTACCAGTATGGCATGAAGCAGCTGACGCGCCGGCAAAAAGTCGGATTAAATTTTGAAACCGGCGCATATTGTGGTGACAATCAATAATCCCCTACTATATATTGTGCAGACAGGATATCAACACAACAAATTTTGGTTTATCCGACAAATGAGTACTTATGAACTATGATCGTGTCAGTTTTGTTACTTGAGGAGCCTGATCATGATCCACGACTCGGGGATAAGTAAACCCCAACGGGGTGCAATAAGATAGCCAGTGGGCAACGCCCCTGGAGTCAAATG
>QZKN01000032.1 GCA_003598175.1 Candidatus Omnitrophota bacterium
ATATCTTCATCTTATCTCACCAGCGAAAATGCCTGTGGCCGCGCATGTGGTCCATGCGCCGCCGTTGACCTTTCGAACGATCGTCTCCCTCGATGTAAATCCGTTTCTCCGAGCGGTTGCGCGTTCGTTTTTCCGCATCGTAGAACGGAATCTGCAACACCCAATGTTCGGGATCCACGGCGGCGAAGAGCGGGCGGTTCGGCACGGTGACGGTTAGCGACGCTTCATTGCCCGCGTCCAGCCAGAGGTTGCGAAACACGTAATCCATTTCCGTTTCGATGAAAATGGGCACTCCCATGCGACCGGTTCCGTGATTCTTAACCGTCACCGTCACATCGTAATCGACTCGAAATTTTTCTTTATTTTCGCGAATTTTTGCTTCCGCGTATGTGATTTCGTATTCCGGCAGCGCTACGCCGAGAATCCATTCATGTAAAAACCAGGAAAGATCCTCCCCGTGGGATGCCTCTACCCGTTGCCAAAATTCTTCGACCGGCGCCTCCCGAAAACGGAACTCCCGGAAAATATCTTTGATCAAAGCCCACCATTTTTCCTCGCCGAGCAAATGATGGATCATTCGGAAAAGTCCCTCGCCCCGCAACCGTTCCAAATTCGGTTTCAATCCGTCTTTGTGAAGTTCCTGCAAGGATTTTTCCTTTGCGACGACGATCGGCAGATCGATGCGAGTGCCGACATCAAAACGTATATCTCCCCGGCGACGCCACTGATTTCGTTCCAGCAGTTTGGACGCATAACCGGACAGGTAATCCCGCAGCCAAAACGAAAGATCGCCGGTGGGATGCAAGGATTGATCGAAATAGACGCTGATCAGGCGATTGTAAAACTGATCGTGAAGAAAGCGCAATGTGGAGGGAAGTTGCTGGAAAAACGGGATCGTTCGCGGATCCCGATCCATCCGTTCGAGGAGCCACATGCGTTCGTGCATGTAGGACAATAAATTTTCGGAGACCAGCAGCAAACCGGGCATGATTTCCCGGTATTGTTGTTCCTTGGTGGAACCCCGCCAGCTCCCCCAGATCCCGAAATACCAATCGTAGGATAGGTTTTCCCGAGGTTTCTCATAGGGCGTTTCAATCAAGGTTAATTGGGGAAATGGCAAACGCCCCAATTTTGCGACGACGTATTGTTCCTGTTCCTTGATTTCTTCCAAATAAACGCGAGATTGATAGTTGTGATGGGGCAGGTGATAAAAGCGAACGCGATATCCTTCCCTCGCTTCTTCCACGAACTCGAATGCTCCCCAATACATTTGCAGCGCATCGACAGGATAGAACGTTCGCCATACTTCCACTCGTTTTCCGTTCTGATTTTCGGCGGAAACGAGTTCTCCGGCGAACGCCCCCGTTTGCCCCTGACGTAAATGAATTGTGATTTCCGCGTCGAAGAGATCCCCTTGCGCTTTGGTCCAGTGTTGACCGCGCCGCGTCAGGATTTTGTTCCAGGATTCCGGATACCATTTGCCCTCCAACGCGGAATAGAGGGGATACAGTTCCTGCGCATCGCGATGATAGGAGAGGACCAGGGTGTGTTCTTCCCCCTTCGCCGGCGCTTCGATGAAGGCAATGCGCAATTGTTCGGCTCGCTGATTGAAGGGACAGGGCAAATCGCCCAGCGTCACTTTTTCCACGACAAAACGCGGATCAAGTTCGAAGCCGACGGATTTGATTTCTTCGTTGGCTTCGAAAGTGACGGCGGCGTCCACATGCAAATAATGAGGAGACGAGTACGGATTGACGTCGAGTCGGAGATGCTTCACGTCGATATGAGAGGAGGAAAAGCCATTTTCTTTATTGATTTTTTCGAGGCGGCGAAGTTCTTCTCGCTTATCGATCATTTCCTGATAATGATACGCCGCCCATAAAGCGCCGACAGTGGAAAATAAAATACAGGAAACCAAACTCAAGCGATAGGTCCAGCCGAGGTGGGAATCGAAACGGAGATTGGAGATCCATCGCAGCAAAGTGGGAACGGCGAACAATCTGTATTTTTTGTGACGGGAGATAATCCATCGTTGCGGTTCCTGACGCCGAAGATAGAGCGGCGCCAGATAAAGAATCGTGACGCTGATCACCGCATGGGCGGCGAATTGGATCCAATACTGGCTGAAAGCGAGGCGCACTCCGATGGTGGGGGAGGATTCCGCCAAACGCTCAATCGGTTCCCGCAGATTCATCAACGTGCCGGTTTGGTTGCCGACAAACACCAATCCGACAACGACCAGACTCCCGGCGAGCAATGCGGCGAAATCGTGTTTAAAAAACGTGCGCATGGTAATCGTGATGGCCGTCGCCGGGATTACGACCGGCAGGATCAAAATCGCATACGCCACGAAAAACGGTTGCCAGACCACCATGCCGTGGCCATACATCATCTGCCACATCCCGAGAGAAAACAAACCGATTGCGCTCAACGGCACGATCATGAGCAACACGCCGAAAAAACGCCCCCACATCAATTGCATCGGAGTCACCGGCAGGGGAAAGAGAATCTTGTCCATGTGAGTTCGGCGCAATCGGCTGCACGTATCCAACGCCAACGCCACCGCGCCCAGATAAATGACGGTTAGCATCAACCAAAAACTCGGATGTTGAAAACTAAAGGCCGCGTGCAGGAAAAATCCCTGTTTGGCGAGGGCGAGATAATCCTGGCGCGCGAAAAAGGAGATTCCCACCATTAAAAACAGCAGCAACCAGAACCGCCAACCACGGAAACTCATCCTTGATTCGTAATAAGAGGCGCCGAGAATTTTATGGAACATGGTTCACTCTCTCAGATTTTTTGTTCCTGCTCTTCCATCTTTATCCCTTGAATTCCCATGCGGGAAAAGAATGCAACAATCGCGACTTTACAATCTTCGAAGATGCTATACACGATCGGGATGATCACCAACGTCAGAATCGTCGAGGAAAGCAATCCGCCGATGACGGCGATCGCCATCGGCGCGCGAATTTCCGCGCCCTCGCCGAATCCCAACGCCAGAGGCAGCAAAGCCAGGACGGTGGTCAACGTGGTCATGAAAATCGGTCGCAACCGCCGGCAGCCCGCGCGAACAATCGCTTCGCGCATTTCAAAGCCTTCTTCACGGCGTAGGTAATTGACATAATCGATCAGAACGATCGCATTGTTCACGACGATTCCGGCCAGCATGATGATGCCGATATACCCCATCAGATTGAGCGTCTGGCCGGTCAGATAAAACGTAAAAATCACTCCCACCACAGCCAACGGCATGGAAAACATAATCACGAAGGGATGGATCAAGGATTCAAAAAGGGAGGCCATCACCATATACACCAGAATCAGCGCCAAAATCAATGCAAACCGTAAACGATCGAATGATTCCTGACGGCGTTCCTCCTCGCCGCCGAAATGGATGTAATAATGTTCGGGAGTTTGCATTTCTCCGATGGCTTCTCTAGCCGATCCGATGGCGTCGCTTAATTTGCTGCCTTCGGATACATCCGCCAATACCCGCGCGATGCGTTCCTGATCTTTTTGCAGGATTTCACGGGGACCGGCTTGGATTTTCACATCCACGAGATGACCGAGCGTCAAGGCGCGATTGGCCCCGACCGGAATAATCGTGTCCAACAATTCGGGGATGTTCATCTTTCCATCGCCCAATTGCACGCGAATATCTTTGGTTTGATCGACGTCCTGGATGCTGGTGGCCACCTGGCCGCGCAGTTGGTTTTGCACCAATGCAATCAGGCGCTGCTGATCCAGACCCGCTTCGACCATCAACGTTCGGTCCGGAATCAAATGTACTTCGGGATTACCTTCGAGAATCGTGGTCCGTACGTTGGCGACTTGAGGCAATAAATCCATCCGCGCCTTGACGATTCGCGCCAGTTCGGAAAGGGTTTCCAGGCTTCTTCCCTTGATTTCAACGACGATGGCCGCTTTCTCGCCTCCGATCAACGTGGAAAGCGAGGTTTGCGACATCAGATAAGTCATTTCCATGCCTCGTATCGTTTGGCAGTGAGGTTCCAGATATTCGATGACCTGCGGTACGCCGATCGCCGCGCCGTCCTTGAGCGAAACCAGAATTTCCGCGGTATTCGGACCTTCCGGCTCCTCATCGATCGAGCCGGTGTCATCCGGCCTTTGGCCCACGCGGGTGAACACGTGTTGAATATGGTCGCCGAGATCTTTCGTCAGCCAGCCTTCAATGTTTTTGGCGGTGTTCTCCGTCGTTTCCAAACGGGTTCCGGGAGGCATTCTCATTTTCACGATGAATTGAGACTCGGCCGCTTGAGGAATAAACTCCTGTTTGATTTCGAGTAAAAGAGGAAAACAGCCAAGGCAAATCGCCAGAACGATCACGGCCGTCAGGAACCGTCTTCTCAGAGTCAGGGTCAGGAACCGGGCATAGATTCCGCCGGTTTCCTGTTTGGCGAAAGAGAACGTTCCTTTGAGATATTTCGCGCACAACGCCGGGATCATCATCAACGCCACGACCAGCGAGGCCAATAAGGAAAAAACGACGGTCAGCGCCTGTTCCTTGAACAGCTGTGCGGTGACTCCGCCCATATAGGCGATGGGGACGAAAACAACGACCGTCGTCAATGTGGAAGCGGCAATGGCGGAGGCCACTTCTCCCGCGCCTTTCGTCGCCGCCTGAGCGGGGGCGTCGCCGATCTGGCGACGGCGAAAAATATTTTCAATGACGACGATGGCATTGTCGACCAACATCCCCGCCCCTAAAGCGAGTCCGCCCAACGTCATGATGTTCAGAGACAAATCCATGAAGTACATCAGGTTGAACGTGGCCAGAATGGAAACCGGAATCGCAAGGGCAACGATCAGCGTGGTGCGAATGTTGCGCAGAAAAACGAGCAGAACGATCGCCGCCAAAATGATGCCCTGAATGGCCGTACTTTTGACTTCGGAAATGGAACGGGTGATGAACAGCGATTGATCATACGCGATTTCGATGGTTGAATCTTTGGGGATGATGTCAGCGCCGCCGCTTCTTCCTTGATTTCCGCCTCTCGATCCGCTGTTGTTTCTTTCCCCTTGGCCGGCCTCGCCGCTTCCCATCGCGACCATGGCCGAAGCATCTTTTCCTAAAAACGCGCGCACTTCCTTGACGACTTCAACCGTATTGCTCCCCGCCTCCTTATATAAGGCAATCCCGACTGCGTCGTGGCCGTTCATTCGCACCGCATTGATCGGTTCTTCCACTCCCCATCGGGCTTCGCCCAGATCGGTGAGGTAGATGGGAACGCCGTTCGCATACCCGACCACGGTGCGCGCGAGTTGTTCCACATTCTTGATCTCGCCGATGGCGCGAATCAGGTACCGCTGGTTGCCTTCGTCCACCCAACCGCCGGAGGTGCTGACGTTGGCCTGATCCAGCGCTTGCGCGACTGCGCTGATGGTCAGATTATAAAAATGGAGCAGTTCGGGATTCAAAATACAATGCGCTTCAGGGACCAGGCCGCCGCTGACTTCGGCACGCGCCACACCCGGAATCCGCTCCAACGACGGACCGATGGTCCGTTCCGCCAGATAACGGAGTTCCTGTTGGCTTTGTTTGCCGTACAGGCCGAGAGTCACGACGGGAAGGGCGTTGGGATCATAACGCAGCGTGGTGATTTCCTCGATTTCTTCGATATTGCCGCCCTGGACGCTCTTTTTCACTTCCAGCATGGCAAAATCCATGTCCGTGCCCCAATTGAAGTCGATGATGATCGCTCCGGAATCGGCCCTGGATACGCTGGAAACCTGTTTGACTCCTTTAATGGTGCCGACGCGTGCTTGCAGCGGTTCCACCACGATCCGTTCGATTTCCTGCGGCGCCAAACCGGGTGCATCCGCCAAAACCGTGATGCGAGGGGCGCGCAGGTCGGGAAAGAGATTGGTGGGCAGTTTGCCCAGCGAAATCCATCCCAGCAAAACCACCCCGATAAAGAACATGCTGACCGTAACCGGATAGCGAACCGCAAACGCGGCGGCGCCCATTCCGCGATGGGTGATTCCACTTTCTTCTTTTCCGTTTTCCTCGCCGGGGGAGGAATCAGGATTCATGGTTGTTGGATTCACGGTATTCATTTCTGTCATAACAATTCGCTTTTGTTTCACGATTTGATGGGTTGAACCACCCAATTCATTCTAATAAATAATCTCATGTAAACCACTTCGCCGTTTGCTTCAATCTTCGAAACAAATAATCCAAAATAAATCCGATCAAAACGAATAAACAGATCCGATCAAAAAGAATGTCGAACAGATTCAGATTTTGGTTCCAGACCTGGCCGATGGAAATGGGATTGTAATAAATCTCGATCGGACCGAGTTTTCGCAACCAGAAAAAATGAATTCCCATCACCAGCAGGGAAACCAGGCCGGTGGCTATCGCGTGTCTGCAAAACGTAGAAATTAGAACGGTGATGGCGCCGACAGCTAGCGATGAGGTAATCACAAAGAGCAGGATCATCAGCGATCCTTCCGTATAGGCGGTGAAACGTCGGAAAAAAACGATCACCAACAGGCACAGGAAGAACACCCAGACGCTCAAAGTGATCAACTGCATGACAATCAGCCGGGCCCGCGTCATGGGCTGGCTCCACAGAATTTCCAACGTATCTCGTTCCCGTTCCCGAGGCAGCAGATTCATGGCCAGGAGAACCATCACGATGGTGAAATAAATATAACAATACTCCAGCATGACGCGGGGATGGGCGCTCATGTCCTGAAGAATGATGGTTCCGAAAAAGGCAAACGCGCCCAACACGGACAAATAGGCTTCCACACGCAGAAATTGACGGGAGGTATACCGAAACAGATGAAACCAAAACGCCGTTTCCTGCAATGTCCATCGAATCAGGCGAATCAACAGACCCCAAACGGCCGCGACGCCGGAAACGACGTTTGAAACGGTCCTTTTCGGATGCCGGATGAGATGCCATGCCGCTTTTATGGGTTTGAACAGCGAATACACCGT
Organism: Candidatus Omnitrophota bacterium; assembly: GCA_003598175.1. Lineage (GTDB taxonomy): Bacteria > Hinthialibacterota > Hinthialibacteria > Hinthialibacterales > Hinthialibacteraceae > SURF-12. Next base: position 6,971 of record QZKN01000032.1, read on the forward strand.
CCAGCCGGCCTGTCGTGATTCTTCCATCGGAATTGACAATGTTTTCCCTCGTTAAGCCGCATATTTTTGGATTTCGAGAAACCGCACATAAGCATCTTCGAGATTGGGCGTCACGATGCGCGCGCTTTCCCGGGGCGCGCTGGGAGCAACCACCCGAAAACAGATACCTTTTTCGTCCTCACGAACCGACACCAGGTTGGAGCGCTTGGAAAGTTCCTCCATATCCTCCGAAGTGCCATAAAACTCCCACGTTTCCCCCTTTGCCGCCTGCACAAACGAAAACGGCGACCCGTGGAAACGGATCCGGCCATCCAGCAACAATGCCATATTCGTGCAGGTCTCTTCGATATCCTTGACGATGTGGGTGGACAGCACGACGATCCGATCCTGTCCCAATTCGAAGAGCAGGTTGCGGAAGTTGACCCGCTCCTCCGGATCCAGTCCTGCGGTCGGCTCGTCGACGATGATCAGTTTCGGATTCCCCAACAAGGCCTGTGCGATTCCCACCCGTCGCAGCATGCCTCCGGAAAACGTTTTCAGTTTTTTATGGCGAACCTCCTGCAATCGCACCCAGGATAACACTTCATCGACCTGATTTTTCAAGGTTTTTCCGCGAATCCCGCGCAGGCAGCCGAGATAATCGAGAAATTCCCGCGCGGTCAATTCGGGAAAAAAGCCGAAAAATTGCGGCAGATAGCCCAACATTTCGCGAATTTTATCGGGATGTTTGCGGCTGTCGTATCCCCCGATGATGAGCGTTCCGTCTGTGGGTTGCAGAAGCAGGGTCAGAATTTGCATCAACGTGGTTTTCCCCGCGCCGTTCGGCCCCAATAAACCAAACAAGCCGTCTTGTATCCGCAAATCCACGCCGCGCAAAGCCTCGTTGCCGTCCGGGTACGTTTTGGTCAAATTGGAACAGACCACTTCCACTGTTATTGCCTCCACATGCAATGAAGCATAGGATCCGATTCAATCGATTTCCGTAAGAGAAAACGGAGGTTTGGGTTTCCTATCCGTCAGATTCGAAATGGTCGGCGCGTATCCACAACCGGGAAACTCGGGTTTTGACACATTTTTCCGCAGCGTCGATGATCAAAAGGACGAACGAGCTTGAATGAATATCTTACAAGCCGGACGATGCGATTCCCGCGGGCCGATCCTCTTTTTCCCGAACGGTGACATTCACATCCACACCATCTGTCAACGTTTCATAGCCTAAAATGACAAGCAATTCCCCTTCTTTCAGTCCTTCCACGATCTCAACCGCCTCGCGATTTTCAATGCCGGTGGAAACCACTCTTCGTTCGGCGATCATGGGAATCTCCGCGGGTTTTATTTCTTCCGCGGGTGAGAATTCTTCGATTTCCTCTTCTTCCGGGGTCGTATCGGCGATCTGGTCGGCGGCCAGAGCGACTTTTTCGAAGCCGACGGATTTGGCGATGGGCGCCGGTTCGTCGCGCGATTCGGGCGGTCGCACACGTGTTTCGCCGGTGGCGTTTTTCACTTCTTCCGCCGGTTTTTCTTTTACGATATAAACGACCTGTTCATTATTCTGCAGATTGAGTAGATTTCTGGGAATGCTGATGGCATCCACACGCTCTTCCGTGATGATTTGCGCTTTGGCGAACATCCCCGGCCGCAATTCGTGTTTGGGATTATCCACCAACACATTCACGGTATACGTTCTTGTATTCGCGTTTAATGCGGTGGACATTTCTTTCACTTTCCCGCGATATTTCGCGCCGGAGCGAGAATAAATTTCGAGTTCCACATCCTGATCGATCTTGATTTCCATTAAGTCCTTGGCCGGAACGTCCAACGCCACGTTCACCTGATCGATATTCGCCAACCGGCAAAGCACAGAGCTTTGTCCTACCATCAAACCATTCATCAATGTGAGATCCGTTTCCGCCCCTTCCCGCTGGGTATTCACCAAACTCTGTTTGGCCGGCAGAAGCACGCCGTCGAATGGAATGATGATCGCCACTTTTTCTATTTCCTGTTTCATCTTCGCGAGCGACATCACGCGCGCCTCGACATTTTTCAGTGTTTCTTCATAAGAATTTTCGCGCTGAATGCGGGTCAGCACGGCCTGATCGAACTCGGCTTTGGAAACGGCGCCGCGTTTGTACATCGCCTCTTTAAATCCTTCATCCTTAATGGCTTGTTCCAAATTCGCGCTGGCCGGTTCGATTCTTGCTTCCGAAATTTTCAATTGCAATTCCTGCTCGTTGATATTCAGTTTCAACTCGCGGTCATCCATAGAAGCGAAAATCGTTCCTTTTTTGACTTCGTCGCCTTCCATCCAGCGCTGCGTATAATAAATTCGCGCGGTCATTTCCGGTTTGATCTCGACCTCTCGGATAGGAACGATCGTGCCGACCGCCTGCAGATAGGCGTACATCCGCCCTCGTTCAATTCGTTGCGCGGTAACCGGAATCTTGAATTTCGGTTTTTCCGGTTTGCCCCAATTCCCCCCGGTTGTTCCGTTTACATTCATCGCGGAGCGATTGCCGCCGCTGAAATAACCACATCCCGTCAACAGTGTGATTCCGAACAACAAAATGATGAATAATCGAATTCTTTTCATGTTACCCTACCACGAGACCACCTTTGCTTTGTATCCACTTCGTTTCGTATCAAAAACCGATTCCGATCCGTTTGAATTGAGGTTTTTTCACAATGGAAGTGATATATTGTAGCGGTTACCATTCATAATAAGGGTATTTCTTGTGGTTGTATTCGACAAGCACAAGAAAATCTCCCTCACCAATCGCCTTAATGGAATAGAAAGAACGACCTTTTCTTTAGTCATGAAAAGCACAAATTAAGTTCCTTATTCCATCTAAAATTCCAATCAAACCTCGGAGAATAAATCCTACTTGAATATACGAATAAACCGCATAAAAGATTCATTTCCGACCGGAATTTATTCAATTATACCTACCGGGTGGAACAGGGCTGCCGGATTTGGCCGGATCAGCGCTCTTCGGCAAAATGGAACGCCGACATCCTGTCGGTAATTCGAAATGTCGCCGGGACGGCGGCGTTGCCTGTTCCTGCGTTGTTGTGATCAATTAGCCATGACCGTTTCGATGAAAAAATTTTTGAACAATCGCTGAGCTGTTCGTTTGATCGCTTCCGATTTTTCAAATTCCTCCATCTGCAGCAGATGTTCCGCTTGTCTTTTATTCTCTCCCTGCATTTCCGGCAGATAGGCTTTCGCCCATTCGGCGGCAATGGATTCCGTCACTTCCACATGAAATTGGATGCCGAAAAATCGATTGTTTATGCTGAACGCCTGATTCTCGCAATCGTGGGAATAGGCCAGATGCAATGCGCCGACGGGTAATTGAAACGTATCCCCATGCCATTGAAACACTGGCATGGGAGAGGGGACGCCCGCAAACAAAGCGCTTTGTTTTCCGGATTCCGTTAATTCCACCTCCATCCAGCCGATTTCGGACCGGTGATTTTTTCTCACCGGCGCGCCGAGAGTCGCGGCAAGCAATTGACTTCCCAGACAAATGCCGAGAATGGGGATATTTGCATCCATGCATTGCCTGATGAACACTTTTTCCCGAGCGAGAAACGGATAGGCCTCCTCTTCATCCACGTTCATGGGACCGCCCAAAACGACCAAGGCTTCATACTCCCGCAGTGATGGGGGAATTGGTTGACCAAGAAATAAATCTCGAATTTCATACGAAATGTCCTGTTCACGCAGGAAGAATTCCATAGTTCCCGGTCCTTCCAACGTTATGTTCTGCAAAAATAGAATTGTTTTCATTGTGATTTCTCCGTATCAATCAAATAGGGCATGAGCAATCCATAGTATTCTAATGGTTTCTCAAGAAAGTGAAAATTATTCCATGATCAGATTGACATACATGTTGAAATATGGTTAATTGATTCGCTGCATCCATTGTATTTTTAGGGAGGTTGTGTCCGATGAAATCTGCCTTTACCTTGATTGAACTGCTGATTGTTGTGGCCATCATTGGGATTTTGGCCGCCATTGCCGTGCCGAATTTTCTGAATGCCCGGCTTAAAGCGCAAATTGCCCGGGTCGAAGCGGAATTGCGAGCTATCGACGAGGCATATACGACGTATCGATTGGACAACAATTCCTATCCGCCCCATGCGGATCGATGCAAAGCGCAACACAAATTCATAACCACCCCTATCGCGTATTTATCGACAAGTCTGATCGATCCATTCCAAATCCAGGGAGAAACGATGACGTGGGAGTGGTTTTGTGGACAATATCACGCCGAACCTTCCGCCGTTGAAGGAGCGGCCCGCATTGGTCAAGCCGCCCCGGAATATTGGAACCGTAATCGCACGGCGGCTTTTTTCCTGAAATCCGTTGGTCCTGATAAGGATGGGCAAATCGCCGGCGGAGCGGAATTTTTTCTCCCTTACGATATTAGTAACGGACTTACAAGTAAAGGCACTATTTATCGACCGATTTTTGGCGGCGGCGTGAGCGCCGGTTACCCCTATGCGCAAGGGCAATATCCAGGTGTTTCTCTTGCCGATTTCGGATGTGCAGGTACCTGCGAAGGCTAATCCTTTCTGATTGCATGCCCCAAATCCACATGTTTCATACGGACAAATGCTCATAAAAAGGTTGTATAGAGGTCTATAATAACAAACATTCATATATTTTGATCAAATTTAGTTGATTTTTTCCTCATTAAACTCTAACATATTGCTAATGGACTTCTTATTGTGCATAGCAAAAATAGGGGAGTTCATCAAAGAACTTTGGAAAAGGAGTTATTTTTTTACATGTCTTTGAACCGTGGATTCACTCTGATTGAATTGCTCATCGTCGTCGCCATTATCGGGATACTGGCAGCGATCGCCGTGCCGAATTTCCTCAACGCGCAGGTACGCGCCAAGATCGCCCGCGTCGAATCCGATATGAAGGCTTTATCGACTGCGTTGGAATCCTACATGATCGATCGCAACAGTTACCCGGGCGACCATGACCTGGATAACTATATGAACGGAGAAAACGGCCTTTTTAAATTGACCACCCCTGTTTCTTATATTGCCTCTTTGCCTTCCGATCCGTTTGTGGAACGAAATCTTCGGGGAGTATTTTCTTTTTTAGGCGACAGCAATGCATATGCCGCGATGGGGCGGCCCGATTACGAAATGGGCAGCGGCGCGGATAACCAACCGCCGTATCGAAAACAGGCGTACAGTCTCATGAGTTATGGTCCGGATTTGGACGACGATAACACGTCCCACGATCCGTTCCCCTTTTTCACCGATATGGATCGATTCGATATTACCAACGGTATAAAGTCCGATGGTAATATCTTCCGATTTGGCGGAGAATACACGTCCGGCTGCATCATTCTCGATTGGGGAACCAAGCGATTGGGTTCCTCGTGTAACTAATAGGAGGTCAAATGGAGTATAAAGTAGATGCGGAAATGAATGTAAAAGTAATGGCGGGGTAGAGCAAGCATCTTGCTCTATTCGCGTTGATAAATCATGAAGGAGGTGATGCAAATCAAGAGAACGCTATGATGGTGCGTGATTAACCTCATGCGACGCAACTGATCGTTGAGGGGATCTGAGCGAAGTGAATAGGAAAAACAGAAAAATGAAAAGGATGGAGAAACACAAATGAAACAAACACTCAGTTTTGTATTCGTGATTTCCGCAGTGCTTTTAATGGCTGGAATGGCTAATGCGGATGTCTATTTATCGGAGGATTTCAATACGGGCGGCACGGCCGGCGCTTTGAGCCGTGGCTGGGAATTTGTCGAAAATGAATTCGTGACGGAAACCGGCGCGAATTTCGTCGTGGCGCCGGAATGGCCGGCGGGGCAGGACGGGCCGGGCACGAGCACCGGCAACATCTATCCGCCTAACGCCAATGGGATCGGAGTGGAAAGCCCCTACCTGATTTCCGATTCGGACGCCGCCGGCGGCTCCGACGATATCGGCTCGATGGCGGAAATTTGGGCCATTTCGCCGGTTTTTAGCACGGTCGGCGCTTCCGAAGTCTGGTTCCATGCGGACGCGACCATCGAAGTGAACAACAACGGTGAAGCGTTGGCTCTTTTTGAAGTCACGGCCGACAATGGCGCAACCTGGCTGCCGGTTTGGATTTGCGTGGAACCCGAACGCGTGATCGACGAGTTCAACAAGAAAGCCGGCACGAAAGAGAAGATCGGCGGCTGGCCGGTGATGGGCAGCGCTTCGCAGACAAAAACGTTCTGCGGAATTCATGGTCGCTGGCACGTGAAATTCCCCGATGCGGTCGCCAATAAATCGCAGGTGCGTTTTCGCTTTGGTTGGTATGAATCGGCGGATGCATGGTACATGGCCTATGACAACATCGTAGTCGATAACGTTTCCGCGCCGATGGGCTCTGAAACCCTTTTGTTTGAAAATTTCGAAAACGGAATCCCCTCGACGTGGAAAAATACGACCGGAAAAACCCAGCTATGGGGTACTCGTTGTCTGTGGAACGACGAATTCGATGAACCATTGAAAAATATCAACGTTACCCCCGTCGATATCGATTTCATCCGTAATGCGAAATGGTGGGATTTGGAAATCGATTTGGATAATCCCCATGCGGACTTCAACCCAAAGGGGATCTGCGATGGCCGTTGGTTGTTCATGCTTGCCGGTCAAGGGTATGCGATGTGGCAGGAAGGTCCGAACACGCCGGCCGCCGGAACGCCCAGTGAATCGGCGACGCTCGATACGCCGACGCTCAATTTGGGCAATGCGACGGGCGTTTTCCTGGACTTTGATTCCGAAATGCTTCGTGGCAATGGATCTGCGTTTTATGACGTATTTGTCAGCGTGGATGGCGGGCAGAATTATGAGAGAATTTTCACGTATACGGGCGCTTTGATGGATAATGACGAAGCGGCTTACTTTACGCATCATTATCTCGAAGTGCCGCAGGCGGCCGGGAAAAGCGCCGTCATTTTCCGCTTCCGCGCGGAAGGCCAGGATCCGCCTCCGGGTGACGATCCGTTGCAGGGTGGAAACGGGCATATGTCCGGTTTCTGGGTGATTGACAACGTTCGCGTAACTGCGAATACCGGCCCGACGGCGGTTTCCGATTGGGCGCTGTTTTAATCATTGATCGAATAAACGATCAACGTGGATAATCATCATGAGGGGATGCATCGTGAGAACGGTTCATCCCCTCTTTTCCTTAAGGAGAATCAAGAATGCCCCAAAAAAACATCTTTTCCTCCATCGTCAATCCTAAAAAGAATCAAATAGGATTTACACTGATCGAGTTGCTGATCGTGGTGGCGATTATCGGTATTTTGGCCGCCATCGCCGTTCCCAATTTCTTAAATGCGCAGGTTCGCGCCAAAATCGCCCGCACGCAAGCGGATATTCGCATGTTGAATCAACAAATCGGCATTTTTCATATGGACACCAATCGCTGGCTGATCGACGGCAACGACTGCGACGGTTCGCCGGAATGTTGTTTTGACGGCCCTTTCATCGGCAAGCAACCGATGCAAACCTCCATTACCGTATTACAAGGAACGAATCATTTTGATGGAAATATTTACAAGCCGTTGACGACGCCGGTCGCGTATATAACCGGCATTCCCATTGATCCCTTTGGCGACGGATTGTTTTATTCCTACGAAGATTGGGGATGTTCCAACAAGGGCGGATATTTCGCTCTGTTGGCGGCGACGGGACCGGACGGGGATAACGGAGACTGGCACCCGGACCGCTATTCCAGAGCCTATCATCCCACGAACGGCCTTGCCAGCGATGGCGATATCTGGTACGTTTGGCTGTTTCAACCGGGAAGAACCAACAATCAATATGACACCTATTTTCGAAGTCGACCGGGTTGGAGCGCGCAGTTCTGATGGTTTCGCATCCGGGTGTTATGGATGCGTGAGAAACAGGATTGAAGGAGTTTTTGATGTCTGAATTGAGAAAAGATCCGGTTATCGAACGATGGGTCATCATCGCCACCGAACGGGCAAAACGTCCGACCGACTTTGTCCGATCATCCGCGCATGAAAAAAAATCGGAAGGAGTCTGCCCGTTTTGCCCCGGCAACGAAGGCAAAACCCCGCCGGAAGTGCTGGTCTACAGCCGTACGGGAAATTTGGATGATCCGAATGGCTGGTGGCTGCGCGTTGTTCCCAATAAGTATCCCGCCTTGAAGCGGGAAGGCGACCTTGATCGGATCGGGGAAGGGATGTACGACAAAATGAACGGGATCGGCGACCATGAAGTAGTGATTGAAACTCCCGATCATTTCGTATCCATGGCCGATTATAAAGTGAAACAAGTGGAGGAGATCATTTGGGCGTACCGCGACCGTATGATCGAGATGAAGAAGGACAATCGTTTCAAATATATCATGATTTTCAAAAATCATGGAAAAGAAGCCGGCGCTTCGCTTGATCATCCTCATTCACAAATCATCTCGCTCCCGATCGTGCCCAAACGAGTCAAAGAGGAAATCGAAGGCGCAGATCGCTATTTTAATTTTAAGGGGCGCTGCGTCTATTGCGATATGGTTCGGCAGGAATTGGGCAGTCAGAAACGGCTGATTGAAGAAAATGAGGATTTTATCGCTCTATCGCCTTTCGCATCGCGATTCCCGTTCGAGACCTGGATTCTGCCGAAGCAACATGCAGCCGATTTTCATGAAATCCAAAAGAATGAGGTGTCCAATTTCGCTTTGATTCTCAGAAATTCGCTGCACCGAATCAAAAAGGTTTTGAATGATCCTCCCTATAACTTCATGCTTCATACGTCCCCGCGCCCTGACACGGCCGAACGGCTTTCTCATTATCACTGGCATCTTGAAATTACTCCTAAGTTGACTCTCGTGGCCGGATTCGAATGGGGTACCGGTTTTTACATCAATCCCATGCCGCCGGAAACGGCAGCAGAATCTTTACGAGCATGCGCACAAAAAGAGAACGAAAATCCCTCGACTGTCATTCAATTGCCCAGCGCCATGTAATATAATTATTTTTTCCTTTCATGACGACTTTATAATGGTGGTCATGATCGGTCTATTAATTTTCGTAAGGGCGATTCGCGAATTGCCCCTACGATGGGTTCCTCTCGTGACCGGTTGGTAATAATGGATGATGAAACGTAACGCCGCCATGACGGCGGCATTTTGAATTGCCGGCAGGATGCCGACGTACTATTTAGAAATGAGGTAACCAACGTGAACCAGGCGATAACCAGAATCGATATTCCCGGCGTTTCTCCCACGCGCAGCGGAAAAGTGCGGGATATTTTTGATCTCGGGGATACGCTTTTGCTGGTCGCCAGCGACCGCATCAGCGCGTATGACAGCATTTTGCCGCAGGGAATCCCCGACAAAGGCGCAATTCTGACGACCATGTCTACATTTTGGTTCGATAACTTACCCGCCGCAAAACCACATCACGTCATCTCGACCGATGTCGCTGATTTTCCGGAGCCGTTCCGCTCCCATCCCGAGATTTTGCATGGGCGTTCCATGCTCTGCAAAAAGGCGGAATGCCAACTCGTCGAATGTGTGGTGAGAGGGTATCTTGCCGGTTCGGGTTGGGTCGAATATCAACAAAATCAAATGGTTTGCGGAAATCGGTTGCCTGCCGGTCTGGTCGAGTCGGATGAGTTGCCGGAGCCGATTTTCACTCCCGCCACGAAAAGCCAGGAAGGGCACGATATCAACATTACCTTTGACGAAATGGTCAAAATTGTCGGCGGTTGGGAAGCCGATGAAATGCGCGGACGCAGTCTCGAACTGTATCGCGACGCCGCCAGGCTGGCGCGTGAAAAAGGCGTGATTATCGCGGACACGAAATTCGAATTTGGGATATTGGACGGCGAAATCGTGTTGATCGACGAGATTCTGACTCCCGATTCCTCCCGTTTCTGGTCGGTGGAGCAGTATAGTCCGGGAAAACCGCAATTGGCATTCGATAAACAATTCGTGCGCGATTATCTCGATCAAATCAAATGGGACCGCAATCCACCACCGCCGGATCTGCCTGACGAAATCGTGGAAAAATCCCGACTTCGCTACCTCGATGCCTTCCGCATGATTACCGGAAAGGAGTTGGTTTCCTATTCCTGAGTCGCAACTTGCCAAACGCATCGTCGGTATCGCCGTCTTAATTTGGCTGACGGTCTGTTTCTGTTTATTTTTACACATGCCGCAAGGGCGGGGATTGTATACGGATGTACTGCCGTCCTTTTTTCGCGCGTTGGGGAATCTCCTATTCCGTTTTCCGGATGCGTTTTTTTCCTCTTTGTGTTATGAACTCGTCTCACTTTCCGGTCATGCGGTCATTGGGATCCTTTTTCTGCGATTCTTTATTCGCTTGCCGCGTTTGTTGGAAATCGTTGCCGGAATTTTCACTGGAATCGGAATCACGACATTCATTCTTGAAGTTTGGGCGATCTTTTTTCTCCTGAATCCATTCACGGTTTGCTTGACATTCATAGGGATTGTCGTTTTTTTTCTTTTATTAAAAAGACGATATGGTTTTACCGGAGATGGCCCCGATTTTGAAGTGGCCATTAGTGAAAATAGGTTTCAACGGGGTATCTATTATGCGGCATTCTTTTGCCTGGCGGTAATTACCGCTCTCAGTTTTTATCATGCCTTGTTTTTCCCCGTCGATTATTGGGATTCGCTGATTTATTACGTTCATTATGGAAAAATGACGTATCAGCAGGGCGGCTTTCCCATTCTTGTCTGCCTGCAGGTCGGTTTGGGTTTGGGTGCGAACTACCCGCATCTTTTCCCATTGCATCAAGCGGTTACGGCGACGCTATTCGGCCAATGGTCGGATTTATACGGCCAGTTCTTATGCCCATTGGCCGGATTGGGAACGGTGATTGTTATTTATTATCTCGCTCTTCACCTTTTCCGTGATCGTTTGACGGCGATTTTGTCTGCGTTGGCGTTTCGTTCCGTCCCGTTCGTGACCTCGTATATAATCTGGGCATCCGATTATGCCCTGGTGATGATGTATACTGCATTGTTTCTGCTGTTTGCCGCATGGTTGTTGCGGGAGACAACCTTGAGAAGCGTGCAGCCTTTCCTTTGCATCGCCGCCGTGTTCCCACACATCAATTATCTCGGCTGGATCGTCTGGCCCTGCGTGGTTTTGGGAATCGTTTACGCAAGATCGACGTTGTTTCAAAAGAAAAGAAGTGGGATCACGATAGGAACATTGTTTTTCTGGTTCCTGTTAGGGCTGACGTGGTATATCCGGAATTGGCTGGTGACGGGAAATCCGGTGTATGCATTTTTCCCCACCATTTTTGGGGGAGAAAACATCAATCTCGACGTGTTGAAATCCTGCGAGAACGAATGGCTGCTTCACGGCAACGGCGTGGCCAATTGGGGAGAGACGTTGTGGGAACGGATTGCCAACAGCCCTTCTTTTTTCCTCTTTCGAGTCTGGCAGTTTGCGCCCGTTTTCATGGGGATCATGGTTCCCGGTTTTTTGTTGTGGTGGAAAAGGGGCCATAAATTTTTTTATCTCTCGGGTTTATTGATTCTTCTTTATTTGTTTTATGAATACGTAATTTCCGGATTTTATCTTTATCACATCATCGCAATCTTCCCGATTTTAAGCCTGTTCGCCGGGCGTTTTCTGGCGGTGATGCGGGGAACCTGTTTATTCAGTCCATTTGGCGTCCTGTTGGTTTGTATGGGAGTCCTTCCCGGCATTCTGTATTCGATCATCGGTCCCAAAACCGATAATCCTTCATTGCCATTTTTTGCTTTTCCGGGTTTGGAGCGGGAAACGTTTTACAAAATACGGTTTCCGGAGGCGGCGTCGGTGTGGTTTGTCATCAATCGTGATGTGGAGCACGGCGCGGGGATTTTGTCGCATGATAACCGCTATCACGTGTTTCGCGACGATATCCGCATCGTGCATTTGGACGATTGCGATATTACTCCTCTATATGGGAAACCTTATCCCGAAATCCATCACGATTTGCTTTCGCGGGGAATTCGCTACTATTTTTATATCGCAGATGAACTGACGCATCCCATCACACAACAGCTGGGGCATTGGAGTTATGTAAACGATCCGCGATTTTTTGAATTGATAGCCACGTCGCCCGCGAAAGGGAATCCGGCGGCGCAGGCAAAACTGTATCGGTTGATTGAATCCAATCCGTAAACGAATCACACGCGGACGACGTAGGTTCCGTCGCGAGTATCCACTTTCACCACATCCCCGATGCTGATAAATAGCGGCACTTGCACTACCACGCCGGTTTCGAGCGTCGCCGGCTTCGAACCGCCGGAAGCGGTATCGCCTTTTATGCCGGGTTCTGTTTCCGTTACCTCGAGTTCCATATGCGCGGGAATGTCCACATCGACCGGTTCACCGTTGAAAAAGAGCAAGGTGATGTCCGTGTTGTCTTTCAGCCAGACATCCTTCCCCAACAACGCATCGGGCGCCAGAGAAAACTGTTCATAGGTCGAATGATCCATGAAATGGAGTTGATCGTCGCGATACATGTATTGAACCTGCTTTGGCTCCAAAACCGCGCATTCGCATTTGTCGTTGGATTTGATGGTTTTTTCGAGAACGCGACCCGATTTGATGTGTTTGACTTTAATGCGAATAAACGCCTGCCCTTTCCCCGGCGAGACGTGCTCATATTTTGTGCAGATATAGACTTCGCCATCAAATTCCAAATTCGTCCCGACGCGAACGTCGGTCGGCTTGATCGTAATTCCCATACAATTTCTCCTCTGCAGACGATCCCCCCTATAATCCCCCCGTCAACGGGGGGATAAATACTCCGCTCCTGTTGATGGGGAGGTTTGGGGAGAGCAAATTCCTGTCGTTTTTTTATACTACGGCGTAGGGCTCATTATGATTTCGAGAAGTCTAATAGGACGAGGACGGAACAACAAGTGTTGCAGGAATCCAATGGAGAATTTCCATAAAAATGACGTGTCGATCCAAGCCTCATCGCGGGGAACTCATTTTGCGTTTGGGAGGCGCTTGCGTTTTGGATTTCTCCTGCTCGATTTGGGTGGATTTATTTTTATGCGTTTTGATGAACTTGACGTCGCCGTAATCGATTCCGAATACGATCGAGATTTCGAGCGCGGAGGATTTGATGCTCCCACCGCGATAAGAGAGCTGCGCCGGTTGTTTGTCGGTTCCTTTGAGATTCATTTCTTTTTTTACCGCATCATAATTAATGCTGACAGATCCTTCCAGGAAATCCCCACCCTGCTCGATTCGCGCATTCCCTTCCAGCAAAAAACTCCCGGTTCCCGAATAATACGTAATTTTCTTGCCATATCCGTGAGTTTCTTTCGTCCCGTCGACAATGACCACATGCGCTGTTGCATGGCCTTCCTGCGGGAATAAATAAAAGGTCGCTGTGCTCGATAACGGATTGTCCGCGGACCAATCCGTGTCCGGTCCGGTTTTCCACATTTTCCCGTCCGGCGTGGTAAACATGTTTCCTGTTTCCTGACTCCAGGCGGATAATCCGGCCATTGCCGTCAAACCGATCATGGCAAAAACCACCGTCTTCCTGACTGAAAAGGTTCGTTTTTTCATCGATATCTCTCGTTTTTATTATGTGAATGTCGCTTTAGGATTCATCCCTGCGGGCAAGATGCCCGCGCTCCTCTTTCCCATTTTGGATGGAGCGCGGACGTCCCGTCCGCAGGTTTATAGGTACACCGATTTCGCTATAATGGTTTATTTTCCTTCATCGGGCTTATTTTTTCCATAAGAGGATCGTAAACCATGCCCTTCATTCGTGATTGAATCGCATTTGCCTTTTTTATCGTGCACGTATCCGGAAAATAAAACAGGCGTTTTTCATTGTCATAAAGCATGCGTTCCGAGTCAATGGACGTGTCGCCCTTTTTCAAAGAAGCGCCCTGACTCAATTCGAGAATACGAAATTCGGATGGCAACGCGGTTTCGGCCAAATGGGAGGAAACCACGCCGATCGAACCCGTGGCGGAGAACACGTCGTCTTCCTTTTTTCCGATCCATTCCAGCCGTGGTTCGACCAGATAAAAATGTTTTTCTTTACTGTGAAACCGAGCATCCGGAGATTCAACGACCAGCAGGGAGTTATCTTCCTCGCGTTGCTCGAAGCGCATTTGTTTGAATTGAAAATCCGAAAACTGTTGTTCAACCACCGGAGAAGCAAACTCGCGAACCGGCGCATGTTCGATCCATAGCGAAACAAAAACCACCCATATCCAAAAAACAAACGGCCAGAACCGGGTAATCATAACCGTGGGATTTCCGATTTTGATTGCCTTCATTCGCCGGATGATCTGTGTTCGCCGTTCCCGTGATTGTTTCTTCATGCAACTGGAAATCAATCCGTTTTGGTCATTTTGTTTATTTCGTCATTATACTTCAAAGCGGCTTTTATGAAGTCTCGAAAAAGCGGATGCGGATCTCGCGGCCTGGATTTCAATTCCGGATGGAACTGGCATCCGAGGAACCACGGGTGATCTTCCAACTCCACGATTTCAACCAAACGTCCATCCGGCGACGTGCCGCTGACCGTCATGCCCGCCTGTTCCACCCGTTCACGATAATCATAATTGAATTCCCAGCGGTGACGATGGCGTTCGGAAATCTCGTCGGCGCCATAAGCCGCTCGCGCTTTCGTGCTTCGTTTCAAGACGCATGGATACGCGCCGAGACGCATCGTTCCGCCTTTATCGACGATTTTTCGTTGTTCATCCATCAGGCTGATGATCGGATCGGCGGTATCCGGTTCGAATTCGGTGCTGGAAGCCTCTGTAATCCCCAAAACGCTTCGGGCAAATTCCACAACGCTGCACTGCATTCCCAAACAGATGCCCAAAAAAGGGATCTTGTTTTCCCGCGCATAGGTAATCGCCTTGACCTTGCCTTGATATCCTCTTTTGCCGAATCCCCACGGCACCAAAATTCCATCCATGCCTTTCAGCAGCGTATCCGCGCCTTTTTTCTCGATTTCTTCCGCGTGCACGCGGCAGGTTTCGACCTTGGTTTTGTTGTGAATCCCGCCGTGAATCAATGCGTCATAGATCGAACGATAGGCATCCTGCAATTTGATATATTTTCCGACGACGGCAATCCGGATCGGCCCTTTTTTGGGTGAAGAGATGGAAGAAACGATTTTTTTCCATTCCTTCATATCCGGCTCGCCGTTTTTAATCCCAAAATGCTGAACCACCAGATCGTCCAATCCCTCTTCGCGATACGCCAATGGAATTTCATAAATGGTGGTGGAAATATCGCGGGCGCTGACCACATTCTGGGGAGAAATGTTACAAAACAGCGCGATTTTTTCCTTCATTTCCCGATTGAGGGGGACGGGAGTGCGGCAGAGGAGAACACTGGGTTGAATCCCGATCTCCCGCAATTTATTCACGCTGTGCTGGGTGGGTTTGGTTTTCAATTCCCCCGCGACGGATAGATTGGGAATCAATGTCAAATGACCGAAAAGGACTTTCGCAGGGCCGAATTCCCAACCGATTTGCCGAATCGCTTCCAAAAACGGATACCCTTCGATGTCGCCGACGGTTCCTCCGATTTCGCAGATTTGGAAATCGGGTTGGAATTCTTCCGCCAATTCAAAAATGCGATGTTTGATTTCGTCGGTGATGTGGGGCACCAATTGAACCGTTTTGCCGAGGTATCCACCTTTCCGTTCGCGCTTGATCACGGCATCGTAAATCTGTCCTGTCGATACGCTGCTTTTCCTCGTGATTACGGCGGACGTGAACCGTTCGTAATACCCCAAATCCAGATCCGTCTCCGCGCCGTCGTCGGTCACGTAGACTTCACCATGCTGATAAGGGCTCATGGTACCCGGATCGACGTTGATGTACGGGTCCAGTTTTTGTAATGCGATTTTATATCCTCGCGCCTCCAGGAGGCAGCCGATCGAGGCGCAGGCGACGCCTTTTCCGAGTGATGAACACACTCCGCCGGTAATGAAAATAAATCGGGTTGGTACATTCACGATCTGTTTCTCTCAGCCCGCATAGGGGGCTTTCATTGAATTCATTCAATTGGACCGAAAGACGGAATGACATGATCTGTCATTGTAAATCCCGTCAGCGGATTCCCGTTCCCAACACACTTACAAACTTAAATAAATCAGCAGCTTATGACTTATTTTTCATCTGCTTGATCAGTAAGAAGTAAAATTTTCAGGTTTTGTGACGCCGTCAACATGCGGGTCATTTCAGAGTATGAGGGAGTCGTTTTTCTGTCAAGGCAACCCTTCCCAAATCGTAGAAAAGAAATGATTTTGAAATAAAAGGTTACACATGTTCTTCCGATTCGGAATTTCAATGTTTTCAATGTGACAGTCCGAAGTAGAATCGGTATAATGATGGAATCGATCGGTTTGAAACAAGGATGGTGGATTTGAATGGTTTTCATGAAAAAAATATTTCACGTCGTATGTTTGATTGTCATGTTTTCTTCGTTCGGATGGGTGAAAACCGATCCCATGGTGAAAACAAAATACGTTGTCATGTTGGATTCCCCGCCGGTTTTAATGCAATGGCAGAAAGAAAATGGCAAATATCTTTTTATAAACAAGCAGAATCAGGAAAAACTGAGTAAATTCATTCCTTACGAAAAGAAAATCCGCGATAAACAAAGCGATCTGATAAAGAGCATTCGCCAAATCGATAAAAATGTGCGAATCGGCCGGCAATTTATACATCTCATCAATGCGCTGACGCTGGAAATCGATTCTAACCAAATCGGCGCGATTCGAAATTTGCCGGGCGTCGAATCGGCGGCGTTGGTGCGGAAATGCAGGCCGTTGCTGACATCCAGCCACTCGCTTATGAATTTGTCGAATGGATGGGAGTACGTCGGCGGGAACAGCCAGGCCGGTAAAGGGATTTTCATCGCCATCGTCGACACGGGAATCGACATCACTCATCCCTCGTTCAACGATTCGGGGTACGAACTTCCTCCGGGTTTTCCCAAAGGCGATTTCCATCACACGAATAAAAAAGTTATCGCTGCGCGCGTGTTTCCACCATCCGAAGGCGATCCGGGTGACGTCACTCCTTTTGATCGTGATGGGCATGGAACCGCGGTCGCGTCGGCGGCGGGATCGGAATTCGTCCTTTCGCCGCTGGGCTTTCTTTCCGGTGTGGCGCCGAAGGCGTACCTTGGAAATTACAAAATTTTTACCAGCGGCGAGGCGGAATTGGATCAAGTCGTCGCGGCGGTCGAGCAGGCGGTTCTCGACGGCGCGGACGTGCTCAATTTCAGTTTCGGCGCTGACATTTTTGCCGATCCGCAACATGATCCGGCGGCGCGCGCCATTCAGAACGCCATCGATCTGGGGATCATGGTGGTTACCGGGTCGGGAAACGCGGGGCGAGCGTTCAGCGTTGGTTTTCCGGGACAGATCGACGATGCCGTCACGGTCGGCGCGGTGTCCAATTCCCACGTTTCGAATGGCTGGTCGAGAAATGACGAACTGCTTGTGTCCATCATTGTGGATGGCATCTCCTTTGCCGACGATATACCGGCCTTGCTGAGCGCGGGCGGAGGACCGTTTACGCAACCGTTGATCGGCAGATTTCCTGTGCAGGACGCTGATTTGTTCGATGGAGGAGGGTATGGGGGGAGCGCGGATGGCCTTTTATGTGATTGGTTGAATGGATCGGACATATTCCACGGTTGGACGCTGGTTCAGCTGGGTGGATGCAATGCCGAGGATCAAATCAATCACGCCATGCGGGCCGGTTCCCGTGGAGTTCTCTTTTATCCTATTTCGGGAAACGCCTCCGCAACGTCTTCCGCGCAAGAAACTTCGATTCCAAGTCTGGTGATTGATCGCACGTATGGATTGCTGATCAAAGAGGCGATCCGGAACCACGAAACCGTCCAAATTGAACTCTATGGAAAACCGATTTCCGATCGTTCGACTGTCCCGAATCATTTATCCAATTTCAGTTCCATCGGACCGAGTGTGGATTATGGGCTCAAGCCGGATGTAGTCGCCGTTGGCGCCGGTTCGTACGGCGCGACGCAAAATGATTATCTTCGTGGAGCGTGGTTTCAGGCGTCCGGATTCCATTGGTTTCAGGGAACCAGTTTTTCCGCGCCGCGTGGGGCGGGTTTGGCGGCGTTGATGAGGCAGTTGCATCCGGATTGGCCCGCGGCGTGGATCAAATCCGCCATCGTTTTGGGCGCAAAACGAACGGTGACGTTATCGAATACGGAAATTGCCGCTGTTTTGCAAAGAGGCGCGGGGCGAATCGACGCCGAATCGGCGATGCGGGTGGATACGCTCGTGATTCCGCCGATGGTCGGATTCGGCGGACGCATGGTGTTGGACGACAAGCCGGAAACTCGTCGTTTCACAGTTGTCAATCTCACCAGCCAACCCTGCGATTATACTCTCGTGAGGGCAGACAATTTTGATATCCCACAAGTAGAACTTTCACACAACCGGTTTTCGCTTGATTCCGACCAACGAATTGTCTTCGATGTGAATCTTCCTGTCGATTCTTCGCTTGCCGGCGGCGACTTTGAAGGCGATTTGATCCTGACCAACGAAACGACGAATGCGAATTACTCCATTCCCGTTTGGGGACGTATTTTCAATATCGAGGAACCTGTCGGTGATGTGATTCTGGTCGATGACGATGGAGGCCGCGTCTTTGAGCAGTATTATCAGGCGCGATTGGATGAAATCGGCGTGACCTATATGACGTGGGACGTGAAATCACGAAAACAATTTCCGACGTTGGATTATCTGTTGCGATTCAAGACGGTCATTTGGTTTCTTTCCGAAACCAGCCTCAATTCCATCACGGACGAAAGCTCACGCGAGTATGCCGACGCCTATAATCCACGTCATTTGTTCGAGATGGCGTTGATGAAGTATCTCACGCGAGGCGGTTCGTTGATTCTATCCGGCCAGGATTATTTTGACGACATGGAAACTTCGGCGTTTTCACAAGATGTCTTGCGGGTGGAAATGGCGCAGCGGGATCAAACCGCTTTGCTGGTTCACGGCGTGGATCAAAGCCCGGTCGGCGGCGGCTTCGGCACGTTTTCTCTCGATTTTCCGGAAGGGTATGACAATTTGCCCGACGACATTCGTCCTCTCGACGATGCTGTTGTCCAGGCCGCGTATTATGTGGATGAAGATATGAATCGAACGGTGGGGGTCACGATCGATGCGTGCTCCTACCGCGCGGTGTTTTTCGCTTTCCCTTTGGAAGTTCTTCCCCCGATCGCAGGCGCTAAAATCCTGCGAAAAAGTATGAAATGGCTGCAAGAGAAAGAAGTGGTTCTTTCCTCCTCTCCCAAAATCACAAAAGTTGCGCCGACAATCATCAACATCCACGATGAGGATGGTCCGTATTCGATAACAATTGAGGGGGAAGGTTTTGTGTTGCCGACCGGTTACCGGGCGTATCTGGACTTTTTCCCTATCCATCCGATTACACGGGAAACCTGCAACACCTTGACGGGAACGGTCCCGGCTGGTATATCTGCCGGGGTATATAACCTTCGCGTGGTGACGGGTGACGGTGTACAACTGTGGTTCGATCATGCGTTAACGGTAGTGAATGATCCTTCAACGAACATCCCCCGATGGAACCGCTACTGATTTCAATCGAAATCCGACCAGCGAAGGATGCAATCCCTCAAAAAAACAGAAGGAGCGGTTCGCAAACCGCCCCTCTATGGTTATTTTTATGAAAGGCGGTGGTTGGTTTGGCCGTGAAGATAGACATATTCGATACGACGCTGAGAGATGGAACACAAGGGGAAGGGGTGAATTTGTCCGTTGAGGACAAGATTCGCATTGCGTTGCGAATGGATGAATTCGGAATCGATTACATCGAGGGCGGGTGGCCCGGTTCCAATCCCAAGGACATTTCATTTTTCCAAAAAATCAAGGAAGTGGAACTGAAACACTCGAAAATTGCGGCGTTCGGGAGTACGCGCCATGCAAAGAATTCCGCCGCGAACGATCCCAACATTCAGGAATTGCTCAAAGCGGAAACCGAAGTGGTCACTATTTTCGGGAAAACATGGGATTTTCACGTTCTCCATGCATTGCGAGTGGAACTCACCGACAATCTTGAAATGATCGAGGATTCGATCCGTCATTTGAAGGAACATGGCCGATACGTCATCTATGACGCCGAACATTTTTTTGACGGATACAAGGCCAATGCCGACTATGCGTTGAAAACCCTGGCTGCGGCGGAAAACGCCGGAGCGGATGTCATCGTCCTGTGCGATACCAACGGCGGATGCCTTCCACACGAAATCCATGAAATCACGCGCGTGGTAAAAGGCGGCATCTCCGGGCAACTGGGCATTCACACGCATAACGACAGCGGCTGCGCATCCGCCAATGCATTGGCGGCCGTGATGGAAGGGGCGACGCACGTGCAGGGAACGTTCAACGGTTTCGGCGAACGTTGCGGTAACGCCGATCTTTCCAACGTGATTCCCAGCCTCCAACTGAAAATGGGATATGAGGTGGTTCCTGATGAGAAATTAAAAGAACTGGCTCATCTTTCCCTGTTCATCAGCGAGTTGGCCAACATTCCGCCACGCCATAATCAACCCTACGTGGGCATGAGCGCCTTTGCTCATAAAGGCGGCATCCACGTCAGCGCGGTGCAACGCGATTCGAAGACATATGAACACATCAACCCCGAACTGGTGGGAAACAGTACGCGCGTTTTGGTTTCCGAACTGTCCGGTCAGTCCAATATTTTCCATCGAGCGGAAGCGCTGGGCATTAAGCTGGAAAAGAATTCACCCGTGGCTCGCCGCATTCTTGAAAAAATCAAGCATCTGGAAAATGAAGGATATTTTTTCGAGGCGGCGGATGCGTCGCTCTCGCTGCTGATTCGCAAGGAATTGGGCCGGCGCCGCCCCTTTTTTGAATTGGTGGCCTATCGGGTGCTGGTGGAACAGCATTTGACCGACGGATTGTGGTCCGAAGCCACCGTCCGCGTGAAAATCGGCGACAAAATCTACTTTATGGCGGGAGACGGCGATGGTCCCGTCAATGCTTTGGATCAAGCGTTGCGAAAAGCGCTTGAAAGCTATTATCCGCAGTTGAATCAGTTACGGCTGACGGATTTTAAAGTGCGGATCATCGATGCGGGACGCGGAACAGCAGCGAAAACCCGCGTTTTGATCGCATCCACGGACGGAAAGAGCGAATGGATCACGATGGGAGTATCCGATAATATGATCGAAGCGTCGTGGAACGCCCTCGTGGACAGCATTGATTATAAGTTGTTGCTTGATGAACAGTGAAATAGGGGGTTAGGCTGAAGGGCAATTGCTTTTAAAAAAATGAAAAAACGATATGCGATAGTCGGTGGAGGCGCGGCGGGATGTACTCTGGCGTGGCATTTAACCAATAACGGACACGAATTGCACGTTTTCGAGAAGGAAAACGGCCTTGGCGGGCTTGCTTGCGATATGCCGTTCGGAACGACGCGCCTGGATCGTTTCTATCACCATATCTTCACCAGCGACACTCATATTCAGGCGTTTATCGAGCGACTGGGGCTGGCGGATAAATTGCACTGGTGCTCTTCTTCCGTCGGCTTCGAACATCGAAACCGAATCTACCCTTTTACCACACCCGTTGACTTGCTGCGTTTTACTCCCCTGTCTCTTTTGTCGCGGTTGCGCGTGGGGTTGGCGGTGTTGAAAATGCGCCGTCGGGAGTCGTATGCGGATTTGGAAAAAATCACCGCGGAAGACTTGATTATCCGTGAGATGGGCGAACCAGCCTATCGTGTGTTGTGGGAACCGTTGCTGCGTTCCAAATTCGGAGACCGCTATCGTGAAGTATCTGCGGTGTGGTTTTGGGGAAAAGTCAAACTGCGGGGAGGAACCCGTTCGAAAAAAGGCGCGGGGGAGTGTCTGGGATACCTCAAAGACGGATGGGCGCAGATTTACGAACGCATGGGAGACGAAATTGCGTCGCGTGGAGCCATTTTCCATTTTCACGAAATCGTCAAGACGATCGAACCGGTGAATTCCGGCTTGCGGATTATCACCCGGTCATGCACGGAGGAGTTCGACCGGGTAATCGTCACCCCCAGTATTCCGACTTTTCTGGAAATCACTCCATCCCTTCCCGACGACTACAAAACCGCTCTCGGCCGAATTCCTTATCAGGCTAATATCACGATGGTTCTCGGAGTGAAACGGTCTCTGTCTCCATATTATTGGCTGAATATCACCGATCCGGCGTCGCCGTTTGTGGCCGTGATCGAACATACGAATCTTTTTCGCGATCCCGATTACGGCGATTTGATTCCCGTCTATTTATCCCGTTATCTCAGCGAAGATCACCCTTTTTTCACGATGCGGGCGCCGCAGGTGAAAGAATTGTTCGTCGCGCATCTGGAACAACTTTTTCCCGGCTTTGATCGGGATGAGATCGGCAGTTTTACGTATTCGAAAGCGCCGTATGCGCAGCCGGTCATTGGATTGGATTATTCCGGGATAAAACCTTCCTACCAAACCCCCATTCCCGGATTGTACTTATGCACGATGGTTCAAATCTACCCGGAAGATCGAGGAATGAATTATAGTATGAAAATCGCCGAAGACCTGTTACTCCACATCGGGGAATTGGATCAAATGACGGCGTAACGCCGGTTTCGATGTCACCTTCCCCGATGGTAAACTGCCGACAAGCGCATCCGATTCATCGATACGGTATATTTATAACAACCGGAGATCTCTCTTTAAAAATCTTCCTCTTCCTCGATATCGATTTCCAAATCATCGTAATCGTCGTCAAAATCATCCTCGTCATCATCGAGGTCGTCTAACTCGTCATAATCATCATCTTCATCGAACAGATCATCGTCGTCATCGTCATCCAAATCGTCATATTCATATTCATATTCATCCTCATCGTCATCCCAACCCAACTGGATCAACGATGAATCGTTCACTGTGTTCCCATCGGTTTTCTCTTCACCGAAGAAATACAGGCCGTTCACCATCCATCGCCCGTAGCGATCCTGCACGATACGGAATCCCCGTTTTTCCGACGGGGACAACAAAATGTATTCCCGCTGTGCCTTCATCATTTTCATGGAAAACGCCATTCGATTCTTTTTCATAATCATACTCCTCAACACTACTTTCATTCGAAAAGGATGTAGTTCTATCGCTCCCAACCAAACCCCCTCAATTTTCGCTACATTACACGGAAGTGTTTTCAAGTCAATAGCTGATTTCATTTTTTTCCGAGCCAATTTTTTTTATGAATATAAAGCCCAAAATACGACGGCAAGCCAAAGGATTCCGTTCAGTAAAAGAGGCTTGTCCGATAACAGGATTTCCGTGGGATTTCCTCCTTTCTCTTTGCTGTAAACCAAATACAAATAACGAAACAACCCATATAAAACAAAGGGAATCGTGAATTTCATTAGTACGGATCCGTCGTGCGGGAGAAGGATCGAATCCGCATTGGCAAGCGTATGTTCCAACGAGATTCGTTTTGAATCGATGCAATAGAGGGAATAGGTGACAGCGGTGGCCGCGGTGACGATGGCGATGATCTGATCGAGCAGTTGTGTCGAATATTCCTTTAGAATCGCGCGATGGTTCGGCGCCGTGTCGTCTCCGAGAAGCAGGATTTCATGCCGCCGTTTGGAAAAAGCCAGAAACAAGGACACAAAAATGGCGCAGATATACAACCAATCGGAAAAATTGGCGTCGATCACGACGGCGCCGGCATACGTTCGCAAGACAAATCCCAACGCGATCGTCATGCCATCCAAAATTACAATCGCCCGCCACCAGAACGAATATAGAATGTTGGCGAGAGTATACAACCAGGCGATCCCGAGAAATTTGAGCGTCGGATCAAGAAGGATGGCGCAGGCCGAGCTGCAGCTGAACACGATGATCCATACGATCAAGACATTTCGCGCCGAAAGCCGACCGGACGGCAAGGGGCGTCTTTTTTTATCGGGATGCAGGCGATCCCGCTCGATATCGGCAATATCGTTGATGATATACACGCAGGAAGAAAAGCAGCAGAACAGGATAAATGCGCCAAAAGAATGGCCGACGGCCGTCGCGATGGAAATTTTCTTTGCAAAAATGAGCGGCGCAAAAACAAAGGCGTTTTTCGCCCATTGTTTCGGGCGGCAGATTTCAATCAGCGCCCGGATCGTATCGGCGAAACCTTTATTGTAGGATGGATTCGCGAAGTGTAACCCATCATCGGTCGAGCCATTCGTCATACTCACGTGTTCTACCGTACCCGATCTTTAATCATGATTCTTTTTCAATGGGTATACAAATATTCACTTTCCCCACTTTGTAAAGAGGTATGCTAGTGCTCTTGTGTCGAAACGAGGCAAGCGGAGGATTACATATCTTTGGGAATGTCATGCCACATGATATGGAGAAATTCCGAACATCCCATTTTCTGCCAGAAATTGTATCCTTTTTTATTCCGTGGAGATACGTTCAGTTGAATGACCTCGATCCCACGCCGGAAAAACCATTTTCTGACGTGCAGCCACAATTGCTCGCCGATGCCGGCGTGTTGTTCGGACGCCGTAATCGCCATTTCCGCGATGAATCCGTATCGCGCCAGGGAAAACACGGCCGGATTCACAAGAATCATCCCGATCGTATACCCGACAATGGCTCCGTTTTTTTCCGCGATGAGGATTGCATAATCATAATTATCTATGACGGAGACCAGGTAATCGAGATAGGCTTTATCACTATTGCTTACCATTTCGAAATGTTCATCCAACGAGAGATGATAGTCCATCATCTCTTTCCATAGCGCGGTTACGTGTGGAAGATCCTCCAATTTTGCACGCCGTACTTTCAAATCAGTCATTTGTGCACCCTTTCCTGTTGTTCCTTACCCTGGTTCTGTGAAAATGTGGAAGTGCGGGAATCCTGCCCGCATCGTCAAACATATACATTTTCATCATTCGTTGTGATTCTCTGTTCCTGACGGTTACCATGAAACCATTCGCGGGTAGAGCAGGCGTCCTCACCTGCGCAGAACATGCAAGCTTGCTCTACCCGTGATTCTTTTACTGTTGCCGTTCCCACGAAAACGAGAGGAAACCTTGTCAACGATTTGGATAATATGAAAGGCTTCATTGGCATGTCAAGGGATTGTTTTCCCTTTTTGAAGCTTTATGCACCTTTAACTCTTCGCCTTGGTGGTGTAACTTCTATCCTATCTCCGGTTCATTCGGGATTTGAGTACTTTTTGAAAGATGAATATTGATTTCTCCCTCCGAAATCGAGCGCCGTTTATGGCAAGCGGGGGGAGTTAAGAAGGGGATTGATCGTCCATCCGTTCGTCCCCCTCCTAACCTCCCCGGTCTTTGCGGGAGGAGTTCAATCTCCCATGTTTCGTAAACGCATCGGATATGATTCATGATAAAATACGTCAATACCGGATGAATCCCATACCATACGAATCGAGAGGGAAGGAGCATTACGAGATGAGCGAGGAAAAAAGAACTATGATTTCAAGGCGTGAATTCGGAAAACGTTCGGCGCTGGGCGCTACGGCGATGGCCGGTTTCGGTATCGTGAATGCGGCGCGAGCCGCCGAAGAACCGCTGAAAGTCGGTTTGATCGGCGCCGGCGGGCGTGGCACCGAAGCGGTTAAAGATGCAATCAAGGCGTCAGGCCGGGTTCAGTTGGTCGCCATTCACGATGCGTTTAAAGATCGCGTCGATGGCTGTTTGAATAACCTGATGAAAAACGAGAATCTGAAAGACAATATCAAGGTGGATGAAGATCACAAATTCACCGGGGTGGATGGCTATAAAAAACTGCTCGAATGCGAGATGGATTACGTGATCATCGCCACCCCGCCGGGATTCAAACCGGCGCAATTCGAGGCGGCCGTCAACGCCAAGAAACACATTTTCTGTGAAAAACCCGTTTCCACCGATCCGAACGGTACGCGTCGTTTCATGGCGGCCGCGAAAAAATCGGAGGAATTGAAACTGTCTGTCGTGACGGGGACGCAACGCCGGCATCAAAAACCGTATGTGGAAACCATCAAAATGATCCACGACGGCGCCTTGGGCGAAATCGTGGCCGGACGCGCCTATTGGAACGGCAGTCTGCCCTGGACGCGTGATCGTGAGCCCGGCATGAGCGACTTCGAATATCAGGTGCGCAATTGGTACCAATTCTGCTGGATATGCGGCGACAACATTGTCGAACAGCACGTTCACAATCTGGATGTCATGAACTGGGCGCTTCTCGCTCATCCCATCTCCGTGATTGCCTCAGGCGGACGCGCATGGAAACCGAAGATTGAGAAATATGGCAATATCTGGGATCATTTTTCCTGCGATTTCGAATATCCCAACGGCGTTCACGTGATGAGCTTCTGCCGTCATTGGAACCGATGTTACGATGAGATTTCCGAATTGGTAACCGGTACGAACCGTCGATTCCGTAACGGGCAAAGCAATTGCTGCGACATGGCGAGAGGCGGCGAGAATCCCTACGTGCAGGAACATGCGGATTTGCAGGCCAGCATTCTCGGCACGGGTCCGTATCTCAACGAAGGCATCCAGGTCGCCGAAAGCACGTTCACCGCGATCATGGGCCGTATGGCGGCTTACGAAGGCAAAAAATTGAAGTGGGAGGACGCTCTCAACCGCGATATGGATCTCATGCCGAAAAATCTGTCCCCCGATGCGGCGATTCCGATCGATCCCATTCCGGTTCCCGGCGAATAATGTTGTTTGGTGATAATAAGGATTACGAAAAGGGCGCTCAATCGCGAGCGCCCTTATTCGTTAACCGGACACGGAATCATCCTGAAAAATCGCGCATGGCGGGCTGCATATAGCGCCGAAAAGTTCCATGACGACTATTTGGGATCTTGTGGAGAAAACGTATACAAAAAAATGTGTATGTAGGAGAAAGTTTGAGACCTGCCCCTACATACGGAATTCAATTTATGGGGGGGGAGAGGAGGAGCCGCCGGTTCGGCGTTGGGGGGAAGCGACTCCTCCTCGGGGGTGCGTTTTAAGATACGAAACTCATACTTGTCATGGAAATCAATGTGCCGTCTTGAGTAATAGTATATTCGCCATTCGCATACGGTCAATAGTTATTTTTGAATCTATTTCGGATTCGTTGGGAAGGATATGCAGGATACGATACCGACGACGCGGCTTCATGGCCGAATGAAGCGGAATACAATAGTCAAACCGGAGGTCCGCACAGATGAAAACGTTACAGGATCAGCATGTATTGGTCACCGGCGCGGGTGGATTCATCGGTTCTCATCTTGCCGAAATGCTTGCGCCGCGATGCCGGAAGGTGACCGCCTTGATTCATTATGACGCCCGCTCGGATTGGAGCAATCTCGAACATCTTCCCCGGCAAGTTTTACATGAAGTGGAAGTGATCGCGGGGGATATCACCGACGCACAATTTGTTCGGCAATGCATTAAAGGCAAAGACATCGTTTTTCATCTTGCCGCACTGATCGCGATACCCTATTCCTACCTCGCGCCGGAAATTTTTTTCCGTACGAACGTTCAGGGGACG
Organism: Candidatus Omnitrophota bacterium; assembly: GCA_003598175.1. GTDB lineage: Bacteria > Hinthialibacterota > Hinthialibacteria > Hinthialibacterales > Hinthialibacteraceae > SURF-12. The sequence continues at coordinate 34,579 of QZKN01000032.1, forward strand.
TTATTCGTGCTGGAAGCCTGCCTGCGGGAAGAGGTGAAGCGAGTGATTACGGCCTCGACAAGTGAATGTTATGGCAGCGCCCTCTATACGCCGATGAACGAAGAGCACCCGTTGCAGGCGCAATCTCCGTATTCGGCCTCCAAAATCGGCGCGGATAAAGCCGTGGAGAGTTATTGTTGTTCGTTTAACCTGCCGACGGTCGTCGTTCGTCCATTCAACACCTACGGACCGCGGCAATCCGCGCGCGCGGTGATCCCGACGATCATTACCCAGGCGTTATCCCCACAACCGGATATCCGATTGGGGGCGCTTTCGCCGATCCGCGATTTCACTTACGTTACAGACACGGCAGCCGGTTTTATTTCTGCCGCGACGGTGGAAGGAATCGAGGGAAAAACGATCAATCTCGGCGTCGGAAAAGGCATTTCCATCGGAGACCTGGCAAAACGCATTTGTGATCTCTGCGGGGTGGAAAAAAGCATAGCTTGCGACGAGGAACGCATCCGCCCGGAAAAAAGTGAAGTGTCGAAATTGATCAGCGACAATGCCAACGCGCGCCGATGGCTCGATTGGCAGCCGCGGATCGAGCTGGAAGAGGGGCTCCGACAGACGATCGCGTTTATGCAAGCGCATCCGGGATTATATAAACCGGAAATGTATCAGCGATAAGCAGGCCGGCGCAGGATCTGCGGGTGAGGCAAGCGTCGCAAATGGAGACGCCGGCTCTTTCCGGCAATGATTTCATGCGCACGACAATTTCTTGAAACGATGTCAACCATGCTGAAAATTCTTTCCCTGAATTATGAATTTCCCCCCATTGGCGGCGGCGGCGGCAATGCGCATCGGCATATTTTGCGGGAATTCACCCGATTCCAGGATATGCATGTGACGTTGATCACGACCACCATTCAACCGGATCCATTTACGGAGACTTTATCGCCCAATGTTCAAATCCATTTTCTTCCGATTAAAAAGCAGGATCTCTTCTTTTGGCGACGGTCGGAAGTGATACGCTATCTGGCGATTCATCATGGTTTTCTGGGAGAACATTTAAAAACCAATTCCTATGATTTATGCCACGTATTTTTTGGTTTTCCGTCCGGTTTGTTGGCCTTTCTGCGGCGTAAGACCCTTCCTTATCTGGTTTCGGTGCGGGGTTCGGACGTGCCCGGTTACAACCGGCGTTTTTCACTGGATTATGTGTTTTTGCGCCCGATTCTCAACCGCATTTATCGTTCCGCGCGAGCGGTTGTCGCCAATAGCCGCGGATTGCAGGATCTTTTTCAGCGGCAGTTTCCGCGACTCACCGCGCAAGTGATTCCTAACGGCGTGGATACCACCCTGTTCGCTCCGGTTTCACGCCCGATCCCATCTGAATTCACATTGGTCACCTTGGCTCGTCTCATTCCTCGCAAAGGCATCGATCTATTGCTTCGCGCCTGCCGTATTTTGCAACAGAACGGTTTTGCGTTTCAGTGCCACATCGTCGGCGACGGGCCGGAAGAAGAGAATCTGAAAAAATTGAGTCGGGAATTAGGTATCTCCGAGAGGATCACCTTTCATGGAAGGATGGAACGGGAAAGCGTGGCTCGTTTTTTGCCGCAATGTGACCTTTTCGTGCTTCCATCCTACGCCGAAGGTATGTCCAATGCCGCTCTGGAAGCGATGGCGTGCGGTTTGCCGCTGGTCTTGACCGATACGGGAGGCTCGCGTGAACTGATCGATGGAAATGGGAAGATCGTCGCTATCGGCGAGAGTCTTTTGTTGGCGGCAACACTGATGGATTTACTCTCTCAACCGCAACAATTGCGAGAAATGGGAGATCAATCGCGTATTCGAGCAGAACAGTACTCGTGGCGGACGGTAGCCCAACAGTATCATGATTTGTATGTTCGACTTTGCCATGATTGAATTACAGGGTGGGATGAATAAAATGAATCGCACCGTTCTGCAGCCAGGATAAGGTGGTTTTCTGAAGTTGTGGTGCGGGCATCCTGTCTGCACAATATATGGTAGTCAGATACGGTGGGTTTCGCTTTGCTCAACCCACCCTACGCAGAGAACGATATGAGTGTATACGACTGGATTAAAACCCGTGACCGTGAACTTGCCGACGAGGCAGCCGGCGGCGACCGGTATTTTTTGTTGTCTCCGACTCGCCTGAGTTTATACCGCAAGTTGTGTCCTCTTCTTCACCGCTTTGTTCATGGGAGGTGTTTGGATGCCGGGGCGGGGCGGATGGCATATCGTCAGACCATCAAAGAAACCGTCGAAGACTACATTGCGATGGATATACGACCGCGAACCGGCTTGCATGCCGCCGGTTCGGTGTTGGAAATGCCCTGGAAACGCGAGTCATTCGATTCCATTCTATGCTTGCAGGTGCTGGAACACGTTCCCGATCCACGAAAGGCCTTATGTGAGTTTTATTGTTGCCTCAAACCGGGCGGTTTTTTGATTTTCAGCGCGCCCCATCTTGCCTATTTGCATAACGAACCTCACGATTATTTCCGTTTTACCAAACACGGTATCCGATTTTTGCTCGAACGCGCCGGATTTTCCGTGGAGGAGATTATTCCGGCGGGCGGATTGCTTTCTTTTCTGGTTCATATTCCTTCGATGTTCATCAAGGCGTTGTTTTCTCCGATTCCGGTGATCAACCGATGCGTGTATGGTTTCAATTCAATCGTTTCACGGGTGGTGGTGTGGTTGGACGAGCGGGTGGAGACGCGAAAATTATTTGCACTGAATTATATCGCCGTGGCGCGGAAACCGCTTGATTCGCGTCAGGACAGTCAATTGTATTCTTCTTCATCGTTTTAATGCTATACTGATCCACCATATTGGACGGATCGAAGCATCCGAAAAAATGGATGAATTAATAAAACGCAGAGCATTCTATAAAATCAATCGAAAACCATCTCGTGAAGACATTCGATCTGCAGGACAAAATTATCGCGGCCGGTTTGGCGTTGGGAGTCTTCCTGTTTTTATCGGCGGATTTGGGCGCTCCCGGCGTAACCTGGGACGAAGCGTACCCAAGTTTTCACGACAGCAAAAGACAAGCGGCATGGATCGCAAATTTATTTTCTTCCGCATCGTCTTTTTCTCAGGAAACGATTGATTTGTATTGGGAAAGCACTTCGGATCATCCGACAATTCAGCGCAGTATCGCCGCGATCAGTTATTTGCTATTCTCTCCGTTTCTCGATGAAATTATTGCATTTCGTCTGCCCGTCGCATTTCAATTTTCCGTTTTGATTGCCTCGATATTTCTGTTTCTGCGTTTGTTTGTACCGAAAAATTCATCCGTTGCGGGCGCACTCTCGCTGGTTTTCATGCCGCGTGTGTTCGGACATGCTCATCTGGCTAATTTGGATACTCCCATTATGTGTTGGTGGTTTTGGGCCGCGATAATCGTTTTTTTGGTTTATCACGGCAGGATGCGGCCGATTTGGTTTGGTTTGGCGTTTGCCATCGCGTTCGGCGCGAAATTGCATGCAGCCTTTTTACCCTTTCCATTGCTTGCCTGGGCGGCAATCCAATGGTTTTTTAATCGTGATGGGAAGAGTGAAGTCGGGAAACGGATTATTTCGGCCGTGTTTTGGGCTTGTATATTGACTCCGGTTCTCTATATCGGCCTGCAACCGTGGTTGTGGCATGACGCCATTCCCCGCATTGCCCATCGATTCCTGGGGTATGCGGAGAAAGTGCCGCAACGGCCGATTCCTCTTTATTATTTCGGAACGATTTACGCAGGCAATACGCCGTGGCATTATCCCCTTGTCCTGTTTTTTTTCTCGCTGCCGCCTGTGGTTCTGTTGTTGTGGCTTATCGGTCTATTGCCGCCGTTATTCGCAAAAACGTTATGGGGTAGGGGCGATTCGCGAATCGCCCCTACATCGCGACCCGTTCCTGCGTCGAATTGGATAAGCTTAAATGGGGGAATTCATCTTTTTCTGTTGTTCCTTTTTGTGACGCCGTTGGCGTTGCTGTTGCTTCCCATGGCGCAGGGATACGATGGGTGCCGGCTTTTTCTTCCTGCATTTCCATTTGCCGCATTGATGGTTGGATTTGGTTTTGACGCAGTTTTGTCGTTATTGCGGAGACGCATGAATTTTATTATCGCCAATTCGTTGGTATTTCTTCTTATGTTGGTTCCTCCGCTTTACTCCTATTACAAGATCCACCCTTATTACCTGGCATATTATAATGAATTGGCTGGCGGGATTCGAGGCGC
>QZKN01000152.1 GCA_003598175.1 Candidatus Omnitrophota bacterium
AGAAGGGGGAACTATTATGCGTATCCGTTATGATCAAGAAGTGGACGCCGTCTATATCCGGTTGTTGGAAGGGGAGCATCAATGCCGGTGTGTACGCCTGACGGACGAAATCAGTCTGAACCTTGCCGAAAACGACACCTTGGTGGGAATCGAAATCCTGGACGCCTGCCGGATACTGGGGCAAGGAGATTTACCCGGCGTTGTGCTGGAAAACCTTCCGCTCATCGCCGCGCAGGGATAGAGGATCATGCGGATATCGGAACTTTTGGAATGGAACCAATTCCCTGCACATTGGCAATTGAATAATGGTCAAGGAATTTCAATTTGGGTAACACCACTTCGTAAAGACTTTGCCGATATTGTGTTGTTAAGGGAATATACGTGATCATCGCCCGTGGTGGATTGGGATCATAGCGGGAAATAATCACGATAGGCCGTGTTTTCGCCGCCAGGCCAAGATCGGCAAGCCAAACTTCACCGGGTTATGGACTCATCGAGTAAATCCAGAATTTCCTGTTCTACGGAACGGGATTGCATAATATCCAACACATCCCGGTCTGCGAGATCAATAATCTCTTTGACATACTGTCTGACTTCGTTTGCGATTGCCGGTTTCCATTCACGCAGTTTCACGTCCAATCGTTCAACCAAAGCATCCATCCAATTTTCTCCTCTCATGATTAGACGTTCGGAACTCACAAAATTAATATTATAATCGACTATGGGATAATAAAAGAAGACAAGCGTGGATGTCATCCAAGAAAATATGGTCATATTCATTCAAAATGTCTTCGACGGACCACCCTCTTGCCAACAAATCGATGATGAATTCCACGGAAATACGCGTTCCACGGATGATGGGTTTTCCCATAACGATTTTTTCATCCACCACGATTCGATCCTGCCACGCTATCGTCTTTCTCCAATTCATTCATTTCCTTCAACGAATAGTTTTTCGTATTCCATGAAATCAATACTATAATGAAATGAGAAATAATAAAAGTGAGAAGAATGGATTGATTGATGATTATAGGGGCGGTTCGCGAACCGCCCCTACGAGAGAGATTATGGCTATACCAATCCAGAAATTACCACACGACAATTTTCACACACGAACAAATTATTGTGATTTTCCTCTCCCCGCGAAATTCTCAACCATTGGAAATGTGGAAATTTAACAAAAAATCTATGATCGGTCTTTTGTGTTCCGTCCGTTGTCCCGGAATGCCGATATTGAAGGCATTCGATTGGATGCGCCAGATTCGAGACAGCGGAATCACGGTCATCAGCGGTTTTCATTCACCGCTCGAGAAGGAATGTCTTTCCATTTTGCTGCGGGGGAAGCAGCCCATCGTGATTTGCCCGGCGCGGCGCATCGAAACCATGCGGATACCGAAAGCATGGCGGGATGCGTTGGAGAGTGGGCGTTTGATGATCTGTTCGCCGTTCGAAACCAAAGTGTGTAGGGTGGGCTCAAACCGCGTCGTTTGCGGTTTAGCCCACCAACGCAACCATAAATTGGAAGAGAATCTTACAGAATCCACAAACAAATTTCTCGATTCCATTAAAAAATTCGAAGAGGATCTGGAAGATGAGGAAGAACCGGTTATTTCGGACGAAACACGCCAGAAATTGAAAAAGCATCGAGAAACGTTGGAGGAACGCATCCCTCATTTTCAATCCCATTCGCAGGCAGCCAATAAGGACGAACTCGAGGAGATGGAAGACTATCTCCATTCGCTGCTCGCCTCGCCTGAGGCCATTATTCAAAATCAACTTGCTTTCGGCAAAGGCTCGCTGGGAGAGGAATTGGTGCGCCTGTTGGCGTTGTTGATGGGTTTACCGACACAATTGGCGGCGTCCCGCCACGCGGAAACGCGTTCCTCACTAATTCTATCTGATTATTTTAATCGAAGCACCAAAATCAGCGCCTGGCGTAGATTGGTAATGCCCAGAAGCGCCGGTTTCCCTTCCTGCAGAAAAATGGTATTTTCCAATAAGGGTTTTTCGTTTTGAGTCGTGTAAAAACTGCCTTTGACCACGAGATAGGGAGAACGCAGATCCTGAAACGCCAATTTGCAATAATATTGGTCGGAAAGAGAGAGTTGCGCCACGCCGACTTCACCGTGTTCAGCCAGCAAATGAACGATCCCCTTTGCCAAATCGCGAATGGCTTCAAATTGAAACAGCTCAAGGTCTTTCTGATCAATCCCATATTTTTGCAGGACTTTCATATCCGTCGTCCAGCCGTTCGGTGATGTGGAATTTTCGCCGATCCACAGATTTCCATTTTCCATCCATTGATAGCGGAGATTTGATTCTGAAGTCACTTTATCGAGAATATCTTTAATGGTTGGATTCAGAAGATTGAATGTGATCTTTGGTGATTTTTCTGCTTCAAAGACGTAGGGAATACCGTTTTGCCTCAGAACCTGGTCTAAGATGTGTTTCAAATCTGTATCTCGTGGAGTATACTGCCCTTCGAGTTTTTTGTTCAGCAATTGATCGTGTTTTTCCGCATCTTCTTTAAATAAAAATTTAGGTTCTTGCTTTTGGGGGAACTTTCCGCCTTCCAACAGTACGAGTTCGATGGTATAAGTTTGTGGAATTTCTTTTTTCCGCTGTTCCTGCATCATCTCTTCCATTTTTTCCAGCATTTTAGTGACTTTTTCATGCGTGGCCGGAATGGCGGTCAGAATGACGGTGTTTCCCTTCTCATCAGCAATTACTTGTTCGGCTAAGATATCGTGGAGCATATTTCGTTTGATTTCCTTATTTTTCACATCTTCCGGAATTTCGTTTGTCGAGGCAATCATTAGGTTATTATCTTCTACCCTTTCAATGATTTCTATTTGACCGACCTCCACACCTGGATACGCAAGAATATACATTTTGAGTATGGGATCAATGAAGGCTTTCGCTGTGATCGGAGTCATCGCTTTCAGCGGATACACTTTTGTTTGTAATTGATATTGCGCACGAAAAAGATCTTCGATCCGTTTCCGTTCGGCAAGATACTTATCTCGCCTTTCTTGTTCTTCGTGCATTTTTTTCAAGAGCATTTCAGGATTTTTCGGGCAGACTTGAAGATGCGTATCATCTTTCCATTTCAACACAAGTTCTTCTTCTTTATAATTCGGATTATGAATGCGTTGTAACCATCGATTTAATGCGTTTTCAACGGTTTCTTTAATTTGTACAATTGAGTCATCTTGACCTCGAGTGCCAGATGAAAGAGACATTTCTTGAATTCGCTGAATCATTTCCGGATTTGTTGTTTTATTAATCCACTCCACTTCAAATTTATACTTGATTGACAATCGATTGAAAAATTCATTATATGTTACGCCTTGGAAATCCCATTGATTTGCTAACGCATTTTTACCGACAATCGTATTATCCTGCATCACATTGAATTGCAGACGTGCGGCGCAGGTAGCAGTGGAATAATTGCCGACATCAATGCTGATGGTAAAGCGATTAAATTTGATTAGTGTGTCTTGTGTGATGGGGAATTCCTGAACGGATTTTTTTTCGGTATTATTGATTAAAAGGTGAAGGATTTCTTGTTTTTGATCCGAGCAGACGGTTTGAAATTTCCATGGACCGATAAAAATAGGACATTCTTGCGATACAAGAAGGGATTCTTGAAAGGGAACTGCGGTCAATTCGTATTTTGGCAATTGATGGAATGCATCAATAGTGAAGTAGATTTTTTGAGGGGGTAGCGGCGTCAGGCGCATTTCCAATGATAATGCGATTTCATTGAAATATAGATATTCTCTTCTCCAATTATTTTTAAACCGTTGTGGCCAAATGATTTCTTGCGAGGAATCCGGCCCTTGAAGTATAAGTTTTCCGTCTATTTGATTTTCGACAGGCGTTTGAACCAATTTAACGGTTACGTCGCCGAATGTGAGCGATTCGCCATCATATAGCGGAAGGTTTTTCCATTCTTTTTGTTCCAAATTTTCTGCGGATTGGCCTATGGTGCAAATCCCAATGAGACAAATTGCGAGGAAATATGATTTTCTTTTCAACATGATTTTTCTCCTATTCATGATGATCCTGTGATAATTGAAATCGTCCGTCCACCACCCACACTGCGCGAGGCGTTTCGATGATCAAACGGCCGTTCTCTTCGCGCGTATAATGCGGTTGATTGAGAGAGGCCATATACGTCTCCGAATTGGGATGCGGAGGTGGATTGTCTTGAGAATGGTTCTGGATTTGTTGTGAATCCACGTTGTCATTCTGCACGGACGTCTTTGTTGGATGCGGAACTTCGCTTTGCATTTCGTAAGGAACATGTTGGGACCGGTTCCATTGCGGAAAATCGCTTTGAACCAGCCGGCCAAACAGAAATCCGGCAAGAAAAATCGCCGCAGCCGGCGCCCATCGCCGCGCAGCAAGCCAGCGGAAGTGTGCAGGAAGAGTTTTTTTACTTTCCATGTGTGACAAAGGAGAAGAAAGCCGCGGAATGTTTAATTCTTCCACTTTTTCGATTCCTGCTGCGTCTTTTTTCATCCATTCGCGAGTCTGATCGCAGATGCGATTGAGTATATCCACCTCTTCTCGCAGATGTTCATCGATTTTCAACTGCTTTTCAAAGGCGTGTTGTTCGTCGATGGGCATCTCGCCGAGATGAAATGCGATGATCTTTTCTTGCTGATTTTCGTCATTGCGATTCATTGTAATTCTGCCCTTCTGTCGATTCTTTGATTTGAATGACTTCTTTCAATTTGCAAATTGCACGATGCAGTTGGGTGCGCACTTGTTTTCCCGCAATCCCCATTCGCTCCCCGATTTCTTTCGGTTCCATCTCTTCCCGCAGTCGCAAGGTCAGAATGGCGCGCTGCTGCGGAGAGAGGTGATGCATCGCCAATTCGATCTTTTCTTTTTGAAAAGTTCGATCAAATTGATCGCGGGGATTGTTTTGGGATTGCTTGTTATTCTGTTCGAGTAACTCTTCCAATATTATCGGTTCCACCGATTCTTCTTTGTGATGCGCTTTCCGCAAAAAATCGATTGCGGTTCGTGCGGTGATGGTTGCCAGCCAGGCGCGGAAGTTACCTGCGCCGTCATATTCATGCAGTTTGGCAACCAATTTCAAATACACGTCCTGCGTGACATCAAGCGAATCCTCTTCACAAAGTGTGATTTTATAGGCAATCGAATAGATCAAACGCCGGTGGCGTTTCACCAGTTCCGAAAACGCCTGTTGATCACCATTTTTTGCCGCGGCGACGAATTGATTATCTTCGCTCTGCCAATTCATTTCATTCCTATATAGAAATTTGTCACTTTAATAAACGGATACAAGAGTTGAGCAGCTCACAATAATCCGCTTTTTTTGCAAATGGACATTTGATAGGAGGGAAAAAGATTAAAAATATCGCACCTTAGAAAAAGTGAGATTCGGTATTCTGATAAAGGCTAATCATACAAAAACTGCGCCATCGCCGTGGTGGTTTCCGACGCTTTTACCCGCACCCAATAGGCATTATAACCGTCTTCCATCTTGTCTTTGACGATTTCGTTCGGTTTTACTTCGATGGTTTTATAGGATACCCATTCGCCGTCGCCAGTGATATCGACTTCGATCGTGAAATTGACTGTCGTTTCCGATCGATGGCTTAAAATAATTTCTTTGTGATCATATCCGGTCATCAAATAGGGGTCTGAAGGTTCATCTTTTTGCACTGCCGTGTTTTTCCAGGGGCCGCCTTCGCCGCGTGGTTTGCCCAGTTTCCACAAATCGTCAATGACGCCGAACCACAATGCGCATTTGCCGTCGTCGGAACGAATGATGTGAGGATTGTTTTCCGTACGATCCGCGACGCCGGAAATGACCAGCATTCCGCGCCAGGAACACATATCCATCAGCAAAAAGTCGGAAGTGGCCACGGGGCGGATCTTCGCAAATCCGCCGGAATTGTTTCGCGGCAATTCGTAAATGCTTCCCAGGCAATTGAATAAATTCCGTTCCGTCACGATTTCGCGCACCGTTCGCGGCCATCCCGCCGCGGTTGGTTTTTCCAGCGCCGGATTTCCTTTCGGCAGGCGAAATCGGTTGCCGGCGGAATCGATTACTAGCACGGATGCTTCCTCTATGGTCAAGAGCGGCTCGCCGATCGCGAAATTCTTTTTGAGCCATTGATGGGTGATTTCATTATCCGTTTGCTTTAATTTCATGTCGGGACCGATTTCATAATATCCGATTTCCGTCGCGGCTTTCTCGCCATCCACTCGCGTGGCGGCAAAGTGCAGCGTTCCCAGGTTTTCCCCTCGCGGACGGATGACGCCGGTGGAAAATGGATCCCCTGCTTTCGCCAGACCATTGAATAGGACATCGGAAGCGTTTTCGCGCCTATCCTGATTCGCGAATTGATAAACCAGCGTGACTATTTCGCAATCGGCGTCGGTTTTTACCCGCATCCATTCCGCTTTCATTTGTGGATCGAAGATGTGAAACGCATACCCGGAAGCGGGAACCGTCACGCTTTGCACGGAGCGCCACTCGCCCGAGCCGTCTGCATCCGCTTCGAATTGAAACGTAACCGGTTTTTCCGCATGATGACGAATATGCGCCATGCGGGAATCGAAGCCGGCAAAGAAAAACGGATCGGAATACTCTTCGGCGCGAACCGCATCATTTTTCCACGGCCCTCCACGCGCCATCGCGGGACCGAATTTGTCCAACTGATCCGGTTCGACGAACCACAAATTCGAGTTCGACTGCCCGCACATGGTGCCCGGCAGATCGAATACGCCGCCCGAGCGAAAATCGGATTTGGCCGCGTCGTCGCAGCCGATGACCACTTTTCCTTGCCATGCGCAAAAATCTCCGATGATTTTCAAATAGGTAGATAACGGACGAATGCCGGCCAGGTTTTGGGTGGAAAACGTCGTCGGAAAACGCCAGAACATGCCGTGCATGATCATCAGGGTAAAATCGGGGGCCGCCTCGCGAATCCGCGGCCATTCCGTATTCCACCCATGCGCCCCATCGTATGTGTGCGTGGCTTTTGGCAAACGATATTTATGCCATTTGCCGCCGTCGAGGAGCATGAGAATCAGCGAACGGTCATCCCAGCCAATCGACCAGACCGGATCGTCAGGATTGGGATTCCCATAAATATCGCCCGGACCGCTGACCTCGTTGAATTGATTGCGGAGCACCACGTTCCAATTCGTCCCGTCCCATTCCGCCAGGCAGCCGGAAACGATGTCCGGCCGTTTGCGCGCCTCCGCGGTATTCTCGCCGTTATTGGCGTAGATCAAGCGGCCCTGGCCGGAGTAAAGGCCTTTTCCGTGATAGCCGGGTAAAAGCGGACCGGCGATATTCGGCGGCTCCATCGCGTTGCCATCGAGGTTGATGATTTTTACTTCCAGGCTGTTTACGTCGACTTCATAAAATCCTTCTTCCATCGAAGCAAAGTAAATTTTGTGTTCCGGAGCGAACAAATGCCGGGCATTTCCGGTTAATCGGCCCGGCATGGTTTTTGAGGGAATCAAGCGGACGTTGCGTTCCTCGTCGATGGCATAGCAGCCGATAAACAACTGACGGGATTCCCGATGAATCATGCGGTTCGCGTGGGTTCCCCCCACACTTTCCGGGCGAGTGATCCGATTGAGTTGCGAATCAATCTCATACAATTTATCGGAAGAACCGAACGGGAGATGCTGACCATAGGTAATCACCCACAACCGGTCCGCCCAGGGGACCACCGCGCCGGTTCCGCATTCCCCTTCGTCGTTATAATGCGCCAGATGCGGATATACGCCGCTGAATTGCACATGTTCTTCAGCGTCGGAATGGAATCCAAAATTCATTAGTAATAAAAAATTAATAAAAAAGATATAACCATACACTCTCATCAATCTTTTCATCGATGGATCTCCTTTACGATGGTTTTAAGCATTTCTCAAAACTTCCACTCAAGTTTTATTGTTCGTCCGGTCAATACGGTATTTCCATAGCTTTGATACAATTAGCGTGGGAATCAATGGTTGTGGTTAGTATATTGTGATTTTCTCGAATCGGGGAAAGCAAGCGTCTCGCTTGCACATCGATGCAGGCGGGGACGCCTGCTTTACCCACGCATGGAAAATTGATGACGAGTAATTTATTTTGGGTTTAGTAATCCCGTCTTTTTTGATCATCGAATAGACTTCTTTTCCGAATTTCGATATGATAAACCGAGGTTTGACCGTTATTCATCTCATTGATCATGAAAGAGAGGATGGCAACCGTTTATGAACGAGAATCACACGCACAATGCAATCAACCGGCGGCAGTTCGTGTCGCGAATCGGCGTCGGAGCAGCCGCTCTTGGCTTTGCCGCTCACGCGTCCGCCGTGGAGACGAGCAAAAACGGCGACTACCAATGCCATTGGTATCCCTTCACCGAGCATCCCGATTCCGATTCCTGCTGGTCGCTGTCCGTGGGGCCGGACGGGCGGATTTATGCCGCCGCTTGTTGTGAAGGTCATCCCGGCGGGATTGTGAAAGTCGTTCGGTATAACGAAAACGAAGACAAGCTGGATTATCTTTTCAATCTGGACGAGATGGTTGACGATCCGCACGATTCCGGCCGCGGGACGCAGTGCAAGATTCATTACAGTTTCGCGCCGTCGATGCAAGACGGCGTCATGTACATGGCCACCCACCTGTCCGGGCCGCCGCATGACCTAAAAGCGTATTCGCCGTGGTTTTTCTGGCACGCGCCCGAGCGTTGTTTTCGCGGCAGCGCCCTGCTCGCGTACGACACGAAACGGGATGAGGTCCTGTGGTGGGAAACCATGCTGCCGAAAGAGGGCTGTCGCTGTTTGTTGCACGATGAGGAGCGCGGATTGCTTTACTCGCTGACGTACCCGCGCGATCGTTTTGTGATTTTTGATATTAAAAAACGCGAGCGCCGTGAGATCGGCCGCATCGGCTCCGTCAATGCGCAGTGTTTGTTTATGGACAAGAAACATCGCATTTGGACGACTAGCGATTATGGCCGCCTGATTCGCTACGATCCGGAAAAAGACCGCCTGGAAACCTCGCCCTACACGCTGCCGCACAATTCGAATTTTCAAACCGGCTGGCACAGCGTTTTTTATGACGCGGTCGCTTCGCCGGATGGAGAATGCATTTACGCGGTGACGTGGATTGCTCAGCCTTATCTGATGCGGATTTGGCCGAACGAGGGAGAATGGGGGCGCGTCGAGGATCTCGGTCCGGCCACGCAGGAGCGCGATTCGACGCTGCCGATGGATACGTTTACCGATCACTGCGGAGGTTTGACGTTTGCCGGAGACGGGCAGCTGTATTACGTCGCCGCGCGCTGGCGCGACCCCATTTATAATCCCTCGCCCGAATCGCACAAGGAACGCGAGGGCGTGGTCTGGCGGTTGAATCCGGTCACGCTGGAACGGGAGGAAGTGGCTTTGCTCGAGCGTCCTGACGGCTTTGCGCAATATGTTTCCCGCGGCGCGGTTGATCATCACGGCGACCTCTTTTTCGGTCACGTTGGTCATCCGCATCCCGTCGGCATCTTTAAAGTCACGTTGCCCAAAAATCGCAAACACGAAAACGCCCATCTGCCGATTCGCATGTGGGGATAGAAGGGGAAACTGCATATGAACAAGAATATCGATTACACCAAATTATCCTGGCGCGACATTCATCACGGCGCGTTTTTGTCCGAAGGACGCATGATCGCATTTCCGACCTGCTTTCCTGGCGCGAGCACGCCGATTATTGCCGATGAAAGTCGTATTACCGCATTGGCGGTGAATTCCGAGGGCGATGTGTATGGCGGAACCAGCGGCAAGGCGACGCATTTGTTTGTCGCCATGTTTCGCGGCGTGACCGGGGCGGTGTTCGATATGGGCGTTGTGAAAGACGCCGATCACTGCGTCGCGGTTTGTTGCGGGAATCGCGGATTTATTGCCTGCGTCAACGGCCCGAAAGGCGGGCAAATTGTGGCGCAATCCCTGCAGGGATTGCCATTCGATCTCATTCAGGAATGGGGATTTTTCCGGCCGGACTTTGAATATTTGGGAACAGCGGCGGAAGGGGAGCGGATTGTTCATGCGGTTGCGGATGATTCGCGAAAAACCGCCGTCGGGGTGACGGACAATCATTTGTTTACGATCGATCTCGACGCCAAACGTTTTGAAATTATCGGCAATGTAAAAGGCGTGGGAAAAATTGCCGCCAATACGCAGGGGAATTATTTTGGGCTGGACGAGGGCGATACGCTTTGGCAATTCAATGCAAGTGAAAAGAAACTGAATCGTAGACAGCTTGCTTTACCGAAGGCCGCCTGGCGCAAAGGCAATCTGCAATGGGCAAAAAATCCAGGCAACGGCGTGCTGTATGTGGCGGATGACGAAGGCAGGCTTTTTGCATTTGACGAAGGCGGCGGTTTCAGCGAATGTCTCGGCCAAACCGATCTGTTTCCGATCAAAACCATGAGCGTCACGCATGACGGAAGATTGTTTGGCGCTTGCGGCGAGGAGATGTCACACATATTTAGTTATCATCCGGGCAGGAAAGAAATCCGCGATTTGGGCATCGCCTTGTCTACTATTGAGCGCAGGCGTTATGGGTATCTGTTTGCGGATTCCGTCGTCGGATCGGATGGGGAAATCTTTTTTGGCGAGGATGATGATTTGGGGCATTTATGGATCTATTTTCCGAAAATTGAAATGGCATAAGCAAGATAAATCATGAATAGTGAAAAATCAGAAGCACTTTATCGTCGCGCTTGTCGCGTTATTCCCGGCGGGATTTCCAGCAACGTGCGGGCGAATTGGTCGCCGTTGCCGTTGTTTTATACGCGAGGAAAAGGTTCCCGCGTGTGGGATGCGGATGGGAATGAGTATATCGATTATGTACTGGGACGCGGTCCGTTGTTGCTGGGCCATTCGCCCGCGAACGTCATCCAGGCGGTTCAAATTCAGCTTGAGCAAGGCTTGATGTTCGCCGGGCAGACGGAATTGGAAATTCTGGTTGCCGAGAAGATGTGCGAGCTCGTTCCTTGCGTGGAAATGGCGCGTTTCGGCTCGTCCGGCTCGGAATCGGTCCACGCGGCGCTGCGGCTGGCGCGCGCGGCGACGGGACGCAAAACCGTCATCCGCTTCGAAGGCCATTATCATGGCTGGTTTGGCAATATCGCGTGGAATTTCGCTCCACCGCTTGATCAGGCGGGCCCGAGGGAATGCACGAATCTTATACCTTCGTCGCTGGGACAGCTGCCGGAAGAAGGGGCGCATTTGTTGGTGCTGCCGTGGAATGACTTGCCGCTGCTGGAAAACGTATTTGCGATACGTGGAAAAGAAATTGCGGCGGTTATCACCGAACCGATTATGTGCAATTGGGGCGCGATCCGGCCACTTCCCGGTTTTTTGGAAGGGATGCGGCGGTTGTGTAGCGAGCACGGCGCATTGCTGATCTTCGATGAGGTGATCACCGGCTTTCGCGTTGCGTTGGGCGGCGCGCAACAGCTGTTCGGCGTGACGCCGGATTTGGCGACCTTCGCCAAAGCGATGGCCGGCGGTATGTGTGTCAGCGCGCTGGGAGGAAAAGCGGACGTCATGCGGCTTTTCGGCGAACTCAAGACGGTCCATGCGGGCACTTACAACGCCAATCCACCTGCGATGGCGGGCGCGTTGGCCGCTTTGAATTTGTTAAGTGAAAACGATGGCGCGATTTTAAAAAAGGCGCACGCCACCGCGATGGCGCTGATGCAGGAATTGGAAGAAATCGCGGAACGAACCTTTTTGCCGCTGATGATTCGCGGCGTTCCGCCGGTTTTTCATGTTTCGTTTTTACCCAAAGATGCCAAACCGGTGGTGGATTATCGTAGCGCACAGCAGACCGATTTTGCTCTGACGCGGCAATTTTGGATGGAACTGCAAAATCACGGCGTGCGCGTTACGCCGGAGGGATTGTGGTTCGTTTCGACCGCGCATCGGGAACAGGACGTGGATCAAACGCTGGCCGCGGTGGTGGAAGTCATCGCCATTTTGGAAAAAGAAAGAAGGAACAAATCATGAACTCGTGGCTCCGGTATTTCATTCTCTTTTTCGTTCTGTCCGGAATCATTTCCTCGCTGTTTTGTGTGGAAGGAGAGAAATCTTCCAAACAATGTTTGTTTGAAAAGGTATTCGGCTCCGCCGTGATTCTCGATCCCGCCATGCACGAGAAAACGCTGACCGGAAAACCGGGCGAACGGCATTACTTCGATACGGACGGCGACGGCAGGCCGGATGAAGTGTGGTTTGTCGATACCGCATCGCGGCATCCGGAAAAATACCGCCCGGTTCTCGTGCGGGCGATCGACGAAGACGGCGATTTGCGGGAAGGATTCGAGCCGGATTTGGATAGCGATCTCTACGTCGCGGATTGGAACGGCGACGGCTCCGTGGATGCCGTGCTCGATTATACGGATGTGGATGGGGATGATGACGTTGACGAAATGGGCATGTTCTTTTTCGGCGGAACGCATGGTTATTTTGGCGAAGATGTCCTGCGGGTGTGGTGGGGGCGCGACGTGGGGGACGACAATTTGTTGTGGTTCGACATCGCGTACACCTACGATCAGACGCTTTGCCAATATCGTACTCATTTTGGCGGAGATGAGTTGTTCGCCGCGTTTGCCATTCCGGAAAACGGAGAAGAATGGACGCCGTTTTTTGAAAATCCCTTCCTTTTTTATGATCACGACGGCGATGGAATCACCGAAGAGGTGTTACGGATTTCCGGCGTCGGCGACAACGTGGAGTGCATCCGCCACAGCTTTGACGCCGATGACGACGCCACAATCGATTCCCCCCGCGATTTCGACTTTTCGATTACGGCATGGGCGTCCGGCGCGTTCTGGACGCCGCAAGGGAAGGGAAGAGGTCGCTCCAATTTACAGTTTGGCGAGGATGTGGTGGAGCGGACCGTGATTCGCGGCATTCCCACCGGTCCGTTCGTGCGGTTTGAAGCGGCGCGGCAATTCGTGCAGCCGATCGTGTGGGAACGAACAATGTTGACGTGGGACGAGAACGACATCAACGTCGACGGGCAAAATTTTGCGGATGCGGATGAGCGCTGGGAAGGCGTGATCGCGCATGGCATCGAGGAGTTTCCGCAAGTCGGAGGGCCGAGCTGCGGATCTTACAACAAACGCTATGAATTGATCTTGAAACCGAAAGAGCCGACGAGATTGTATTATCATCCGACGGATCACCGCATTCATCTGCGCGGCGCGGATTGTGCGTGGATGGACGTTGATTATGATTACGATCGCTTTGTCGACATGCGCTACAAAATGCGCGACGCCGATCTGGACGGCGTTCTCGACACGTGGATACTCGATGTGAACGCGGACGGCTTGATGGATGATATTTGGCATTGCCGATCACCGCAGATTGTCGACGTGGGGATACATTGGCCGGAAATTCATCGACGCGTTTCCGCCACGTTGAAGGAAACGCCGATTGCCACATTGCAGCTCAATCAGCGTCTTCTGCAGGCGTTGCGAGGCATTGAGCCGCAAGCCTGCGACGAAGCGGCCCTACCGATTGAAACGTTGGATAAGGAATTGATCTTAAAAATGTACGCAAGCGATGAGGGCGCATTGTTTTTTCTGACTCTGTTTAAGGATCGTTTGATTTATCATTTAAAACAGATTTACGACAAAAAGGATTTTTGGGAAGCGTTCAATCCGGCGCGCGCCGACGGCGACTTGAATCGAATGCGCCGTCTCGTGGAACAGGAATTTGATCTGCAGCAGCCGTTGGAACCGTTCAAGCAATGGCTTTCGGAGAGTTTTCTCGCGCAGATGAAGAAACCGTGCACGGCCTGGGCAGAGGATTGGGTGCCGCCTAACATCGGCTGGGAATCGGAAAAGATCGCATATCGCGTGTATTGGGGGCAATTTGATTTTTTTGGTAAAAACCAGGACTGTTTGCTGTATCCCACGATTGAAGACAAGAGTTATCACGACGAAACGGAGTGGGGAATCGATGCGTTGCTGGTCGGCGAAACGGTCGGATGCGGCGGCGTTACGCTTTATGTCAACAGCCAGGCGTATCCGGTGATGAATCCGGCGGGAAAGGGCGATATCGAGTTTACCAAAAAGATGATTTCACACGATGAGGAGTGTGTTACGATTGAATTGCTGGCGCAAAAGGTGGGACCGTCGGATGCTCCCTATACCGTTCGGTTTCATTGTTCCGCGTTGGCCGGCCGCGCGGATTCGCCGATTGAAATACTGGTGACGGGAGGACGCCCCGACGATTCGATTGAGTTGGGCGTCGGCTTGATCAAACTGCCGCAGGAGAAATTGCAAGTTGACGCAAACGCCGGCGTGATGGGCGCGTGGGGATTTCAGACGCCGGTGATCGGTGTAATCGGCATGGGAATTGTGTTTCCCTCATCTCGTTTTCTTCGTTTTGTCGATTTACCGCAGGAAAATCAGGTCGTCCTTGCAATCGAACATGAAAAACCACTTGTTTATCATGTGCAATGCGATTGGTTACGGGGCAGGCGTTTCAACTGTTGTCCAACCATCGTGAATTGGATGAAGAAACTGCGGGCAACGGCGAAAAAGGTGCGATTATGAAAAAATGGATTTCAATTTTTATGTTTTTACATCTATTGTCTTCGAATGGCTATTCGTGGGAAGGATTTGATTGGGAAACCTGGCGGGACATTGCAAAGGCGGAAAAAATCGAGGCGCAATCGCCGCAGGCGGGAATGTCATCATTGCTGCCGTTGTTAAAATCCGGTGGACAGGCTTCGCCCGACATCGATTCCATCAAGGATTGGGAAACCAAACGTGATTCTATTCTTCAATTACTACATAGATTTATCGGACAAGCCGATGATTTGCAGCCGTTACCGCCGCTTGCGGAACAATTCGGTGAAGTAGATTGCGGAACATATTTGCGCCGCCATATTCGCATTCGTTCCGAAGCGGATGATTGGATTCCCGCTTATTTGCTGTTGCCCAAACCGCTGCCGGAAGCGCCAACGCCAGTAATGATCGTTCTGCATCAAACCGTCGCGCAGGGCAAAGAGGAGCCGTGCGGAATCAAAGGCGATACGGAAAAAGCATTTGCGGTGGAATTGGCGCGGAAAGGATTTATTTGTATCGCTCCCGATGTGATCGGTTTCGGTGAACGCATTCCACCCGGCGCGCAACCCTATCATGGCGCGCACGACTTTTATCGCAAACATCCACGCTGGTCGTTTTTCGGCAAGATGATTTGGGATGTGCAACGGATCGTGGATTACCTCGAAACGCTGCCGCAGGTCGATGCGCGGCGCATTGGCGCGATCGGGCATTCGCACGGCGCGTATGGAACCATTATGAGCGCGATTTTTGAGCCGCGTATTTCCGCCGCCGTCGCGAGTTGCGGCTTCACGACGCTACGGAGCGATCCCCATCCCCATCGCTGGAGTCATTTGACGGCGCTGCTGCCTGCTCTCGGTTATTATATGGATGATGTCTCGCAAATTCCGTTTGATTGGCATGAGATCGTTGCTTGTCTCGCGCCGCGGTCGTACTGCAATTGGGCGACGTTGGAAGACGGTATTTTTCCGAATACTCAAAATTTACAATCTATTTTTTACGAATTAAAATCCGTTTATGGATTGTACGGCGCAGCCGATTTTTTGCAATCGCATCTCGTTCCCGGCGGCCATGCGTTTCCGGCGGATGGACGCGAACGCGCGTATCAATTTTTGAAGGAAAGTCTACCTGCTCGTTCCTTCCACCAATTGAACGAACAAAATCATATTGTGGTCGGGCATGAGGAGGCGCAGCTGCATAAACAAAATTGTGAAAGCATCAAGGCGCTAATGTTGCGCGATATCGGGCCGGTTGATCCGCCTGCTTTGGCGATTGAAATTGAAATTCTCGCTGAAAAATCACTGGAAGGGTATATTGAGAAAAAAATTCGTTATTGTACTGCTCCGGATGAGGCTATTTGCGCCTATCTTTTGTTTCCACAACCATTGCGGAAGAAAAATCCCGCAATGATCGTCTTTCATCAGACGACCAAGGATGGAAAAGAAGAGGCGGTGGGGCATAGCGGACGCGCCAGCATTCATTTCGGTCCCGAACTGGCTCGACGCGGGTATGTTGTTCTTGCGCCGGATTCAATCTGCGCGGGAGAACGCATCGACGCCGCCGGTCCCTTTGACACACGCGAATTTTATTGTAACTATCCAACCTTATCGGCAATGGGAAAAATGATTCAGGATGGCCGGCGGGCGATTGACGTTTTGCAGTCGCTGGCGCAGGTCGATTCTGATCGCATCGGCGCGATCGGCCATTCGTTGGGCGCGGAAGAAGCGCTGTTTGTCGCCGCTTTCGACGAGCGTATCCAGGCGGCGGCGGCGAGTTGCGGCTGGGCCCCGTTCGCGGCGGAAGCCAATCCCGATCGCTGGGCGCGCGATTATTGGTTTTCGTACATACCGCGCCTGCGCATCGATTTTCGCGCCGGACGATTACCGGCATGGGATTTCGATGATGTGATTCGGCTGATTGCTCCGCGTGGGTATTTTAATTATCAAACGCGCCATGACGAAATTTTTCCGCAAGGCGGCGCGGCGCATGACATGACGCTGTCGACTCAGCCGTTATGGTCTCTGTTTGGTGCGAAAGAGAACTTACGTAGTCTGCTGGAAGATGGGCCGCATGATATGTCCGATTCGGCGAAGGTCGAGATCTATCCGTGGCTGGATCGAATTTTGCGGTAAAACCGGAGCGTGGACGTCCCGTCCGCATTTTCTTGGATAGTTATTTGAATCATATGGGATGAATCAAGTTATTGGAGAATTTGGATAATGTTCACTTCATGCTTAGTTTTGATTTTTGTGCATTTAACGATAAACATAAATACCGATGAAAGTAAATCTGAAGCAAGCGGTGAGATCATGTTTGAAGATCAGTTGGATGGGAAAAGTGTGAGTGGTTGGAAGCAGGAGCCGGAGCGATTCGTGGATCATCCCGGATTAGGCCCGGTGCTTTTTGTTGAATCGAAAAAACAGAGTCATCCAACCACGACAGGATGGGTGGGAGATGAATCGTGGAAAAATTATCGCATCGAGGTGGAACTTTTCGGATCGGGAGAAGCGGGAGGTTTTCTCGGATTCGATTTTCATGTCTGCGACAATGGGCGGCAGGGCTGCAACATCGGTTTCTTTTCGCCGAAAGAGGGAGATGAGGTAATTTTCGAAGCGGCGGGATGTTGGAATCCGAAAACCTTGGCTTGGAAACTATGGCCGTTTGCACAGCGGCGCGCGAGGATGCCTAAAGAGCAATGGAATCGCATCCATATCGATGTGGGGGAACGAATTGCGAATGTCAATGTCAACGATGATCCTCAGCCGGTTTATACTGCATATGATTTGCCGTTCGATCGCGGCGGTTTTCGTTTCTGGGAATTTTATGGATCGGGATATTTTCGCAATCTTCGCATTACCGCTTTGGATGATGAGGTTAAGCCGATTTTGGATGATCCTTGGGGTAACGTGAATCAATGGCATATGATTCGTGAATGGGAAATCACCGAGAAGAAAAATATGGAATACGGAAACAACGGGATTCCCGAAATATTGCTTGGTAATGAGATGAAATGGGAAAAGGTAAAAACTGACCGGCGGGGAATTATCAATCTATCCGCCAGGTTTCCTGATGACCTCGAAAAAGGCGTGGTTTTTGCGAAGACGATCATAAAAAGTGAGAAGCAGGATACGAAAACGGTTCAAATTTCCTATACCGATCAATTGACGATGTGGTGTAATGGAAAGCAGATTTTTCAGGGACCCGCGCGGGGATTTTATGATCCCGGCCGTAGCGAGGCGGACGGTTTCGGGCGCTTGTTGCCGGATTTGTTTGTGGTAGAAATGGAACTGCAGGCAGGTGAAAACATGATTCTTTTGCGATCGGTGGTGACGGAGCCGTTGTGGGGGTGGGGATTTTGGATGCGGAAAGAATGATTCAGTGAAGGAAAGAATGTATACGAGACGAAGGCGTTGATTCAAGGGAAAACGGTGAAACGTCGAAAATCGGTTGGCGTGCGAGAATCCAATCGGCCATCAGCCGCGCCGACGCCGGCGCCAGCGTGATTCCATTGCGAAAATGCCCGGCGTTGATGAATAATCCATTCCTCGTCGGATGCGGACCGATGAATGGAATCCCTTTGGGCGAACCGGGACGCAGTCCGGCCCAGTCATGCTCGATAGGGATATTGTTCAATGCGGGAAGGAGGCGGATCGCGAATTCTTTTAATTCTAAAATCTTAGTCGGCGTCGTGGATTTGTCGAAGCCGACATATTCCACAGTACTTCCCGCCAAAATTCGTCCATCCCGCCGCGGGATCAAATAGTGGTTTTGATAATGGATCATCGGTTTCAGTAAATCTGCCGTCGCTCGAAATAAAATCATTTGTCCACGAACCGGTTCGACGGGAAGAGAGTAGTGAAGTGGTTGCAATAAAGTTCCACTCCATGCTCCACAGGCAATGACGATTTGTTTTGTTGCAATGCGTTCCGTTTCCGTTTCCACTCCCGCCATGCAATGTCGATCAGCGAGGAATCGCGTTATCGCGGTGTGTTCCAACAACGTAACGCCCATTCGTTCTGTATATTTTTTTAGCGCCTGCATCAACCGGGGAGGACGAATCTGCGCTATATCCGAAAACCACAATGCCTGCACATCGGTTGCGGAAACAAATGAAACCAAATCACGAATGTCTCTGTTTTCAAGCACTTCCACCGCATGTTGATAACGTTTTGACCAGGCGATTGCCGAATCGGCGTCCTCGCAATCCAAAATCAACATGCCGCTTTGTGTCCATTCGGGATCGATGGCGGTTTCTGCGAACAATATATCTGCCAGGATCGGATATTGGTTTTGACTCCAGCCTGTCAGCGCGGTGATGGCGTCGTCCTGCCGCCACGGATAAAGCGGCGAGAGGATGCCTCCCCCCGCCCATGACGATTCCCGGCCGATTGTTCCTCGCTCGACAACAATCACGTCCAATCCCGCAGATCGCAGTTCATACGCGATCATCAGGCCGATGACGCCGCCGCCGATAATCAGGCAATCTGTCGTAATCAAGGTTTGACTCCTTTACCATTTGTTTTTATAAAAAGTAGCGTGAGAGACAATGAAATGCAAGCGAATCCAGTCGCATTCAATCCGCTTCGCAGCTCTTTTCGAATTCCCGACATGTGAATTAAGATGGTAGGCAATCAGAAACAAGCAATTGGAATAGGGAGAAGGAGACATGATGTCGTTACGCATATTATCGGCAATCGGGATGATTCTTTTAATCACGAATGCGATGGATGGAGCGACGGAACGGTGTGATCCGCGATTGAACGTGTCGCGATCACAGGATGGGTATGGAATGGAAATCCTTTGCGGTGATGTGGCGGCCTGGCGATCGCCGGAGGAAGGATTATGGTCCATCGCACTGGATTGGAAAGAGGGATGGCCGGCGCAGTGGCTTCATGCGCGGGGGGAAGAGGTGGAAACCGTCGGGGATTGGACCATCGTGCAAGGGAAACTGGAGACGCAGGCGGGCGCATGGCGTCTTTCCGATGCCTATCGCAAGGAAGGGAGTCTAGTCAAATGTGTGCGGCGGTTTGTTTGGGAGGGGAAAACTCCGCTCGAGCGCTGTGCGTTGTCTGTTCGGTTCCTGTCGCCGGGCGTGGGAGCGGGAATTCTGATGCCGGGAATTCTCTATTATGGCAATCCATCCGGCGCGCAAAGCGGGAAAGTGCCTGTTTACATGGGAAAAACGGGAGAGGAAGTTCTTTTTGAAGAACATCGATATCCTATGCCGTTTGTAAGTCTGGAATGGAAGGAGGGAGACGGTTTTCGCGGGGCGGCGCTGCATTCCAATCCCTCGCCGGTTCCGTTTGGCAACCTCGGCGATCAATGGTGGTCGATGGGCGTGATTGCGCGGGAGCGGGCGACGGAATTCGCGTTGCTTTCCGGCCCGTGCGCGTCGAATGGGAAACGGAGTGTAATCAAAGCGGTGCAGCCGGGCTTCGTACCCTATGACAATGCGTTTTTAAATGTAGCGCCCGGCGCGATCATTGAAAAAACCTTTTATCTCGAAGCGTATCCGGTCGCGCAAGAAGGCGCCGGTTTCTGTACGCCGGTTCAAACCTCGTTGAATCTGTTTTCGCCGTATTCCGTCGAAGGATTGCCGACTTTTCGTGAGATCATCGAAGCAAAATACCGGTTTGCGAAGACGCGCTGGTATGAAAAGGGGGAGGCGGCCGGTTTCCGCAAATACCATTTTCGTAACATATTTGTTTTGGGTTGGTGTGGTCAGGCGGCGGCGTTGGGGTATGCGCTTCCGGTTTTGTCGGATCATCTGAACGATCCCAAGGCGATGGAGATGGCGCAGCGTACGTTGGATTTTCTTGCGGATGCGGAATTTTACGAAGGCGGCTTTCACACATGGTATGACTGCGACACGCAGGAATGGAGCCGGCATGAGCCGCTGTCGCAAGGACAGGCGATGCTGAGTTATGCTCGCGCCATTCGGGTGGGAGAACAAAACGGGATGGATACGTCCCGATGGAAGACGTTTTTGCGGAAAGCGTGCGAGTTTCATGCGGAACGAATTTTAAAAGACGATTGGAAGCCGAAATCCACCGATCAGGCGTTCTTCATTGCGCCGCTGTGCGAAGGGGCGCGTTTATTTAAAGAAGACAGGTTTCGGCAGGCGGCGGAAAAGGCGGGAGAGGTGTATGCCGAGAGGCATGTCGCCATGCGCGAGCCGTATTGGGGAGGAACGCTCGATGCGAGTTGCGAGGACAAGGAAGGCGCGTTTGCGGCGTTGCAGGGATTTCTGGCGCTGTATGAATTGACGGGCGATGTCGATTATATAAACTGGGCGGAACATGCGCTGAATGTGGTTCTGACCTACGTCGTGGTTTGGGATATCGATCTGCCGCCCGGCCGTTTGCGGGATCATCGTTTCCTGACGCGCGGATGGACGGTGGTGTCGCCGCAAAATCAGCACATCGACGTTTTCGGCGTATTGATTGCGCCTGATATTTATCGCATGGGGCAGATCTTGCATCGCGACGAATGGAAAAGGATCGCCGTGTTGATGTATCGCAGTTGCGGGCAGTTGATCGATCCGTATGGCAGCCAGGGTGAGCAGCCGCAGCATACGAATTACGCGCAACGCGGCGAAGTGGACGATGTTTCTACTTTACGTGGGGGCTATGCGGAAGATTGGACGGTGTTTTGGATCACGGCGCATTTCTTGAACGCCGCGGCGCTTTTTCAGGAATATGGAGTATCGATTTGGGAATGAGGTGCTGTCAACCGCCGATGATTTGGCTGTTTAAGACATAGATATTTCCGTTTGAGACCAAACCGTTTGACGGATTATAAATAAAAGGGGCCGATCGGCTGGCCAAGTCTCTGGCGCCCGCTTCACCCCACGGATAATCCTGATCCCCGTCCGGTCCGAGCGAGGTCATGAGGTATTCGATGTGCACCCGGCCCATCATATCGTACGTCCCAGTACTGTTTTTGCAATTGGGAGTACCATTCGGACCGAAAGAAACCCGTGAGGTGTACTCGAAAACGGGACGCAAGCCAGCCTTTACGGTTTGCATGTTTTGGAATTGAGGATCAATGCCCGCGAATTCATCGACGGGCATAAAACTGATGTAAGCCACCGGCGTGGTGAGGGGAATGTAGGAGCGATGCTCCGCGCCTCCCACATTGCAATCGCCATCGAACGTGTATTGACCGCGATCCAGGCGATATTGTTCTTGTCCCATCGCGACGGCCTTCATATCCGAAATGACGCGCGCGACTTTGGCTCGCAGTTGCGCGTTGAGAAAATTGGGAACGGCGATGGCGGCGAGAACGCCGATGATGGCGACGACAATAAGCAGTTCGATAAGGGTGAATCCTTTGCGATCCATGAAACATACCTCCACGCAGATAGTAATAATCAATAGCATTTTAAAAGGAATGCTCAATTTTCCTTTGCATGAGGGAAATATACAATAAAAGAATCGAGAGAGAAAGAGGGATCATTATGGTAAGACATTTATGGGTGATAGCTGGATTCATAATTGGAATAACGGAGTGGGTGAATGCGGATACAATCGTTTTGCCGAACGATCCATGCTTTTCGTATATGGGAAGGTGGGATCGGACTTCTGAAAACGTGGCCATTACCGTCAATACGGGGAGCGCTGTACGTTTTGGATTTACGGGCGATCGTTGCACGCTGTTGTTCCGAACCTCTTTGTACACAACCTATCCACATCCGTCTCTTTGGTATCGAATCGACGCCGGCGAATGGGTGGAGCGGGAAATCGAATCGGAACTGCTCCTTACACCCGCTGATCTCTCACTATCCTCTCACATGGTTGAAATCGTTGTGAAAGGTTTGATTTTGAAATACCATCGTTGGTCATCGACGTTGGCCGCCGCCGTATATTTTTCAGGTATTTCATTGCCGGAGGGCGCCTTCTTTTTGCCGGGACGTGCGCCCACAGGTCCGCGTATCGAGATTTTGGGCGATTCCATCACGGAAGGAATTGCGGCGGTGGGCGTTTCCGGTCCTGAATCCTATACGACGGACGGGCGGAGGACGTATGGGTATTTGCTGGGGGAGGCGTTTGACGCGGATTTACGGCTGGTCGGATTTTCCGGGACGGGGATCACGGCATGGGGAAATGGCGCAACGCCTCCGGTGCTGCGCACGTTCCCTTATTTTCACGGTACCGTGGAGAAGGATGAGTGGCAGGCGGATTTTGTGATCATTAATCTGGGAACCAATGATCGAGACGTCTCGGTAACTTCATTTATGAATGGATATACGGAATTGCTGACGATGATTCGGGCTTCTTATCCGGCTGCGATGATTTTCTGTCTACGTCCGTTTAACGGGCAACATGCCGCTCGAATTCGTGATGTGGTGGAAACGGTTCGCGCATCCGGCGATGTGTTCGTTGAGTATGTGGATACAGAAGGCTGGATCCAGACATATGCGGACACAACCGACGGTATCCATCCGAATTTGGAAGGCCATCGTAAAATTGCCGGTTTTCTCGTTGACATGATCATGCCGTTGGTTACGAGTGATCTTAAATTATATCACCTCTATTGAGTTTTGATTTTAATTATGCGAGAATTGAATGTATTGGTGAATTTATTTTTCATTTCCCAAGAGGAGGTCAGATGATGAAGACAGTTTATTGTATTTTGATGGCATTATTGGTGATTCCGTCGGCAGGCGCGCAAAATTGGGATATTGTCAGCACCTTCGACGATTACGAGGCGGAAGGATGGTTTATTTTTCGCGCTCCCCGGGCCGGAACGCAAGTTACCCAAAATGGGGATGGAACCGTAACAGTCGCGCGTTTGGGAGCGGACAGTGAGACCATCTATCTGACTCGTGACGTGTCCTGGATCGAGCCGGAGAACACGTTGACAGTGGATACGTGGTCATTTACCTATGAAGTGCGGATTCGCGCGGATCAAATCGGCGGTCCAAACAACGGCGCGCCCGACGAGCATGGAGATCGGATTTCTTTTTATCCGTTGAAAAACATGCCGGACGGGAACGTGGATACGTATTCCAATGGTCGCACCTGGTTGTGCAGTTTCGATCAAACCTCCATCGGTAGCCGTTATTTTGCCAATCCGAATCTTCCGAAGGCAGAAGTGGATTTTTCTGAATTTCACGTTCTTACTTTTGTTTGTTCCATCGATTATTTCTTGTATGACTTAAAAGTGCTGGAAGAACCACTTATCAATTATGGCGAAGCGTTTGAAGGCGACGACTGGCCGGAACGCGCGTTGGGCGATCATTCCCCCTGGACCTTGTACCTCGATCGCAATTTCGCCGAGCCGATTCTTTTGAACATGCCCGGCAGCGGCTGGAACGGCTGGGGCGCGCCGGATGTGGATGCGGACGGGATTATGCAAATCGGTTTTCAGGGAAATACACGTGGGCAATATACGATAGATTATTTTCGAACCGGAAACGGCATCATTCTCGATCCCAACGAACCCGAAGGGGAGGGTACGGAGCCATCCGGCATTGATGGGTGGGAGTTGTATTAAAACGAAATATTTTTTTTTCGGAAACAGCCCTGTCCGGATGCTTTCTATGAAAGGTAAAGAGTTGTATGTATGGGCGGTTCGCGAACCGCCCCTACTTCCGTAAGTTTCATATAAATCGTCATGACCGATTGATCACAACGAAGGATAAAAATAGCCGGATCTCATTCATATGTGGGTAAAGCAAGCGTCCTCGCTTGTGCTGTTCATGCAAGCGGGGACGCTTGCTCTACCCAAGAAGATGCGGACGGGATGTCCGCGCTCCGGCAATTTCATAAAGAATACGGTATTTTAGGAGAATTCCATCATGAAAAATCAGATTGATCGTCGGCAGTTTCTTGCGCGATCCACGGCGGCTGCTTTTGGTTTTCCTTTTGTGATTTCTTCCTCGGCGCTGGGTCGAGGAGGAGTGGCGTCGCCCAATGATAAAATAGTCATGGGATGCATTGGGTTTGGAAATCGCGGCGAACACAACACGAAGCAGTTTTTAATGGAGGATGATGTCAGAGTGGTCGCTGTTTGCGACGTCTTCGCCGGCCAGCGAAAGAAAGCGATGGATCTGGTGAATGATTATTACAACAACGAAGGCTGCACGGCGTACAATGATTTTCGCAAGCTGATGGCGCGCGAAGATATCGACGCGGTCAGCATCGCCGTGCCGGATCACTGGCACGTGTTGATCGGTCTGGCCGCGGCGCGGGCGGGGAAGGATATGTATTTCGAAAAACCGGTCGGCGTCAGTTTTGAGCAGGCGATCGCTCTTCGTTCCGCAATTCGTGAAAAAAAGAATGTGTTTCAATTCGGCACACAACAGCGATCGTCGCGCAATTTCCGTTTCGCCTGTGAATTGGCCCGTAATGCGCGCGTCGGTGACTTGAAAACGATTTATGTCGGCGCGCCAGCCAGCTGGGCGATTCCGCAGGATCCGACCATTCCCGTTCCGGAGGATCTGGATTACGACATGTGGCTGGGGCCGGCGCCGTGGGCTCCGTATTCGTATCAACGATGCCGACCGTATAACGATAAGGAAAGTTATAGCACGTGGTACCATATTCACGATTACTGTCTCGGTTTCATTGCCAATTGGGGCGTGCATCATCTCGACATCGCGCAATGGGGAAACGGAACCGACGACGCCACGCCGATCTCGGTGGAAGGCCATGGAGAATTTCCGCAGGAAGGAATCGCGAATTGCTGTGTGAAGTGGGAACTCGAGTTCCATTATGCCAACGGCGTGAAATTGATTTATACCGACAATAAAGGGAAATGCAAACAGGGCGTGAAATTCGAGGGAAGCGAAGGTTGGGTGCACGTGAACCGGCAGGGAATCGATGCGAATCCCAAATCCATTCTCGATGCGGAAATCGGCGCAGACGGAATTCATTTGTATGAAAGTGAGGATCATCATCGCAACTTTTTGGATTGCGTGAAAAGCCGCAAGGAGACGATTTGCCCCATCGAAACCGCGGTTCATTCGGATACGCTTTGTCAACTTTCCAACATTGCCACACGGCTTGACCGAAAATTGAATTGGGATCCGGTAAAAGAACAATTCGTCAATAATGAAGAAGCGAATAAGATGTTATCGCGACCGATGTGCGCGCCGTGGAGTCTGAAGGGATAAAGGAGTAGATGGGAGCGCGGGCATCCTGCCCGTAATAGTGTGGTGAAAAAGTATACGTTTCAAGATGCGGATGGGACGTCCTCGCTCCTATATTTTCATATAAAGATGAAAATAAATTACTTTTATTCATTCGTGGGTAAAGCAAGCGTCTCCGCTTGCATGAACAACGCAGGCGGGGACGCTTGCTCTACCTGCTTCATGTTCAAACATGATAAATCATCATTACAATAGGTGCTACCATGAAAATCGTTTCAAATAAGAACAATGTTTTCTTATTCGTCCTGCTGGCGTTATTTTTCTGCGTAATGAATTCCCCGCAAGCGGCGGAAAAACACCCGCTGTATGTCGGCTGGGCGGAAATCGATATCACGCCGACGCAACCGGTGGCGTTGGTGGGGCAGCTGCACAAACGCATCTCGACCGGCGTTCTCGATCCGTTGACGGCGACCGCGCTGGCGTTGGAAACGCGGGATGAAAACGGGGCGGTCGAGCAGGCAATCCTAATTTCGTGCGATGTGATCGGCATCCGCAAAGTCATGCAGGATACCGTGAAGCAACATGTGCGCGAGACGTTACAGGATTTCGACGCCGATAAATTATTTATGAACGCAACGCATACGCATACCGCGCCCGGTTTCGCGGATGGAGAGTATGGCGATTTGTACGATGTGAGCGGCGACGAAGGCGTGATGACACCGTCCGAATACGGGAAATTTTTTGCCGAACGAATCGCTGAAGTCGCCGTGAAGGCCTGGCAAAATCGCAAATCCGGCGGGATGAGCTGGGGATTGGGACATGCCGCGGTGGGGTATAACCGCCGGGCTCATTATTTTGACGGCACAAGCGTCATGTACGGCAAAACCGAAGAGGAAAATTTTTCGAATATCGAAGGATACCAGGATCATGGTGTGGAATTGTTATTTTTCCGTAACGCGGATGAGAAATTGACGGGCATCGTGATCAATCTGGCCTGTCCGTCGCAGGAAACGGAAGGGCTCAAGGAAGTGTCCGCCGATTTTTGGCACGACGTGCGAAACGAGTTGCGGGCGCGATTCGGCCAGGATTTCTTTGTTTTACCGCAATGTTCGGCGGCGGGTGATCAATCGCCTCATTTGCTGTATCGCAAAAAGGCGGAGCAAATCATGTTGGATAGACGAGGCATTACCCGCCGGCAGGAGATCGCCCGGCGCATTGCCGACGCTGTCGCGGACGTGTACCCGTTGGCAATGAAAGATGTTGAAAGAGAGATTCTTTTCAAACACGTCGTCGCCAGTATCGATATCCCTCCCCATCCGAATTATATTCAGCCGTTTTATCAAACCGAACAGGTTACGCCGATTGAGGTGCACATTCTACGGCTGGGAGATCTCGCGATGGCAAGCAATCCCTACGAACTCTATCTCGATTACGGTTTGCGCATCAAAGCCCGCAGTCCTGCTCTGTTGACGTTCCTCGTGCAGCTGTCTTGTCAATCAAACGGCTATCTGCCGACCCAGAGAGCCGTTGAGGGCGGCGGCTATAGCGCGGATAAATTTATTGCAGGACCGGAAGGTGGGCAGAAATTGGTGAACGAGACCGTCCGACTGATTCAAGAGATGTGGGAGGAAAAATAACACAATCTCGTCATTTGTTTCTACGTGGGTATAGCAAGCGTCCCCGCTTGCGCGAACAACGCAGGCGAGACGCCTGCTTTACCCAGGAAAATACGACCGAGACGTTCGCGCTCCGTATTTTCCTATAAACCGTCATGACCGATTGGTCACAACGAAGGATGAAAATTACTCGTAGGGGCGGTTCGCGAACCGCCCCTACGAGAACAATTTTCATTTAAACATGGCAATCAGAGTACCTGTTCATAGGTGGAATATATTTTGCCGAAAGGAGAAAAGGAATGGGAAACATACATGTGGGATTAAATGCAGAATACTGCCGCAGTTCGGATAAACCGTTCGAATGGGCGGTTGAACATGCGGCGGAGATGGGGTACAAATATTTCGAACCGATGGTGCACTTCGGCCGCGAATTGATGAGCGAGGCGGGATATTTTCATACGGTATCCCTGTTTGACGATCCGTTTCGCATCAAGGAAGCCTGTGACAGGGCGGGTTTGACCATTTCCGGTCTACAGGCGCATGGGCCGCTGGGACGCCCGGATGTTCATGGCGAATACATCAAACTCGCGATTCGGACGGCGGCGGAAATCGGCGTTCCGGTCATCAACACCGACGAAGGCATCAAGGCCAAATGGACGACGGAAGAGGAGGATTTTGTCCTGATCAAATACACGCTGCAGGAAGCCGCCTTTATTGCCGAACGCCGCGGCGTGAAAATCGGCATCGAACCGCATGCGCAATATTCACGCACGCCGGACGGATTGGATCGCATCTATCATCTCGTCAAATCGCCCGCCATCGGGATCAATTTCGATACCGGCAACGCCTACTTATGCGGCCATGATGTGTATGCCTGGCTGGAACGCGTTGCCGAACGGCTGGTCCATCTGCATGCGAAAGATATTACCGTTTCTCAATCCGACGCGGAGCGAGGCAAGGTGACGGGTACGGCGGTGGGGTGCGCTTGCGGGGAAGGCGTGATCGATTGGGCGAGGGTGATCGATATCGTCAAGAGAAAAACGCCGCGCGCCATCGTTTTTTCCGTCGAATGCGGTACCCCCGAGCAGGCCGCGAAAAGTTTATCGCATTTGAACTCACTGCTGGAATAAGCATTCATTACTAAATCCAACCAGGCAGCGCATGAACGATAAGGAGGGAGCTTCTCATGACAACGAACAATGGAAGCGCTTTCACGTTAATCGAACTTCTGATTGTGGTTGCCATTATTGGAATTCTTGCCGCCATTGCCGTACCGAATTTTCTCAATGCACAGCTGCGCGCGCAGATATCCAAAGCCAATGCGGAAATGAACACCTTCGTGACGGCAATGGAAATGTATCGCATGGACAATGGCGTCTATTTTCCTCACAACCACACTCCCTGGCAAAACAAGTATTTGACGACGCCCATCGCCTACGTGGCGTCGATGCCGACGGATCCGTTTCAAAAAGGTCCCGGCCGCACGGAAGAATAATATTCGTTTAATGAATATCATAAAGATAATATAGTGTATACTGCAAAGAAAAAAGACTGAAAAGTAGGCGTTTTTCGAGAATATCCCCTTCTTGAACTCATTCAAAAAGTGTAATAACTATAGTTTGCATGGGTGCAAAGCGAATACGGCTATTGCAAGAAATCGCACATTTCGTCCAAATAGATCGATCCGGGTTCCGGGATGATGACATTGAGTCCATTCACGTCGTGTAGTATTTCATTAGTAATATTAAAGAATACCGGAATGCTTCCTCGCAAATCGATTAAGGTATGCAATTTCACCGCCCCTTTGTGTTGCTGAAATTTAGCCCAGGGAAACAGGGATAAACACAAATCGATGGTGGATGCATCCAGGGCATACACCGTGTCTTCGAGTTCGACTCCAAACGTTTCATCAACGCACAATTCTCGGGCGCGATGGATCAGAACTTGTGCGAAATCGGCATAGATTCGCCAATCCCGATGCGCGTTGGCATTGGCTAAGGTGTTCCCGGTAAAATGAAATTGCGGAATTGTTGATTTGAACCACGAGACACGCTAATCGTGATCAAATTGAGTTATACTTATTGAATAACAACGTCCACAGACCGCATTCAGGATTCACTTTCTTTGGATTCGGAAGCGTATGTTCCCGCACTTTGGGCCTTTGAGATTGCGAATGTTTTTTGGGGATCCGAACAAAGAAAACGGATTCAAAAAGAGAAAAATCGGCCTTTTTCTTGAACAAATCAAAAAACTGCCCATTCGGATTGAACCACCCCCAACATTCCCCATTATCAACGATATGCTTGAATTGGCAAGAAAATATAAATTATCCGTCTCTGATGCAACCTATTTGGAACTCGCCATTCGAAAAAAACTCTCCTTGGCAATCCTGGATAAAGAATTGATTCAGGCTGCGAAAAAGTCAAAAGTTCTCATCTTGAAGTGTAAAACCTGTAATTTATTATATTTGTATATTATTTGTTTTTTCCTTTCTGCGATTCGTCAAATCAAAAATGAAAGCAATCGCCAGCAATGCGGCGGTTCCCACCGCGCCGATGATGATCCCGTCGAACGTACACTCCGCCCATCTCCAGGCGTCCGGCAAATTGCGGGCAAATGTCGCCCAGCTGATGACGATGACGCTCACGGCAATGGCAACGATCCCTTGCCAGACGCGAAGTCGGGCGTTGAACAAGGAAAGGAGAAACAACCCCAAAATTCCGCCGCCGAATATTCCCGATATCTGCCACCACACATCCAGCGCGCTCCTGGCGCGAATCATCAGCAATGCAAATGCGATTCCCAAAATACCCCAAACCACCGTCATCACGCGCAAAAACAGGACGCTCTGATTTTCGTCGATTTCCGTCCGGAAAAATCGCTTGCGAAAATCCAAAAGCGAGACGGTGGCCGAACAATTCAAAGCGGAATCGACCGTACTCATGGCCGCCGCCACAATCGCGGCGATCACCAGGCCTTTGATCACCATCGGCAGCTGCGTGGCGATGAAATAGGGAAACACTTCATCGCCTTTTGTGATGGAATCCGGCAGCGGATGGCCGCCGGGCGCGTAAAACGCAAAAAGGGTCGTGCCGATGTAGAGAAAAATGGCGGTGAGAGGGATATAAATCAACATGGCAATCCAAATCGATCGTTTCGCATCCCGTTCGGAAGCGACGGACGAGTATTTTTGCACGTAATTCTGGTCAGCCATGAGATTGCGGAGATTTTCAGTAACGCCATAAATAATCATCACCCAAATCGTGCGGGAAGAGAGGCTGAACTCCCAACTCCCCCAACTAAATTTATCGGCGTCGAAGGCATGTTGGATCAGATAATCCGGCCGCGAGAAAACATCGACGGTCAGGATCACGGTGCAGAACAGAATCCCCACGATCATGATAAGGGATTGCATCACATCGGTCCAAATCACGGCTTCCATCCCGCCCAGCAGCGTATAGACGATGGTTATCAGGCCGATCCCAACGATCACGACCGCGATATTCCACGGCACGAACGTGTTGATGAGAAGACTGACGAGATACAGAATTACGGCGACGCGCCCAACCATATACAGCAAAAAGGAAACGCTGGCATACACGCGCGCCCAGGTTCCCAATCGCATTTCCAAAAACGAATAGACGGAAATCAGGTTGGCTTTGCGGTAATACGGCACCACATAGTTGCACGTCAACCAGGCTACCGGAAAAATGCATACGGAAAAAATAATAACGTGCCAATTGCTGTCATACGCTTTGCCCGGCGTGGCGATGTAGGAAATGCTGCTGGTGTACGTGCTCATCACCGCCAATCCCGCCGCCCACGCGGGAATCGAGCGGCCCGCTACCATAAATTGTTCCGCCGTACGGCTCTTGCGGACAAAATAGGCGCCCATTCCAATCAATACAAAAGTATACAATATTAAAATTCCGATATCGATCCATCCCAAACTTACATTCACAATCTTCCTCCGAATTTAGATTCTACGTGTTTGCATTGAGTTCCCAATATCGCATATTTTTAACGGTTGAAATAGAAAATCCCCTTTCCTCCGGATACAGAAAAGGAGGCGCGATTGTTTCACATTACCGTACGCGTGGGAAACGATGAAAATGAGAGTGGGGTATTTTCTGTCGGTATGAACCGAAACACCCTTCCCGTTATGGATCAACCCGGATAGATCTCTTCCCGTTCGGCGTCGTAGCAGAATCGGTTTCCGTATTTCCACGATTTGTAGCACATGATGCCCATTACCGAATGCGCATAACCGAGCTGGACCGGCGCGTTGGGCGTTTCGCGCGTGCGAATGCACTGCAGCCAGTTTTGCACGTGATCTTCGCCTTTTTGGGGAACGACTTTGACCGGTTCGGTCAACTTGTCCTGACCTCCGCCCTCGCCGACAGCGGTAAAACGCGCGGTGTCAAAGGTTCCCTTCGTGCCGTAAAAGGTGACTTCCGGTCCGCTCTTGCTGTTGCCCAGGCGGGTGGAATATTCGACGATAAATCCGGGGTATTCGATGGTGCAGTCGAGCGTGTCGGCGTGTTCGCGCCCGTCTTGCCAGACGTACACGCCGCCCAGCGCAACGGCGCGCAACGGCATCGGATCGCCCATGAACCATGTCGCCACGTCGACGAGGTGGCTGCCCAAAAGTCCGGGCGTGCCGACGGTGTAGTCTTCCCACAAATGCCAGCAGCGGAAGTGCATGGGATTATACGGGCGACGCGGCAGATTCATCCGGAATTCTTCCCAATCGACTTCGTCTTCCTTGATGGATTCATAATCCGGTTTCAGCCAACGGGGACCGGAGTCGTGCCAGGCGGCTTCGATTTCGCTGATGGTTCCCAAAATGCCGGATTGCAGTAATTCCGCCGCGGCTTTGTGGCGTCCGTCGCTGCGGCGCTGGACGCCGATCTGACAGATGACTTGATTGTCCTGTACGGAATGCAGGGCGTCGCGGGCGTCGTTGAGATTGCTCGCCATCGGTTTTTCGCAATACATGTCCTTTTTCGCGCGGGCGGCGTCCGCGAGAATGCGGGAATGCATGTGGTCGGGCGTGGCGATGCCGACCGCATCGATTTCCTTCATAGACAGAATTTCCTTGTATTTGGACGTGGCGAATGGTTTTTTGCCATACCATTTTTCCACGCGATCCACTGCGGCGTTCAAATTCCGTTTCCACACATCGCAGACGGCGATGATTTCAGTGTTTTCCTGTTCCCGAAATCGATACACCTGGCCTGCCACCCAACTCATGCCGCGCCCGCCGCAGCCGATTTGCGCGACCAATAGCCGGTCGTTGGCTCCCAGCACGCGTTTGGCCGGCGCTCCAAAAGCTCCCTGAGCGATGCCGGCGGCCCCGGCGGTGGTCCGGCGAATGAATTCTCTTCGGTTTTGTTGATCTGTTGACATGAGATAGCCTCCCGTATAATGTGATTACAGTTTGTCGACTACAATCTCCTCGATTTTCTTCTCGTCCACTTCGAATCCGAGCCCTGAATTCTGCGGTACGACGATTTTTCCATCAATCGGCTTGAAAGGAGAACGGATTACGCTGTGCGCAAGAAATTGCGGGCCGTTGAGGGCCGCCGGAAACGAAAGGCCGTACGCCGAATACAGCGCCAGCGATGCGGCAAGGGAAATATCCGGATCGGTCAACCCGCTCCCCAAAAACAGCATACCCGCATCGAGAAGAATTTCAATCTGTCTTCTCGCCGACAAGAGACCGCCGCAGCGCGCCGGTTTCATCGCCACGCCGTCCAGCATGTTCAGCCGAATGAACTCCACCAGCTCGCGCGGAGAAACGACGCCTTCGTCCATGATGATCGGAATGGCCGCCTGATGTTTCAGACGCTGGTAACCGGATAATTCATTGGGACGAAGAGGCGCTTCAAGCACCGCCACGCCGACATCGGCCAGTTTGGGAGCGACTTCCAACGCCGTCGATAAATTGTATCCGCAATTGGCGTCTGCCCAGAGAAATCCGTCCGGGACGCGTTCTTTCACTCGGCGGCACAATTCAATGTCGTATTTGGGATCGGGAGCGACTTTGACATTGAAATTGCGATATCCGCGTTTCCATCCTTCTTCAATCATATCATCGAGATGATCCAGCGAAGCGGGATTCAACGTCCAGCTGAGCAGCACCTCTCCACCGGCCTGCCGTCCCCAATAGCGCGCAAGAGGGATTTTTAAAAAGCGGCAACACAAATCATGCAGAGCCATGTCGACGCCGGCCTTGCAGAGCGGCATCCCCGTCGAAAACGCGGGAGAGATGGCGCGATTCATCGCCTCGTGCGCGCCGGCGATGTCGAAGGGATCCCGGCCCAGCAACGCCGGCGTCAGATATGTGCGAATCGTGCTGGTTGCCGATTCCAGCGTTTCGTCGCTCCACTTCGGGACGGGAACGCTTTCACCCCAACCGACCGTGCCGTCATCGGTGGTAATTTTGACCAACACGGCCGGCCGGCCCAACGGCTTGCCGTCCGGTCCCTCTAAAAATTTAAAACGTCCGATTGTCGGATAGAGAACCGGAAAAGCTTCTACGCGTTCGATTTTCATGGATACCACACCTCGTTTCCTGATTGAATTGACCGATACGGATTATGTGTTGCTGTACTATAGTAACGTGGTTATTGGATAATGCAAAATGGAGGATATGCGATTCTTGTCAAATTGACATTGGAAAGAGGTTCCATTCCGTTCGTTTATGATTTATGATCTCCCGGCCAATCTCACTAACGTCATCGTGCATTTCGTAGGTTCCCTGAGCCGCATGAGAATCAGAGAGATGGATATTTTTGGTACAAACCTTTAAACTACACCTGCACAATTTTGCTGACAAAGGAGATCGATGCGATCATGCATGGTTGGAAAATCATATCCCTATTCCTGTTTTGTTCTGTTTTGAATGGCGCTTTCCTCTGCGTTACCGTTGCGAGTGACGACGCGATCACGCTTGCCGGCCAATCCGAACCGCCGCAAGAAGAAATGACGTTGTGGTATCGCCGACCGGCGCAGGATTGGCTGGAGGCGCTGCCGATCGGCAACGGCCGATTGGGCGGCATGGTGTTCGGAGGGATTCCGGAAGAACGAATTCAGTTGAATGAGGATACGCTGTGGTCCGGCCCCATCGCGAATCGGGATCGAGTGGGCGCGTATAAACATCTGGCCGAAGCCCGGCGTTTGATATTCGAAGGGAAATACAAAGAAGGCCAGGATCTCATGCAAAAAGAGTTTCTGGGGCCGCGCATTGCGCCGATGGGGTACCAGACGCTCGGCGATCTCACACTTCGCTTTCCCACCGGTAAAGAGATCACCAATTATCTTCGTGAATTGAATCTTGACACGGCGATTGCGCGGGTTCGTTATCGCGACGGCGACGCTGTGTTTACCCGCGAAGTGTTTTCCCGCCCGATCGATCAGGCGCTTGTGGTTCGCTTGACCTGTGATCAACCTGCACGCCTTACACTCGACGTGAATTTGTCGCGTCCGGAAAACGCCGTGATTTCTCCGATGGGTCCCGATCGGCTCGCCATGAGCGGCAGGGTGGATAAAGGCAAACCGACGGAAGGAGTGCAATTCGAAGCCCGTTTGCAAGCAAAGGTCAACGGCGGAAAGGTGTTCACAGATGAGAGTGGCCTTCACATCGAGAAAGCGAATAGCGTGACGTTATTCCTGACGGCGGCAACGTCTTATCGCGAAAAAAATCCTGCTCGCGTTTGTGAAAACCAACTCGCACATGTCATCAAAAGACCATTTGAGGCCATTCGCGACGAACACATACGCGAACATCAAAAATTGTTCCGCCGCGTCGCCTTGAATCTCGGCAAGACCGAGGCCATCCATTTACCGACGGATCAGCGGCTCGAAGCCGTAAAAAACGGCAGCGAAGATCCGCAGCTGATCGCATTGTATTTTCAATACGGCCGTTATCTGCTCATCAGCTGCTCGCGACCCGGTTGTTTGCCGTCCAATCTGCAAGGATTATGGAACCATCACATCGAAGCGCCGTGGAATAGCGATTACCATATCAACATCAATATTCAAATGAACTATTGGCCGGCTGAATTATGCAATTTGTCTGAATGCCATGAACCGTTCTTCGATCTCATCGACAATCTGCTGACCCACGGGCGAAAAACCGCGCGCGATGTCTACGGCTGCAGAGGCTTCGTTGCGCACCATACCACCGATGCGTGGTTTTGGACGTCGCCGATCGGCCAGGTCGGTTATGGCATGTGGACGCTGGGCGCGGCCTGGTGTTGCCAGCATTTGTGGGAACATTATCAATTTACCGGCGACTGTGATTTTCTGAAAAATCGCGCTTATCCGATCATGAAGGAAGCCGCCGAGTTTTTTCTCGATTTTCTTTGCGAAGATCCCAAAACCGGAAAATTGGTATCCGGTCCGTCCACTTCGCCGGAAAATAGTTTTCGAACCAAAGATGGACAAGTAGCCAATTTAACGATGGGTTGCGCAATAGATCAGGAAATCATATGGGATTTGTTTACCTTCTGCATCCAAGCCGCTGAAATTCTCGGGATGAATGATGAATTTGACAAACAAGTGCGCACCGCTCGTGAACGGTTGGCTAGACCGATGATCGGCTCTGACGGCAGACTGATGGAATGGAGCGAGGAATTCGAAGAACCCGAACCCGGCCACCGCCATGTTTCCCATCTTTACGCATTACATCCCGGCAACCAAATCACCTTGCGGCAAACGCCCGAACTGGCCGCGGCGGCGCGTAAATCACTGGAATATCGCCTGGCCCACGGCGGCGGGCACACAGGCTGGAGCCGCGCCTGGATGATCAATTTCTGGGCGCGCCTGGAAGAAGCGGAAACAGCGTATGACAATGTATTGGCCTTGCTGCGAAAATCGACGCTCACTAACCTGTTCGACAATCACCCGCCGTTTCAAATCGACGGCAACTACGGCGGCTGCGCGGGGATCGCGGAAATGCTATTGCAAAGCCATGCGGGTGAGATTCACCTGTTGCCAGCCCTGCCGCGGGCATGGGCGAACGGCCGTCTGAAGGGATTACGCGCCCGCGGCGGATTCGAAGTGGATATGGAATGGAAGGATGGTATACTTGCGAAAGCTGTGATTCATTCATTGGTGGGGAAAGAATGCCGAATTCGAGCGATTTCACAATTATCCGTCACATCGAATGGCGAAGTGGTCCATAGTGAATGTCCGGAAGATTCTGTCACTATTTTTCCGACAAACGCCGGATCAATATACAATCTTCAATGATTGTATGTACACATTCATTTATAAAAAACAGATTGGAATTGAATACCAATGATGTCCGGCATTCTCGAAGAAATTATTCAGCATAAAAAGATCGATGTCGAATCGCGAAAACGAGCGCGCCCATTGGAAACGCTGATCGAAGCCGCGGCCGCCGTTCCTCCCGCGCGAGATTTTCCCGCCGCGTTGCAGCGCGGCGACGGACCGGTGAAATTGCTGGCGGAAATCAAAGCGGCGTCGCCATCGGCCGGCGTCATTCGCGAATTGTTCGATGCCGCGGAAATCGCGTTGGTATATGAATCCTGTGGCGCAGCCGCCGTGTCGGTTTTGACGGATTTCAAATATTTTGCCGGAACCTATGACCATCTGCGTCAGGCCAAGGCCGCCGTTTCCGTCCCCGTTCTGCGAAAAGATTTTACCATCGACGCCTATCAGCTGTACGAAAGCAAGGTGATCGGCGCTGACGCCGTTTTGTTGATGGCGCAGGTGTTGGATGAAGAAACATACGTTGATTTGCTGCAATTGGCGACTCAATTAGGCCTGCACGTTCTCGCCGAAGGACACACGTCCGAGCAAATACGTTTTCTGGCGTCCATCGGCGCGCAAACCATCGGCATCAACAACCGTGATTTTCGCACCATGACCGTAGATATTCGCCATACGCTGCGAAATCGCCGTCTCGTCCCCGACGATCGCGTACTCGTCAGCCAAAGCGGGATTTCCACGCGCGGCGAAGTGACGCTATTGCAGGGAGCGGGAGTGGATGCGATTCAGGTCGGCACCTCGCTCATGCGGAATGCGGATATCAAGGATTCCTTTCATGCGTTAACGGGGAAACGGTAATTGGATGTCTTGTTTATTCGCCGGCCTTATCCATCGGCGGTTCTTCATGCGTTTGAATCCGCCTGCCTTGCTGCTTGGCTGCCTTCATAAATCGCCAAATCTTCATGCAGGTGTGCAATCATCTTGCGGATGCCAGCCTTGGTGAATCCTTTGGAACCGATCGGATGGGTTTGTTGCAACCGTTCCAGTCGTTCTTCAAGCAGGCGAATTTCTTCCTGCGCTTTCTGATATTCGATTTGATTGGCAATCATAATTCGACCTCCACGAGACCTTTCCGTCGCCCGTCGAATTCACGAGTACGGCTGAAGAATTCTACCCAATCTTCCCAGTCGTTTTCATCTTCGGCTGCGAATATCTCTTCCGGGCGACGAGTCGAAAGACTTTCTACCAATTCCATCGCCGCGGCGACGCCTTCCGCGATTTGATGTTCGAAATTAGAGGGTAATAATATTACGGCGTCAATATCGTTTGGTTCATCTTTTGCTGTGATAAAACTTCCATTGATCAACAATCGTCTCGCACCGATCTGTCTGGCAAGCGCGATCCTGTGGCGTACTCGAAGAATTAAGCGTCTTCGCCGGCGATTTAGCGTTCCAAATCGGAACGTGATTTGCGCTTCCGTGACGCAATACAAACCTTCCGGCAAGTAGCCATCCTCTCGAAATTGCGGAATCATCGAATCCTGCGGCGCCATTGTTGGCAACGCTCAAAAAGTGAG
This sequence comes from Candidatus Omnitrophota bacterium, assembly GCA_003598175.1. Lineage (GTDB taxonomy): Bacteria > Hinthialibacterota > Hinthialibacteria > Hinthialibacterales > Hinthialibacteraceae > SURF-12. Next base: position 38,152 of record QZKN01000152.1, read on the forward strand.
CCATTCATCGTTATATTTTTGAGCCACTTTTTTAGAAGTGTTTTATCAATAACTGTGTTAGTTTTCCAGTCTGGC
>QZKN01000132.1 GCA_003598175.1 Candidatus Omnitrophota bacterium
CTTTTCAACGACCCCCCCATCGCGATTTTTGCCAAATTCGTTCGACAGCGAAGTATCATTCAAAGATTGATCGTTGTATTGGCGGCGTGAAGTCTGGCTCTCAAAAAGAAAAACCGTTTCTACCATGCGGAACGTTCCAAACGCATGGAACTTCGATGAAAATGCACATTATTTTGTGCTTTTTTAAATTTTCACGTCCATTGCATCCCGGTGTTCCAATCCTTCCAGTTTCCAGCAATTCATTGATCCCCGACCCGACCTTCTTCCACACCGGCTTTCTCCGTGGATTCTCTTTCACGCACACCGGCTTCGACGCCTTCAGATACTTCCGTACCGTATTCCGACTCCCTTTCATCTCGCGAACCGTCTCCCGAATCTCTTTCTCTTCCGTGGCGACTTTGTGACGAATCGTATACACTTGCCCATCCTCATCATCCTTTCCTCCGCAGGTCCCTATCGAACTCTCCGGATTTTGATCTATCCAAGCGGAATATGCATGCAGACCATTTATCATACTCTCAAACGGTACGGTTTGAATCCGGTAACCACAATCACCGATGCTCTCAAAATCCTCATCTGCACCGGCCATCTGCCTACTTTCCCCTCCTCTGCGGTTTCAAAAAGTATAAAAGTTAACCCTTTTTTCATATTTTTATGAATTTGCTACATGCATTGTAACAATGCCTCCTTTTTTGTAGCGCATTAAAAGTAGACGCGCTTAGACAGGAAAGACAGAAATATGAGTATGGGATCAAGCCAGACATACTTCTCCATTCGTGAATTCGCCGAGATGTTCGGTTACAGCGAGAAATACGTCCGTCGACTGGTCCAACAGGGAAAGATTAAAGCGGTCCGGCTTCATTTTGAAGATGGCAAAATCGGAGATTGGAGAATTTCTCTCGATTTTGTGCGTTTACACTCCAACGAGCCAGCTCCGCCAAGCATCGGCGACGGTGACCGGAATGTTTCAACAACGTGTCTTCAATACTCCAAACCGTCAAAGAACAAAAGGAGTCTCATAGACCTTATTAAAGAGATGTGAACGTCAGTAGTCACGGCAATCCAATGAAAGACCAGCAGTCACTGGATTCGCATTCTAAAGGCTATAGAGATTTCACCACTTAAAAACGAAGGGAGGTGATACGCATGAAATATCGTGAACCTGTTCTATTCGCTTTTCAAGCCGTCTCTGAGACCCAACTGGAGAGAATGCGAATACCTGACCAGTTATTGGGAAAAGGTCAGATTGAAGCGAGAGACATGACCGCAATAACTCAATATTCTAGAAGGAAATACTGACCGTTGGTCAGATTGGTCAGGTTAGAATTGCTACACGAATGACTGAAAAAGGAGAACGCGAAAGCGAAAAAAGGTAATGATGAATCAAAGTCTTATTCCTTATCAAAAAAATCAAGATGACCGTCAGGTAGCCGCAAAAGAAATCGATCATAAGAGCCAAAGGTGCGCCGATATGACTGAGCAATATGAAAACGGCAGCGACGAGAAGTCATACTTCACAAGACGATTTTGTATGTTTCAAAGGTATAGAAAAAACGGCGTGGAAGTCGTTGAAAAATTATGCAATTTTGTTGCAATGATTAATAAAGAAATTGTTTATGACGACGGTTTCGTTGAGTCGAGATACTATTGCTTGGCTTGTACACTGGCCGATGGAGTTGTGCGAGAAGTTACCGTTTCCTCTACGGAATTCTCTTCCCTTAATTGGGTTGCCCGCAAGTTGGGTGCGAAAGCTATCATCGAATACAACCAACGACGCCATATTCCCGCTGGGATTCAAACGTTGAGTTCAAAAATCATAACCGTCCGAACATATTCACATGTCGGTTGGCGATGGCTAGACGGCCAATGGCGCTACCTTACCGCTAGTGGAGCAATCGGTTCTGACGGATTGGCCAACCAATATAATGTAGAATTGGACGGCAAAAATAGACATTACGCCTTTCCCCGACCTAGCCGCATCGGTTCCTCAGCCACACAAGCGGTATTGAAACTTTTAGAATTAGCGTCGCCAGAACAATCGTACCCGCTTTTTGCCGCTATCTTTCTCGCGCCACTGTGCCGGTTTCTCCCTGTTGATTTTTCCATTTTTTTGTGTGGAACGTCCGGTTCTTTTAAATCGTCAATAGCGGCTATCCTGCAATCGTTCTATGGAAAAGAGTTCAACGCTCGGTGTTTACCTGAAAATTGGTCAAGCACGGATAACGCAATCGCGAAAAACGCTTTTATTGCCAAAGATAGTATTTTTGTAATCGACGATTATTGTCTCGGAAATACCAATTCTAAGGCGTTGGAGAGTAAAGCCGATCGAATTTTTCGTGGAGCGGGGAACAAAGCGGGAAGACAGAGACTGATTGGCGGCGCATTGACTAACCAAGAACATTACAGTCGCGGGTTAATCATCGCTACGGGAGAGACCGTTCCATCGGCTTTGAGCACGGAAAGCATACAGGCGCGGTTGTTCATCATCGAAATCAAATGGATGAATGTTGCAACAGAGACATTAACTCGATTGCAAACCGATGCTTCTTCCGGTGTATTTGCGCTCGTAATGTCGAGTTACATCCAATGGCTGGCCGGTCACATTGATGCGTTCGAATCCATCTTTAAGAACCGTCATAGAACGCTCACCCAACAACGCAATCGTTCTCAATGGCATTCACGGACGCCCAGTAACTTAGCGTTTCTGCAAATCGGCCTCGAATCAGCGTTGGCGTTTTTCCGATTGAACGGCACTATCAATGAAAAAGAATATGACAGCCTTTACGAAAAAGGGTTAGACGCACTGGTTCACGCGGCGGAATCTCATGAACTCAAAATCCATACTAGCCGCCCGGAAGAGCGCTTCCTGTCCTCACTCGCTGTACTATTCGATGCAAAAAAAGTACACATTGTCGACGCCGACACGGGCTTAACGCCGCGGATAAACAAAGGCCTCAAACGTTGGGGATGGATCAAGCGAAATAACGAGTATGTCGCTCAAGGGACGCAAATCGGTTGGTTGAAAGGGAACGATCTTTATTTGGATCCCCAAATAGTTTTCAAACAAGTTCAATCCTATTGCAATGAACGAGAAGCCGAGCCGATCCAATCAAGCCGAAAATTATGGCAATGCCTGTATGAGCGCGGTTACCTCGCTTCGCATGAGAGCAGCCGTGACACTTATACAGTTCGTAAAATGATCCAACGAGCCCGCAAAAGCGTTATTCACCTCAATGCGTCGTCGGTCTATCCAAACCAACCAACTACATCAAAAACCAGTAACAAGGAGAATTCCAATGATTGAAAAAATATACGAAAACTCATTCCTGGTCTCCGATTCGACATCGGCGTCTGAGGTCTATTTAGTCGTCAAGGAGGACAAAGGGCAGTTATTCGACAATCAAGCCCTTTATGACGAAAGCGAGGCGTTTATTTCGAGTAATATCAACAATATTAGCGACTTGGACGTCCCAAAAAAGGTAACTTACGGACTCGATCTCGCTACACGTTTCAATAAGCAATTAAATCTCCGCCATCATGTATTTAGCAGCATTATCACGAACTACGCCATCCAACTCGGCACCATTCTCTTGAAATTAAAAGAACTGGTTAAAGGAAGGTTGAAACAGAATTGGGAAGTTTGGGCGTCTCAAAACATTGCATTTCTTAAAGAAAGCCGCCGCCAGATATATATGAGAGTGGCAGAATTCAAGTCCGTTCGGCAATATGCGTTTTTATCGCTTGGTAGATTAGATCGGTTGATCGCTGCAGCGAAAAACATTCAAAGTGACGATCCTATTGGAGAATTTTTTCGAACCAATGGTATCAAGATTTCTTTCGATGAATCGCACTATCCAATTGTTCCGAATGACCTGCTTTTCACTGAAATGAATCTTCAAATCGATACGGCGATCGTATTGGAAAAAATTAAAAAAATGGGCATCAAATCGATCGAAAAGGAAAATGTAAAGAGCCTGATTCGAATAAAAAAGAAGGTCGACATTCAAGGGCTGATCAGCAATTGGAAAAAAAACCAAGATGAAAATCTGTGTCTCGACGACTATTTGGAAACAACCATTGCCAATTTGGGGAAGCCTCCTCAATCTGCAGGTAAAAAGAGCGAACGGATCATCAGCCTCAACCGACAAATCGCTGTTCTTAAAGATACGATAAATCATTGCATAAATACCAACGCCAGCATCACCACATTGGACAAGGATTCGATTATGGAACTGAAGGACGCACTGTCTTCGTTGATAGTATTATATGAAAACCAGAAAGGAGAACCATTTTGAGAATCTATTTATCGACTCCCTCATACGTTGTCGTCAGCGAGTTTCATTCACGGTTTCCAGATTATCCGATTTACGTCTTAAGATCTTTTGGACGACCAAACGCTGACAATGCGGATTTTTTTTCCAATCGCAATGGTTGTGTATCGGGTTTGATACTCGATTCAGGAACGTGGACTCTTAATAACAGCGCGACAAACAACGGCATTAACATTACTAGAGAAGGGTATGCCGATTATCTTCGTCGGTTCGGTCAGTTTTTTGAATTTTATTTTAATTACGATTCGAATCACCAACCGGAGGGCTTTTCGGAAAATATTGAGCACCAAACTCAACTGGAAAAAAGGGGATTCAACCCAGTACCCGTTATTCATGATATTTATGGCGAAGAAGTCGATTACTACATAAAAATGGACTACAAAACGATCGCCATCGGCTCTTATCAAAATCCAACCCCTTCTGAATTGAAAGAATTAGTTTCTAAATTGAATCGTTATGGTGTTTCCGTTCACTTATTCGGGTGTACCCGTTATAAGTATTTATCCGTATGTCCAGTATTTTCGTCCGATTCGAGTTCGTGGACGCAATCTGGCTCGCATGGGGTAATGTTATTTTGGAACAAGGACAACCATGATGAAGACAAAACCGATAAAATTCTGCTAAAGGATTATGTCAATCAAAATAAGAAAGGGGGTATTCCTATAGAGGATTACAACTTTGGGGATTCTTTCAAACAGTATTTGCATGATACGTTTCGGTTCTCATTAAATGATTTATACGGTTTGAAAATGTATCACAACAGGGCTCTTGTTAATATCTATTATTTTGCCGAAATGCAGGCGCGCATCACGAAAATACATCAGACCATAAATGACCGTTCGATTAACGACGACAAACTCGCACACTCACAAGCACGAATCGGCGCACCAGAACGCAATGTGTCACCCACCGCGCCAGGGAAATCGCGGCTATGAGAAGAGACAAACAACGCCACATCCAGACGTTACAAATTAAATTACCGGAGGCTCTTCCGTGTAGAAACGTTTGTGTGGTCACGAGAAAAAATTGCAGGATCAACGCAAATCCCTTTAAACTCAACCACTTACTACACAGTCTTACTTTCCGATTCGGGGAGAAGATCCGCTTCAATATACTTGATTAGGTCTTCTTTAGAATTGGGTGGTATGTAACTGCATTTGTATCCAGTTTTTATTGATTTTTCAAGATGCAGAAATAATTCACTATGGGATTCACTAATTTTTTTTAAGGTCCTACGAATGTTATTGCAAACAGATTTTCTCGCTTTTTCGGAATCATTGGAAAAATTTCTTGAATTTCCCTTAATGTTGAGCTTATTTTTCAACTCTTTTTGAACGTCAGGATCGTTCGATAATTTCAATACTTTGATCGCTTCCATGTCAAAGATTTCATGATTATTATCCGACGGTAGGATATCCTCGTTTCCAAGGCTTTTCACTTGTACTGCTGTGTGTTCTTGGTTGGGGTGTTCGATTAAATATGCGATATATTTCATTCCCAGATAATTATTTATATGTACAGTTTTATCGTTGTAACTTATTATATAATAATCAGCGCATCGCTGAATATAATGCTTTGGTTTTTGGGGTGACAAATTTTCGAATGTACAGCATGTTTTTTTTACAAAATTATTATTAAATATACTATTGGTTGGATAATTTTCACAGAGAGTGACCAATTGTTTGATGTCAGGTAGGTAATTGATATCCAGGCATTTTAACAGCGAAATATCGGGCGAAAAAGCATGTTTGACCGCAATGCGGAACGCCGTCTCAAAAGAAATCCATGATTGACGTATTTCTTTCCATTTATCAAAAAAGTTATTCAAAAAAAGATTATTTTCCATAAAAAGTGATAATGTGGATTGATTATTGGCCGGATTGTTTGACTTGAATTTTGATTGGATATTTTCCGTTGTGTTTTGTTGCAGTTCGTTGTCGATCATCCAAATGAATGTGAATGTAGCATGAAGACCGCCTATCAGTCTTACGTTATGTCGCAGCAATTTATTTTCGATGATAATAACATCTTCGATCAAATTTCCCGACCAAGAAAAAAGGGAAGAGGAAGTGCAAAGACCAGCCACAAGTCCGTTTTGGTTGTTTTTCACGCGTTGTAATGAATTCTTAAGAACGCTTAGTTTCAGATCAAACAAATGCTCTCGAGCGGTTATGATTAATTCTTCTTCATCCGGCGTCAGAAAATGATATCGGTTGGCTTCGTGATAAGTTTTATTAATCTGTTGAACGATAACGTATTCTTGATCCATTCCGTATATTTTCGGATTACGCATGAATTGTCTCTCTTCTTTTAATCCCCACCAGAAAACAATCGGCGTATTCTCTTTTATTAAGCTAGGTGCATCGCCAATGGCGTTTTCAAACCAACCGGAAGATTGAAAATCCACATCATGAAACCGGGGCATTTGGTCCTCAGGAAATGATACAATATCGAATCCTAACGGTTTTCTTGTTGGAAGATTGTGCGCAAAATAATAGAACAACCAATTAGATTCAAAAAAATATTCTCCAGGATAGCCTGTTTTGATTAACTGATCCTTGTTAGCATTAAAAAAATCAATAAATTTTGGCAAAATACTCCGCCAGTCATCCAACGTATGATTATGCAGATAAAAAGACGGCTTCTTTAAGCAGGTGAGCATGAAAACAAAGGTCAAGGCTTCGACAGCATAAGGATCAAAGCGCTTCAGTATTTCAAGATAGCGGTTGGAAGAACTTGATCTCAATACATTGTCGATCCAAGGCCATTCAGACAATCCTTGCTCAAAAATTATTTTGGGATCATCATTAATTGTTTTGGGATCATTACAATATACATAAAGCCAATTTTTAAGCAATTGTGCTACTGTTTTGTAATCCACGTTTGGATTGCAAAAAATCGGATGTTTAGTCATATTCTGGTTCATAGTTTTTCGATTTCCTCGTCTTTTTCTTGTAAATGAGCGTATATTTCAGTAACTCGCGAATGGGAATGACCCATCCATTTCGAAATTTTGTATAGGGATACGCCCTGCTGTGCAAGGAGTGATCCAAACGTATGACGCATTACATGAGGCGTCACCCATTTTAATTCTGTTTTTGTGCGAACCGTATTGAAAGCCCTACGGAAATGATATCGATATTCCCCCTCTCCCTTTGCTTCCGCAAATATAAATCCTTCTTTTTTTCCATTCTTATAACTTTCAAGAATATTCTTCAATGCCGATGCCAACGGAAGAGTACGGTTCTTTTTTGATTTTGTGCAAAAATTCTCGTACGATTCAACATGAATTAGATTTTCTTCAAAATCAAACCATTCCCATCGTGCGAATGAAATTTCGCGTTTTCTCAATCCGGCGTAGAATCCTAACGCGCAAACGAGATGAATATTGGCTCCGTTCTCCTTGGCCTTTTCAAGAAACAGGTCTCGCTCTTGTTTCGTACAAAATTTCATTGGTTTTTCAACTACTTTTATCTGTTTAACGTTTGAAAATGGATTTTTGTATACGATTCCCCAGTCAACCGCACGGTTCAACAAATTCTTCCATACTCGAATAACGATGTTAATGGTGGCGGGCTTGTATTCATTTTTTTTCATATTTGATATACACGCGTCTATTAATTCTTTATGAAAATCTTTTAAATCCGTGACAGGAACATGCTTTAAAAATTGTTTGACGGCAGATTTGTCAGTGGAAATCGATCTTTCAGTTTTATGTTTAACGTTCCTTGCCCAATCAAAATATCTTCGAAGGAAAGGCTCTAAATCAGTACACGCCTTAGTGACTGATGGGGCTGTTCCAAGTAAAAATTCTGCATGCATTTGGTTGACTTTTGCTTCTGCTTCATATTTCGGCATTTTACCGAGCGAACGTCTTTTTCTTTTTCCATTCTCAAACCAATCGACCTCCCAAGATCCTGTATCCTTTCTTTTTCGCAGCGTGAATTTCATGTAGATAACTCCTACGGGCATCAGCTTGATTAGCTGATGTCATGAGAATGCGCCCTAATTATTTCACCGTGGCAGTTCCGTGGCAGTGAAATCGGTAATATTGTATAAAAAAGGGTTAAAAAAGGCAAGGGCTCATTTTAATAAATAGCCTTTAATAGGCTTCAATATATAGAGATATAATATCTTGAAAAATTTTTTTAAATATACGGACACTAGCTTCCCAAGCTGAGGGTCGCGGGTTCGAACCCCGTCTCCCGCTTAACTTTCCACCCAATATAAATCCAATAAAATCAACAAGTTGTCAAGTTCGTATTTCTTTTACGTTCTTTTTATTTGACTTTATACCTCCGTTAGGGGTACACTTTTGGGTACAGTACCCCCTTTTCCCTCTCTCCTACTTCATTTATAACCTGCTTATCATGGCTCATCTCAAGAAACGCAAAATGGCAAACAATGGACACGTCTGGTACGTCGAGTTTCAGTTCGAAGGACGGCGTATTCGTAAGTCTTTGAAGACTTGCAGCAAGACTATTGCCCAGCGTGCGCTCAACAAATATCGCGTTTGGGAAGATGAAGGAAACCTTGGCCTGATTATCGATCAGAAAAAGCCGATCTCTTTGGGCGAGTTTTTGAAGACTCATCTCACTCATGCCGAAAGGACCTTATCGTCAAGTTGGTATCACAACAAATGCCTACTCTTTGAACGTTACCTCATTCCATTCTTTGGGGAACATACTCTTATAAAGAATATCACCAAAGGCAAGATCAAGGATTATCGAAACGAACGGCTCAAAACGATTTCGAACCGAACCGTCAATATCGAAATCAATTGTTTGATGACTCTGCTACGTCACGCCATTGACCGGGATGAATTGGAACAACAAGCCTTGCCGCGTATTAAGAAATTGCCAGAGATCAAAGGACGTTTGCGCTATTTGGAGGTTGAGGAAATTCGGGAATTACGGAAAGCGGCGGAAAATCATTCCCCGGAAATAAACGTTTATGTCATGCTGATGCTGTTTATGGGGCTGCGTTCCGGTGAAGCGTTGAGCGTTCGATGGGAAGACCTCGATATGGAACGGCGCATATTACATGTCGCGCCAAGAGAGGACTGGATCCCCAAAACCAAGACGGCGCGAATCGTACCCATCCCAAACGAACTTTTTGACTTGTTAGAATTAAGATTGAAGAAACCGAGGAATCCTTTGTGAATCGTTGAAGGACGCCATTCTCCTTACGTGCTAAAACGTGAATTCAAGAAAGTCGTTAAAAACGCCGGATTGCCGGTTACGGGAGAGAAGAAGGTAACCGCGCACACATTGCGACATACGTACGCATCGCGCCTCGTCATGAAGGGAACTCCACTCTATACTGTCTCCGCCTTATTGGAACACTCGGATACAAAAACAACCGAAATATACGCGCATCTCGCGCCCGATCATCTGCAAAGCGCCGTGTGGGATATCGAATATTAAAAGAGCGATTACAGATCAATCCTCTTGGAAGCGTGAGTTTCAAGCCACGATTCCAAATCGGATTTCTTGTACAACTTTTTTGTTCCAATCCGGTAGACCGGAATATCGAAACCTCCATCGATGCTTCCGCTCGCCGAAAGTATAAAAAATGTTTCACTTTTTTCCGGTTTTTGATATAATCTATCATGATTGATTTGCAATGTAATTACCAGCGTGTGTGTTGGGTATGATACAATTTAAATTCGGGAGGAAGCAATGGATTCAAGAATCATTTCTTGCGTGGTAGGGCTTTGCATCAATTTTTTTAGTTTCGTTTCATACACCCATTCACAGGATGAGGGAATCCTCTTCGACGCGTCGATTGAGAATCCTCTTCGCATCGTCGGCTCGATCTATTCCGATCCGCAGACCTCGCCCATCGTTGAAAGCGTGAAAAGTTGGGGCTCCTATCTTTATCTCGCCGTGCGCTATTTAAATGGCGATCAACAGCTGGAAGTGTGGAATGTACGGGATCCATTGCATCCGGTCATGAGCGAATCGTTGGATTTCGGCAATCTCATGGCCAGACCGCAGGATCATTGGAAATTCCCCTCCGTCAACGTCTTCGACGATGTACTCCTCGTCCGCTCGAATTTTCAGGAAATCGGTTATCACCATGGTCCGGACGGCCGCCTGGTCGAAACCGGCCGTTACGATTTTGCCGAATCGGTAGCGGAAATGATCAACGAAGAAGAATCCATCGCAATGAGCGCCGCCGCCAGTTATGGCGTCTATTTCGGCCGTATTGCCAATCCCGAAGATGTCGCCGCCCCGGAAGAGGAATATGGCTATACAATATTGAATTTCACTAATCCCTTGCGACCGTTTGTGTCCATGTTGGTTCCGCCGAAAAGCGGCGAGCCGATTTCATTCGGCTTCGCGGGCCATCTCAACGGCGCGCTCGAAAACCATCCTGCCGTGATTTCTGTATCAGAAAACCGCGTCAGCATTTTTTCACGCCGCGTGGCAGCGGATGGATTTCTTGACGTGTTTTGGGAACCGCGCATTCCGCAAATTTTCAATATCGACGCATTGCATCGCACCGTTCGCGCTCAAATCGATCACATCGTGAATCAACTACCGCTGACGGATCAGTTTGCCGACGTGATCGAACGGTATTTCACCGATTTGGATTTGCCGCCGAATACGACGGTCGAAGATTCGATTCGATCAGGATACGAATCAACCGTCCGCGTTCAACAAATATTCGACGACTATCAAATCGATGAGAACGATTCCATCAAAACCGCCATTCAAAAAATCACGGCCTTCCATCTGCGGCTGGAATTGGAAAAGGAATTGTCAATTTCCTTGTTTTCACCGGTATTGGGCGATTGGTCCAACGCTCTTTTCCAAATTCCGGCCAACGGAACAAAAGAGGAACTGATACAATCCATTTCCACCATATTGAACGATGGCCTTTCCCCGGAAACCGTTGCCCGTTACATCCTCGACAAATACGTCGCGCCTTATGTTGCGATTCCCGATTGGTTGACGTGGACGATGCGGCAATTAATCGATGAGATCGTTGACTCCGACGCGGGAGAAGCCATTTCCGTCATCATCGGCGCCGCGCACGATACCGTAACCGGCGGTGATTTTCTCGATGACTTGATTGATTTGATTCCCGGCGTGGATGTTCCCGATATTTTTCCGGAAGATTGCCGCGACGTGTTGGAATTCGCCTTTTTCGAGAGCGGCGCCAAATTGAATCCTGAGGGCCTGGCATTTTTAGAATTGCTGAAATTCTATCAATATTTCAATGGCAATTCCAATTACCTGAACTTCGAAAACGAATTGGCCGCGGCGGTAACGCAGTTGCAGGAAAATTATGCGGAGGCGCTGACGGACACGATCGAGCCGTTCATGGCCTCCCTCTCGCTTGCCGGCGATATTCAACAGCGGGTGAACGCATTTTCCGCGGAAATTCCGCTCCGCTCCTCGATCTCGCCGGCCATCGCCGACGCTGTCGCGCTGCGTTTGCAACGCGCGGGAATCGATGTAAACCGCAGCGTGCATGACGTCATGAACGATTATCATCTCTATCTCGATCTCGCCGACGCTTTCGGCATTACGCAGGACGACCTGGCAACGGTCGAGGATTTGCTGCGCGTCCTTCGAGAGGATATCGGTGTAGCGCAAACCCCAATTCATCAAATTTGGGAGGAAGGCAAAACGTATGCGGGGTACGCCGAATCCGTCTGCCGCCAGGCATTGACGCAAACCATACGGGAAGCATGGGGAGAACTCGATCTTGATCAATCCATGCATTCCGCCTTGCGGGAATTTCTCGGCAACCACATCGATTCACGTTGGACGTTCGGTTTTCACATGGATGAATTGCTGCAGGAATTCGTGTATAGTTGCCTGACCGATTATCCCGGTTTTATCGATCGGATCAGCATCGACGATCGAATCGATATCCTTGCGCAATGGCAATATGCATTTCAATTGGCCGCGGCGGCGGCCAGTCTGCTGGATTGGACTCAATCGTTGTCGTTTACCTGCGAAGCTCTCGCGGTAACGATGGAAATCACCTTTCAACAGGCAACAAAAGCCGCGATGAGCACATTATTATCGGAATTTGCTTCTATTCTTCAACGTGATATGTTTGGCGGTTTTTCCGATTGGAGCACGACGACCGAAGCACGAAATTACGTTTTCGACGTTGGCGCCCTCACCTCGCTGACGCCCATCAGAACCGAAGCGTTTTTGTGGGAAAATCGCGTGGGCGTCATGATACGTGAGGAATGGGATTTCATCCATCCCCGACGGGTCGCGTTGATTCTTTTTGAGCCCGATTCTCCCGAATCGACAAAACGAGAAATCATGCTCGGCGAGTGGGGCAGCGTGGATTATGTTCATGCGTATCAAGGACTGGTCATGATCGGCGGCGACACGCCGGTGAATTCATTTCCGACTCCGACCGCCATGATTTTGGCGCTGGACGACGACAAGATCATCCTGAATAAAATCTATAGTCCATTTCTCGCCGCTTCCACCGGAATCACCACCGTGAATCATGGCGCTCACGTGGTCTTGTACGGACCGGGAGGGGTGTATTTGCTTCCGCATCCGATGACCCAATCCACTTCCGCCATACCGCCAACCCACGTGGGGGAATGGACTTTATATTGAACAAACATTAAACAACTTCCTCGTGATTTTTATAAAACTGATTATTCGTCCATACTCATGAAACCGACATTGTCTCTGGTCATTCGATTCCAAATTTGATATGGTTTACGCAACACTCAATTCGAGGAGCGGAACCATGTCTCAGACCCTCAATAGACGTCAGTTCACGAAACTAGCCGCGGGATTTGCCGTCGGCGAAGCGATCTTGCCTTATCTCATGCATCATTCGCAGGCCGCTTCGAATGATGCAACGCGTCCGAACATCATCCTGATCATGGCCGACGATATGGGATTTTCGGATCTGGGTTGTTACGGATCGGAAATCAGTACGCCCAATCTCGATCGATTGGCCGAAAAGGGAATGCGCTTCACCAATTTCTACAATTGCGCCCGTTGTTGCCCCACGCGCGCATCGTTGTTGACCGGCCTTTATCCTCATCAGGCCGGCGTCGGACATATGGTCAATCATCGCGGATTTCCCGCTTATCAAGGCTATCTCAATCGCCATTGCGTGACCATTGCCGAAGCCATCCGCCGCGGTGGTTATCACGCGCTGATGTCGGGAAAATGGCACGTCGGCGAGGAACGGCCGCATTGGCCGCTGGATCGCGGCTTCGAGCGGTATTATGGTCTGATCAGCGGCGCTTCCAATTTCTGGAAATTGGATGAAGGACGAAAGTTCGCTCGCGGCAACGAGCCGATAACCGACCTCGGCGACGAATTTTATATGACTGACGCTTTTACAGACAACGCCATTGCCATGATCGACGAATACGGCAAAAAAGATGATCCTTTCTTTTTATACCTCGCTTACACATCTCCGCATTGGCCGCTTCACGCCTGGCCGGAGGATATCGAGAAATATAAAGGAGTCTACGACATCGGCTGGGACGAACTGCGCCTTTGCCGGCACGAACGTATGATCGAAATGGGCATCGTCGATGCTCGATGGCCCCTCACGCCGCGCGACGAACGAGCGCCGGCGTGGAAAGACGCGGAGCATAAGGAATGGGAAGCCATGCGCATGGCCGTCTATGCCGCGCAGATCGACCGCATGGATCAAAATATCGGCAAACTCATGGCCAAAGTGCGGGAACTCGGCGTCGAAGACAATACGTTGATCCTGTTTCTGGCCGATAACGGCGGCTGCGCCGAGGATCGACCGGGCAACGATCCGACCGTCATGCCCGGTCCGAAAGAAACGTTCATGAGTTATGAACTGCCGTGGGCCAATGCGAGCAATACCCCTTTTCGCCGCTACAAACATTGGGTGCACGAAGGCGGAATCGCCACGCCGCTCATCGCGTATTGGCCGTCAGTCATCCAACCGCGCCAATTGACGAACCAAACCGGTCACGTCATCGACCTCATGGCCACCTGCCTCGACGTCGCCGGAATCGACTACCCGGAAACGCATGACGGAAACGAGATCATCCCGCTCGAAGGCAAAAGCCTGCGTCCGATCTTCGAAGGCGCAATCCGCGAAAGCCACGAAGCGATCTATTGGGAACACGAAGGCAACCGCGCGCTGCGGCAAGGCAAATGGAAACTCGTGTCCAACCATCCCGGCGATTGGGAACTCTACGATCTCGAAGTCGATCGAACCGAATTGAACGATCTGTCGGAAACCTATCCCGAAAAAAAGAAGGAATTGGCATCCTTATATGAAACATGGGCCGAACGTTGCCGCGTATTGCCGTGGGACGTGGTGACCAAAAAGAAGGATTGACGCAGCCGTCGCCGGCGAGGAACATTTTTTTTTTGAAGATCAACAGATTGCGGCTTTGGCATATAATCCACTTTGCGCCGGTTCGCTCGGAATGCACGTCAAAGGGCCGGAATGGCGATTGCACGTCCGGCCTGCCAGGGGGTTGACTTGCGAAATTTGTTTCTTTTCGTTCTGTTCTCGAGTGTCTGAATCTGTTGAGGAAGGCGGCGAATCCACGGGGGCGGCGATTTTTTTGTCCGGATTTTGCGGGAGCGATTCGGGGGAAGGTGAATGATTTTCGGACGCCACATTCCGCGGAGATTTCGGCAGAGAAACTACGGACGATGCATTTTCGTCGCTTTGGTTTTCCCTTTCTTGCTCTTGAGAACCAACGGAATTGTCCAGTTGGATGTATAGACGGATGTAGGAGGAATACAGACGGAACAGAGACAGGATTTTATTGTCGAGAATGTCTTCGGCGTTCATCAGTTGTTCGTTGATTTTTTCCAGCAGCGCTTTGATGTTCTCGAGCTGGCGGCGTTCGAATTCCACTTTTGGAATACGGGTTTCGGGGATTGAGTCGCTGGGGTGGTTCATGGTTTTTTTCCTTGTATTTGGTCGGGTGCTTCTACCATATAGGGGATGCGCCGCAGATTTGGGGAAGTAATTAGGGGTTAGGGGTTAGGTTGGTGAATTCTTGGGGGGGGGGTATACGGGTGGATTTGTTATGCGGATAGGGGGATAGTGGCGAGGGATTTGCCGGTCAGCGTTAGCAATTTTACTTTATATTCTTTGCTTCTTTCCGAGTGATGTGATTGAGGGACCATCCTTGAAGCGTTTGGGGAAAATCAGATACAATGGAAATGGGATTGTTCCGAAACAGGGGATTTGAATGACAATGTATCAATAGAGAAGGAGACCGTCTCATGATCCGATTGTGTTTTTTTCTTTTTGTTGTCACACTCATTTTATTTCCGAATTTTCCAATCGCATTCTCGCAGGATAGCGCGTATTTGATTGATGAAGTGGACATCACGATTTTTTCACACCCCGATATCGCGGAAAGCAAGCGTGGAGGAGGATGGATCTGTAATAGTTATAGCGGCGGCGCCACAACCACCCCGACCAATCGTCTGGCCGCATTTACCTGGTCGCCGATCGGGGCGGAAGCCAAAATCATTTATTACAGCGCAGTGATTGACAACGACTATTTTCATACCGGACAAATGGGAATGATTTTGGCGCAATTTGACTTGACCGATTTGCACGGGTACAAAATCAACGATGCGCGACTCGTGCTTCGCGATAACTGGAACGGCGCCAGTAATGAGTTTGCTTTTGGGATTTCTCGTATTCTTAGCGGACCGGAATGGATTCCGTTTCCGGAATCCGATCCCCTCTATGGCCATGAATGGGCGGATGGACGTTCGAATTTTGAGACGCCCAACGGCTATCGTATCGATGCGCCCACGGTTGATCTTTCGGATCCCAACGCAATCCAGGCCATCCTCGATTCCGAAGAATGGCCGGAAGAGATCATTCAAGGTTCCTGTTGGGCATTCCGCAACGAGAATGCGGATCCCTGGATTCCCTCCATTCCGGCAGGCAAAATCGGAATGATTCATGAAATGAAGACGTGGGATTCTCCGGATGGTCGGATTCGGGCCGTCGGCGGGACGCAATCCGTTTCCTCCTCGATCGCCGACCTGCTACAGGGTTGGGTATCCGGGCGGTATCAAAATAATGGTCTGGTGATTCATCCCAGCGTCACCTTGACTCCTTTTGACCTGAGTTTGGATTCCGCGGTGGTGAGTAATGTTCACGGGGGATGGCATAATTACAATCAAGGCAGCATTCTGTTGGCCGTCGATGCGGAAGCGGTGGATCCGCCCATTACCGAATCCTTTCGGGATGATGCGCAGACCGCTGTTGGTGAGTGGTTTATTTATTAAAGAGTTGAGTTTGCCAATGGTCGAGTATGGCCATATCTTCAGGTGAATAGTTGGTGAGTTTGAAACTCTCTTCTTCCTCGGCAATCATATTGGGATCGTCATTTTTGCGAAATCATAAAAATACGAATCCATTGATCGGATCAACATAAGAACCACGAAATAGGAGAAAAATATGTTACATTTGTACGAAATCGGTGATCAGGTGTTGGCGAAAACGTTTATGGCGCCGTCCGGCGCGCATACGATCGTTCCGGGTATGTCCGGGGAAGTGATCGGGCGGGAAGAAATCGTCAAACGGCATCAAGTGCGTTTCGAGAATGGTCGCGAAGTGTGGGCCACCTCCGATCAGATCAAAATCGATCCGGAATTTCAAAAAAAGAAGGAAGCCAAGGCGGCGGAAGGGAAATCGTGATCGTTGATTATAGTGATTTGATCCGTTCCGTTTGATTCCAAATCGATGATGAGGATATTCTGATCATATTGTAATAGAGCGTTTCTAATAACAACGATAATTTAAAGGGGATGCCTATTCACCGGCAATGACAAATTTCCCCTCCAGCCGAATATCCTCCGACGAAGCCCCGACCATCACCAAAAATTCGCCCGGCTCCACCACCCATTCCAGATGCCGGTTCAGCAGCGCCAGATGATCGGACGTCAGCGTGAATTGCGCGGTTTTCTTTTCGCCCGGCTGCAGCGAAATCTTCTCAAATCCTTTCAGTTCCTTCACCGGCGTGACGACGGTGCTGATGGGATCGTTGAGGTAGAGCTGGACCACTTCCGCGCCCGCTCGCTCGCCGATATTTTTCACGTCGACCCTTACCTGCACGCTTCCGGCCGGACCGGTTTTTGGGGGATGGATTTGCAGGTTGCTGTATTCGAATTTGGTGTAGCTCAAACCATAACCGAATTCATACAACGGCGTGGCGGGCATGTCCGCATAGGGTTTTCCCCAGCCGTGCGTGATCCAATATTGTTTTGACGGTTTATGGTTATAATAACATGGCAGCTGACCGACGTGACGCGGAATCGTGACCGGCAGGCGTCCGCTGGGATTGTAATCGCCGAAAAGAACGTCGGCGACGGCGTGGCCGCCCTGTTCTCCGCAGATCCACGGCTCCACGATGGCGGGGATCTGTTCGGCGATCCAGCGGATGGAGAGTGGGCGGCCGTTGATCAATACCACCACGGTCGGCGTGTCGGTTGCGTAAACCGCCTTGACCAGTTCTTCCTGCATTCCGGTCAAATCGAGGCTGGCCACGTCGTATCCCTCGCCGTTGGTTCCCTTCTTATTCGGCGCACGCCATTCGTTTTCACCCACCACGACGATGGCGATTTCCGCATTCTTGGCCGCTTCCGCCGCCTGCGCGATTTCATTCCCCTCTTCTCCGATCACGTCGCAGCCTTTCACGTAGGTGACCTTCGTTTGCGGAGAAACCTTGCTTTTGATGCCGTCCAGCACCGTTACGATGTCCTGTAAAATGCTGATCGAAGTATAATCGCCCAGCTGGTTTTTCTCGTGATCCGCGTTCGGTCCGATTACGGCAATGGATTTTATTTTTTTATCCAGCGGCAGGAGATTGTTTTCATTTTTCAGCAAAACAATGCCTTCGCGCGCCGCCTGCAGGGCAACCTGCTGATGTTCTTGCGTGTGGCTGACGGCTACGGCGCGGTCAGGATCGACGAAGGGTTTTTCAAACAAGCCCAATCGGATCTTTTGCCGCAGAATCCGTCGCACCGCGCGGTCGATCAGCGCCATCGATACCTTGCCTTCCTTCACACTCTCCACCAGTGGTTTCATATAACCATCTTCATAGGAAATCCCGACGTCGAGTCCCGCTTGCAGCGCCAAAACCCCCGCTTCTTTTTGATCGGCGGCCAATCCTTCATACACCAGCGTGGTGATTCCGCTTCCCTCTCCCAACACCAGGCCTTCGAAGCCGAGTTCTTCCCGCAAAATCTTCGTCAAAATGAATTCCGATGCGTGCACCGGCGTGCCATCGATGGCGGGATAGGTCGCCATCACGCCCAACGCCCCGCCGTGTTTGATACCGGATACCCACGGCGGCAGAAACACTTCCCGCAGACAGCGTTCGGAAATCTCCATCGCTCCGCGTTCAAGACCGCTGACCGGCTGGCTTTGGCCGGGATAGTGGCAAAAACCGGCCACGACTTTGTCGTCGGCGGAAATATCGTTTCCTTGCACCGCCTTAACAATGCGCTCGGCAATGCGGGAAAGAAAAAACGGATCTTCGCCATACCCTTCCTGATTCCGCCCCAGCCGCGGATCGCGATTCGGCTCGATCACCAGGGTAAACAGTTGATGAATCCCCACCGCGCGCGCTTCTTTCGCCGCGATCGTGTAGATATCTTCGATCAAATCCATATTCCACGTGCTGCCCAGAGCCAGGCCTTCCGGAAAAATCGTACCGCCCGAGCACATCAGGCCGTGCGTGCCTTCTTCCGTCTGTAACAAGGGAATCTTCAACCGCGTTTTCGTTGTCGCGATGTTCTGCAATTCGTTGAAATAGTCCGCCTGTTGCCGGGGACCTTCAAGCAGGATCGTGTTTGCCAACGTAAAAAATCCGCCGCCCGGTCCAATGTCGCTCGTGTAGGTTCCCTCCGCGAATTTCCGGCAGTTTTCCAGCTTATGCGGAATCTCTCTTCCCAATTCCCCCACATACACGCAGGGCATGTTCATCTGCCCGATCTTTTCTTCCAACGTCATCCGCGCCAACAGATCATCGATCCGCTCCTCGATCGGTCGGCTTGCGTCCATATAAACCGGTTTGTCCGTGGATGATTGCCCCAAAATTGAGCCCGAATTCACGAGTAAAATTCCAATTACAATAAACAAAAACCAGAAAGTCTTATTGTTGTTCATTTCCGTCTCCTCTTTTTAGGATCCTTTTACGATGTATGGATATGCATGGTATCATACTATACGAAAACAACACAAGCGGAAAAAAGATTGAATTTGAAAATTGTGAGAAAAGCCCATGATCGAAACCATGATTGCGGATCTTCATCAAGAAATACAAATGGCCGCGGGAAATCAAACCTTGAAGCCGGATCGCAAATTCCATAAAGATGAGGAATACCTGTGTTATGGTCTCAAAGCCACCGATTTTTATAACATCATGAAGCGCTTCGATTCGCGTTTTCTCACCCTGACGCTGGAAAAACGTTTGGAATTCGCAACCGCCCTTCTCAGTGAAAACATCGGTGAACTTGGACATGCCGGAATTCATGTTGTTGCCATCAGCGTGCTGGAATTGTTGCCTGAACAATTCTCGATATTGGACTATCTGGCGGAACACTTTCGCAGCTGGTCACACGTCGATCACCTCTGCCTCGAAGTAATGCAACCGTTATTGCCCAAATATACAAAGGAAACGCTGGCGTTGTTGGAATCGTGGAACCGTTCATCGAATCGCTGGAAACGTCGCGCGAGTGTGGTTACCTTTGTTCGAAAAGTCGGTAAATCGGGAGAATTCAGCGATGATGTCTTACGTTTGTGCGACAATCTAATATGGGATGGAGAGGATACAGTTCAAAAGGGAGTGGGGTGGGTGTTGAAAGACAACCTGCGTTCGGCTCCTGATCGGATTTTGCCCTACATCAAACGACTACGCGAGCAGGGCGTATCCTCGACAATCACACTTTATGCGATTCGAGGATTAAAAACAGCGGAAAGAAAAGAAATTCTTGCCATTAAGCCGAAAAGGAGTAACCAATTGAGAATCAATTCATCGGGCCGATGAGTTCGACGAAGGTTCCATCCGGATCTTTGACGAGAACGAAGTGGTTTTCGCTTCCCAACGGAATCGGCGTCTCGCCCAGCAGTTTTATATTGTGTTCTTTCAGGCTGGCGACGAATGGCGCGAGTTTTTTGACGAAAATGGTCAGATATTGAATGCCTGTTTGAGAATGGATGTATTCATTCTCCTGTTTTTTGGCCTTATCGCCGAAGGCCAGGAGTTTCAGCTGGGTGGCGGCGTCTCCGTCGCCCAATTTCAGCACTTCGACGTGAATGGGAAGTGAATCGGTCAATCCCGATCGTTTTCCGAAATCGGCGTCGACTTCGAAGGAAGGCGGATCGAATTGCCGGAAGCCGATGATGTCTTTGTAAAAGTGCAGCGACTGCTCCATGTCGGAAACGATCATGCCGATTTGGATCGTGGTCGATGAAAATTCCTTCTCTGCCGCCGATTTGGCGGATACAAAACCGACGATGAGCAATAACCCGGCGATACAGATTGCAATTCCCATTTTTTTTGTCATTTCCTTCTCCTTCTCCTTTATGATACTTGTCCCAGTACACTGCGAAATTGTTTGAGCGAACGGCGATCTTTGTTCGTCACGAATGTCGTCGCCTTGCCGGTCGCGCCCGCGCGCGCGGTGCGGCCGATGCGATGCAGGTGATCTTCCGGCGCCATCGGCAAATCATAATTGATCACGTGAGCGATGCCTTCGATATCAAGCCCGCGCGAGGCGACATCGGTGGCGACGAGAATATCATATCGCCCCATACGAAAAGCGTTCAACGCCTTGAGACGGTCGGCCTGGCTGATATCGCCGTGAATTCGGGTGGCGGGATACCCGTGATCGATCAGTTTTCGCGCCAGGCGCTCCGTGTCGCGCTTGGTGCGCGCAAAAATCAGGAACGGTCCCTCTTCATGGTCGAGAATATCAAGCAATCCATGCCATTTGTCATCAAGGGAAACGTTAATCACAGATTGTGTGACCGTATCGAGCGGCGTCAGTTTGTTATAACCCACTTTCACAAAAACGGGATCGACAATATCGACGCCGGTCAATTTTCGCAGTTCCGGCGGGATGGTGGCTGAAAACAACAGCGTCTGCGGATGTTCGTAAAAACTTCCAAACACGCTTTTGATTTGTGGCATGAAACCCATATCAAGCATCCGGTCGGCTTCGTCCAATACCACGATTTCGGCGCAGTCGAAACGCAGACGGCCTCGTCCGCGCAGATCGAGCAACCGGCCGGGCGTAGCAATGAGAATGTCCATTCCATCGTGCATTTCAATCAATTGATCGATAATATGGTCGCCGCCGTAAACCACCACCGCGCGAAGATGAGTGCCTTCGAGAAGGTCGTCGAAGGTTTCCTTGATTTGAATCGCCAGTTCCCGAGTCGGCGCGAGCACCAAGCCGCGCAAACGGCGGACGGTTTGCGGCAGGATTCGCTCGATCATGGGAATGGCGAACGCCAGTGTCTTGCCGGTGCCGGTTTGCGCCTCTCCGATCAGGTCGGATCCCTTCATGATCGGTGGAATCGCCAACGCCTGTATGGGTGTGGTGGCTTCGAACCCCAGTTTGTCAATATTGCTTTGCACAATTTCCGATAAGCCCAAAGAATGGAAGGGAATACGCAAAGTATCGTCGGCAATTTCCACGCCATCAACGATCGCGCTGACTTTTGTCTCCGGCTTCTTTTCCGGTTTGGCGGGAATAACTTTTTTAGAAGGACGAAACGATTCGATTACGTTTTCATCCGCGCTGACTTTTGTCTCCGGCTTCTTTTCCGGTTTGACGGGAGAAACTTCTTTAGAAGGACGAAACGATTCGATTACGTTTTCATCCGCGACGGTCGCTTGTAAAGTGCGGTCGGCGATTTCGCATTCATTCAATTGAATAAGCACTTTTTCCAATCTTTTTTGTTTTTTGAGCACGACAAACGCTTCCTGGGAAGGTTCGGGCGCATCCGGCGCTTCACGCAGAATCACGTCTTTCCAGGCAATGTTATTGGCGCTGAGAATTTTCTCGAACAAAGGCTTGGATAAATTGGATGGCAGGTTACAAATGATAATCGCGGGTTGCATAGATTCCTGTTCATTTAGTAATATAAAAGAATATCTCTTCTTTATTCCTATTGTATCTTCATTTTGCAAAAAAACCAGCGTTAAAAATAGATTCGATGAAATCTTTACTTTTTCCGCAGGTGAATGACCGTTTCCAGATGATGTGTTTGCGGAAACATATCGAAAGGCTGCAAGCTTTCGATTTGGTATCCTTCATCGACAAAAGCAGCCGCGTCGCGGGCAAGAGCGGCGGGATGGCAGGAAATCATGACAATATCGTTCGCTTTAAGTGAGGGAATTCGAGAACGGACTTGCTTCGATAAACCTGATCGCGGCGGATTCAAAATCACGGTTTGATAAATCTCTTTTCGATCCCGCAAATAATGCTCCATCGTTTGTTGATAAATGGTTACTTTCTCACCGAGTTCATTATTTTGAACGCCGATTTCTGCGTTTTGGGCAGATAAGCGATTCGATTCCACTCCATGCACTCGCTCAAAACGCCTTGCAAGTTTTCTCGTTAACAAACCTACCCCACAATATCCATCCAGCAGACTTTCATTCCCTAAAAATGGCAGGTTTTCAACATAATCATAAAGCAAAGCACATACGGAATCGTTTACTTGCAGAAAAATATCCGATTCGCTTCGTGTACTAGCGGAACTATGATTTGTTTCCTTGCTCTCGCCGAAATCAGGGAAAATCAACGCATCCAAAACCGTTCCCAGCAGTATTTCTTTCAATAACCGTCGATTGGCTGGCGATATTTTCATATTGTACAGCTGCACGGTTTTCCGTTCATTTGCAATGCGAAATGAAATGCCGGATCCGTGAGCATTTTTAACCGAGTGCAACATCAATCCCAACGAAATTCGATGAAGCGCATCGCAAACCGGTGAAAGCAAGTCGCGGATTTCCCTTCGCGCGATCAGACAATCCTTGATCGCAACAAAATCAGCGGGTGAATAGGCGTGATGAAAGGCATAACGAACTTTACCGTCGATTTCGATCAACGGAATCGTCATCTTATTGCGGTATTCCCACGCGTCGGCATAAATCAGCGGACGAACATCAACATCCAAATGGGCAATCCGCTTGAATGTTTCCTGCAACCAGGATCGTTTCAGCTCCAGCTGGTCGTCATAGGCGACATGCTGCAATTGACAACCGCCGCAACGGCCATAATGAGGGCAGCGAGGCTCAATTCGCTTAGAAGAAGGATTTTCTGTACAAGAAACGAGACGAATCGGAAACGCACGATTGAAATTTTTATGCGTTTCAATGATTTGTGCTTCCCACTCTTCGCCCGGCAATGTATAGGGGATAAAAACAGCTTTCCCTTCATGACGCGCAATACCTTCGCCTTGCGTAGTCAATGCGGTGATTGTAAAGGAATGGAGAGTTTTGTCTTTAAAGTTCACATAAATTGAGTTTTTGTAGGGTGGGTTGAACGAAGTGAAACCCACCATTTTAGTTTACAAAGCGATGGTGGGTTTCGCAAATGCTCAACCCACCCTACGATTTACGATCTCGTCAAGATAAGACGGTAACAATTTCTTTCACTTTGGCAAACGCTTCCTGCAATTTGGAGGCATCTTTCCCGCCTGCCTGGGCGCGATCCTTTCGTCCGCCGCCGCCGCCGCCGGTGATCTTTGTGATTTCCTTCACGATTTTTCCCGCATCCAGGCGATTGGTGAGGTCGTCGCTGACGCCGCATACGATTGTGAGTTTCCCATCAGCCGCCGCGGCCAGCACCGCCACACGTTTTTTCGCGCCGGACATCAGCGCATCCATGGCCGCCTGCAGTTCCTCTTTTCCGCCGCCGTCCATTTCACGCGTGAGAACAGCGATTCCACCGATTTCTGCCACTCCATCCAGCAGATTGGTGGTTTCTCCCCGCAACAGTTTTTGCCGTAGTTCCTTGTTTTCTTTTTCGAGGTTTTTTATCTGCTCCAGCAATCGATTGACCCGCTCCGGCGTTTCGTCCGCCGCGACTTTTAAAATGGAGGCTATGGCGCGCAGTTGTTCGTGTTCTTTTTGTATGAATTCCACCGCCTTCGGTCCGGATATGGCTTCGATTCGCCGATTTCCCGCGGAAATGGAACTTTCGGTCAAAATCCGCACATAACCGATATCGCCGGTGGCGCGCACGTGCGTCCCCCCGCACAATTCCAGACTGACATTTTGATTGTCTGCGTCTTCGTTAAGTATCGCCACCGTACGAACCTGATCGCCGTATTTTTCGCCAAACAATGCCATCGCCCCCTTCGCCTGCGCATCTTTCAACGACGTAATCTCGGTTTTTACCGGGTGGTTTTCATACACCCAGCGATTGACGATTTCCTCCACTTTTTGTATTTCCGCCGATTTCATCGCTTCAAAGTGTGTAAAATCAAAGCGGAAATAATCCGGATCGACCAGCGAACCGGATTGTTTGACGTGTGTTCCCAGCACCTGACGCAAAGCGGCGTGCAGGAGATGGGTGGCGGTGTGATTTTTTTGGATGGGCAAACGGCGTTCCCGATCGACAACGAGACGCACAGGATCTTTTTCCCGAATGATGCCACGCTCAACAACGCCGAAATGCACGTAAACGCCGGATGCGGTTTTGTGCGTGGTTTCAATCCGCACCGCCGCATCGTTTCCGGAAAGATCCTCGATTACCCCTTTGTCGCCGACCTGTCCGCCGGATTCGGCGTAAAAGGGCGTTTTTTCCACCACGATTTCCACTTCCTGTCCCGCTATCGCCGATTCGATCCGTTTTTTGTCGTGAAACAACGCCCAAATCGTACTTTCTTCGACGAGTGATTCGTATCCGGAAAAAATGGTTGCCGGTACGCCGATTTCCACTTCGACTTTGGTCTCGCCGGATCCCCGCCAGGCGGCCTGCGCCCGTGTCCGCTGTTCCTCCATGCAGTTTTGGAATGATTCTTCATCGTATCCGGCAAATCCGCGTTCCTTCAGAATTTCCTTGGTCAAATCCGCCGGAAATCCATATGTATCATATAACAGGAACGCCTTTTCACCGGGCAGAACGGCTTCTTTGCCAGGTTTCATCTCATCGATCATTTCTCCCAGCATAACCAGGCCGCGATTGAGCGTGGTGCGAAAGGCTTCTTCTTCCGCCGCGGCGATTTTCCGCGTGAACGAGAAATTTTCGGCGAGATCGGGGTACTCTTTTTTGTTGACATCCACGACAATTTCCATCGCGGACGCCAACAAATCCTTTTCGAGACCTAACACCAGGCCATGCCGAATGGCGCGGCGCATGATTCGGCGTAACACATAGCCGCGGCCGGTGTTGGACGGCATGACATTGTCGGTCAAGACAAATGTGACAGCGCGAATGTGATCCGCCAGCACGCGAAAAGACACGTCGCGGGTTTTATCGTCGTGAAATTTGTATCCGGTCCGTTCTTCGAAGTAGCGAATGATAGGCGAGAGCGTATCCGTGTCGAAATTGGAGTGAACGCCCTGCATGATGCAGGCCATTCGTTCCAATCCCAGACCGGTGTCGATATTTTTCCGATCCAAGGGCGGCAATGAGCCGTCCGGTTGTCGATCGAATTGGGTAAATACGAGATTCCAATATTCCAAATAACGGTCGCAGTCGCAGCCGGGCGCGCAAGTCGGTTTTCCGCATCCCACGCCGGGACCTTGATCATAATAAAGTTCCGAGCAGGGACCGGAGGGACCTAAAATCCCCGACGCCGGCCAGAAATTGTCTTCCGCGCCCAGACGAACGATTCGTTCGGCGGGAATGTCGGATTCTTCCAGCCAAATTTTCGCAGATTCTTCGTCGTTTTCATAAATACTGGCCCATAATTTTTCGACGGGCAGTTTCATTTCGTCAATGGAAAATTCCCACGCCCAACGAATCGCTTCCCGCTTGAAATAGTCGCCGAAGGAGAAATTCCCCAACATTTCAAAGAAGGTATGATGCCGTTCCGTATGCCCGACGTTCTCAATGTCGCTGGTGCGGAAGCATTTTTGGCAGGTGGTGACCCGTTTCAGCGTGTCTCCCATTTCGCCGCGGAAGTAGGGCTTGAACTGCACCATCCCGGCGCTGGAAAAAAGCAGGGTCGGGTCGTTGCGAGGCGTGAGAGAATCGCTGGGCCATGCCTCATGGCCGCGCGATACGAAGAATTCACGGTAGCGATCACGGATTTCTTGTGTTTTCATTCTTAATACCTATCGATATATGATTTGGGGGTGAAAATATCCCCTTTCCAACCCTCCCCATAAACGGGTCGGGAGCCTATTTCCCCCCGTAAACGAGATGAAAGCCCATTTCCCCCCGTTGACGGGGGGATTAAGTGGGGAATGAAGCGCACATTTTCATCCCTCGTTGTAATCAATTGAACAAGTCCGTTTATATAAAAATACCTGTCGTAGGGGCAGGTTTGAAATCTGCCCCTACGAGTGAATTTCATCCTTCGTTGCGACCTATTGGTCATGGCGGCTTATATAAAAACAAATGCGGGTAAAGCAGGCGTCCTCGCCTGCGTTGTTCGTGCAAGCGGGGACGCTTGCTTTACCCACGTGTGCATGACGTAGTTTATTTGTATCCTGTGTTGAAACCATAAAAACGATGGCTTTTCATTCTATGAGCCCATGGAAAAAGAATCGGTAAAAAAAGAGTATAGAAGTCGGAACCGGCTGCGGCAATAGGCGCCGATTCATAACCCGGAATTAATGGCGACTTGTCATTGCCGATGTGGGACACTATATTAGTTGTTACCAAATTATTTTAAGCAGGTACGGTTCATGCAATTAAATAAAGCGTTTACGCTGATCGAACTCTTGATTGTGGTCGCCATTATCGGCATATTAGCGGCGATTGCGGTTCCGAATTTTTTGAATGCGCAGGTGCGCGCGAAAATCGCAAAAGTCGAATCGGAAATGAAATCAATCGATACCGCTCTCGAAAGTTATCGTCTGGACAATAATATGTATCCGGTATGGCTGACTTTTCAAGGCGGTAATATCTGGCCGGTTTCAAAACGTTTGGCGCCCCTCACCACACCCATCTCCTATATTTCATCCGTCCCGCAAGATCCGTTTCTGGTGCGCATTCACGGCGCTCGTTTAAACGAGGATCAGCACGAAGCGTATGATACGTATGACTACGTCGACGCCTGGACAGCGTTTAACACCAGCAAAGCCACGGTGTTAAGCGACTCCTTCCGTTGCTCGGAATGGCGATTGGCCAGCGCCGGACCGGACGGCACACAAACCTATGGCAGCGTCGCCGCCTTCAACGTCAGCAACGGCGTGAACAGCATCGGCGATATCGTGCGCACCGGCCCGCGGGTTTCCAGACCCTGCGACGCTTCTCTGGTCGGTAAATAATAATAACTATTTTTCATCTCCGGGAATATGAATGCTATCCATAATTTACATAAATTCACTCTTTATTGCGAATATGTGAATATATGAAAAGAAGAGAGAGCTTTTTGAATCAAATCCTTTTACGCCGGAATCATGGGATGAATTTAAAAAAAAACATAATGAGATTTACTTTTTGCTGATATTCAATTAAACTGGTTATTGACTGGTTAAAGGAGATGACCAACATGGAACAGGTCGGTTTATTCGAAGCCAAAACTCATTTATCCGAGCTGATTATTCGTGTCGGAAACGGTGAAAGTTTTACCATCACGAAGCATGGTTCCCCCATTGCGCAACTGATTCCCGTTCGTTCCCCATCTGCCGAAATGATTTGTCAGGCTTTTAAAGAATTGGATAACCTTTGCGAAAAGAACTCACTCGGCGGTTTGAAAGTGCAGGATCTCATCGCGGAAGGTCGGCGTTGATGGAAGGCGTCGTTCTGGATTGTTCCATGACCATGGCATGGTGTTTCAAAGAGGAACGCAATCCTCGAAGCGAAGCGTTGCGCCGCAAAATCGAGGCTGGTGTAAAAGTGGCGGTTCCCTTTATTTGGACTTTGGAGGTGATCAACGTTTTATATCTGGCGGAAAAGCGCAAACGGATCGTTCCGGAAGATACACAACGCTATGTCCATTGGCTTTATCAAGGCTTGCCGATTGAAATTGATCCGTTGCAGAATCCGATCCTTTTTCAGAATCTTCTTTTATTGATGCGGGGACATGAATTGACGGCTTATGACGCCGCCTATGCGGAATTGGCGCTTCGCCGTGGATGGCCGCTAGCCACTCTAGATACAAAATTAATCCACGCCGCCAGGAAAATGAAGATTTTGTGGGATGAACCCTAAAAAAAGCGTATTCGAATGCTGGTTGGAAGATGAAAAAATGGAACGACTGTTGGAAGAAACTCAAAAAGTGATGAATTCACCACCCGATACTCTGCGTTGTTACAACTTGTGCAAAACCTGCCGGGAACTGACTGCGGGCAAAGGAAAAACGGAAATCATGGAACCGGCTCGTTTTTTTATGGTGTAGTTGAACAGGAAAAAAAATTTGTAAAAAGTGAACATTCCTCTTGAAATGGATTCCCAATTGGGTTTAAAATAATAACTGTAAAATCATTGGTTCATTCGAATTTATGGACATCCGTACAATCGAATGAAATCTTTTTTTCAGGAAAAGGGTAGATTTTTTGTTAACTACCTCTGGAATCTGGATTTAATGGTGACGGGATCAGAAAATACATGAGAAAGTGAGCTACCGCTGGTTGATTTTATTGGACTTATGCACGTTTGGCAGCATGAAGTTACATTACATGTAATTAAAAAAGGGGGTAGTACCGCAAACGCGCGGAAATCCCCAATAATGACAGGCATTTCAGAGGGGGGGAGTGGAAACAACTTCCTGGTGAGGACAGGATTGAGACTCTGCTGAGCATCCCTGCGAGTAGTATTCCATCAAAGGGTGGAAACAACTTCCTGGTGAGGACAGGATTGAGACTACGTAATTCCCCTCCGCTGTTGCGATGAGGCCTTCGTGGAAACAACTTCCTGGTGAGGACAGGATTGAGACTTTTGAAATTCTGTTTCTCGATATGCCTTATCTCTCTTGATGTGGAAACAACTTCCTGGTGAGGACAGGATTGAGACGGGTTCTGCCCACCTTACATAGTCGTAACGTGTGATCAAGTGGAAACAACTTCCTGGTGAGGACAGGATTGAGACTTATTAAACTGTTATATATATAGTCAAATTTCGGTTTCGTGGAAACAACTTCCTGGTGAGGACAGGATTGAGACTAACAACTAGAAGTATGAAAGAAACCAGAAGAGGTTTCGTGGAAACAACTTCCTGGTGAGGACAGGATTGAGACTAATAGCGTCGGTGAGAATCCTCTCCACTTTTTGGAAGTGGAAACAACTTCCTGGTGAGGACAGGATTGAGACAATTACCGCGGTAATACATAAAAATGTAAAAGCTTCATGTGGAAACAACTTCCTGGTGAGGACAGGATTGAGACTATATAGTTACTTCCAAATCGTTTTGCTTATTATGATAAGTGGAAACAACTTCCTGGTGAGGACAGGATTGAGACTGATACAACAACAATTGGTACCATAATTATCGAAAAGTGGAAACAACTTCCTGGTGAGGACAGGATTGAGACATTGAACACAATTGACACAACAACTATTGGTACCATGTGGAAACAACTTCCTGGTGAGGACAGGATTGAGACTAAATCTACTTTCATCTCAATTTCTCCCTGTTTTTCACAGTGGAAACAACTTCCTGGTGAGGACAGGATTGAGACTCCCACACCTAGTCGATGAAGAAGGCAATCTGCGCGGTGGAAACAACTTCCTGGTGAGGACAGGATTGAGACAATTGTACTTTGCGAATGACGGTGGGGCTTGTCCAAAGTGGAAACAACTTCCTGGTGAGGACAGGATTGAGACTTCCCCACGAATGATGACCTTCTCTGTTTCAATCTTAAAGTGGAAACAACTTCCTGGTGAGGACAGGATTGAGACTCAAAAATTCTACAATAACTGGATCCGGATACATATTTTGTGGAAACAACTTCCTGGTGAGGACAGGATTGAGACTTTCTTAACAATTTTTTTTGTCTCAACTTTAAACAGTGGAAACAACTTCCTGGTGAGGACAGGATTGAGACACCATATAGGCAAGCGTACCGAAGTCGCATTGTTCGTGGAAACAACTTCCTGGTGAGGACAGGATTGAGACTACCTCAAATAGAGCGCTTCCTTTGACTCACGCGACTTTGTGGAAACAACTTCCTGGTGAGGACAGGATTGAGACGACACGTCGAGCAGGTGGGAAACCAGGACTTAGTGAGCCGTGGAAACAACTTCCTGGTGAGGACAGGATTGAGAACAGCAGGGGCCAGGGTTTGGTAAATGTGGGATTGATACCCTGAACCTGATACCCGATTTTTGCTTGCTCCTCTTTTCATTTTTCCCTTTTTCCTCCATGATTGACATTGATGACGAAGCTCGATTCCTGACAATGAATGGTTCATTGCAAAATGTCGCTGCCTACCAATGCAATTCTTGAACGACCGTCGTGGTTTGCGCTGCAATTTGAATTGAGGGCGCTGGAGGAGGGATCGATTCCGCGATTTCTCGGACCGGTCTTTCACGGCGCTTTCGGTCACGCTCTGCGAGAATCCTGTGTACAATTGCCGCAAGCGATTCCGCTCTACGATTTGTGTTACGAGCGGAATTCCACGTCCTCGCCCAATCGTACGCAACCGTTTTTATTCGACGTCCATCGCGATTGTGGTGGAAATATGAGGTGCGGTGATGGAATCCGGGCGCAATGGATCGGCAAACCGATTCTCGCATCCGCCCCGGCGTTTCTCCCGGCCTTGCTTTATTCGCTCAAAATCATGGCCGCAAACGGACTGGGACCGGATTTGGTCCCTTTCGAACTGATCGCGGTGCGGATTCTCCCCCATCCGATTTTCCGACCGGATGATTCCGGAATCAATATTCTCCCCGCCGTTTACACGTTCACGGATTTGCAGAAACCATCCGATTCCGAACGCGCCGAAATCAAGCTGGAAACGCCTACCCAATTGGTTTCCAAGAATCGAATCCTGAAAAGCGTCGACGGTCCGATCTTTTTTCGCCGTTTGTGGCAGCGAATCGCCGCATGGGGTGAATTCGAACTCTGTTCCCAAATCAAGCCGCCGTTTTTCGATGAAATCGGAGTCAAATGTGATGAAACACATTGGCAGCTGGCGGAACGCTGGTCGTCGCGGCAGCAAAAACGGTTGGATGTCAGCGGACTTGTGGGTCGAGTCACGTTTAGTGGATTGGACAACTTTGCATGGGGATTGTTACGGATAGGCGAGCAGCTGCACGTCGGTAAAAACACAACATGCGGATTGGGAAAGTATTTCATCATGGAGAAATAATCAATAAAACAAATGAATTCGCACTCAAACCTTTATAAGTCACGGTTCGCTTCGAATTTGCTCCGCAAAAAACAGTATTGTGAATTTTTCCCCACCCCCGAAAACCTCGTCTCAACGTCTTTAAGAATTTCCCGATCCATCGGGGATACGGGAACTTCTTAAATGCCGTTGGTTTTGGCAGATGGCTTCACAGATATGATAAAATATTATTGAATTGGCTTCGCAAAATATTACCGCCAAAACGCGCGAGGTTTTCGCTGCCACGATTCTCATTTCTCCTCTGTTTCATTTGCGATGGATCGCCAACCTTGTTCAGAAATCTATTGCCAGACGGCAATGGGTTGCGTGGGCAACCCACAATTTCCCTGTGAGGGTTGGCTCATCAATAAGAGAAAAATATCGGCTGGACGCATTCGGGCTGTCAGTTCGGATTGCTTGGTCGACGGCAAAGCGGTTTCAAAGATCGGCTTTGCCTGAACTGTCTGAAAAGACTTGTAAAAACATCAGGTGATAAACATGCAGATGGATGAAAAAGAGAACAACCTCATGGAATTTGGCAAAATGGTAGACCGCGAAATCATGGAAACAGAGATTAGAAGAAACACGACATTGGAACAGTGCGATAAGATCGGATTTGTCCGAAACGTCATGACGCCAAAGGGATGGATTCAGATCAGCATCAACACGCAGGAAATTGCGGAAATCCAGAAAATTCTCGGATCAGTGCATACGGCGATCTTCAACGACTGCTACAACAAAGCCCATTTCATCTTGAACCAAAAGATGACGAAACCGACCAACCGAATGATCCACGACCTTGCGATGAAAATGTTTGAGAAAGAAGCGATACACGCAAGCATGGTCTGGAACGCATTTCTTGAAAAGAAAGCCAAGAAACTCAGGGACAAGGTAAGCCAAGAGATGATCTCGAAGAACAATAACACGGTTGAACAAAAGACCGACTCACAAACAGGCATGGATGTCGTGAAGGTTTGATTGGGGAAAAAAGAAGAAGAGTGATTGCCAAGCGATTTTATTTTTTGTTTCTTGTTTTTATAGACATGTTAATCTTTTTATCCTTATCATTTTTGTTTCTACTGCTGTTTTTTACCGTTCATCTTCCATGTCAACCTTCCCGTGTTCGGATTTCGTGTAAATTTCCAGATTGCCGATGTCATTATTGCTTCTGTCGCCGTCCTTGTGGTGGACATCATAGCCGTCTGGAATTTCACCAAAGTAGTATTCATAGACATCGCGGTGAATGTATGATCTTTTTCCGTTGCTCATTGCGTAATATCCGTTCTGTCTCATGGTATAGGTATTGCCGAGAAATACCTGACAAGGCCGAAACAGATTGCATCGGAGGGAATAGCCCCGTCGCTTGAATCCTTGATGAACAGCCTGTTTGGATATGCCATACTTCTTTCCGATCTGATGGAGCGAGAGGCCTTTTTCATAGTTCGGGGCATCACCGTGACAAAGAGACCGCCCCAAGCCGAGAGCTTTTGCAGATTTTCCTCGGTGGCCAGTTTGCAGTCGGCCACCGAGATGAAATCGACGCGCTGCAAGAGTTTCCGGAGCCGCCTGTGATTGGCGGGATGAAGGCGATCGTCGGTCTGATTCCCGTCATAAATACGATGCAAGAGGGGCGCCGATCCGGCGGCGGTCACGGTCAATCCCAGCACCAACTGCTTCAAATCGGGACGGTGGCCCTTGTTGATTCCGTTCGTGAGCAACTCCTGGGCGCACCACCCCGGGTATTTTCCTGCAAAGGTTATGGTGGTGGTATCTTGATGCAGCTGCGTGCAATCCAGTTCGAACAGCTTGATGGCTCGCAAGGCCAGGCGAAAAAAAACCTCCTGATGTCGGGAGTGATAGAAGCGGACGAGCGCTCGCACCATGCGATCGTCCTGAACATATTGGGGGTCCTCCGGTGCAAGTCCCACCGGCCCCGCGTCCAACGAGTTGAGCCAGTCCTGAATCTCGTACAAAGGATGGGGCGTGGTCAGAATGTGGTGGATCAAAAGCGCGGTGATTTTGTCATTGTCGAGCCTCATGCGCTTATCCGACTGCATATAAGTGCCCACTATCTCATGGACGGTGAGGAGTTCCAGAAAATGCTTGATGATCGGATGCGCGCCAATCACGAACTTCTTAAGCGATGAATCCTTTTTTAATCCACGTTGAATATGCATCTTGTCTACTCCCTTTTCTTATTCTATAAAACAATTATTTATAGGATAAGATAAGGGAACACCATGCTTGCACAAATAAAATTACAAGAAATTGTAAAAAAATTGCACCAGCTACAGACCGAGCGCGAACACGTACTGAGTCTCTTCTCGCGCGAGGAAACACTGGTTGCCGGAACTTACGCCGAGATCCTGGTTCGCTGCGGTATACCTACCTGCTACTGCCATGAACGAGGCGGTCACTTGGCTACACGAATCTCTCGCTGGGTCGAGGGAAAACTGAAAACCAAGATTGTTCGCGTCGCGGATCGGGAATGGGTGAAAAAGGTTTCCGAGCAATACAAGGCACATAAAAACGCACTCAAACATTTGAGAGACTTACACAAACAAGAAGTTGAGATGCTTACATGCATCCTGGAGATTAAAACGATCGACTATGGGTAACCTCAACAGGACCTAACTTCTTGACTTTACTTGGAAAAAAAATCAAAAATCAGGTGTCCTCAATGTGCGGAATGTGGGATCAATGGTGTATGGTTTATACGGCTTAACGCCGGAAGAAACCGCGCTGGTGGAAGAGAGCGTCCGGCGGTAATGGTGAACGCTGTTTTCCCGGGAGAGAAAACCATGAATGAACACGAACCATTCTTATAAAAATACGGTTTGATGGGGATGCGGTTGGGCCGGGGAAAATTCCCGCGCCGCTCTTGCTTCGTTTTCTCGCCTACTTGAACAAGGCGATCCAGCGAACGGGCCGGGTATTGCTTGGCGAGGCGGAAAGCGTTCATCGGGGACGGGCGGGTGTCAACGCAAAATGACTACTGACTACTGAATTCTGTCATCCCCCCCAGCCCCAAGAGAGAATCGATTAGCCTGTTTGCGAATCATTCCTGTTTACTTACTGGAAAATTCACCCGCAAAACGATATGATATCTTCTTACAATGGTTCAAAACTTTAATCAGGAATGGATTTTCAACGTGAAATTTCAACGTTCCAGTGGTGTTTTGCTTCATCCCACCTCGTTTCCGGGTCGATTCGGCATCGGTGATTTCGGCGCGGGCGCATATCAATTCATCGATTTTCTTGCCGCGGCGGAACAGAGCCTTTGGCAGGTGCTTCCTCTTGGTCCGACGGGGTATGGGGATTCTCCCTACCAATGCTTTTCCGCATTTGCGGGAAATCCGTTGCTGATCGATTTGGAGGAATTGGCGCGGGACGGGTTTTTATCGTCCGACGATTTACAGGAAGCGCCGCCGTTCGAAAAGGATAAGGTCGATTACGGCAAAGTGATTCCGGCCAAATATTTTTTGCTCAAAAAAGCCTTCATGAATTTTCGGAACCATGCGTTACCGCCGCAAAAAGAGGAATTTGAGAAATATAGTTGGGAAAGCGGCTGGTGGCTGCACGATTTTGCCGTATTTATGGCGCTGAAAAACGCGCACGACGGCGCGGTGTGGAGCGAATGGGAAACGGAAACGGTGCAGCGGCATCAGGATGCCCTCGCCGGTTGGACGCAGAAACTATCTCTTGAGATCGAATCGCAAAAATATTGGCAATTCGTGTTTTTCAAGCAATGGCGCGCCTTGAAACAGTATTGCAATGATAAAGGGATTCAAATCATCGGCGATATCCCCATTTACGTCGCGCACGACAGCGTGGATACGTGGTCGAATCAGGATTTGTTCAAATTCGGCGAGATGGGCCGGCCGACCGTCGTGGCCGGGGTGCCGCCCGATTATTTCAGCAAAACCGGCCAGCTGTGGGGCAATCCGATTTATCGCTGGGACGCGATCGCGCAGCGGGATTTTCAGTGGTGGATCGCTCGTTTTCATGAAATCTTCCGCCTCGTCGATATCGTCCGCATTGACCATTTCCGCGGGTTCGAGGCGTTTTGGGAAGTGCCGGCGCGGGAAAAGACCGCCATCAACGGGCGCTGGGTGCAAGGACCGGGCGCGGCGCTGTTCGAAACGCTGGAACGGGCGCTGGGCGAGCTGCCCATCATTGCCGAAAATTTGGGATTGATCACGCCGGAAGTGGAGGAATTGCGCAAGCGTTTCGAATTTCCCGGCATGGCGATTTTGCAGTTCGCATTCGGTTCGGATGCGGAGAATCCTTACCTGCCGCACAATTACGAACAGAATCTAGTCGCCTATACCGGCACGCACGACAACGACACGACTGTCGGATGGTGGAACAACTGCGGCGAGGGAAGCACCCAATCCACCGCGCAAATCAAAAAAGAGCGGGAACACGTGAAGCGGTATCTCGCGACCGACGGGCAAGAAATTCATTGGGATCTGATTCGCTTGTTACTGGCGTCCACCGCCGATACGGCCATCATTCCTCTGCAGGATGTGCTTGGGCTGGGTACGGAAGCGCGTATGAACCTCCCCGGCCGTCCCGGCGGGAACTGGCAATGGCGCTATTCGCCGGAAATGCTGACGGACGAGGCGGGGGAACGGTTAAAAAATTTATCCCAAATTTATGGGCGTGTTTCCAATGCCTCTTCGCGACATTGATATTCACTCGCACATGACCGCCTTGCGGGAACGAGTCAAGGAATTGACCTGCCTGTATAGCCTCGCCCAGCTTGCCGACCGGCCCAACATCACGCTGGATTGTCTTTTGCAGGGAATCGCCGAATTATTGCCTCCCGCCTGGCAGTATCCTGAAATTGCGGCTGGGTGTATACTTTTCGACGAACGCCTGTATGCGACGGCGAATTTCAGGGACGGCGATTCTTCGCAAACAGCCGCGCTTATCGTGAACGACGAACGCAGAGGATTCGTGAAAGTCGTTTATTTGGAAAAAAAGCCGGAATTGGATGAAGGGCCATTCTTGAAAGAAGAGCGGAACCTGATCGATACGTTGGCAAAACAGATTTCTTTAGTTCTCCAGCGGCGGCAATCCCAGGAGGAAAAAAAACGGTTTCAGGAGCAGCTGCGTCATGCGGATCGGCTGGCGACGATCGGGCAGCTGGCCGCCGGAGTCGCCCATGAATTGAATGAGCCGCTGGTTACGATACTCGGATTTGCGCAGTTGGTGGAAAAACAAGCGGGATTGCCGGAACAGACGATACGAGATCTTGGCAAGATTATCGACACGGCCCTCCATGCGCGCGAAATCGTCAAAAAACTCATGCTGTTTGCGCGTCAAATGCCGCCTCGCATGTTGTGGGTGAATCTGAACGCAATTATCGGCGATGCGTTGTCGTTGTTCGAATCGCGATGCGCGAAACAGAATATCGCGCTCGTTCAAAAAACCGCGTCCGAACTTCCGGAAATCACCGCCGACCCTTCCCAAATGCGACAACTATTGGTGAATCTGGTCGTCAATGCCATTCAGGCCATGCCGGCGGGAGGCGTATTAACGGTATCTACGAGTTTCCAGGAGAATCAGGTATTGTTGATTGTCGAGGATAACGGTGTGGGAATGAGCGAGGAAGTGCGAAAACAGTTGTTTATCCCCTTTTTCACGACGAAGGATATCAACGAAGGGACGGGACTGGGGCTTCCCGTGGTGCACGGCATCGTGACCTCGCATGGCGGAACAATTACAGTGGAAAGCAGCCTCGGCCGCGGCAGCCGATTTGAAATTCGGCTGCCGTGTATGGCGGTTGAATCGGCAAAGGATTTCGAAGATGGCGTCACAGTATAATTACGTGATATTGGTCGTGGACGATGCGCCGAATACGATCGAGGTGCTGCAACGGAATCTGACGACGCAGGGATATACGGTTTTCACGGCCCTGAACGTTCCCGATGCGCTGCAAATCATGGAAACGACGCCGATCGATCTCGTGATTACCGATTTGAAAATGCCCCATGTGAGCGGCCTCGATCTGGTCCGCCATGTCCGCGAAAATCTGGCCGATACGGAAATCATGATGATCACGGGGTATCCCTCGATCGCAGGAGCGGTGCAGGCGGTGAAAGTGGGAGCGGAAG
>QZKN01000042.1 GCA_003598175.1 Candidatus Omnitrophota bacterium
ATGAAGTAAGACGCGATTCGCAGTGCTTACTCATCAACCTATGAAAGTACACCGGGGGTTTGCTATGTGGAAATATGCACTACATATCATGATGCTTATGATCGTCTTTTCGATGCTCATGGGTCCGCAGATTGTTCGCGCAGCGGAAAATGCGGATCTGGAGAATAGGATTCAGCAGTTGGAACAGCAGCTGGGAGAGCTGAAAACCATGCTGGAAGAACAGAAAAAAGCGGAAGCGGAAAAACCCGCGCCGCCCGCGGAAGAAAAACCGGTGACCAAACTCATCGGGCCGGGCGGTACCCTGCGGGTCGGAGGCGATATCCGCTGGCGTGGACTCTATTTCGATAATCTTTGGGATTTTAACAGCCGAAATGATGGCGATCAACGCAAAGTCTTTCGTTTCCGGCCGCGCGTCTTCTTCGATTGGAATCCCAATGAATCGATGGAAGCGTATGTCCGTTTCACCAAAGAATGGTTTTACGGACAGGACGAGGAAGCGGCGGGTTACGATGTCGAAGCCAAGGACGCCATGTTCGACAACGCCTGGGCGGAGTGGAAAAATATGTGGGATACGGGATTAACCCTCCGCGTCGGTCGTCAGGACCTGGTTTACGGAGAAGGATTTATTCTTCTTGACGGAACGCCTTGGGACGGATCGCAAACCATATCCTTTGACGCCGCCAAGTTGACCTACACCCACGATTGGGGTACGTCGGACTTGATTTACTCCAAACTGGTGGAAGGCGATTTCCAAAATGTGGATGACGAAGATCTATACGGTTTATATAATAAGTTGAAATGGAATGATGTTGCTCTGGAACCGTATCTGCTTTTCCGCAATAAGAACATGAAAGCGCTCGATGGAGTTAAACTGGCCCGAATCAATAATCTGTTTGCCGGCGGTACGCCGATTACTTATATTGATTCATTCGATCCCTCACCCGCCGAGGAAACCCTCCTCCTCGGGATGAGAACGTCCTATGGTTTCGAAGTCAGCGACGGCGTCAAACTCACACTCACCGCGGAAGGCGGTAAAGAATGGGGGCAAGTTAATTTCTCTTCAATGGATGCCTTGCCGCCCGCACTGCAATTCAGTCGTAGAGCCGGCAGCGGCAAAGTTGACCGCGACGCCTGGGGTGGTTTGGCTCATGCGGTTCTTGCCTTCAACGACGTCGCCTGGAAACCCAGTGTAAAGGGTGGAATTTATTACATGTCCGGCGATGATCCGACCACGGAAGATTATGAAGGATGGGATGATTTCTACGCCCAATGGCCCAAGTATAGCGAACTGTATGTCTATACCCTGTATGATGGATTCAAATCCAGAAGTGGGGGAAATGATCCCGACGTGGGCGTTTGGTCGAACATGTACATTCCGGAAGCGATGATCACCGTGAAACCGACAGACAGATTAACCCAATCTTTACGCTATCTGTTCTACGGCGCGGAAGAAGGCGTTGGTCCCGGCGGCGGTAAGGATCGCGGCCACAACCTGCAATGGTTGACCGAATATGTGTTTACCAAAAATCTAACAGGCCACTTCCTATTTGAATGGTTTGAGCCGGGGAACTTTTACGCCGACGATGCGGATGACGCTTTTTTCACCCGTTTCCAGCTGATGTACACATTCTAAGCAAGGTCTATGTTTCTTGAGAGAAGAATTTGTGCCTGGGTATAAGTTCAATTCCATGAAACCGAAAAATAAAATCGCGTAACGGTATTGAGGGAGCCCGGTCATTGCCGGTCTCCCTCAAACCTCTCGCTAAGGGAGTAAAAAAGATGAAAAAACATGTATCCCTATTCTTGCTACTCGCACTCGCCGTCAGCATCGGCGTCGCATTGGCAGGGGAACCCAAAGGGGATCCCATCAAAGTCGGCGCGGTTTTTTCCATCACGGGTCCGGCGTCGTTTCTGGGCGAGCCGGAACGCAACACCGCCATGATGATCGCCGAGCAAGTCAACGCGGCGGGCGGAATCAACGGCCGGCCTCTCGTGATCATCGCCGAGGATGATGAAGGCCTCGAGGACAAAACCGTCCTGGCCGTCAATA
The DNA here is from genome assembly GCA_003598175.1 of Candidatus Omnitrophota bacterium. Classification (GTDB taxonomy): domain Bacteria; phylum Hinthialibacterota; class Hinthialibacteria; order Hinthialibacterales; family Hinthialibacteraceae; genus SURF-12. The sequence continues at coordinate 2,051 of QZKN01000042.1, forward strand.
AGTTGATCAAACGGGACAAAGTCTGCGCCATCATCGGTCCGTCCCGTAGCGGCAATACGATGGCGGTGATTCCGATCATCGAGAAAAACAAGGTTCCTTTGATTTCCTGCGCCGCCGCGGAAAGTATCGTCAATCCGGTCAAGCAATGGGTATTTAAAACCCCGCAAAAAGACAGCGATTGTGTTATTCGCATATACGAACATATGAAATCTGTGAGAATCAAAAAAATCGCCATCATTTCGTCCACCGATGGTTTCGGCGCGGAAGGCCGCAATCAACTGAAAAAACTCAGTGAAAGCATGGGAATTGAAATCGTGGCGGATGAAACCTATGGGCCGAAAGATACCGACATGACCGCCCAGCTGACCCGCATTCGCGGAACCGATGCGGAAGCGCTCGTCAACTGGTCCATCGTTCCCGGACAAAGTATCGTCGCCAAAAATTTGCGGCAATTGGGCATGACCATTCCGCTCTATCAAAGCCACGGATTCGGCAATCTGAAATACGTGGAATTGGCCGGCGAAGCGGCGGAAGGGATCATTTTCCCGGCCGGCGCGTTGTTGGCCGCTGATTCGCTGCCCGATGCCTATCCCAGAAAAGCGTTGCTGCAGCAATATAAAAATGATTTCGAATCAAAATTCGGCGGCAACGTCAGCACGTTTGGCGGCCACGCCTACGACGCGCTTTGGCTGGTCATCGATGCGTTAAAGGCCGTCGGACCGGATAAAGGTAAGATTCGCGATTATATCGAAGAAACGAAAGGATTCGCCGGGACCGCCGGTTTCTTTAATTATTCGAAGAACGACCATTCCGGCCTGTTCAAAGACGCCTTTGAAATCATTACGGTCAAAGACGGCAAGTTTGTTTTGTACAAAGAGAATTGAAAATTTGTTGCTTGTGTGTTTTTTCCAATCGTTCAATATGCAACCTGAGTGAAATCCCATGCAGAGAGGAATCCCGAATTCAGGGATTCCTCTCTTTGTTTCTACGGGTATGCGTATCGGCTGATTTTGATTATACTGGCTGTACTTTTGAGTCAGAATCATACTCGAACCGGGAAGGATGAACAGGCGGGCAGGAAGCCCGCGCTCCGGCATTATGTATGAAAATGGTTTTCGTAGGGGCGGTTCGCGAACCGCTCCTACGACGAATTTTCATCCTTCGTTGTGACCAACCGGTCATGACCGTTTCTATGAAAATGCCGGAGCGTGGACGTCCCGTCCGCATCTTGAACCGTAAACATTTTTCATCCATCGTTGTGATCAATCGATCATGTCGGTTTATATGAAAATGTAACGCCGGCATCCTGCCGGCTTTACCGGACATGCCGCCGAGACGGCGGCGTTACATTTTCATTCTTCGTTGTGATCAATTGATCATGACGGTTTATATGAAAAAGAATTAATACGAACATTATGGACATCATTTTTTGGGAGCAGATTCCGCAATTTCTCGTTACCGGCATCAGCATCGGATGTATTTATGGCATGGTGGCCATCGGTTTCAATATCATTTATAACGCTACCGGCATCATCAATTTTGCGCAGGGTGAATTTGTAATGCTGGGCGGCATGGTGATGGTTTCCCTGACCGCCGCCGGAATCCCCCTGATGCTCGGTTTTATTCTGGCGATATCGATCGTCGCTTGTATAGGCGGCCTGTTTGAACGGATCGCCATTTATCCGATGAAGGATGCCGGGGTTCTGACGCTCATCATCATTACGATCGGCGGATCCATCGTACTGAAAGGGATCGCCATGTTCATTTGGGGAAAGGAAAGCCACACCTTGCCCCATTTTTCCGGTGAGCAGCCCCTCTCTTTTTTGGGCGCGAAACTTCTGCCACAACATTTGTGGATTTTGGGAATCATGCTGACGACGGTTTTGCTGCTGACTCTGTTTTTTCGGTATACCATCGTCGGTAAAGCCATGCGCGCCTGTTCGGCCAATCGCACTGCGGCCAAGCTGGTCGGCATCGACGTGCGGAAAATGGTCTTTTTATCCTTTGTTCTCAGCGCGGCCATCGGCGCCATCGCCGGCGTGATCATTACGCCGATCGCGTTTATCGATTACGACCGCGGCTTCCTGCTGGCGCTGAAAGGATTCAGCGCCGCCGTTCTCGGCGGTCTTGGCAACAGCGCCGGCGCTGTTCTGGCCGGGTTTATCATTGGCATTATGGAATCGATGGGAGCAGGATTGATTTCGTCCGCGTATAAAGACGCCATCGCCTTGATCGTGCTGTTGGTGATCCTATTTGTTCGACCGTATGGAATTTTAGGAAACAAGGAAGCGATGAAACATCAGGCGTTTTAGGAACGTGGACCGGATCAGGAAAAACGATAACAAAAAATGGGCGCAAACAACCGGATTCTTCTCATCGTGTTGGTATTAACCGTCATCGGATTGCCGATGTATCTCGAAACCGACAGTTATTGGATTACCGTCTTCATCATTGCGGGAATCTACAGTATCGTTGCCATCGGATTAAGTTTGTTGATCGGATACGCCGGGCAAATTTCACTTGGACACGGCGCGTTTTTCGGGCTGGGCGCGTATACCTCGGGCCTGCTGACCACCAAACTGGCGGTGAATCCCTGGCTGGCGTTGGGCATCGCCCTTCTCTTTACGGCATCTGTCGCTCTTTTGATCGGCATTCCCACGCTGCGGCTCAGCGGCCATTATTTGGCCATGGCCACTCTGGCCATCGGTGAGATCATCGCCATCACCGCCACGGCGGAAGTCGAATTGACCGGCGGGTCGTCCGGATTCGGAGAGATTCCCGCTCTGTCGATTTGCGGGTTCGAACTCGATCCGCTGATGGAATTGCGGTATTACGGCTTCGTCTGGACCGTGGTGGTGATCGTGTTGATTCTGTCGCTTAATCTGATTCACTCCCGCATTGGGCGCGCCCTGCGCTCCATTCACGGCAGCGAACTGGCCGCCAATGCGATGGGCGTCAATACCGCTTATTATAAAATTCAAGTATTTGTCCTGAGCGCGGCCCTGGCCTCGCTGGCCGGCAGTCTTTACGCGCATTATGTCACGTTTGTCAGTCCGACTTCCTGCGAAATAAAGTTTTCCGTCCTGCTGATGGTCATGGTGGCCGTGGGAGGAATGAAAAATGTGTGGGGCGGATTGGTGGGGGCGGTTTTGCTTACGATTTTGCCGGAGCATTTAACGATCTTTGAGGATTATGACATTCTTCTTTACGGTTTGATCCTCATGGGCATCATGATATTCCTGCGAGATGGCCTGGTCGGCGCGATCGCGTCGATGGGCCATAGGATTGGGAAACTCGCGCGAGCGAAATAAAATCGAATTGACTCTTATGTCCGAATTATTGCAACTCAGCAATCTCACAAAACGGTTCGGCGGATTGACCGCCGTGTCCGCCGTTTCTCTGAACGTGACCACCGGCCAAATCAAAGCCGTGATCGGTCCGAACGGCGCCGGGAAAACCACGTTGTTCAACCTGATCAGCGGCGTCACGCCGGCGAGTCAGGGAAGCATTCGTTTTCAGGAGCGCTCGATCAACGGGCAAAAGCCTTATGCCATCGCCGTTCTCGGCGTCTCGCGAACATTCCAAACCTCCTTGATTTTCCAAAATATGTCGATCCTCGAAAACGTGATGATTGGCCGGCATTGCCGTTCTCGCGCCGGGATTCTGCGCTCCACCTTGAAACTTTTCGGTGAACGCCAGGAAGAACGAGACATTCGCGGGAAAGCCAAACAATGGCTGGAATTTACCGGCGTGACTCAGAAATACGATTCGCTCCCCGGCGACTTGCCTTTCGTGATCCATCGCAAGGTGGAAATCGCGCGCGCATTGGCCACCGAACCACAACTCCTCCTCCTCGACGAACCCGCCGCCGGTTTGAATATCCGTGAAACGGAAGACATGGGGGCGTTGATCCGTAAAATTCGTGATCATGGCGTCACCGTGTTGATTATCGAACACGACATGTCGCTCATTATGGAAATTTCCGATGAGGTCTGTGTATTGGATTTCGGCGTCAAAATTGCCGAAGGCCTTCCCAAAGAAGTCCAACAGAACGACGCGGTCATTGCGGCTTATCTGGGAAAGGAGAAGAAACAGCGTGCTGCAAATCACCAATCTGGTTAGCGCCATCGGACGCGTGGAAATTCTCAAGGGGCTTTCTCTGCACGTGAAGGCGCAGGAAATCGTCACTCTCATCGGCGCCAACGGATCCGGAAAGAGCACTATTCTCAATACCATTGCCGGTCTGGTTCCCGTCCGCGCCGGCGCGATTCTTTTCGAGGCCAAAAGTATCGCCAAACTCGCTCCGGACAAGATCGTACGCGAGGGAATCTCACTCGTTCCGGAGGGGCGGCAACTCTTTTCACCATTGTCGGTGTTGGATAATTTGATTCTTGGATCGTATCATCGCTATGGAAAACTGTCCAAAGCGGATTGGGATGAGCAGTTGAGTATGGTGTATGAACTTTTTCCGGTTCTGAAGGATCGTGAACGCCAACTGGCCGGAACGCTCAGCGGCGGCGAGCAACAGATGCTTGCCATCGCCCGTTCTCTCATGTCCGAACCGAAACTGATCTTATTGGATGAACCGTCGATGGGTCTCGCGCCCCGCATCGTCGAAGAAATCTTTGAAACGATCGATGAATTACGCCGGCGCAATCTGACCGTTCTGCTGGTCGAACAAAACGCCCGGCTGGCTTTGGATATCGCGGATCGCGGTTACGTCGTTGAAACCGGCCAGATCGTGATGGAAGGGGATTGTGCGGATCTTAAACGCAACACCGAAATCGAGCGGGTTTATCTAGGCAAAACCTATGAACATATTTGGGATTGAAATACAAATGATGTATACCCGGCCTTCAAAGACCGGACCAACGATCCGTTGCCCCGCAAGGGACGAATTATAATTGCCTATCCGTTTCAACGGTGGGAATGAATTCGCGTGATGTGCAAAATTCAGGAGGTGGGGATCATGCCCATTATGGATACCCGACACGAAACGATGAGCCGCGACGAATTGCGGCAGCTGCAGCTGGAACGCCTTCAAGCCATTCTCAATCGCGTCATGCGCAATGTTGATTTTTATCAAAAATGGTTCCGCGACGCGAATATCCTGCCGCAGGATTTTCGCTCGCTGGACGATTTATCCCTGCTTCCTCTCATCAACCGGCAAACGCTGGTGGAAAATCATCCATACGGCATGTTCGCGGTTCCGTTGCGGGACGTCGTGCGTCTCCATCCCAGCCAGACCGGCGTCGGGGAAACCGTCGTCATCGGCCATACCAAAAACGATATTTACGTCTGGACCAATCTGAAAGCGCGCGGTTTTGCCGCCGCGGGAATCACCGAGAGCGATATGGTTCTCGTGTATTTGGATTACACCCTTTTCCCCGGCGCGGTGGTGGCCCATTACGGCGCGGAGCAGCTGGGCGCTTGCGTGACCCCGTTATACAACACGCCCATCGCCGAGCAAATTCAAATCATGATGAATTACCGCACCACCGTGCTGATTTGCACGCCGAACCGCGCCATCCACGTGGTTCGTTACCTGCACGAAAAAGGAATCGATCCCAAAAAACTGTTTCTGCGCAAAGTCATTCTCGTCGGGGAAAGCTGGTCCCCCAAAATTCGCTTGCAAATTAAAGAGAGTTTGATGGTGGATGTGTACGGCAATTTCGGCGTGACGGAGATTTGCATCCCCGGCATCGCTTCCGAATGCGAGGAAGTGAATGGACTCCACATCAATGAAGACCATTTCCTTCCTGAGATCGTTGATCCCAATACCGGCGATGTGCTTCCCTTCGGCGAGCGAGGCGAATTGGTAATCACCACCTTGACCAAAGAAGCGTTTCCTTTAATTCGTTATCGCACCGGCGCGTTCACCCACCTCACGGCGAATCTGTGTCCCTGCGGCCGCACCTTCGTGCGCATGGCCAACGTCGCGTTCCGCACCGACGATATTTTGGAAGTGGATGGAGTGGAATTTATTCCGACTGAAATCAAGAACATCCTTTCTCGCATCGAAGACGTCACCACCGGATTCCGGCTGGTCATTCATCGCGAAGGCAGCCGCGACCGTCTCGAGGTGGAAGTGGAAATCACCCCCGAAATTTTTCAGGACAAACTCGGGGCGCTCGAAGCGTTGCGGGAACGCATCGAAGAAGCGATTTACGAGCGCATTCGCCTGAAACCCATCATTAAAATGGTGGAGCCACGCCGCCTGGAAGATCATGAACGGGTGGTGGATCTGCGCAATCAGGAACACGAATAAATACGAATAATGAAAAACAAATCACAGCCTGGCCATGATTGAGTTTTATGCCTGTCCTGTTTTTTATTTCGTTAAGTTATGCGGCGCTCCTGATCGATCCTGCAAAATCGAATACGATCACAGAAATCCGGAACGCAATCGATATTTATAAAAAGGAGTAATGGTATGAAATTTCGCTCTCTTCTTCTATTCGTCTTTCCATTTGTCTTTGCATGGGCGTCGCCGGCGCAGGAAACGGAGATCCAAGTTGGAGCGCTGTTGCCGCTTTCGGGGAGCCTTTCGTTCCGGGGGGAATCGACATTGGCGGGCGTGGAAGCGGCGCGCTTGGATTTGAATGCGTATTTGGCGGATATCGGCTCCCCTTTACGGATACGGATCGTTGCGGAAGACAACCAAACGGATCCCGATGTGGCTTTACAGAAACTCCAGTCGTTTGTTGCTCGCGGAATTCAAATCGTGATCGGTCCGCGCAACAGCACCTTGATCACCGCCATTAAAGAGTATGCGAATCAAAATGGCGTTATGATTTTAAGCCCTGCCAGCACGGCTTCTTCGTTGGCGATTGCGGATGACAACGTATTCCGCTTTGTGTTGGATGGCGCTCAGCAGGCGAACGCTTGCGCCGCTTTGATGAAGCAGGACGGCATGCGCGTATTGATTCCACTGCAGCGCGGCGATGTGTTTGGCGATGATCTGACCGCCGCCACGCTCCATGCCTTCGAAGCGGCGGGCGGAACGACCTCCACGGGCGTGCGATATGCGATTGACGCGACGGACTACGTTCCCGTTCTCGATCAACTGCGATCGCAGGTGGAACAGGCCGTTTTGGACGTGGGGATCGATTCCGTTGCTGTTTATGCATCCGGATTTGATGAGTTGGCGACGATTTTCGAATTGGTGATGCAGAGCAATTCGCTGCTTTCCGGCGTAAAATGGTATGGCACGGACGCCAGTTCTCAATCCGGCGCGATATTGGATAATCCCATCGCTGCTCAATTCGCCGCCAACAATATTTTCCCGTCGCCGGTCGCCGCGCTGCGTGGATTGGTTCGCTTCGGCGAGGTGAAAGATCGAATCGCGCACTATCTCGGCTCGCCGCCGGACGACACATCCGTTATTGCGTATGATATTTTGTGGATTACCGCATTGTCTTATTTCACGACTGGCGACAATCCCGCGATCACGAACTTGAAAAAAGCCATTGAGCAAACCGCGTCGATGTTTTATGGCGGTTCGGGATGGACAAAACTCAATGCAAGGGGGGATCGTGAATTCGGCGACTACGATTTTTGGGCGATTCGCAGTATGGACGGAGAACTCAAATGGGTGCGCGTGGCGCAATTCATTACCGACGCCGCCGGGGGCCGAATCGAGTATGGGGAAAACTACTTTCCTAAAACGCCTATCGCCAAATGGCCTCGCTATTGATTTCTTTTCGTTTTGCTCTTTGCTCCGTTCCAGGAAGGATGACTCCCAACATGTTTTTTTGGATTTGTCAAGCTTACATGCCATGAAACGCGAAAGAGCAATTGTTTTCCGTAGGGAATAATATCAAAATCCCCAATTCTTCCCGGTAAAATAGATATCGTAAGTGGGATCCGGCTTTTGATTGAACCGCCAGCATAACCACAAATCGTCGTTGCTGGCGAGTCCGTTGGACGTGTCGTAGCCGATGGCGCGATTGTACGGATGCCAGTCGCCGTTGTCGCCGTCCGGTCCGGCGGCGGCCAGGACCCCCCAGGTTCCGCCTGTATTCGAGCATCCAAGCGGTTTTCGCAAATGAAGAAGATGTAAAAGCCGGTCGTTTCACGCGCTGCCGAATCGCAGAAGAAGACAACGCGTTTTTTAACGAAGTCTGGCATGATGAATAATTACGGCAAAATTTATTCCGATGGATTAAAAAAAGATTTGAGGTAAATCAAGAAGAATTTCGATTTGCAAAAACGAGTAAAAGACAAGATTACTGAAATATCGAATGATCCTTATCATTATAAACCATTTCAAAACATTTTTAAAATAAACGAATAGATCATAGATGTTCGGCAAGAGCGTCCGTCGCCGCCCCTTTCTTGTTTTCAACCGTATTGACTGTATTTACCGTTCCCTAAAGACTTGCTATCATTTCGTCGATTCAAAACGAAATCGGAACGCCGCACTATAATAAAACGGAATTGATCACTTTTCTCCATATCCTTGCCGATATTCGGCAAGGAACGGGGGTGTGACTTTATCTGAAAAGCAATATAATGATCGATTGTTTTTTTGAGTGAATGTGCATGACAAGATCCGCACATTTCGAAAAATGATTTGTGGAGTTATGTCCACTCATCCTCAGCGTCTGGCAGGCGAAAGGTCCATCCATTCATGAAACAACGCACCGGCCTTATTTTGTCGCTCCTGTTGATCCTTATCGTTGTCGTTGCGGTATCGCAAAACCTTCTGTATAACAGCGTAATTCGGCATATCAAAACGTTCGCCGAAGAAAATAACATGATTATTCAAGCCAACGTCGAAAGCAATGCAAAAAATATTTTTCGCTCCGTTGAACGGGCGACCGCCGGCTCTCTGCAGCGCGGGGAAATGGAAAAATTCACCAAATTGCTGCAGGAGCAGAAAAAAGTGGAAGGTCTGCTCGAATTTTCCCTGTTCGATGAAACGGGAGTCGTTACGCATTCCTCCGATGACGCTTTTCTCGAGAGACGCTTGCCCGATGAGTTGCACAATCGTTTGTTGAGCGATTCGGGAATGATTTTGCGGTACAAGGACGGCGCCATTGAAATTTTTTACCCGCATGAAAATACGGCGGATTGCATTCGCTGCCATACCAACTGGCAAATCGGAAACATCGGAGGCGTCTCCTATTTCCGATTTTCGACGGAATCACTGACGAACGCCCAACGGCAAACCAAAGCGGCCATAGCGAATTTGGAAACCGTGATTTTCCAAAACTCCATGCTGACGGTTCTCGCCATCATCGCCGCTTGCCTTTATCTTGCGGTTCGGTTTATCCGCATCAATCGGGAACTGACGTTGCTGACCGTGGAATTGGAAGACCGGGTGCAACGCCGCACGCAGGAATTAAACCATTCGAATAAGGAATTGCATAAAGCAAAAGAACAGGCGGAGAGCGCCAACAGCGCCAAAAGCGACTTCCTGGCCAATATGAGCCACGAAATCCGAACACCCATGAACGGCATCATCGGCCTGACCGACATCACTCTCAACACCGACTTGACCCGTAAACAGCGGGAAAATCTGTTATACGTCAAGGATTCGGCGAATTCCCTACTGCAGATCATCAATGACATCCTTGATTTTTCAAAAATCGAAGCCGGAAAACTGGAAATCAATCCCTTCGAGTTTGAATTGCGGGACATGATGCACGACGCTGCGCGAACGTTGGCAATTCGCGCGCACGAAAAGGAGCTTGAACTTCTTTGTTACGTCGCGCCGGAAGTTCCCGACGCGATCATCGGCGACGCCGTTCGCCTCCGTCAAATCATTCTCAATCTGACGGGGAATGCCATTAAATTTACCGATCAGGGCGAAGTGTATATTTCGGTCGAAATGGATGAATTGTCCGAAAATGAGGTAACGTTGCATTGTAAGGTTGCCGATTCGGGGATCGGCATCCCGGCCGACCGCCAGGACATCATATTCCGTGAATTCGAACAAGCGGACAGTTCCACCACCCGCAAATATGGCGGAACCGGCTTGGGATTGGCGATATCAAGCCGGCTGGTGCACAAAATGGGCGGTCGGATTTGGGTGGAAAGCCCCAATCCTTCCATGGCGGAATCGCCGGATCGACCGGGATGTGTATTTCACTTCACGACGCGAGTCAAAATCCAACACGAATCGTTTTCGCCGTCCTGCGAGTTGGCTGTGGACCTTCATCACATGCCGGTTCTGCTCGTGGACGACAACGATACCAATTTGATGATTTTAGAGGAAATGGTTTCCAGTTGGGGAATGATCCCCACGCTCGCGAAAGACGCATTTTTCGCCATGATGGAATTGGAAAAAGCGCATGTGTATGGTTCTCCCTTTCCCTTCATCATCACCGATTTCAACATGCCGGGAATGGATGGAATCGGTTTCGCAAAAAAAGTCAAATCGAATCCGCAATTTGCCAACGTGAAAATTTTGATGTTATCCTCATCGAACATGTTGATCAGCGATGCGGATTTATGCCGCGCCGGCGTCTCGCTGGTTTTATTGAAGCCGATCAAGCAATCCGAATTATACAACGCCATTTTGACGGTTTGTGGAAAAGCGATCGTTTTCGACTCGGCCAAGGAATTGGAGAAGGAGGAATATCAATTTGATGCGGGGCGGAGGTTGCATATTCTTCTCGCCGAAGACAATCCCATCAATCAGCGAGTGGCGAAAGGGATTCTCGAGGAAATGTGGGGACATCGGGTGGAGACGGTCGCCAATGGACGCGACGCCCTCGATCTTCTCGTAAAGGATCAGTTCGATTTGGTTTTCATGGATATTCAAATGCCGATCATGGACGGGTATGTCGCTACGGCGGCCATTCGCGAGCGGGAAAAAGAAACCGGGAATCATGTTCCGATCATTGCGATGACGGCCAACGCGATGAAAGGCGACGAGGAACGCTGCCTGAACTCCGGTATGGATGGCTATATCGCCAAACCGATTAAACCGGACAGACTCCGCGAGGCAATAAAGGCTGTCCTCGATAGTTCCGATTCGATGCGAAAAGAACCGCGCGTCGAAAAAACTCAATCCGTCCAATCCCCCGAAATCGCGGCGTCGGACATATTCGACAAAAACGCTCTCCTCGAGTCCTATGGCGATAATCAGGATATTTATCGCGAATTATTGGATCTCTATTTTTCCGATATCCCCGCCATGTTCGCCAATGTGAAAAAAGCGGTGGAAGAAAGGGACAGCCAGGCGCTCGACGAACATGCGCACAGTTTGAAAGGCGGAGTCGGCGCGATCGCAGCCAATCGCGCTCATGCCGCCGCGTATGTTCTCGAACGGATGGGGAAAGACGGAACCTTCGAAGGTGTAAATCAGGCGTTGGCGAATCTGGAAAATGAATTGCGTCTGCTGGACGAAGCCTTGATGCAGTTCCGCAGCGAAATGGAAACCGTGTGATGGAAGATCAAAACCTGTACCGGGAATTATTGTATGTTTTTAGGAGAACAAATCCGTGAGTGAAATCAATTGGTCGAAATACGCATTTCTGATTGTCGATGATGTTCGCCTGTGTCGCTTGAGCGTGTTGGGCATCTTAAAAACGTTGGGTTGCAAGACCATCCATTCCGCCGCGAACGGCATCGAAGCGGTCGAGATTCTCGAGGACGAAACCCGGCCGGTGGACTGTGTCATCGCCGATTTCAAAATGCCGGAAATGAACGGATTGCAATTGCTCCAGGCCGTTCGCATCGGGCTGAAGAACACCCGTCGGGATTTGCCCGTGGCCATGCTGACCGGCTGCGGCGACCATAGCCTCGTCGGATTGGCGGTGCAACTCGACGTGAATTCCTTCTTGTTGAAACCCGCGAACAAGGGCTCGCTGGTGCCGCGTCTGCAGAGCATTCTCCTGGACGATTTATCAAAAGAACCGTGGCTGCGTGATCGAGCCGAATATGAACGCATCGATGTGAATACCCTCGCCGCCGTTCTTCTCGATCAGGAACCGGTTTCTGCGAAACCCATGGACGATGTTTCTGCGCCGAGAGAGAATGAAACCCTCTATCACTATGATACCGTTCCGGAAAATACGGTGTTGAGTCGCGATCTCTGTCTCAACGATGGACGATTGATCTATGCCGCGGAGACGGTTTTGACGAATCGACATGTCACACGATTAAAAGGATTGAAAGACATCGGTTTTTGGGACGGCAATATCTTCGTTCGTACGGCGAGGAAAGAGGGGCTTGCGCCGGAGGATTCGCGAATCACGGAACATACGTTTCCCGCTTTCCCCAACGAACCGGGAGCGCAGCGAAGCACCCTATCCCGTTTGGGAAAATTACACATCGGCGATACGGTCAATTGTTTTCGTTGCGAAGCGGAATTCCCTCCCAATCTGGATATCCTTCGTATTCACAATCGCGGAGAATTGACGTCGATTTTTTGCCCCGACTGCGACAAACGGGATATGGAACTGCTTTGCGCCGCGGTAAAACTCATGATCATCAAAGGCGGCTTTCCTCTCACCATCGATCAACTCACCCAGGCGTTCCGTGAACGCGATCCCATGCTGCCCAAGGGCAAGGACGATCCCTTTGTTCCATTGCGAGCAACGTATGCGGATGAGCCACTTACCGGCAACGACATCAAACAATGGATTCGCGAAAACTATTTCGTTTTGAATTCGAAAACCAATCAGCTCGATTGCATGATCAATAAAGTCCTATCCAATCCGGAACGAGTGCGGTTGCTGGGGAAGGAAGGAATTGAAGCCAGGCAAATGGCCGCAAAACGCGCACAACACCTTCCACGATAACCCCTTTCGATGCTTCAATCCAATAGAAGGAGAAGAAAATCATGAGAATAGCGGACTCAAAAAAATTATTATTTATATTCATAATTTTGTCCATTTCTTTTACCATTGCCGCGGGAGAAAACATCCGTTCCGAAATCGATTTGCAATCACTCCAGCCGGATGAAATCTTTACGAAATTAGATTTGTCGAAAATCGGCCTGGAGTGGGTGAAATCCGCCGTGAAATGCAACGATCGGGCGCGCGCGCGTGAAACGCTTCTCGCGTATTATCGCAAACAATATCCCCTGCCGCCCTCGGCGGGGCAGAATCGCGCCGCTTTTTTCCCAACCGCAGACTCCATCGTCAATCATGTTTTTCAATGGGGACCCTATGAACCGGCGGATTATGGCGCGGAGATGAATTGGGAATGGGATCCGCGCGGCGATATCGAATGGGTGGCGGCGGTCTACCGCTTTTATTGGGCGCGTTCTCTCACGGACGCCTACCTGGCTACTCGCGATGAAAAATACGCGCGGGCGTTCGTGGAGTTGACGGCGGATTGGATTCGCAAACATCCGCTGCAGAACCGCCATAAAACGCATCCGGTTTATACGCATTGGAAAGGCTTTGCCTGGTTGGACATCCAAACCGGCATCCGCGCGCAAAGTTTATGCCGCGCGTTTAAAACCTTCGTTCACGCCGAATCGTTCACCCCACAATTTTTAGCGGTTTTCCTTGCCAGTCTGTACGACCATCAAATCAAAACCGAAAAGCTGCCGATGGGACAAATCCACAACAAAGCGGTGTTTGAACAGCGCGGCGTCATCGATATCTGTTCGACGTTTCCCGAATTTAAGGATTCCCGGCGATGGATGGAACTCGCACTGCAACGAACCGAAGAAACGTTCCTCGCGCAAACCACGACCGATGGTGTGCAACGCGAATGGTCGGGAGGATATCACCTCGGCGTGCTGCGAGACGCGGTCGAGATCATGCAACAGATGCAAACGTTCGGCATCGTCGTCTCGGACGCCTATCGCGAACGGGTGAGGAAGATGTACGACTACATCTTTGCCATCGCCACGCCGGATTTGGGATTCACCATGTTCGGCGACGCCAGCCGCCCGATCGATCTTCCCACCGATCGTTCCCGCTGGCCGCTTTATAACACTCTCATCGAAGCCACGGAGTTGTTCAACGATCCCAAATATCGCGCGCGGGCAATGCTGGATCGAACGAACCTGCCCAAACAGAAGAGTTACGCCTTTCCCGAAGCGGGGATGTACGTCCTGCGCAACGATTGGGGGCCGGATCAGATTTATTTGGCTCTGCATTGCTCGCCGAAGGGGATTTCCAGTCACGATCAGCCTGACAACGGTACATTTGAACTCTACGCTTACGGCCGCTGGCTCATGCCGGACACCGGCTTTTATACCTACGGCCACGATCCCGCAGGCCGAGCCTGGCATCGGCAGACAAAAGTACATCAGACGCTGACATTGGAGGGGAAGGATTCGAATATCGACGCCCGGCAATTGTTTTATGATTTCTCGGATACATGCGATACGGTCGTCGTCGAAAACCGATCCTACGAAAATCTGATTCACCGTCGAACCGTCTGGTTTGTCGAGAAAAAGTATTTCGTGCTGCTTGACGAAGCCATCGGCGATGCGAAAGGCGATGTGGACCTGCATTTCCAATTTGCTCCCGGCGACGCGGTGATTCGGACGGAAGAAAAATGGGCTTCCACTGCGTTCGATGACGCCAACGTGCTCGTCCGGGCTGAGTCAGATGCCGCCGTGAGTATGGAAGAAGAGGAAGGTTGGTTCGCATGGAAATACGGCTCCCGCACACCACGAAAAGCCTTTCGTTTCCGCCATGAAAACGCTATGCCGGCGACCTTTCTGACCATGCTGGTTCCTTATCAAGGAAAAGAGCAACCCACGGTTTCCGCTTCGAGGTATGAAAAGTTCAAAAACGGTGACGCGATTGTGGAAATCAAAACTTCCGCGTTTGGAAAAACCTGGAAAATCGGGCGGGATTTGGGAAACAGGACGGCGTGGTGTGAACGTCAGGATCAATAAACATTTAAAACTCAACAATCGCCCACAATCCCAATTCGTTCACTTCGAATGAAATGGATTCCTCTGCCTGAGTTACCGGCAAACCAACGGATTCCGCTTTCGGCTGATGAAGGATGACTTCCGTAATGGTTGGCTCTCTTCCTGTTTTTTGTAGTAGTCTTTTGGAAATGGTAATTTTTACATCTTTCGGTAGAATCGTATCCTTTTCCGCATCGTAGTTTTGATTTAAAAGATGGCAGACGATCGGAGCGTCCGGATGTTGCGGATGATAACGAAGAGAAACGCATATCCGATCCGCGCCGTCGATTTGCACTTCTCGTTTGACCGTATCGGGCAGTTGATCGAATCCATGCCACTGCGAAGTATGGACTGACGCGCTTTTCAAAACGCTATCGTGCGGTTCTCCCAACGGTTTATCGCCGACGAAAACATGAGCGAAACCCGAAATCCCATGCGGATCGATTGCTACCGGCAATTCGTCGTTGCCCGCAACAACGATTGCGAAAGGAATGTTCGCGACCGCCATACGCAAAGCCGCGTCGCGAATCGCGCCATGATTTTCGCGGGAATGAATCAACGCGATATCGGCGAGGGAAATCCTGTCGTCGAGCAACAAATGGTGTTGCCGTACAAATTGATAAAGATAGGCGAAATCCTCCGCTTTTCCCCTCCACCAATGCGTGCCGAGTTCGCTGGTGTAGCACCACTGATTGTGCGGCGCCATGAACACACTGCCGAAGGCGTAGGTTTGCGCGATCCACATGCGAACCAATCCCGGCTTGTCGTTGGCCTTGATCCACGCCCAATCCTGGCCGGAGGCGGTGGCGGTTTGCCGCCGGCCCAGCGCTTCCACCATTTTGTACACGAAAATTGGCTCCATCGGCGCTTGTTTGGCCGCCGCGTGATGCCCCACTTCACCGCAAAAATAATCGATCACGGGAAACGGAATCAATTCCCGGTTCCCTGACGCGCTCGAATTGATACTGCGCACGAGTGGTTTGCCGCGCAGTTTTTCCGCATGTTCGAAAACGTCGGTGATCCGTTTGATCATTTGACGATTTTGGAATTTTTGGAATTCACCGATCAGCGGGCAGGCGTGATGCTCCTTTTTATACCGCTCCGCGTTCCACCCTTTTTCCCGTAGAAACTCGGCGTAATCGAAACGAGCAATGTCATAAATCCCCATTTCCTTCAACCGCTCCGCGGAAAACTGATCCCGCAGATAGTCGCGAAATCCTTCCAGGCAATAGGGACAAAAACAGCCGCCGTTATATGCCGAACAGGCGGACGAACCGCTGTAATCGTCGATGTGCAATCCGTCGATAGGCGCGAGGCAGGCGCGCTCCGCCTGATCGCGTAAATACTGTTGATACTCGGGATTGTTGGTGCAAAACCAGTACGCCGGTTGTCCCTTATGCGTGTGATCCCACAGCCACGGCACGCGCAAGGGATTGCCGTCCAAATCGCGGCTGATCGCCGACGTGAACGAATCCGGACGAAAATCGATGAAGCCGCCGAAATCGACCAGAAAATCCACGCTGCCGCAGTACCGTATCCCGCGCCGCTGCGCTTCTTCGACGCGCGCCTGGAAACTTTTCACGGCCTGTTCCTCGCGGCTCTGCGATCGTCCTCCCCAACCCGACACGGTACATTGGTAATCATCGTACAATGAGGGCGGATTGGCGGAATACATGAAGACGACATCGCCGGCGTGGATGAAAGGACGGCTCGTTTCGGACGAAACACAAACCGCCGCTGAAAGAAACAACACGCATCCCAAATAAAGAGTCGGTTTTACCATTATCGCTCCTTTTGAATTTATGAATTGTCGAAGTCAACATACAAGCGTTTGGAATGCAGGAAAAGAGGAATAAAAAAATGGGGTTGCTGCTTATCTGGATTTATGGTAAGAGACGGATGGTTATTGGTTTAATTCTTGCATAAGTTCCTCTTTGGAATCCGCGATATTATTATATTGATGGAGGGCGATCACGGATAAACATTCGTTCGGCATGGAGATTCTTCCGAGGATGCGGTATGATCAATGCAGTCCATATCCTACGGAGGAGAACACGATGAACGAAATTCACACGAATAGGATCAATCGCCGGGAAATTTTCCAAATCGGCGGATTCGGCGTTCTGGGGCTGATGCTGTCCAATTTTTGGGAAATGGAAGCCGTAAAAACTGCGGCGGCGGCAAGCGATGATGCGTATACGCCGTTGAATCGTTTTCCACGCATGGTGCAGGAATACTTCGTCGATCGGGTTCGGCAGGCCGAACGCGAAAGTCTGAAAAGCAAGCGCAGCTTGCAGACGAAAGAAGACGCCGAAGCCTATGTCCAATCCGTACAAGCTAAAATACGGGAAAGCTTCGGGCCTTTCCCGCCGAAAACGCCGCTCAATGCGCGGGTGATGAACGTGGTGGAACGGGATACGTATAATATCGAGAATATCATTTTCGAAAGCCGGCCCGGTTTTTTGGTTACGGCGAATTTGTATATCCCGAAAGGAAGAAAATTGCCGTTGCCGGGAGTCGTGGGAACCTGTGGGCATTCCGCCAACGGCAAGGCGAGTGAAGCGTATCAGGCATTTTCGCAGGGACTGGCGCGGCAGGGATATGTCGTATTGATTTATGATCCCCTCGGACAGGGGGAACGGCTGCAGTATGTGGATGATCAGTTGAAATCACGCATCGGCGTGGGCGTTCTTGAACATCTTCATGCGGGAAACCAGCAATTTTTAACCGGCGATTTTATCGGGGCATGGCGCGCGTGGGATGGCATACGGGCGCTGGATTATTTGCTTACCCGTGAGGAAGTGGATCCGAACATGGTGGGAGTGACCGGCAACTCCGGCGGGGGAACCATGACGACGTGGCTTTGTGGAGTGGAGCAACGTTGGGCGATGGCGGCCCCCAGTTGTTTTGTGATTACGTTCCGGCGTAACATGGAAAATGAATTGCCGGCGGATACGGAACAATGCCCGCCGAAAGCATTGGCGTTGGGACTCGATCACGATGATTTTATCGCGGCAATGGCGCCCCAACCGGTGATTTTATTGGGCAAGGAGCGGGATTATTTTGATGCGCGTGGATTGGAAGAGGCGCATCGGCGTCTCAAACGGCTTTACACATTGCTCGGCGCGGAAGATCAAATCGGCTTGTTTATCGGTCCGACCTATCACGGGTATACCCAGGAGAACCGCGAAGCGATGTATC
Organism: Candidatus Omnitrophota bacterium; assembly: GCA_003598175.1. Lineage (GTDB taxonomy): Bacteria > Hinthialibacterota > Hinthialibacteria > Hinthialibacterales > Hinthialibacteraceae > SURF-12. The sequence continues at coordinate 20,088 of QZKN01000042.1, forward strand.
GCTGGTTCAACGCGGTAACGAAAATTTCCGACGTCGCAAGCGAACCGGAACTTGTGATCGAAAAAGATGAGACGCTGTGGTGCACGCCGAAGGGGCAGGTTTCGGAAATGAATTCGCGCACTGTGTTTTCGTTCACGCAAGAGAAATCAAAGGAACTGGCTGCCAACCGTGCAAAGTTGAACGAGGAAGATTTGAAAGCAGCTGTCCGCAGTATGCTGAAACTGCCGCAACAAAGGGGAACGCCCGAATATCGCATTTTACGGCCGCATTCATCCCGTGGATATCCGAAACCGCGAGTCGCCGCCTATGCGGTGGAGACGGAGCCGCGCGTCCATGCGTTGGTGTATCGTTTATCCGATGAACCACTCTATTCACGGCCTCCGAGAGGGCAAGCGCGCGCTATTCTTTACGTTTCGCATCTGTCCGGCGATATGGAACTGCGGGAGGAAGGTTTGATTCGTGATCTGCTCGCGGCGGAGCCGGAATCAGCGTTTTTTACCTGCGATGTGCGCGGGATTGGAGAATCGTTGCCGAATACCTGCGGGCAGGATTTCGCCAATCCGTACGGTCCGGATTATTTTTATGCCATTCATGCGATCATGTTGGATTATCCCTATGTTGGGCAGAAGACATTCGATGTATTACGAGTGCTGGATTGGTTGAAATCGTGCGGGCACAGCGAGATTCACATCGCGGCGAAAGGTTTCGGAGCGATTCCGGCGGCGTTTGCTTCTTTGCTTTGTGATCAGGTGGTGCAAATTACACTCAAGAATGCGATGAGTTCCTATGCGGAAATCGCGCAGACGGAATATTATGATTGGCCTCTCTCCGCTCTACTGCCAAACGTGCTGGAACGGTTTGATTTGCCGGATTGTTACCAAGCGCTGGAAGGCAAGAAATTAACCATGATCGAGCCGTGGGGAGCGAAGCGGACGTCAGATAATAAATAATATCAATCGAATTACTACTGCACTATTGCATTCCATCCATCAAACCGACAATTTATATTACATTTTTGTATAAAGTTATCCCGATCGTATTGAAAAGATGCATATATTGGTGTATATTGATATTGCGTTTCAAGGTGGGTAGTGATGATAATCTGTTTTTTGTTTTGTGGCTCTCATCCGATTGGATTGGATGATATCTGGTTCGGTGCGGAATTGAACAATTTATGGCTCAATCAATTCCAACGACCGTCGGGTTTGAAATTTTGGGAATTGTATGAAAATATATTCAGGTAGAGCTGCCGTACCTGCTTGCATCACTTGGCAAGCGGGACGCTTGCTTTATTCGCATTTTATGCAGGATGCATAAAATGCCGGAATCCGTGCATCCCTGCCCGCAAAAGTGGGTGTGAGCGCCAGGGGTGGTGTTTGTACCCTATATGTTTCTCACAAAATAATCACTCTGAAACCGTGATGCCAATTGATGAAAAAAATAGAAGGAGATTAACGATGAGAATAAGCTTTTTTGTGGTTATTGCCTTTGGATTTGCTTTACCATCGTGTGCACAAGATGATCTCGGGAGCACTCAGAACAGTTTGCAATCTTCTTACTCTCTCCCACTCGAACAATCGTATCGAACCACTCTGCCTTCCGGCCTGCTCGCTCTTGCTGCCATGCCTTCCGTTTCCATCGTAAAAACGGAGTCGCCAAAAACGGAAGACGTGCGGCCTCATGCGGGAATGCTGCGGTATCCCGACGTGAGCGCGACGCATATCGTGTTTGTCTATGCCAACGATTTGTGGCTGGTTCCGCGCGAGGGAGGAAATGCGGTCCCGCTGGCGAGTCCGCCGGGTCAGGAAATGTTTCCCCGTTTCAGTCCGGATGGGCAACGCATAGTATTCACCGGGAATTATGACGGTAATCGGGATATTTACACCGTTGCGGCGTCGGGCGGAATTCCGCAGCGAATCACGCATCATTCGGCGCAGGAAATGCTCAGCGATTGGTCGGAGCAGAACCAAATTGTGTTTTTTACGAACGGATTCGCGGGATTGGCGCGGCAGACCCAGTTGTTCACCATTTCGCCGCAGGGGGGAATGCCGAAAAAACTGCCGGTTCCATACGGCGCGAACGGCGTGATCGACGCGGAGGGAGAATGGCTAGCCTATACACCGCACACCATCGATTTTCGCACGTGGAAACGCTATCGCGGGGGAATGGCGACGGATATTTGGCTGTTCAATTTGAAAAACTATTCCTCAAAAAAGATTACCGATTGGGAAGGGACGGATACGTATCCGATGTGGAATGGGAAAACGCTCTATTACCTTTCCGACGCCGGCCCGAATCATCGGTTGAACATTTGGTTTTATAATCCGGAGACGGAAGAGCACAAACAGATTACGCATTTTAAAGAATATGACGTCAAATTTCCGTCCATCGGGCCGGGCGGGAACGGCGAAGGCGAGATCGTTTTTCAAAACGGATCGACGTTATATTTATTGAATTTATTGACGCATCTGGCAAAAGCGGTGCAGGTTACGATTCCCGGAGCGCGTCCGAAAATTCGGCCGCAACGAGTGGACGCAAGCAAGAATTTGAACAACTGGACCCTCTCCTCGACCGGAAAAAGAGTGCTTATTGAAGCGCGCGGAGATTTGTGGACCCTTCCGGCAAAAGAAGGCTCCGTTCGCAACCTGACGCGCAGCAACGGCTCCGCCGAGCGGGAGCCCGCATGGAGTCCCGATGGGCGATGGATCGCCTATTTTTCCGATGCAACCGGCGAATACGAATTGTATATTCGCCAATCCGACGGTAATGGAGAACCGCAGCAACTCACATCCGGCAAAAAAGCGTTCCTGTCCAATCCCGTCTGGTCGCCCGATTCGAAGAAAATTGCCTATACCGACAAAACCGGTTCTTTTTCTGTTTTGACCGTTGCGACCAAAGAATCGAAATTCATTGATAAAGACACGTATCCCCTCGGTTCGGTCAATTTCCAGGCCGCCTGGTCGCACGACTCGAATTGGATTGCGTATACGAAATCGAACGACGTAGACCGGTCCTCCATTTGGCTGTACAACCTGGAAAAAGAAGAAACCCACCAAGTTACCAGTACGATGTTCATGGACAGCAATCCGGCGTTTGATCGAAAAGGCGATTTTCTCTTCTTTGCCAGCAATCGTCAATTCGGGGATCCGATCTATGATGATTACGGTTGGGGATTGGGACGGCCGTTTGTTTATAAAGATACGCAGGTCCTGCTGGCCGCGCCTCTGCGCAACGATGTGAAAGATCCTTACGTGTATGAAAGCGACGAAGAGGAATGGAAGGAAGAAAAGAAAGAGGCGGAAGACAAGAAGGACGATCAAAAAGAAGAGAAGAAATCGGATAACGATAAGAAAGAAGAGCCGCAAAAGGTATCCATCGCAGATCAGAAGGATGAAAAGAAAGACGAGAAGGAAAGCACAGAGGAAAAAGATACCGCGGAAGTAAAAGAAACGAAGGATGAAGAAAAAGCGGATGAGAAGAAAGAAGAAATCAAGCCTCTTGAAATTGATTTGGAAGGATTCGAAAAGCGGGCGTTTCTCCTGCCGATTCCTAATGGCTCCTTCGGCAATCTTTCCGTCAATCACGAAGGGAAGTTGCTGTACGTTCGATATCCTTCGGCTCATTCCAAAGAGAAATCGGAAATAAAAATTTTTGATTTGAAGGATGAAAAGAAAGAGGAAAAAACCGTCCTTTCCGATCAAGGCGGCTATCGCATCTCGTCCGACGGCAAAAAAATATTGGTTCGGGAAGGCAACAGTTTTGCCGTGGTTGACGCTGCGGCCGGTCAATCCATTAAGGATCGAGTTTCTGCATCGAATTTAATGATCGAATTGAATCCCCGCGAAGAATGGAGGCAAATTTTTCATGAAGCGTGGCGGATGCAACGGGATTTCTTTTACGATCCCAATATGCACGGCGTCGATTGGCAAAAAATCCACGACCATTATGCGCTCATGCTGGATGATTGCGCTTCCCGCGAGGATGTCGGCTTCGTGATCGCGGAAATGATATCCGAACTCAACGTGGGTCACGCCTATTACGGCGGCGGCGATTTTGAAGCGGAGCCGAGTATGTCCGTCGGCATGTTGGGCGTGGATTTCGAGTTGCATGAGGGAGCGTATCGCATCGCCAAAATTCATCAAGGTGCGGTATGGGACGCCGATGTGCGCAGTCCCTTCAATCGCATTCCGAAAGACCAATTGGACGAAGGCGATTACATTCACGCCGTCAATCGCGCGCCGATCGATACGAGTAAAGATCCGTGGGCGGCGTTTTTAGGTCTGGCGGGTCAGACGGTTACCTTAACCGTTAGCGACAAACCAAAACTCGACGAAGACGCGCGCGATGTGGTGATCCATTTGATGGGCGGTGAACAGAATCTGCGATTTCGCGCGTGGATCGAAAAGAACCGCGCGTATGTCGATAAAAAATCCGGCGGCAAAGTGGGCTATATTTACGTCACAAATACGAGCGAAAACGGCCAAAGTGATTTGCTGCGGCAATTTCATGGGCAGCGTGACAAACAGGCGTTGATCATCGACGAGCGTTGGAACGGCGGCGGGCAGGCGCCGACGAGGTTTATCGAAGTGCTCAACCGTCCCATCACCAATTATTGGGCCATTCGCGACGGCGAGAGCATTCCGTGGCCGACCGCCGCCCATTTCGGTCCCAAATGCATGTTGATCAACGGCCTGGCCGGCTCCGGCGGCGATATGTTCCCCGCCTTGTTCCGCCAGGCCAAGCTGGGTAAATTGATCGGTATGCGCACATGGGGCGGCCTGGTCGGTATGTCGGGAAATCCCGGCCTGATCGACGGCGGCTATGTCTCGGTTCCGACCTTCGCCTATTACGATCTCGACGGAACCTGGGGAATCGAAGGCCACGGCGTCGATCCCGACATCGAAGTGATCGACGATCCATCCTTAATGGCCAACGGCGGCGACCCGCAACTCGACGCAGCCATCGAACATATGATCGAGATGATCAAGACGAATCCGTACACGCCGCCGGCTCGGCCAAAATATCCGGATCGAAGCGGGATGGGGATATTGGAGGAAGATAAGTAATATCGACAATGAAAATATTCTGGTTTTGTATTCAAGTAAGGATGCATTATAATGTCTATTGTGAATGAAAACTTGGAAGATTGGGCAGACCTTTATGCAGAAGAAATCATAGCCGACAATCCAAAAATTGGAGTAAAAATCCCTTTATCAATCCGCTCCAAATCAATTCAAAGATAAACATTTCGTTACATCTACCGATAATCAGTATGGAATATCGAGCAAACTTTACCACATTCAGTTAAAACGATAGCCAAATGAGAATCGTTGATATATAATGATATCAAGCTGGTAATGGAATCATCGAAGGTTGTCGTTTAATTCGGTCACGTAGTATTTTAACAGGTCAAATGTTTCGATCCTTGAAGGTGTTATGCCTGATATATAGTTTTTGTATTTACTTCGCCGCTAAAGACTGCCATGCGGCCGGTCCCATGCGTGTGGTCGAGGGGAATCCGGTTTTATGGCCACAGAATCAATCGGTTGTCTATAACGTGGATCCGGGCGATCTTGGGCCGGTTCCTTATACGGAAGCGTTGGAAATGGTCCAGCGCGCGTTTGGCGAATGGGAAAAGGTGAATGGAACTTCGATTCGTTTTGAGATGGGGGCCCCGATTGATCAGGATGTGAATAGCAGTAATTATTCCCGATATTACTATTCACCCCCTTCCAATTTCAATCCGATCATTTTTGACAGCGATGGTTCCATCACTCGCGCGCTGAACGGCGCGGGGGCGGAACATCATTATTTGGGTTTTGCCAGCATTGTCAGTTTTTCGAATCAAACGTATACGATCCAATCGGCGCGCGTAACTTTTAACGGTTTATATCTGCAAGAAAATCAGGTGGATGGAAATACTTTTTTCGCGACCGTGCTGCACGAATTGGGGCATTTTATCGGTTTGGATCACACGCAATTATTGCGGCATGTGGCGTGGGATTATGTGGGGTGGAACGATGTGTACGTTCCGCAGATGTTTCCGATGACGACGGATGACGAGTCGTTTCGAACCGGGTTGTTGCCTGACGACCGGCTTGCGATTGCGATGTATTATCCTTCCCCAACTACGACGCGGACAGGCGGCATCGAAGGAGTGGTTCATCGCGGCGCGCAGGAATTGCCGGGCGTAAACGTCATTGCCAGAAAAATCGGTTCCGTGACGGACGCCGTCTATTCGACCGTAAGCGGAACGACGCAACCCAATCGCGGCGCGTTTGAATTGAAAGGGCTGCCGGCGGGTAATTATCAAGTCTATATTGAACCCATCGATATCGATTTTAGCGGTTCTTCCTCGGTTGGGCAGTATGCGAGAACCAGTAGTTCCCTATCGTTTCGCAATCCCGCGCGCGCGCGATTTTATCATACCGCGAACGATCCTACAAACAGCCGCAGTGCATGGTCGCCGGTGGCCGTTCGCTCCGGCCGAATCGCCGCGGGCATTCGTATCGATGCGGGAACGCAAAGCGCGGACGGCGAGGAAACGTATATTCAATTGCTTGCATTGGATTCGACGGAAATCGGTGCGGTTCCGCCCGAAGACATCTGCCGATCCAATTTTGATTATCTGTTTCAGTTTTTGCTGGAACTGTCGGGGAAGGAAGAATCGGTTCTGCTCCGCATCGAATCGGATCGATCCCATGCAAATTATGACGTTTTTGTGCGTCGGGATCGAAGGGCGCTGATTTCCGATACGCCCACAATGACCGTGAGCAGTCGAGCTGCGGAGATTCGATTTGGAAATGGGGGAGACCTCCCGAACGTCGCGGGGCGCTATTTTATTGCCGTATGCAATCGGGATACGGAAGAACTGTCGTTTCGGATTGTCACACAGGTTCTTCCCACTTCGGTTCCGACGCCAACTTTGACGCCAAGCCTGACGAGTACGCCGACTCCCACGCGCATTCCATCGCCGACGCGAACGCCAAGCCCAACCCGTACATCGACTCCTAAGCCGAGTCCGGTTCCCCCGCTGTCTCCAACGCCAACGCCAACGCCAACTCGTTCACCGACGCCGACGCGAACGCCGACTCCTTCGCCAACGGCGATTGAGGTGAATCCGGTGTTAGGCGTGGTTTCGTTGGATGAGATTGGTGGGATTTATCCGCGCAGTGCGGCGGTTCTGAATTTCGATGTGGGGATTTCATCGAGTGACGGTACCTTATTGACCACGGAGGAATATGACGGTCTGGCCGATCCTTATGCGTTCGGTCCGCTTCTCATTTTCAACAATGTGTTATATCCGATTGCGCAGGATATTGAATTTTCGGGTGAAATCGATCCGGATGGAAATGGTTCGGAAGGATTATATATCCTGTTTGGTGGAAATATTGGCGGCTATCCGCCTGTCATCACTCGTTTGGGAGCAACTGGAGGGCCGAATCAGGGAGGAATCGATGCCAATAACAATCCCTATGACAATTTGAATTTTGGTACGTTTTGCGGTGATTTCATCCCGGTTCAGCTGCTATTCTCCAATTCAGCTGCCAAACCGGAGTTTCTCTCGACGTTGATGGCGCTCGAACCGGCTGGAAATCATGGTTTTTATGCTCTAGGGCGCGATGGACGGATTTATGCGGAAGGCAGCGCGCTTGAATCGCTTGATCTTGCATCTCCGCCGCTTGATTTCAATGAGAACGCGGTCGCCGTGGATTTGGTGATTTATCGAGGCCGGGACATTTCTTTGCATAACAGCAACCATAGCGAAGATTTGATCGGGACCGGCGCGTATATTCTGGATAATCGCGGCGTGATTTACCGAATCGGCGACGCGCCGGATCTTGTCACCGAGAACCTGCCGTTGTTGCCGGAAAATGGGATGTTTTCTTATCACGACATGGAATTGCTACCGAATCCGGAAGGAACGGAATGGATTGGGTTGGGGGTATTGGGGGGCAATGGGATGATCGAGTTTGCTCCCTTCGCGGATGTGGAAATGACGGATGAATTGAAATCCTATATCAATGAACTCAATCCGTTCGGTAAATTATATGGTGGTTTTTCATTTGATATCGCCCGCGATTTTGAGGTGGAAATCAGCGATATTCCGCTTTTCGGTTTGAACGAATGGGGCGTAACCGTGGCGACGCAGGGAAGGCGAGTCGGAATTTTTATGGTTGATGGGTATGGGGGTATCCATACCGGCGGCCGCTCCAGCCGCTATGCGGCGGCATTCGGCGTGATCGGCGACGATGTGCGTATCATTGAAGGCCATATTTCCTCACCCTTTCCGGTTATTATTCCCTATTCGACAGTGGATACCGTTCGCGATCTCGAGTTGTCTCCCCTGATTCAACGGGCACGTTAACCAGCGTTTTTTCTTTTGTACGTGTAGTATTTGTGGAAACGGCTATCTTTTAGATGAAAAATCCAATATGTAGGGGCGGTTCGCGAACCGCCCCTACGAGGTATTTTCATCCTTCGTTGTGATCTTTTGATCATGTGGGGTGCTATGAACATTGCATCCGGGATTGAGTCCGATTGGAATCGTAATGTGGAGACATGTGAAGATTCGAACGGTATTGATCATAGAGTTTTTTATTCTTATGCCATTCGCTTTGGATGTCCGGGCCGGTGGGCCTTTATTCGTATCGAACGGCCGAGCGATGGTGTGGTCCGCCAATGACATTCCCGTCGTGTATCAAGTGGATCAGGGGCGGCTGGCCACGTTGTCGAACTATCAGGCGATGAGCATGGTCGTGGAAGCATTTGATAAGTGGGATGCGGTCCGAATCGCCGGTTTGTCCACGTTGCGGTTTGTCCGCGAGGGGGGCTATTTACCGGCCGACGTGACTGGGAGCAACTATCTGAGTGTAACGAACAACCTTCCCGACAAAATCAATCCGATTATTTTCGATGACGACGGTTCGGTCCTGAATCTGTTGTTCGGAGACGGCGCGGGAGAGCATTATTTAGGGTTGACGCGATCGTATACGGCAAGCGGCAATATCGTAAAAGTGGAAATCATTTTGAACGGCTATTTCTTTCGTCAAAATGGTTATAACCGGGGGGATATGTTGACTACGGTTATCCACGAAGTCGGGCATTTGTGCGGGCTGGATCATACTCAATTTTCGCGCCATTTGGCCGGGAATTTGGTGAAATCGGACGATCAATACCTTTCCATGCTGTATCCGCATTCGGGCGACGACGATGAACAGAGGAAAAATTTGGCTTTTGATGATAAAATTGCATTATCCAATTTGTATCCGACGAATGCTCATACAAACCGAACCGGTTCCATTTCCGGAGTCGTCAAGCGAAGCGATCGTGAATTGCCGGGAGTGAATGTAATCGTTCGCGACGTGCAGGATCCGGTCAACAATGTCGCAACGACGGTGACGGGAACGTTCGAAGAGGGTCGTGGAACTTATGAAGTGGCGGGATTGCCGCCAGGCGAATATGATGTGATGGTGGAAGCGATCGACCGCGAATTTACCGGAGCCTCCAGCGTGGGGCGGTATGCGGAATCGGTTTCCGATCGTTCCTTTCGCAACCGTGTCAAGCCGGAATTTTATAATACCGGCGATCTGGACGAGGAGGCGAGAAGTGTATCGAGTCCGGTCACGGTTCGATCCTTACGAACGACGACGGGGATCGATCTGAATGTCGATCCGGCGAATTTAACGGACGACGAAGAAAACGTCGTGTTGCTGGCGATAAATTCGTCAACAATCGGAAGCGCCGCCGCGGGATATTACTCCTCGCCATTTCTGCTGTTTCCTTCCGGCGCGGAGGGACGTATCGACGTGGTGATTGAATTCAATCGCAGCGCGACTCATTTGGTCGAATACAAACGAGAACTGGCCAACGGGCAATTCGATGAAGATTCCATACGCCGAAGCCAACGCACGGAAACCATCGTGCTTGGCGAAGGAGGGGACATGCCGTTGGAAAAAACGCGATATTTTTTTCGCGTCGCCAATGCGCCGAATCAATCGGAGTTGATGTTCACTCTATCCACTTCAGCGGGGCCGACATATACTCCGACTCCCACTTCGACTCCCACCCGCACTTATACACCTACACGTACATTAACGCCCACACGTACATTTACCTCGACCTCCACACCTACGTCTACAGTTACGCCGACTCCGACAACCACGGCTACAAACAGTCCCACTGCGACAAATGATCCCCAACCGACGCCGACATTCGCGAAAACGCCGGTTATCGTGGCCGGGGATGTGAACGGAGACGGTCGAGTGGATTTTCGCGATGTGTTTTCATTCAACGAAGATTGGGGGATAGATGCTATCCTGGCGCGATTTCAATCCGATTTTGTGAACGATGCGACCGGTCAAATCGATATGGCGGATTTGTTGCTGTTCATCGAGTCGTATCTTGCCGTTCGATCGATTGAAATCGAGCCGTTGCGGTAAAAGTCAATTCAACAATTCCGTGATTTTCCGATGAATTTCCTGTTCATGAAGAACGATGCTTCTTCCGAGTTCGTTATCAAGTTTCCGATTCAGTTTTGTTTTCGCCCTAATTACGGCGTTTCGCGATTGTTCCAGCGATTTGTCATATTCCGGCCCGAAAAACTTTTCCGATTCCTTCAGCCGAACCAACGTCCGATTGTTCGAGGATAATTCGGACAGCAAATCCTCGCAATCCTGCTCTTCCTTATCCAAAACCAACATCGTGCGCGCGATTTCGTCGAGTTCCTCCAGCAAAAGCGATTTGGTGAATGGGGAGGGATTGGCGGCTAAACTTTCCTTGATTTCCCGCGCCTGGCGGTACAACAATTTGGCGAAATCGGGAATTTCTTTTTTTAAACGCCTTTCCAGCGAATTTCGTTGTTCGGTCATGGACAGAATTTGTTTCTCGCTCTCCGGCATTGCCGTATGTTTGGCGATAGTGTGAATTTGTTCTCTCACGGTGTGAATTTGCTCTCTCGCGCTGATCCATTTATGTTTGTATTCCGCATTCGAACCGATAAACAATGCGGAAAATACAATAAGAAATAGTCCCAACGGCATCACCGATCCGGTCTTTTTAGGCAACAACGAAAAAAAACCGCCGATGAAAAAAAGCGTGATGATCAGGCGATGAAAATCGATGAACCGAGACGGAACCAGAAAGTAAAGGATCAACGCGCCGATCGTTCCAATCGATAAACATTGGAACAGATCGTCGCTCTTTTTTGAAGCGCTGTACTTTTTCAGGGAATCCATCAATATTCCAAATAAAATGAAGGGAAACATTACCCAGAATAGATCAATCATGATTCCATTGCTCCTTATTTTTTCGTTCTGATTCCGGCTTGCTATTCGCCCTGTCTTTCACATGCCGGAATCGGTTTCATTTCAGCAATTCTTCCACTTTTTGATGGACTTCCATATCGGTAAACAGCGTATTTTTCCCCAATTCCGTATCGAGTTTGACTTTCAGTTTTGCCTTCGATTTGATCATGGTTGCGCGGGATTTTTCCATGTATTCCTCATATTCCGGCCCGAATAATTTTTCGGATTCTCGCAGCCGAATCAACGTGCGTTCGTTCGACGTGAGTTCAGAAATGAGGATGTCGAATTCACTTTCTTCCTTATCGAGCACGAGAAGGATACGCGCGATTTCGTCCAATTCGTCCGTGAGATAGGATTTTTTGGACGGATCGGTGCTTTTTTCCAGTTCCGACTTGATTTCTTGCGCTTGCTTGTAAAGCAGATGTACGAATTCCGGAATTTCTTTCTCGATTCGCTGCTCGGTCGCTTTTTTCTGGATGGCGATATCGCGAATCTGGCGATCGATATCGGATATGCTGAATTCGTGATACAAATTCACGAGCAGGATGGGGCTGATGCCCAATAAAATGAGCAAAAGAAAAGTTCCCAGGCAGCCGCCGCAGCCAAGCCAGACCCATTTGCCGCGATTGACAGGATTGATGTTGTTCGAAACCGAAGTCGGACCGGTTTGCGCCTGCCTTCGACTCAGCAACGAAATGGCGAAGTACAAAATCAGGATCAGCATTGCAAATTGCATGATCTTGAAAAGAGTAGCCATGAAAAAACCGGACATTACCATTTTGAACACCCCACGTTTTGTTTCCTTCCACTCTTTTTACGAATATTCACGCGAAAGCACTTCAAATTTTTTGTTGTTTTTGAGGATTTCTGCCAATCGCTTTCGCGCCTTGAGCAGCCGTTTTTCGAATCGTTTTTCCGAACAAGCGAGAATTTCCGCGGCAGCTTTGTAAGTAAGGCCTTGAATATCTTTCAGATCGATCGCTTCCTGCTCGTTCACCGGCAATTGGTGGATCGCGTCATTCAACAATCTTATTTGGTTTTTCCCGTTGGATTCTGTGGAAACATCGGGAAAGTCCATACCTGCTTCAAACAACTGCTCCAACGAGATTTCGTTTCTTCTTTTTTTTTGCCGATAATGCGTTCTTGCCAGGTTGAGAGCGATGCGAAACAGAAATGTCTTCGCGGACGCTCGCTGCGGATTGAAGTGAACGGCAAATCGTCGCAATGTTTCCTGCAACAAATCAAATGCGTCGTCGCGATCGCCGATCATGCGAAGGTGATAAGCGAGAATGGCTTTACGATGGGGTTCGACCAATCTGACAAATGCGTTTTCATCGCCGTTTTGAATATAGAGTTGCCATAATGCCTCATCGTTTCCATTCGCGTTTTGACGATTCATTGACTTTGAACGAAGCACCTGAATTTTTCACTCTTTCACCAACCGGAAACCGACGCACATACTCCGGTGGTTTTGCAACAAGCTATCACGGCTGCCAACGCGGCAATAATCGGCGCTATTGTCCCAGCTTCCTCCGCGAATGATTCGATAAGAATTCATTTGCAGAGGATGGTCTTCCGCTATGCGATTGGAATGCTCGGCGTCCAGGCACCATTCCGACACATTCCCTTGCATATCGAAAAAACCCCACGGATTCGGCGTTTTCAAGCCGACTTCATGCGTCCGGCCTTCGGCGTTACCGCGAAACCACGCCTGGCTATCAAGTTCGTCGCAAAATGAACCGGCGTCGTTATTGGGAGCCGCCGCATTTCCTGCCTGGCAGGTGTATTCCCACTCCGCATCGGTTGGCAATCGAAACGTTCCTTGACCTGATTGATTCATTTTGTCGACAAACGCCTGGCAATCATTCCAGGAAACCTGCTCGACCGGCAAATTGGGGTGCGTATAAAAATGAGCGGGATTGTTGCCCATCACCGCCCGCCACTGCGCCTGGGTGATTTCGTATTGGCTCATGAAAAAACCGTTTGCCAGCGAATTTTCCACGGCCGGTTGATCGATTTTATTGTCCGAATTCACTGAATTCGATGAAAATGGCGGAACATAAACCATTGCCAGCGGTTTTGCATCCGGCGGGAGATCGAGAGGAACAATCAGCGACTCTTCAGCGGCAGGATTTGTGGGAATGTCGCCGAATCGCGTCATCAATCCCTCGAAATATTGCTCGCCGGCGGCGGCTTCCACCCCTGATCGCGGTCCTTTTTGAAATTCGACCAGAAATTCTTCGTTGGTTTCCGTGATTTTTTTCACTTCGTCGATGGTGGTTTTGATCATGCCGAAAAACTGATCGTGTTCTTCCGCCGGCGTGTCTTTCATGTTTTGAATCGTGATATCCAAATAATTGCGGATATCCTCGCAGGCGAAATGTTTATCGATCGTACTCTCGATCAGCGCCAGATTTTGGATTTTTTTATTGGTAAACCAATCGTATTGAAGCCCCAGGCCGATGCAGATTTGTTTGAGTACGTGAAATTGAATTTTCTCGACGGAATCCGCATCGTTGAATTGTTTCAATTTCCGCAAATCATCAACCAGCAGATGCTTGATCTTTTCAATTTTGATGGGAATCACACGTTCATTTTCGTGCAGCTGTTCCAACTGCTGCTTCGTGGTTTGGATGGCGTCGTCGATATCCGCCAAATAAAAATGAACGGCGCTCATTGCGGATGGCGTGGGTTTGGGCATGGGAACGATAGTCGGCGTGATGCGGGCGATTTGCGCCTGATCCACGGCGCGGCTGCAACCGATCATCATCGGAAGCAACAGAAACGGCAGGAAATGAACGCCACGCGCAAATCTACTGCTCATCGTGCTCTTCCTCGAATACCAGTTGGGAAGCGGATGAATCAGTTTCCGCGGATTGTTCCTGCGTCAAAAACAAACCCGCGGCGCTGACCGTCATTCGCGTGGCGTTGGCCGAGATCAAGAGGCAGATCAGAACCGCGATGCAAACCCCATTCACGAGATCGTCCAGCGAGAATAAAGAAAAAGAAAACCAGGAGCGCCGTTCGGGACGTTTGCAAAGGGTTTTGATCCAATCCGGATTCTCTCGATCCTTTGCTTCGAGAAGTTGAACGGCAGCTTCGCGGGAAAGGTCGCGAAGCTGCCCACAGTGAAGGTTATATCTGTTTTTCGTGATCGTCACAATCCACCTCGCCCATACGGAATTTCCCGGAGCGCGGGCATCCTGCCCGCATTTTCTTCTATTATTATGACCAATCAAGTCATTGCGTTTGCTGGGTCAAATATTGAACGCGTAGTTTATCCAGGTCGCTGTCGGTTTCCACATTCTCTTTATATTTGATTGCATCATCAAGACCGGAAGCGGGGGGAAGTTCGATATCCGACTTCAGACGAATGTCGATTTCATCGACGTAAGCCTGCATTTCGTGCAACAATTCCTTCACGCCGCTGTCATCGATCCCGGCCACTTCAACCACCAATTCTTTCGCGAGTTCCTGCGCTTTGAGCGTGTCGCGGATGGTCGCCAGTTCCAGCGTGCGTCCTTCCAATTCCTGAATGCTGACCTGCATTTTGGAAATGGAATCATTGATTCGCTCGATGGATTTCTCATACAACGTTTTTTGCTTGTTGAGAAAATCGATGCGTTTTTTGACCGGAAGCAGTTCGGCGGTCCACTGCTCAAACGTTTTTTGTGCGGTATCGGGCGTATAGTTTCTTCCGCAATAGCTGATTTTCACCACGCTGGGGTCGGATTTTGCCTGATTCATGGAGGAAACCAGTCCGCGAATAACTTCATCGTATTTGTTGTAGTTGGTTTCTTCGTTATCCAGTTTGCGTAAGACGTCGCGGCTTTTCACTTTCAATGCAATCACCGCTTCTTCCTGCGCCTCGACTTTGTCCTTCAAATCGTTGATTTTATCTTTGATGCGTTGATCCCAATTGCGAATTCGCCACTCTTTTTGCAGCCCGGTGAGTGTGGTACGCACTTCGGCATAGTTCCAAACCGCGTAGGATCCCACGATCATGGCCAGACACATTGCGATTACACCACTTGCCTTCATGTTACGTCTCCTTTTTAAAAAGGGTTTTTCGATTTTACGGTAAAATATGTTGTTGAAAGGTATTGTGCTTTTTTACCGTTTCAATTGAATGATGGGGCATTGCCCTCTACTTTCTTATACTTTGATTTTGAATTTTTTCCCCCCCATTTTTCTTTTTTTTCATGCATTACTACCCTGATTTGTATTTCGGTGGCAAAATAAAAGGCGCTCAACATTAGAAACGGAATACGATTATCAATGATAAGTTTAAATTTTAAAAGGAGTTAAAAATGAATCGATTTTTTTGGCGTCTATATGCAACCTTTGTTCTTTGTTTATTATCCACCACATCCTTTGGTTTGCATGAAGTCCTTCTCGAATTGAATCATGCGCAGGATTGGCATCCGTTGCATGATATCGATGGCTTTTCACAGATGGAGAACGGCATTACCTTCGACTGCAATGGCAGCGATCCCTACATCATTTCAAAAATCCTGAATTTTCCGGCGGCGGAATTTACCGCCATCGAAATTGAAATGAAAGTCACGAAAGGATCTCAGGCGCAGATTTTTTGGACCACGGATGGACAGCCAAACACCGACGAACCTAAAAGTCAACGTTTTCGAATTTCGGCGGACGATCAATTTCATCGTTATACCGTTTCGCTCGCCAATCATCCCAAATGGACAGGCGAGATACGGCAGATTCGACTGGATCCGAGCGATACAAAGGCTACAGTGATTCTTCGTTCCTTTAAAATCATCGATTTTCTCGGAGCTGACGTAAAAGTGAACCATTTTTCTCCCAACCATCCGTTCGTGCAGCCCGACGAAGAGGTCATCCTAACCGCGTCGCTTCGCAATGAAGGCGATCAAGCCGGCGTGTTGCGCCTGCAAACAAACTTACCATCATCAGTACTCAAAAGCCTTGATGAATTGCCGGAAAAAATCGTAACCTTGCAACCGGGAGAGGAGAAAACAGTGGAGTGGCGTTATCTCGCCTTGCAGGAAGGCGTAATCGCAGCTGTTTGCAGCTGGCGAGAGGGTGAAACCCATTCCGATGAAGAAAAAGAGGGGACTATCAGCACGATCGTGCAAGTCATCGATATTGAAAAACCTGCAGAAACGATCTCATTACAAGATGAAAGCAGCCGAATCGATTTTCTCCGCGGCGGTATGGGCTTTGGCCCCACTTGCTTTTCCCTCAAAAAGAACAACGAATGGAAACAGGTTGCGTGGATGGCAAGAATCGGAACCGTTCGCATTCAATTGGAAGATGGAAGCGCTCAAAATCAGCCCATTTTGGCCAACCAGTTCAAATCCGAAAATGAGGATCATTATACATTCTCGAATTCGTGGACGGATCAGGACAACCGCGAGTGGAATTTTGAGTTGAGAGTCAGAAAATCACACGTTATCCCCAATGCATTCCATTTTTCTTATCGCTTAAGCGGGGAAGGTCAGTTGTTGCATTTTTCCGGACCGGAATTGTATATCGGCGAACGCACGTTTGGCAGGAAAAAAGACATGGCGGTGCTGCCCGGCGTCGAATATCTCGACCGTGAGGCCGTTTCATCCAGCGACGCAGTCGCCCGCCCGCCCGTGCGCGACCATTTTATGCCGCATCCTTACAAAGTCGCCATTCCGATGATGTCGTTGACCTACGACAACATGCTCATCTCGTTACTGTGGTCGGCGGCAGACGCGGGAGCGAAAGAGGGAAGGGAACTCTCTCCCATATTCGGCGCGCCGAACCGCCTCGACGGGCAAAACAACCATCTTTTCGGTCTTTTTCTTCCTCCGGTACCCACCTTCACGCGTGAAAATGAAGACACCGCCTTCAAACCTTACGGGATGAAGCGTGATGAACCGCTTGAAATAGACTGCATCGTGTATTTGACAGAAAGCTCGGATCCGATGGACGCTCTCGACGCATGGTTGGCAATGGATCAGAGGGAAAATAACGATGAACCATCATTTCCACAGCCGATACCGGCCCCACGCGGTTATGAAGAGGAAATCGTTCTCAGCCGGCAAGCTTATCTAACAACCTGTTGGGATGATAATGCAAAAGGTTGGGGCCATTGCGCCGGTTGGAAAGCCTATCCGTCCGGCGGCATGTTGGCTTTATTGTCGCTCGATGAATTTTTGTCTCAAAACGAAAATGATAAAAACGTTTTGCGCGAGCGAATCGAACTCGTAAAGAAAACCATTCTCGAACAGCGCGGTCCTGCTGGTTTGGGGGAAGCGGCGGGCTGCCATGTCATGAATTTCGAACCGGCGTTTTATTGGGGAGTGACGGAAAACAAACTGCCGCAATGGAAACAGATGGCCATCGGCCTGGAACGCAGTCAAAACCACGACGGCAGCTGGGGATTTCATCCCGGCAACGAGCAGCAGAAGAAT
>QZKN01000148.1 GCA_003598175.1 Candidatus Omnitrophota bacterium
CATTTGATATTGAACAATCCAATCGGATTTTATCATTTGATTCCATCCCCAAAACGAGAACCTTGACGGAAGGCTTCCTGTTTGTGAACGGGGTAACCTTGCCAGAGCCTATCGGGGCTGTTCGCATTGCCGCAGTCGGCGGACCTGCAAGCGTCACGGGAGACGGAATTTTGCTGACGCTACGATACCATGCGAGTGAAGTGGGATTAACCACGCTGACAATCACGAACCTCGTCGATGATGTCGAAGGGGCAAAGGTTACGGCAGGCGTGGTGACCGTTCGCATCACTCCCGTCCCCACGGAAACCCCCACGGAGACGCCGATTGAAACCCCCACGGAGACGCCGGCTATCGCTCCCCGGCCGATTGTATCGATTATCGCCCAATCGGGTATGGTCGGAGAGCGGATCACTGCTTATGTGCTCGTTCAAAATACGGGACGGTTGCGGAATTTCGGATTTGATGTCACCCAGACAAACAACATTCTCGGTTTCGAGGGGGTGGATACACAAAATACGATTATTAGCGGCGTCCGGCAGGTCGTTGCTCGTCCGCTGCTGAATCCGCCAGGAGCGATTCGAGTGGATGTCGCAAGCATTGCCGCCAGAAATCCGCGCAAAGGAGTATTGTTGAGAATCCAATACACCGCGCAAAGCGCGGGTGAAACCGTTTTACGGTTGACGAATCTGACCGGCGATCTGGCGGACGCGCGCGTTTCGAATGTGGGTGGATTCGTATCGATCGGCGCGCGTGGATTGCTCGGCGACGTCGATCTGGATGGACAGGTAACCGGCGCGGATGTTTTCCTGCTGTTAAGTTATTTGGCGAGAATGCAGGAACTAACCGTGGAACAGCTGCAACTGGCGGATTGCAATCAGGATGGCCGCGTCGATGTTCGTGACGTGCAGGCAATCTTCAATCTGTCCGTCGGCCTGCCGGCGGAAGGAAGAAGTGGTAAAGTAGTCTCTTCACCTGGTTTTCGTGCGATCAGCGCGAATGCGATTTCGTTGCCGGATATTGCGATTATCGAGGGAGAAACAGGAACAATCGATGTTTCCGTGAGCGGCGCTTCCGACGTTTCTTCATTCTCGTTTGAAATCGTTTTCGATGCCAATTTGCTGGAATTCGTTTCCGCCAATACGGATGGAACTCTTTCCAACGATTTCATCGTGTTGGGCAATGAATCCACGCCCGGGCGAGCAATTATCGTGGCGCAGGGACTGGCTACTTCTATTTCGGGCAGTGGAATCTTGCTGCAGTTGAAAATTCGTGCAAAAGCAATAGGTCAATCGTCCATTGCGATCGAAAACCTGACGGCCGATTTGGCAAATGCGACAGCGCAAGGCGGCACGGTAACCATTTTACCGTCCTCCGTGGAAGCGACGCCTACACCGATTTCGCCCACGCCAACGCCGGTCTCGCCGTCGGTTCGCTTTGCCGTTTTACCCGGCGATTCGGCAATTTCGATTGGCGGATCAGGAATGGTCAATATCCTTTTGATGGGGGTGAGAGAACCGGTCACTTCTTATACATTTGACTTTGTATATGATTCGGCTCTCATGCAGTATGTCTCGATTTTCAAAACCGGCACGTTGTCGAGCAACGCGCAGGTCATTGCAAATGAAATATCCGCCGGAAAAGTCAGAATCACCGGTATGCCGTTGTTGACCCGCCCGATTACGACCGACGGGATTTTACTTCAAATCGAAATGCGGGCGCTGGGTGAAATGGAAACATCGACGACGGTGGGGACAGAAAATCTCCAAGCCGGCATCAAAAGCGCCTGGCCGGGAGTGGGATCCGTCGCCATTATTCAAGGGATTTGGGGCGATTTGAACAGCGACAACATGCTGGATGCCGACGATCTGCTCCACTTCTCCCAGCGATGGAAATCGGGAGCAACCGATGAAAGTGATCGATTCGATCTCAACAAAGACAATGTGATCGATGAATATGATCTGCTGGAACTTGTGGAGCGAATCAAAAGAGCGTCGATTAATTTGAATTGACTCTGGAGATAGTAGGTCTGATACCATTATCGGTCATGGTATAATCGGCCTGATAAGCGCCGCCGTATCGCGGATCTTCAACGTTGAATTGAAAGGCTGCGGAAGCCTGCACTTCCCCCGTTTGTTGATTGAGATTCAATTCGAAATTCAGTTCACGGCTCCCAGTCGAATATCGTGCGGCTCCGCCGATATAGAGGGTGAAACCACTGACCCGTCGCTCGAGCGAGCCGGATACGTCAGCCACACTTCCGTCGTCGCCAAACGTCACCGTGGCGTTGTTGAATTCGTTTCCATTCAATTTCAATGAGCCGGTCGCCGTGAGTTGACCTTGCTCGTTGCGGCTGAATGTGGCATCCATCGTTCCCGCGCCGGGAACGTTGATGGTTCCGCTTATGGTTCCATCCTCAGTGACGGACAGATTGGTTACTCCACCATTGATAGTATTGATATCGTTCAATATACCGCTGAATTGAGCGATGTATTCGTTTGTATCCGCAGCGGCAGCGGTATTGCTCAGAAAATTGCTTTCATTCTCTCCGCTGAGTTGCTCTGTCGTGCTTAAAAAATTTCCTAGCTGATCGCCGGCATTGGCGGCGGAGGTTAGGAAATTCATGTAATCCCCTTCGCTTTGATCGGAAAGTTGGGTGAGGAACGAGTTGGTGTTTTCACCGGCGTTTGCCGTGGTCGAGAAGAGTTGATTCAATTCGTTCATTCCCTGGCCGCGTGTTTGTCCCAATACTCGTTCCGTTTGAGAAACCAAAGCGCCCGCATTTTCTCCCGCCGCCGCAACCGCATCGAAGAAGGATGGCAGAAGTTCTTCCGCATTACTTCTGATTCCTCTTGTCGCATGAATAAAACTATCGATATTATCCGCTGAAGCTGACGAAGCG
This sequence comes from Candidatus Omnitrophota bacterium, assembly GCA_003598175.1. Taxonomy (GTDB): domain Bacteria; phylum Hinthialibacterota; class Hinthialibacteria; order Hinthialibacterales; family Hinthialibacteraceae; genus SURF-12. The sequence goes on from QZKN01000148.1 coordinate 2,900, forward strand.
TTTAAATAAGAATCCATCAATTCCGGATTGTTGTTTTGCTCGGCGTCGTATTGCATGGTGGCCGTGATGGTGGAGAAACTGCTGATATTCCCTTCGTTTTCCACCACTTCTTCCGCGATATCGAGAAACTGATTTTGTTGCTCACCGCTTAATCGAGTCGTCGCCAGCGCAAAAGTGGTTCGGTCCGCGGCCGCTTCATTTGGATCGTCGTTAACAATATTGGCGGCAGTGGTTAAAAATTGATTCAGCCGTTCCTCGCTCAAGTTTGCGGTTTGATTAAGAAATGCGGAATTTGCATTCGTCGATATTTCGGCGACTTCTCGATTCAGGTCCAAAAAAGTTACCATTTGGTCGCCGGCGTTGGCGGCGGTGGTTAGAAAGTTACTCAAATCGTTTCCGGTCAATTGAGAGGTTTGAGTGAAAAACTCACCCAAATTCTCACCGGCGTTGGCCGCGGCAGCGACAAAATTGTTCAAATCATCACCGCGCAAGCGGCCTGCCTGTTGGATCATTGCGCCACGATTCTCTCCGGCATTCACTACCATCTCCGCGAAACGGGCGGATTGCGTTTGATCCAGTTGCCCCATCGTGGATAAAAATGCGCTCCGATTTTCACCTGCCGCCGATGTGGCGGAGAGAAAATTCCCCAGGTTTTGACCGGTAAATCTTGTGGATACATTTAAAAATCGAGTTAAGTCGCTCCCTTGCAGCGATGTGGTTTGACCAATAAAACGATTCAAAGTGCTTCCGCTGGCTCCGGATGCGGTTTGCAGGAACGCATTCAGATTCGCGCCGGAAAGACGAGACGTTTGTTGTAGAAAATTATTTATATTACTGCCCGAATTGACAGCGGTTGATAGAAAAGCGCGAAGAGGTTGGTCTCCCATGCTCGCTACGCGGGAGGTTTGATTCATGAAGGTTTGCAGGTTGCCGCCGGCGGTGTTTGCCGCCGTTAAATAGCGATCGAGATACCCTCCGCCGCGAATGTTCATATCCCGCGTTTGATTGACGAAATTATTCAGTTGCTGGGGATTTTTGCTTGCGGTATCGGCGACGGATAAAAATTGATTTAACTGCCTTCCTGCCAGGCGGCTGGTTTGATTGACAAAATTGCCCAATTGAAATGCATTGCCTTCGAGCGCTGCCGTGGCGTTCATGAATTGATCCAGTTGTTGACCGCTTAAGCGATTGGTTTGATTTATAAAATGGGCCTGTGTGCTTCCGCCGAGATCACGGATCGCGCCCAGATACGTATCCAAACGATCACCCACGTTGGCCGCTCCGGCGAGAAATGCGCTCTGCTCGTTGGCATTCATGGATGCCGTGGTTTCAAGAAAACGTTCGAGATTTTCACCCGCGTTCGCCGCCGCTTGCAGAAAATTGGCTTGATCCCGGCCGGTCAGGTTTTGGGTTTGGGTCATGAACGCGCCCATTTGCTCGCCGGCGGATGCCGCAGTGGCCAGGAACACATCGCGCGCTTCTCCGGTCAACTCGCCGGTTATCGCGACAAACTGCTCGACATTGGCTCCGGCGTTGGCTAAACCGGCGGCATAGTTCTGCGCAGCCGCCGGATTTTGCTCGGCCATGGCATTGGCTTGTCCGAGCGCCTGCATCCCGATATCCGTCCCTGCCGCGAAAGCATTGTTCAAACCCGCGGCCAGGTTCCGGCTCGTTGCGCTATCCGCTTCGGCGTCATCAGCCGGTAGGGCGGTAAAGTTTGCGGATTGAACCGCCGTCGTTCCCTCCTCATTCGCGGCAACCTGAAAATTCGCGGCGACGGATGTCTCTCCGATGCGCATCTCGCCGTTCACCGTGATGTTTCCCTGCGCATCGATGGATAGAACCTCCTGACCAGCCTGACCGGAGATTGTCATCGTGTTTCCACCGGCGTTCATGGTGAGCGTATCGGATTGAGCCGAGGCGGTTACCTGGCCGTCTTCGCCGAATTGAATATTGACAGCGACGGTTCCCATCTCCAAGGCCGACATGTCTACTTCACCGCCGATTCCAACGATCCCGCCAGTTTCATCTTGCACAAATTGAACGTTCTCGATTCTTACGTCGCCGAGCTGAATATAGGCGCGTTCTCCGGTATTCTCCGTCGGCGTCGGTGTTTCAATCGTTTCCGGGGCCGTGGAAGTTTCCTCCGGCTCGTCGGGCATTGTATATGTGGGGATTTCGGGCATGGCGGGCAGATCAATCCCCTCTACCGGCTCATCCGCCGGCACATCGACCGGCGCGGGTATATCGCCGCCGAATTGCGGAACCGGCGTTAAATTCGGCGGGGGGAGTGGAGCCGGTTGCGTGGCGGTGGGAGCAGGCGTCGCCGCGTTTGTGTTTCCTGCCGGTTGAGTCGTCGCCGGTGTGGGAATGGTTTGATTTGCAGATATATTTGTCGTGTTCGTTGTGGGTAATACCGTCGGATCCGTGGGCGGCGGAATATTCACCATCGATTGCATGGCTGTTTCCGTGGATAACTGCGAACCCTGCCTTAACGCCTGCAATTGATCGCTTTGGCCGGATGTGTTCTGCGATTGAAGCATGTTGATCAAAGTTCGCAACGCATCAGGACTGATTCTTACCATATCCCGCGTTTGTTTGGGACCGAACGTGCGCAGGTTTTGTTGTGTGTTTCGCAGACTTGACGAACCGAGGCGCTTGCTTCGCAGGTTAAATCCGCGACTTTGCAATTGCTCGTACAACTGCTGATACACCTGATTGTTTTGCTGACTTTGAAAATCGGCTCGGGTAGGCATGGTATGGACTCCCTTTCCCGTGATCGTTCCAACAAATGGCTCGACGGTAAATTATTATGATGCCCTGGCAAAAAGTCAAAAATTGTGGTGCGGACATCCTGTCTGCACAACTTTTCCGACGATTCAAATGGGGAAGTAACGAGAGATACGGAAGAGAACCAACCGTGGATCAGCGAAGAGGCTTGCTCCCGTTTCTTCCTGCCGTAACTGCGATGGCCAAACTTGCCGGATTACTTTTTTTCATATCTTGGCCGTAAATAACCGCGACAAGTACCTTGATCATTCATATTAAATCGAAACGAACAACCTTAACAATAACAATAAGTTACGTTTGTGTACGAAAACACAGTATTTAGGTACACTCACCCGTTTCGTTTCCATTATCGGCAGCCTTGAGGAAAACTTTAGGTTTATTTTCATGAAAATGGATTTATTGTTCGTCCTTACCCGTGAACTCTTTCAAAACGTTCAAGGTTTCACCGGTATCTTCCATCTCGAAAATGTGGGGTTGCACCTCGTAATTGTTGGGCGAGTGCAGGACCATCATGAGTTTGCCGTCGAATGTGGTGAACAACATGCCATGATCGGAATCTTTGTCAATGAGCGGTTCCTGCTGCTGACGCCATTGGACCGGCGAGTTTTCCGAAGTCGGAAATCGCCAGACTGACCTGGTTCAAAAACGTAACTGCCTCGGTTATGCAGTGGCTGTCTCCCGGCACACTCGCGAGTTTCTTTGTCCATGGTAATTGTTCAGTCTCTTGAAGTAAAATTTCAGGAAGTGTAATATATTCAGGAAGTTAAGACGATGCTTAATTCAATATATTTATATCTTTAGATATTTCTAACGTAACCCACAAACGGATTCACCACCATTACTCCATGATACGTTTGACCGGCGTTGATATCTTCAGAAACCAAATACTTACAATTGGCTTTTTCAGCTGACGCGATAATCAATGAATCCCAAAATGAAATCCGCGAGAGAATACCAATATCAATCGCTTGTTCGATTAATTCTATGTCATTGTTGACGATTTCTATATTCCTAAAATTGTAAATGATGTTTTTCACGAAAAAAGGCTCAGCTCTCAATTTCATTGTGGCAATCACATAAAACTCTTTGATGACCTGGGTGGAAATAACGGCGTCATGACCGTTTATGATTTTCTCTAAAACGGCCCGTGCGATTTCTTTTTTCTCTGGTTCTTTCTGATCAATCGAATACACAAATAGATTTGTATCGATAAATATCCTAGACACGATACAAATCCTCTCTCGACCACGTTTCCGTTTCAGATTTCACATTGGCTTTATCCATCAAAGAAAACATTTCATCAAGCCACAGGCTCTTTTTTCGCACAACCGTCTCCTCAATCAGTTTGCTTATCAGATCATCGAACGAAATATTATGTCTGCGCGCGTATTCCTGACCGGCCTCCAAGACGTTATCACGGATGGAAAGAGTAATCGTTTTCATTTTCACCTCTTTTAGCATAATACGTGTACGCAGATTGGGTGTCAAGAATTATTTCGCAAGAGTCTTGTGATCGGCCTCCAGGTATTCTTGGGTATAGTTCCATGTAACTCCACGCTCGCCCAGCAACTTTTCGGTTTGCCGATGGTTATCGGATCTGAGAAGCCTGCTAGCTTGGGCAAGACTTAAGTTTCCGGAGCGGTACCCTACGATGGCTAGCGTTTCTATTGCGACCTGATTGAATAGGCATAGGATGAGTCATGTCGTTTACCCCATCGTTTTTTGATATTTTTTTGATGGGTCTAAAATCCTACATAACTGCTGAAATAGCCTTATTCGGAAATTATGCTTTCTTCAATGACAATAGCAGAATGGGGACACACCGCATGAAGTAGTTCATTGAGTTTTTCGATGGTGGGAACGGATCTGCCCTGTTCATATCGTGCGTACGTATTGCGGGAGGATACGCCCAAACGATTTGCGACTTGAGCGAGAGTAAGCCCACTGAGCTCACGTTTTCGTTGCAATAGCAGACGAATCAGGGGGTTGGGCGCTACCGAACCAACCTCAAATGATTCTTTTGATCTTTTATATATCTTGACTTTAAAATCTTTTTTATTGACCAACGATTCCAACATATCCATGACCATTGCATACGCTTCTTTTTTCGTGTGGCCTTGCGTCATTAAATCCAAAATAGGAATTTCCGCCAGCCAAAATTTACCTTCCTTGTATATTTTTCCGGAAAATCTCATGGGTTAGTCCTTTTTCTTGCTTTCATCAAAATAGAACGAGCAAGTTTTTCATTGATTTCATTATGCCTGGGTATAGGTTCTTGTCGGTCGCCATCCGTCCAAATGTCATGATTTCCGCCATGCCGCAGAAAGCACCAGCCCAGTTTTTCCAGCTCCTTCTCGAGTAATTTCCTTTTCATAAATCAAAGTGTACACTTATTTGTGTACAAATGTCAAGGGCGTTTTTCCCTGACCGGTTATTCATTGGTATCTTACCTTTATATCATAATATTTTGACCGTCAAGACAAATGCATTTTTTAAAGAGAACATCGCATTGGGAACGCCTCAAAACGGATAGAAAGATCGTTTATAAAGGAATTTAAATGACGAACTGTCGGCGTTCCCGCACAAAACGCCCGATCGCCATGATGGGAAAATAGAGGCAATAGAGGTGGTATCGCAAATAAAACACGCGGGGAAAACCGGTGCCGGTAAAAAAGGATTCGTTCCAACTGCCTGATTCCGTCTGTGTGTCGATCAACCATTGAATTGCGCTTTCAACTGCTGGATCTTCCGTTCCGTATATAGCCATCAATGCCATCGCTCCCCATGCGGTTTGGCTGGCGGTGGAGGGTCCCTTGCCTTTCAGCGACGGATCTTCATAACTGTTTGCCGATTCGCCGAACGAGCCGTCCTCTTTTTGTATCTTATTCAACCATTGTCCCGCTTTTTGAATCCAATCTTCCTGCATATTCACACGGACATTTTTCAAACCGCACAACACTTCCCACGTTCCGTAAATATAATTCACGCCCCAGCGCCCGAACCAGCATCCTTCCGTTTCCTGATGGGTTTGCAAATAACGAATCGCCTTCTGCACCATCGGGTGATCGCAACGAAAACCATGATGACCAAGGCATTCAAGAACGCGGCCGGTGATATCCGGACAGGACGGATCTTGAATGGCGTTGTGATCCGCGAAGGGAATCGCTTCCAACAAGGGGCGATGTTTGGTGCGGTCAAATGCGGCCCAACCGCCGTCTTCGTTTTGCAACGCTAAAATCCATCGCATGGCGCGATCCAATGTTTTTTTCGTCTTGCCGTTTTTGGCTTGTTTCAAAGCCATTGTCACCATTGCCGTGTCGTCCACGTCGGGATAAAAGGCATTGTTGAATTCAAAAAACCAGCCGGATGGTTCGATAGGTTCCCGAATGTTGGCGATCCAATCGCCCGCGTGGCGGCATTCTTTTTTGATCAACCAATCACAGGCCTGGTCGATTGCGGGATGGTTGGAATCCAAACCGGCTGCGGTTAAGGCATAAAGAGCGATGCCCGTATCCCAGACAGGGCTGAAACACGGTTGCAGGCGGATTGTATCCCCCTCTTCGATCATGAAACGGTCCAGCTGCCGCGCCGCTTCCGTCAAAAATGGGGACTGCGGATCATATCCCAAACAACGGAAAGCAATCTGGTTATACACCATCGGCGGGAAAATAGCCCCGGCCCCATCCGCATGATCGGAATTCGTATGTGCGAGAATCCATTTTTCAATGCGCTTCAGCGCCATTTTTCGGAAAGGGAGCAATCGCGATTTTTGCCAGAGTTTGATCAGTTTGTCGGTGACCAGAAAAAAGTTTTTCCACGTAAACCATCGACGATTGTATTCACCGATAAACGGCTTTTCATAATAATCGGGATTGGCGTACAGTTCCTGGATCCCCATCGCGTCGGGAAGCCGACGGACCGGGCGAAAATGGCTGACGATGGCAAACGGCATGATCATCGTACGGGTCCAGGCCGATACCTTGTCGATATGAAAAAAAAGCCATTTCGGCGAAAGAATCATTTCCGGAGGAACCGAGGGAACGGAATCCCACGGCATCTGGCCAAGCGCGGCCAGATAGAATTTACTGTACGTGTTGCAGTGTTCCGCGCCGCCGATGCTCAGAATCAATTCGCGCGCCTTTCGCATATGCGGAGCATCGATCTCATCGCCCATCAGTTTCAGCGCCAAATACGATTTTACGGTGGCGCTGAGATCGGGACGAGAACCGGGATATTGAATCCATGCTCCATCTTCCGGACGCTGTTGTTGTCGCAAATAATTGGCGATTTTCGGAAGACAGGGATCCTTTTCCTGATCAATAATGAATTTTAAAAGAATATATTCACTCTGTAAGATCGAATCCCCTTCCAATTCACCGCACCAGTACCCCTTTTCGTGTTGTTTGTTGAGTAACCTTGGTATGGCATTTTCCAGGCTTTGCCGGGCGCTTTCGTCAATGGATCTTTGGGAAGCTCCCGCTTCTGTTTCGACCAGAAGGGCACTATTTGTCGAGATCATTATCTCGGAATAAGAAGTATGGCTCATTAGCAAACAAATCCTTATAAATGAATCATGCGGAAAATCATGAAATAGTTATATCAAAATCTCTCATGATAATATAGTTCTGCAAAACATGAAACTGATGGTTTGCATATGGATTAATGGAATTTGGGTATAGCATGAATTCCTATGGTAAATAGTGAATTTATATTCATTTTTTTCCATGAGTCAAGCCCAATCTTTTTACCGATCATCACAAAAATATGAATTCCTATTCATAAAAAAAAGGTGAAGGTATTTTATGAATAGAGATTTTATATTAGAATGGTATTCATTGCTATGACCGACGGATGTGATTTGAGGTCTATTTATATGGGAAATATAAAATTAGAAATAGCGTCCCGCCGTGAGCGGGAATGGTATAGGCATCGTAGGGAAATCCTGAGCGCAGCGGAGGAATTGCTTGTGGAAAAGGGATTCGAAAAAACGACGATGCAGGATATCGCCGCTCGCGCGGAATTTGCGGTCGGAACGATTTACCGATTTTTTAAGAACAAAAAAGTGCTTTTTGAAGAATTGTTTCTCGAATCATGGCGGGATATCGAAACCAAGTTAAACCAGGCGTTGGATCAACCCGGCGACGAACTGGCCCGATTACAAGCGTATCATCGAACCTGCGTCATGCTGATTGTAGAAAATGAGACCATGGCGAGGATTTTTTATGGACAGATGGCCAATTTCAGCATTGATCCCTATGTCGGCATCGTCGGAGAATTTCGTGAAATCATGAAACGGTTGTTAGGGCGGCTTGAAGCATTATTTCGGTCAGGCATCGAGAAAGGACGATTCGTCGATCTTGATGCTCGTGTGCTGGCGATCGGATTTGATACGCTGGTCGGCGCGTACCTTGCCGTATTGTTAGGTGAGGAGAAACCCATGGATGTGAATGCATGGATTAAGACGATCAATCGCATGTTTTTTAATGGCATCATGGTTCATTCCTCCAATGAACCATGATCAGGATTTATAATGTATTTATCGGATTAACATTTTCCTCAATAAATCCAACGCATTGGAAATGGTTTGGATCGTCTCGGGTTGGGGCATGGGCAATCGAATATACGTTTCGCCGGTTTTATTATCCTGATCCAAAAAGTTGGAGAATGGCATGTCGGATTTCGATGGTTTTCCGGTTGTTTGGCTTTTCCGAGCGCCTTGAATCGCCTGTTCAAATTGGCCGATCAAATCCATGCCGGTTGCAATGAGTTCACTCCATACGTCCGTTGCCGAAGCTGTGAGTTTTTGAGACTCGGATTCAATTTCCTGGCTGGCGGCCGCTTCCTCAAGCATGGCTTCTTCCGGAATTTCCGCCGCCGTTATTGCATCGTCCTTCTCTTCCGTCCGGATGGGCATGGAGGAAGGAATGTTTGTGGTGACTTTCTCCACTGTTTCCATGAATTTCTTGAGTCGGGAGCCGCCGAGGAACACGGCGTCTTCTCCGCCGTCGAGCACGCCGGCGAAGACTGCTTTTTTAAACGCCAATACTTCCAACATGCCATGTTCGATCGTCCCTTGTGAAATGAAATGAACCACCCGCACGTTGCGTCGCTGGCCCAGCCGATGCACGCGCCCGACTCGCTGTTCGAGTACGGCGGGATTCCACGGCTGGTCCATGTTGAGAACCACGGACGCATGTTGCAGATTCAAACCGACGCCGCCGGAATCGGTGGAAAGAAAAATGCGGCATTTCGGGTCTTCCTGAAAGCGCTGAATCAATTTGTTGCGTTCCTGAATGGTCAACATGCCGTGATAAAAAACGTAATCCATTTTTGCCGCTTCGAGACGGTCGATGATCAGTTGGTGCGTGCCGATCCATTGGCTGAATATCACGGCTTTCGTATTGGATTCTTCCAACAGTTCTTCCAACAGCAGGATCGCTTCGTTTGGCTTCACTCCATGATCGGTTTTTTTGTCGAGTAAAAAGGTATTGTTGCAGGACATACGCATATTTTGCAACGCGATCATCAATTTACGCTGATCGCTTTCCGTCAAATAACCGAGACGTCTCCATTTGGCCACGATTTTGGCGACTATCATGCGATTGTCTTCGTGATGCTCCCACTGTTCCCGCGTCATTTCAACAAATAAGTGTTGATCAATCCGCTCGGGAAGTTCTTTCAATACTTCGTCTTTTGTCCGTCGAAGCAGGATTGGTTCAAGCGTTTTCGAGATTTGTGACAGATTGTGATAGCCCACGACTTTTCCAAATTCGTCAAGTTGCTGATGATCGGCCAGATAGCGGAATAAGGGACCCAACCGAAATCGATCCACGAATTCCACGATCGAATGCAGCTCCTCCAGGCGATTTTCCAGCGGCGTGCCGGTCAGCACGATTGCATATTCGGATTGCAATTTCTTGACGCTTTGCGCCCGGCGGGTTTTCCAATTTTTGATGCGTTGCGCTTCGTCGAGAATAATGACGTCCGGCGACCATTCCGCGATGGTTTTCCCATCCCGGTGAATCACGTCGTAGTTGGTGATTTTGTAAAACGTGTCGGTTTTATACGCTTCTCTGCGTTTGTGCAGCGAACCATAGATGACCTGCACGGATCGATCGGCGAATCGCTCGATTTCCTGCTTCCACTGATGCTTCACGGATGTGGGAGCGATCACCAGCACCCGTTCGACGCCGACCGTCCGCGCCAGAATCTCCACCGCCGCGATGGATTGAATGGTTTTGCCCAAACCCATGTCGTCGGCGATCAGGCAACGTCCCGCTTTCGCCGCAAACAGAGCGCCTTTCCGTTGATAAGAGTAGAGATTGACCTTGAGAAGGTGATCGAAACGGGGGCTGTCAATTCCTTGCGGAAATTGCTTGTCGGTGAGTTTGCATCGTTGCGTGTCATCCCGCAAATGAGCGACAAATTGAATCGTATCTTCGTAACATCGCAGGTCATGCCCGTTTTTCGGCGCATTTTTGATGAAATTGTGGAAGGTGGAATGGGCGTTCGGCTTGAGAAAGCCGTTCGCGTCAAAGAAACGGGATGCGTATTGAATCAATTGCTGTGGGCAATCCGTTCCCGGTTTGAAGCGCACGGCTCGTTGCGCGCCGTATTGAAGATACACTTCCGAATAGGAAGCCCGAAATCCCGCCTTCAGGGCTTTTTTACCACCCTGTTTTCGTTCCAGTTTGCCCAGCGTGAATTCGATGTGCTTGCAGGTTCCAAGCGTATTGACGGCAAAGTCGGGGCAGGAGCAATAATTATCGCCCGGCTTGCAACCGCGAATGGCAACGCGATAGCTGCCTCCCGAGATCGGATTCGTTACCAGAAATTCGGAAAAGATCGGTTCTTCTCCGATATTCTCCAGTTTGAACGGTTGTTCTCGTCCGTATTCCCGCCGCAATGCGATCTGCCATTCTTCCAACGACAATTCAGCCGGTTGGCGCGTGCGTGGCGTTCGTTTTGGTTTGGTTTTCACTTTCCCGCGTTTTTTTTTCGCAACGGATGTATTGGGGGAAGTCGTTTTCGTTTTCATGGCTGCGCCTCGATTGCAGAACATTTTTTTCTGATAAAACCGCATCGAACTTAGCAATTCTTTTTCATCATTTCAAGATGAAAAAAGAGGATGGCAGGATTTTCTCGAAACTCTCTTGCCGTTTCGTTGCGTTCCTGTTCATGGCAAACTCCACAACCAGGCGCAAGGATATATTCTTGCCCTGCGACGAATTTCCGGTTACAATGTGACTAATGAAATTCTATTATTCATTGAAATGGGTGAAATGCCTGTTTCTCGCTTCGGTTTGGAGAAAAGCATAATGGCGAGATTGCACATTCGAACGTACGGCGACGACGTGCTGCGAAAAAAGACGAAATACATTAAAACCTATGACAGAAAATTACTGCAACTGATTGAGGATATGTTCGACTTCATGTACGAGGCCGGCGGAATCGGCCTGGCGGCGCCGCAAGTGGGCATTTCCCGCAAACTCATCGTCGTGGATACTTTCGAGGAAGGGGAGAAATTTGCGCTTGCCAACCCCAAGATCATTTGGGAAAGCGACGAAATCCTGGCCATGAAAGAAGGATGCCTTTCCATTCCCGGCGTGGAGGGAGAAGTGCTGCGTTCCCGCAAAATCAAAGTGAAATACAACGACCCGGAAACCGGCGTGGAACTCACGATGGAAGCGTCCGATCTGTTGGCCAGGGTGATCGCTCACGAAACCGACCATTTGAACGGCGTTTTGTTCGTCGATCACCTGCACGAATCCGAATTCGCGCAAATCAGCCGCAAACTGCAGGAACTCGCCGCCGCCTGACAAAAATAACATTATGCCGATAAAAACCATTTTCTTTGGATCGCCGGATTTTGCACTGCCGACATTGAACACCTTGCGAAACTCGCCGGAAATCGATCTGCGGGCAGCGCTTACTCAACCGGATAAACCGGCGGGGCGGGGGAAACGCCTGACGCCCACGCCGGTGAAAGCCCTGGCTCTCGAATTCTCTCTCGATTGCCTGCAACCGGCGTCCTTAAAAGACGAAACGGTTCTACCCTGGCTGCGCCATTATCAACCGGATGTGATTGTCGTGGTGGCGTATGGCGGATTTGTGCCGAAATCCATTCGCGAATTGCCCAAGTACGGCTGCGTGAATCTGCATCCGTCGCTGTTGCCGAAATATCGCGGCGCGGCGCCCATGCAATGGGCGATTTTGAACGGTGAAACGATGACCGGCAATTCGACGATGTATTTGGCCAAGGGCTGGGATAGCGGCGATATCATTTATCAGGAAATCGAACCGATTTTGCCGACCGACACGTATGGCAGTTTGTCCGCGCGTCTGGCCGAAAAGGGCGCGGCGTTGATCGTGAAGTCTCTTATCGACATCGATCTTGGCGTCGCTCCGCGTATCCCACAGTCCGACGACGACGCGACGTTCGCGCCGCTGTTGCAAAATGAAGACGCAAAAATTCAATGGCGCCGCCCGGCAAAAGCAATCCATGATCAGGTGAGGGGATTGAATCCGGTTCCCGCTTCCTTTACTCTATATCAAAACGAACGCTGGAAAATTCTGCGGACCGAGGTGATTCACGAACCATCCCGCGAGCCAGGCCGGTTGATTACGACGCAATTCAATACCATCCGCGTCGCCGCGGCGGATGCGGTTGTCGAAATCCTTGAATTGCAGCCGGCCGGTGGAAAACCGATGACCGCCGCGCAATTTCTCCGGGGTCGCAAATTAATAGACGGCGTGAAATTCGATTGATCCATGACTTCTTCTGTCTCTCCATTCAAAACCGATCTGATTGTTCATGCGGTTTGTTTTTTAATGCAATTCCTGTTCTTGCTTCCTGGCGGATTGGCCCAAGGCGGCCCCACGCCTCCTTTCGTATATCCGTTTTTCCTGATCCTGGCCGCCATCACGTTGGTTCGCCAGTGGGAATCGGTTTCTGTATATGGAACTCGTTTAATTCTCATTCCCTGTGTGTTCAGCATTTTTCTATACGGATTTTGTTTGATCAATGAATTGGGGGGCACCTTTTGGGCGTTCTATACGCCGCGCTGGTTTCCAACGGCGGTGCGGATTGTGTGGATGCAGGCGGGTTTATTGTTGATCCATCCTCGCGTATTCATTCCTGTTCATCATTTTCTAAGCCGTTTTTTTGAACAGATTTACGAAAAAGGTTATTTTCACCGCAAACTCCCGCTGACGCTTTTGATCATCGGTCTGTTGATGTGGTTGCTGCGCAGCCAAAATATCTCACCCGACGGTTACGATTGGCTGAAGCACAGCATTTTCGAGAAGAATTGGGTGCGCTATTTGCGCGAACCGTTGGGAACCTTCGTTTTGCGCTTATGGGTTCTTGGCGGCATCCGTATGTTTCATTGGGATCCCTACATCAGTATCACGATACTCGGCTTCGTTTGCGGATTCATTGCCACTTGGTTCTTATACGGTGTGTTTCAATTCTGTATGGCAAATGTTCATGCCGGGTATGGATTCGCGCTGCTGCTTTCATCCGCTGGGTATACGCAAATTTTCGTGGGGAACATCGAGATATACGCTTTGCTGCAATTGGGGCTGGCGGTATTTTTGTTCGCCGCGATACGCTACCTTCGCGGCGACAGTCCGGCATGGCTGCCCGGCGCGATGTTCGGCGTCTTATTTTGCCTGCATCTCTCAGCGGGCTGGTGGCTGCCCGCCCTGTTTTTACTGCCATACATCAAAACGTTGATCGTTCCCGCGTCGACGCGGCCGATTCGTGATTTGTCGTTGCTTCTGGTCAGTTGCATCGCGCCGGCGTTCGCGTTCGGCGTGTTTGTTTTACAATACGGCTATGGGGGAAATATCGACGCCATGTGGGAGCATTTTTGGAGCGACGAGGTGATGAACGTGGGAACCGACGCAGCCATGTTCCATGCGCCGGAAACGTTTCTTACTCCGCATTATTACATGAACATGCTCAACGAATATTTTTACATGATGCCGGCGGCGTTTCCGCTGCTTCTCGTATTGGTTCCGGCGTTTCGCAGGACACATCGGGCGTTGCCGCATCATTGCTGGCTGCTCGTCCTTGCCGGGTTTTATCTCGTCTACACCATCGTTTGGCGTCCGGACCGCTCCTTTCCCGCGGATTGGGACATTTTTTCCGGTCTGACCATTCCTTCTATTTTGTTGCTGGGCGTGTATATATCCCATCTGCGCCTACCGGAAAATGCGATTCGGTTTATTTTATATCAGACGGTCGTGTTTTCCGGTTTGTTTCTCCTGCTTCAACTTCTGCGAAACCATTTCAAGATCAGCGATTGGCCGTTGTTTATCTGATGGATATTCGTATATAATGCCCCGGCAAGAAATCAAAAATTGTGGTGCGGACATCCTGTCCGCACAATATATAGTGGCAGATAGTTAATTAATACCACAATATGTGCCGATTTCAAAATTTAATCCGACGTTTTACCAGCGCGTCGTCTATATCAAACTTGTTCTCTTTGAGATAACTTCTGGCTTATACTTTTTGACCTACACTTTTTGCCGTCGTGTTTAGCTTGTATCCTGTTCAGGGTAGAGTATAAATAAGAGGATGGAGGTCACTTTTGCGGATTACAGACATCATTTGGAAAGAACACATAATTGAAAAGAATGCGTTGAAACACGACGTGTCTGTTGCAGAAGTGGAAGAAGTACTCCTTTCCGAACCGGTGGTCAGAAAGATAGCCAAAGGGTATGTCTATGGAGAGAATGTGTACGCTGCTCTCGCTCAAATTCGTAGCGGAAGGTATTTGATCGTTTTCTTTATCAAAAAGAAACGCGGAATGGCGCTACCGATTTCGGCGCGCAACATGGATTATGCGGAGAAAAAATATTATGCCAGACATAGATAGATTAAAGGACCCCCTGCCAGACATTTTCAACTCGTTGGACGCGGCCGCTGAGTTTTGGGATTCCCATAGTGTAGCGGATTATGAGGAATATTTGGAGCCCGTCGATATCGAAATCGATATCAAAAGACGACAATACGAAATCGAAGTGGATGAAGAGAGTTTTCTGGTTTTATGTAACAGCGCAAAAAAACTTCGGAAACCGGTGAAACAGCTTGCCAGCGAAATCCTCAAAGAGAAACTTGCGGCGCACTGAGCATGTTGGAATTAATCAACATCAAACCGTGAATGTAACGCATATTACGAAGAATGGATTGTGCTTTCTCAATTCTTTAAAATGACGAGAATCTACTTCACCGCTGCTTGAAATTTTTCGAGAGCGCCCCGGCGTTGAACAGAATTTACGATGGTTGAACTCATAAAAAATGGCATCCATATCGGTGGAATGCATCCCCTCCGGGCTCATGTAGATGATAGAAGAAAAAAATAGGAAGAAGCATTACAAAATCGAAAGATTCTCCTTCACCCATTGCACCAATTTGGCCGTGCCTTCTTCTACTCCCACTTTCGGTTCCCAACCCAGTTCTTTTTTGGCCTTCTCGATGTTCATGATGCATACTTTTTGGTCGCCCGGCCGCCAATCGGCGAAGGAAACCGGAATCGCATGACCGATTTCCTTTTCGAGAATCGGTCCGAATTCACGCCAAATGCTGATGCTTTTTTCCACGCCCCCGCCGATATTAAAGATGTGTCCTTTTGCCGTGTTTATATGTTCGACCGCTTTTTGATACGCCGCGACGAGATCTTCCACCCATAACAAATCTCTCACCTGCTTGCCGTCGCCGTAAATCGTCAGCGGATTTCCCTTGGCGGCGCAGATGGAAAACCAGGCGGCCCAGCCTTGATCTTCCACGCCGAATTGGCGGGGACCGTAAATCGCCGATTGGCGAAAAACTACGGTTCGCAGGCCATAAATGCGAGAATAATCCCGCACATATTGATCCGCGCATCCCTTTGAACAGCCATAGGGCGAATGAAAATCAAGCGGACATTGCTCGTCGATCCCGTCCGGTTGGTCCACATATTCGTAACGGCTTTCATTTTCGACGATTTTGACGTGATCCATCCCGCCATACACTTTATTGGTCGAGGAAAATAAAAAAATCGGATCGTCGCCGCAATGGCGAATGGTTTCCAGCATGTTGAAGGATCCCATCGCATTGATCTCGAAATCCGTGCGCGGGTCTTCGACGGATGTGGTCACGGCCACCTGGGCGGCCAAATGGACAATGACGTCGAATGGCTGAAATTGCCGATAGGCGTCGTGTAATTCTTCATAATTCCGTACATCACAATTTCCGAATCGGCAGGAGGAGAAGTGTTCCCGCAACCATGCCAGATTATGTTCCGTCCCCCGCCGAGAAAGATTATCGAAAATAACGATTTCGTTTCCCTGCGAAATCAACCAGGCGCTCAGATTCGATCCGATGAATCCCGCGCCGCCGACTATCAAATATTTCATGTCGTATCGTCCGATGGTAATGGAATCGCATCCGTTCGCCGCGTTTTTTCATGCCAGGCGAAAACGGAAAAATCACGTTTACTGAAGAAAGAAACGTATTCTTCAGGCTGCGCGTCTATTTTGATTTTTTTCACATACCCAAAAATTTTGAAGTCTCATGGATAAGAAAAAACATTATCGATTTGAATGAGCGGATATTCAAGCCTTGAGTCCGCCGACCGGCGATCGGGATACCGCTAATACGCGGTCGTGCTGCAAATCTTTCATTAAAAACAGCTGATAAAAGTTGTTGTAAAAGGGGATTTTTAATGGGTAAGTGGTAGACTCTGGTCTATAGATCGGGTCTCGGGTTAAGCTATCCTTGTTTACCCGATACTGAAAACTCGGATACCCGGGGCCGGACTCACATCGAAACCGACATGACCGGTTGGTCATAGCGAAGAATGAAAATGGAATGCTTCCGTCACGGCGGCATTTTCGATAAAGCCGGTAGGATGCCGGCGCTGCTTTTTCATGGAAAAACTGACACTTTGCAGGCATCGCTGCCTGCGTTAAAAAGAAAAATTAAAAAAGGCGATGCGAAAAATGGTTTTCACGAGTAAATTATTCAAACTTATTGATGGTTTTCAGTTTACGGAAGGACCAACCTGGCATCGAGACGGATTCCTCTTATTCAGCGACATTCCGGCGAACCGAATCTTTAAAATCAATGAAGACAATGGCTGTGAGGTGTGGCGAGTAGACAGCGGCAACTCCAACGGCCTTGCATTCGATCGGCAAGGCCGGTTAATTGCCTGTGAACACGGAAACCGCCGCGTTTCGCGCACGGAAACGGATGGAACCATCAGCGTGATCGCGGATCGCTATCAAGGCAAGCGATTGAACAGTCCCAACGATTGCGTTTGCCGTTCCGACGGGATGATCTTCTTCAGCGATCCGCCCTACGGTCTGGAAGGCAGACCACAGGAATTGCCGTTCCACGCGGTTTTTGCCGTGAAACCGGGAAACGAGCCGATTCCTATCGTTACCCATTTCGAAAAGCCGAATGGTCTGGCGTTCTCGCCAGACGAACAAATTCTCTATATCGCCGATACCCAGCGCGAACGGGTGATGGCTTTTGATGTGGAGAACGATGGAACCGTAAAAAACGAACGGATTTTCATGCAAGTCGGCAGGCCGGATGGAATGAAAACGGATAGGGATGGGAATCTCTACATCGCATCGACGGAAGGCATTGTTGTCGTGTCTCCCGCCGGTCAACGAATTGAAACACTATCGATTCCCGAACGCCCGTCAAACTGTGCGTTCGGCAGCGAGGAGGCGCAAACATTGTACATCACCGCCCGTGCGCGCGTATACAAAATACAAACAAAAAATCCGGGATGTTTCTTCCAAACAAGAAATTGAAAGCAAAAACCATGCGTAATACTCAAGCCCATTTTGAAATCACTTCAGCATCCACATCAACCGTCACGCCTTCCCGCAATGAGCAGCCATTTGCTCTCGTCATTTTCGGCGGGACTGGCGATTTGGCGAAGCGCAAACTGATTCCCGCTCTTTATCACTTGAAAAAAGAACGCTCACTTACTGTTCCCTTCACCGTTATCGGCGTCAGCCGTAGCGCTTCGACAAATGAAGCGTTCCATCAATTGCATCACGAAAATACGGCTAAATATTCCCGCACCAAACCCATTGATGCGGGAATATGGGAAGATTTGACAAACTCTCTCACCTGCATGAATGGCGATCTCAACGACGCGGCAATGTATCAGGAATTACATCGACGGTTGGACGCATTTGATTCTTACCATGACAGTAGGAATAACCATCTCTTCTATTTTGCCACACCGCCCGACGCCTTTCCTGCCATTTTGAACGGAATGCATAAGGAAGGATTGCTGTATTCCTGCCCCCCACCGTCTTCCTGGCCCTGGCCGCGTGTGATTGTGGAAAAACCGTTTGGCCGCGATCTCGGTTCCGCGCGGCGTTTGAACGACCTCGTCGCGGATATTCTGGACGAACGACAGATTTTTCGCATCGATCATTATCTCGGCAAGGAAACGGTGCAGAACATTTTGATTTTTCGCTTTGGCAATTCCATCTTCGAGCCGATCTGGAATCGCAAATACATCGATCACGTGCAAATCACCGCCGCCGAGAACATCGACGTGGAGGGGCGCGGCAGTTTCTACGATCAAACCGGCGTCATTCGCGACGTAATTCAAAATCATATTCTCGAAATTCTTACGTTCTGCACGATGGAGATACCCGTGTCATTTAAAGCCGATGACATTCGCGATCAGAAAGTGCAAATCTATCGCACCATCCGTCCGATCATCGGCGAGAACATCCGCAAGCAGGTCGTCTGCGCCCAATATGAAGGCTATTTGGCGGAAAAGGGAATTGCGCCCGGTTCCCGTACTCCCACCTATGCCGCGCTCAAAGTCTTTATTGACAACTGGCGCTGGCAGAATATTCCTTTCTATATCCGCGCCGGAAAAAATCTGAGCAATCGAACCACGGAAGTATCATTCCAGTTTCAAAACATTCCTTTTTGCCTGTTTGGCAGTGAAGAGACCTGTAAACTCGTTGATCCCAACGTGCTTACGTTTCGCATCCAACCGGACGAAGGGATATCGCTACGCTTCGTCTGCAAGGAACCCGGCGAAGAACTCAACATCGGCAACGTCATGATGGATTTTCAGTATGCAACCGGCTTCAACAAGCAACCTGCCGACGCCTACGAGCGCCTGCTGCTCGATTTCATCAAAGGCGATCTCACCCTTTTTTCCCGCCGCGACGCCATCGAACACGCCTGGCGCTTTATCACTCCCATTCTCGAAGAATGGGAAGCCAATACGAATCTGGCGCTGGCAAGCTATGAGGCCGGATCGCGCGGGCCGCGGGAAGCCGACGCGCTCTTGCAGCGTGATCACCGCCGATGGCTTAAGTAAAGGATTATTATGAAACCAAACGGATTTACGCTGATCGAATTGTTGATTGTTGTCGCTATAATCGGTATTTTGGCGGCAATCGCGGTTCCAAACTTTTAAACGCGCAAGTGCGGGCGAATGTGGCGAAAACCGTTGCCAATCAAAAAGCCGTAGCCACTGCGTTAGAGATGTACCGCGCCGATAACAACACCTACATTCCCATGTACGCGTATGGCGGGACCTTTAATGATTACGTCCCTTACAGCGGATTGACTTCGCCCGTCGCCTATCTGGCCTCACTGGCGGCGGTTGACAATCCCTTTGCCAGTATGCACCACAAAAACACAGCTGAAAACACTTACGATCAAAAATTCGAATATACTCCACGCAAACACGGGCAAGGAAGGCAGGTGCCGGCGCTCGCGGGGCTGCAGGCCGACATGTATTTGCTGGAAGGCGTCGGTCCCTCGCAGATCGACGGTATTCCCGGCAGCCCCAATTATCCTGACCGTCCCAGCAGTTTTGCGCCATACGATCTTAGCAACGGACTGCGAAGTTTGGGCGCAATTTTCACCACCGGCGGCGTATATACGCCCGACTGGATCAAGGAAAACCGCGCGTTTTGATTATCGCCGGATTTCGGGGCTTGAGTTCCAAATGTAGGCCGAGTGAGAAGGGTTGTGATTTTTCTCACTTTTAATGGCAATTTCGCAAACTCTTTTAAGGCGCAAACCACGGCGCCTTTGTCGCCAAACACGAACATTGCATTCACCGCGCATGAATCAAATTATGCTTGCAATGTTCGAGTTTGATTCCACGCCTCTTCGATTCTTCCAGCAGCGGGCGGATCAGTTCCTGGTTTTGATACGCGTCCGGCAAGCGCAGGTAATTTCCGCTTAAACGCGCCGGCGATCGTTTGGCCGCATCGCGATACAATGGTTCGAACAGGCGTAAAAAACTTTTCTCACGCACATAACGGCCTCGCGGAATCTTCAAACCGGAAAAAATAATGGAGACGCAGCCGTTATCCGCCGCAACCTGAACCAAATAGCGAAGATCCTCTTCCGACTGCGCCGGCGGAATTCCATAATGACATAACCGGCTGTCGCCGAATATGTCCGTCGGCAATGGATCGCGGGGGAAAAGCGGATCGATTCGCAGACTGACGGGAATATCCATTGCGCGCAGACAGGAAAGGGCGTGCAAACGACTTTGCGCGGAAGGGACGCCGGATTCATACATTTGGCCGGCGTCTTCGTTCAGAATCGGCAACGAGATCTGAACGGTTACCTGTTGTCCCAATTCGCGTAATAACGATCCATAGTCCGGTTCGGTTAATGGGAGTGGATTTCTGGTCAAAATACGAATCAGGCTGAAGTGGTTTCGTTCCCCCTCCACCAGCCGTAGCAGCAAATACCGCATATCGCGATGTTTGGACTCGAGCTGATTTTGCAGCGGATCGGTACTGTTACTGATATGCAAGGGAACAGAAGGAAGCTCAAGCGCCTTCAGTTCCCACAAATCCTGCTCCAACCGCTCGCGAAATTCCAATTTGCTCCGCGCCGCCTCGTTCGGATCGCGGCCGTAAGTTTGCGTGTAGCAATACGAACAGTTATGAGAGCAACCGACGTATACGTTACAAGAAAAACGCAATCCGGCCGGAAACACCGAGCGTTTGGCGAACGGATCGTAAAGCGCCAACACGTGAGTTCGCAGACAGGGATGGCCGCTTTGATATTTTGGGATCGTAAAAAGATAGGAGTACCAACGCACGGCCGATTCCCTATCGAGCCCATCAAAAAGCGCGGGATCGTGAACCCGGCAAAACAGATGATCCCAATCCATTTGGATAGCAGCTAGTCGATTTTCGAGTTTGATATTATGAATCATGATTCTTTTCTCTAATATCGCAAGTGAACATAAGTTCACTTGCAGTAAAGCGCAATCGGCAAAAGGAATCAAGAGATTATGTGTTATGGATTGTTATTTTTTTAGAAGGAGGCGCGTCTTTGGTTCCATCGGTTTACTACAACGAATCGCCGTTTCCGATTATAATTTCCAAGCAAAGCGGAGTAAGTTTTAAAAAGGTTTACTGAAATAAGGAAGAATGATCATGCAGAACCGGCGTGAGTTTTTAAAGCATTCCATTTGGGGCGCGGCTTCGTTGTCATTGACGAGCAGCGCATCCTACGTTGCACAATCAAATGAAAAGAATAGTAAAAAACCGAACGTGTTGTTCATCGCCATTGACGATCTCAACGACTGGATCGGTTGTCTCGGAGGTCATCCGGACGTCAAAACTCCCAATTTGGATCGCCTGGCCGATCGGGGAATTCTGTTTACCCGCACGTATTGTTCCGCGCCGGCCTGCAATCCATCGCGCGCCAGCCTCCTGACCGGCATTCGTCCTTCCACATCCGGCGTTTATCTCAACAACCAGCCCTGGCGTCCGGTGATGCCCGACGCGGTGACTCTGCCGCGCCATTTTAAGGATCACGGCTATCTCGTGTATGGTCGCGGTAAGATTTTTCACGGCGGCCATTCGCAGGATTTGCCGGCCTGGCATGAATATATCCCCCGCGGAAACGATCCCGAACCGCCGAACAAACCCCTTAATGGCATCCCCAAAACCGCCCATTTTGATTGGGGGCCGATTGACGTGTCCGATGAGGAAATGGATGACACAAAGGTGGCGCGATGGGCCGACGCCTTTTTACGACAAGAACATGACAAACCGTTTTTCCTCGCCTGCGGCCTGTTTCGTCCGCATTTGCCGTGGTATGTGCCGCAATCCTATTTTGATTTATATCCGCCGGAATCGGTTACTCTTCCCCATGTCAATGAAACCGATCTGGACGATGTGCCGGAGTTGGGGAGAAAGATGGCCAAACCGGACGGAGACCATAAAAACGTCATCGAGACGAACAATTGGAGAAAAGCGGTCTCCAGCTATCTCGCCTCCATCAGTTTCACGGACGCCAACGTGGGGCGGATCCTTGACGCGTTGGATCGCAGCGCGTACGCGGACAACACCATCATCGTGTTGTGGGGAGATCACGGTTGGCATTTGGGAGAAAAGTTGCATTGGCGCAAATTCGCGTTGTGGGAGGAAGCGACGCGGATGCCGTTGATCATTTCGCTTCCCGGTTCGAACCATCGTGGGAAACGCTGCCATCGCACCGTCAGTTTATTGGATATATACCCCACGCTGGCCGAACTGTGCGGATTGGAAACGCGCAAGGAATGGGAAGGGAACAGTCTTGCGCCATTACTGGGTGATCCTACCGCCGAGTGGGATCGACCTGCCTTGACGACGCACGGGCGCAACAATCATAGCGTACGATCGGAGCGATGGCGGTATATTCGTTATGCTGACGGTTCGGAAGAACTATACGATCACGATGCGGATCCGCTGGAATGGACGAATCTGGCGGAACGAGCGGAAGTCGCGGAAGTCAAACCTATGTTGGCGAAATGGCTGCCCGCAGTGAATGCGCCGGATGCGCCGATGAAATAGATATTCTTTTCGCACGGGATTGAAAGAAGAAAAAATTTACAATAAAAAAGATCAGGAGGAGGAATTTTATAAAAATTCCTGAATCAGGCAGGTTTTGATTCGGTTGAATTCTTCTTCGATTTCTTGCATTTTTTCTCGAGCGGTCGAAAGAAATTCCGAACTGCGAATTTCTTCCAGTTCCTTGCAAAGAGCGATCATTTTAGTGATTCCAAGATTGGAACTGTTTGATTTCAATAGGATGGCTTTGATTTGCATCGTGAAGATATCCTGCGAATCGATGCAATCCTGAATTGCTTGTATCAGAATCGGCGTTTCCTCGAGAAACGAACGGATTACTTTCGTTAAAATTTCCTCGCCGGCAATTCGTTCCAACGCGCGCAGATTTTTCAGCCATTCGGAGTACGGGTGATTGCTCTGTATTTCCTTTTTGTCTTCCAGCAAATCGGGGATGACATACAAATCGGCCAGCGCCTGCAATTCGTTTTGAACGATTTCATCGATCAATTTTTTGGTGCGCATCATGAAACGGACGCGATGGCTCAAGATTAACCAATTGATGGGTTTGGTAATGAAATCCGTCGCCCCGACCTCGTACGCTTTGCTGATCGATTCGATGTCATCCAATCCGGTCACCATTAAAACAGGAATATATTCGCCGCCAGGCCGTTCACGGATTTTGGAACAGACCATGAAACCATCCATTCCGGGCATCATAATATCCAATAAAACAATGTCAGGAGGAATCTGTTCGAAAAGTTCCAACAACCGCTCTCCGTCTTCCACCTCTTCTACGCGAAAACCGGCAACCTCCAACGCTTTTCGCGCCAACAAGCGAAAATTGTCATCGTCATCCGCGATTAACACGACCGGCCGATTCTCGTAGAGTTCATTCCCGCTGTTCATCATCGCTTCTCTTTCATGATGTTGATCATTTATCCGTAATTTGCAAGTATACATGAATTTTTGTTTGAGCGAATATCATGGGGAAAGAATTAGGGTTTAGGGGGCAGAAGGTGCGGGTTCTGTCATTCTTATCCCAACCCCCTAATCCCTAGCCCCTGCCTTTAATAAGGAGGTGGATGGTTCGTTCGTGGATGGAAAACCTGCTTTTTTTACCGATTTTTACAAAATTCCCATATCAAAAGCGCAAAAAATGTATTATGCTGCTCAATCGATAGATTTGTGATACCCAGATTGGCAGTTTGAATTGAGAATGGAGAGCGCCGTGTTGTAACAATTAATACAAAATCTTATATAGGGCTACCATGTTGACTCGAAAATCAAAAGAGGATTTTTCGAATGCGATTCAGACGGAAATACAAAAAGTCGGATACGACAAAACGCCGGATACGTTTACAAAATCGTTGAGCTATTGTTACTCCAACATCGATTTGCTGATCGATTCGTTGAAACAAACGAGTGACATTCGTGATGTGGCGTGCAGACCCGGTTGTTCGTGGTGTTGTCGTCTGCCGGTGACGGCTCGAGCGTACGAAGTGGTCTACATTGCCGAATATCTGAAGAATCATTGGGATACGCTTTCGCTTTTTCAACTGAAAAAACGTATCAAGTCTTATCTCAAACACTCCGCCGGCACAACCCATTTCACTCCGATGCAACATTATAATAGTTGTCCGTTTTTGGAAAAACACCATTGTTTGATTTATTTCATGAGACCGATCAATTGTCAGGCGCATAACTCCTGCAATGAACGCACCTGCCGCGCGGCGATGGAAGGCAAACCGGAAATTATCGAATTTAATGCCGTCATGAAGGAAGTATACGATGTTGCGTTTTCTTCGATCCACTCTTCATTTAAAGAGATGAAAATGGATACCTGTCACGTCGGATTGATTCCCGGTTTAAAAAAAGCGATGGAAATCC
This sequence comes from Candidatus Omnitrophota bacterium, assembly GCA_003598175.1. Classification (GTDB taxonomy): domain Bacteria; phylum Hinthialibacterota; class Hinthialibacteria; order Hinthialibacterales; family Hinthialibacteraceae; genus SURF-12. The sequence goes on from QZKN01000148.1 coordinate 27,431, forward strand.
ACCGATCGATGGAAAAATATCTCGATCAGTATCACCTGTTTCGATAAATTTCGCGATTTGACTGGAAACAATCTGAACTTATTGGACTTATGGATTGATGATGGGGATGTTTCCACTATTTGCCATGAACCGGCAGGAATAAATCTCCGAAACTGGTCATTCCGTTGCTCGAATCGTAGAGTTCGTTGGATTGCCAACGCCGGTCCGGTCCGTACGAAAGCACCGTATAGCGGCACTGTTGCAGTTCCTGGTAAAAGAGAGGGTAACGCGCGCGCGTGGAGGCGAACCAGCCGATCGGCAATTCGGCCGGCTCCATATGATATTGATTTCGCGTATTGACGACGGTTGGCTCTTCCTGTGCGGTCAAACCGACTTGAAACGGATCATATACGGATGTGCTCATATACGCGATGGGCGTAGTGACAAAGCGATGCTGCGCCGGATCGCCGTCGATGTGCGGCGGCCATTCGTTTTGATCCATCTTATACATCACGTACGCCTGGCCAAGATTACGGCTGTTTGATTGATACGCCGCCAATTTTGCCCGTACCTGCGCATTCAGAAAATTCGGAACCGCGATCGCTGCCAGAATACCGATGATGGCCACTACGATCAACAACTCGATTAACGTAAACGCATGACGATTCATGGTTTGCCTCCCCTTTAATATAATATTCGCAAAAACCGATTGTTCTCCTATTTATCGAACCGAAACCGGGAATTCGCGATATCCATCTCGTACTGTCCAGCGAATCCGGTAATCCCCCGGCGCGATTCCCTTTCCCTGCCATTCGACGATCAAAAGACCCGCTCCATCCTTTTTCGTTTCCTTATTTTCATGACTGCGAATATCCATGATTTTTTGTTGTCCGTCGCCGGAAAACAGCGCGATTTCGACAAAGCCGGGAATGCGCGTCTGGCTGACGAGATAACGAGACTGTTCCGCGCTGTTCGCGCGAGGGAGAACGGCGGCCATGCTGAAATAACAGTCGCTGTGAAGGGGAACGTCAAATTCACTGACCGGCAATTCCGCGTATTTCCGCGCGAAAGAGGGCGGGGAATCGTAGGTTCTTTTCGTCAAAGAACGGATTCCGTCATCGAAGTCGCTCAAGCCTCGCCATAGGGTTCCCGACAAATTGGGAAATTCGCCGCCGGGGGCTTTGCTGATGGAAATTTTGCCCATCGAGGCCATTTCGACGGCATGATTCGAATTTCTCCACTGGGGATTGTCCGAATCGCCGTTCCACATCACTTTCAGATTGGTGTTGATCATGCGTTGCATGTCTTCCCGCGTGAAGGCGACGCCGCTGTGATAGGCTTCCACGATTTGGCTGATTTCACCCGCCTGATAATTGCGGTAGGGATGCACGTTGACCCAATGCCGAAGCGTGTTGGGGCGGCTGTCGTCGATATCCCACGCGCCGAACGGCTCCCAATAATTCCAAACATAATGGTCTTCGTACAGACACATGCGGCTTTTCATGAAATGAAAGATTTTTTGTGCTTTCTCGCGATACGGGATTTCGCCGGTGATGCGATAGAGGCGCAGACAGGCGATGGCCATGTCGTTCTGTTTATTAAAGGGAAGCGTAAGGTTGGATTTGGTGACCGGCAGGATGCGCCATTCCTGCAAATTATCCGGCGTCATATAATGATCCCACGACGTATAGGCGCCATACGGTCCGTCTTCATGCCAGGTTCCACGGGCATCCCATTTCTCGATCAAATGCCTGCGGGCCAGTTCGAGATACGTTTTCGCCTGATCCGCATATTTTTGAGAAATGTCGGGAGGACTTTGCTTCAAGACAATTTCGCAGAATACCAACATGGGATTGATGAGGATGGCGTCGCCGACATGCACGTCGCCAATATAGTTTTCGTCATAAATATAAGGTCCAACCCAGCCTTTGTAATTGTCGGGCGAGGTGTGCAATTTCTCGATCAGCGCGTCGTAATAGGTTACGGCAGCGTCCAAAAAAGCGGGATCGGCGGTGCTGCGGTACTCATCCACGAAACGGCTCATGCCATACGCGGCGTGCCAGCAAAGACCTTCGCCGGTGAGAACGCCTTCGGTTTGCAGCAGGGGAGTGCGCATTCGTTCTCGCAGGAGTTTATCCACTCGCGATTCGGCGGCGGTTATGGTCAGGCTGATGAGGGTGAAACACAGGATAGAGGTTAATCTTTTAACCATATAAATTTCCTTTCAAATCGCTTTTCTCATTGCATCATTTTCCTGCAATCGTTTCCAGCAATTCCAAAATCGCTCACGCGAATCGTCGTTATCCGCGCGCGGCTCATATCCGCAGTGACAAAGAAAATCGTCGATTTCCTCGCGATCAAAAGGGATATGGGATTTATGAATTTCTTGCGCAAGTCGTTCCGGTGTGATTCTGGCTTCAAATTCACCTTCCAATGGTCTTCCGGGTTCCTTGCCTGATTCTTTGCAATGATCGAAATAATCGTCAAGAGTTTCACGAAATGACGTGTCCAATTCCTCGACCGTCAATCCTTCAAAGTAGATGATATCCCGTGTGCAGAGAACGCGGCCGTAAAATGTCTTGTCATCATCGCTGTAATCGATGATGGCCTGATAATTCTTATATTTCATTGTATTCATGGATGGACTCCCACTTTTTCTAAAAATTTTCTCAATTCCACCACGGCTGCCTTTTTCATTTCTTTGCGTGGATGCGGAGTATGAAAGATGGCGGATACCTGATGGATCACCAAAGCAACTCGTGATCCTTTCCTCTGCTGTATTTCTCTGCCCAGATGTTTGACCAATGAAATCACGTCATCCCATTTTATATCCGAGCGCACCGGTTTTTCAAAAATGTATTGGAGGATTCGTTGTTGTCGTGTCATCTATCCATAATTATAACAGTGGATTCTGAAATCCAGCGGTGAAGGATACATTACGCTATCTGAATCCATCGCTTTACCCTTATTATGGAAAAACACAATCCTTTCTTTATGTCTGACGCGGCGGCAAAAGGTATGATTACGTTTTGATACAGGCGCATATTGCGGTATTAATCCAAAATCCACAACCATATACTGTGCAGACAGGATGTCCGCACCACAATTTTTGACTTTTTGCCGGGGCATCACGTCTGCGTATTAAGAAAATTTGGAACTGCGTCCGCCGCCAGAAATCTGTCATCTTATCCGTGTGAATTAATTCTATCGGATATGACGTTGTGCAAGCGTTTAAAATCATCCGGTTGGCCATCGATCGGTTTTTCGACTAAATCTTTTATAATTTCGTGTATTTTCCGTTTTCCCTGCAATGGTTTTCCGAATGCATCGCTGATTTTAAAGCAACGATTAATGATTGTCGGTACGATTGATTTACCCTTAACAAATTCGGACCATCGTCCGATGTTGAATTCCAATTTTTCCTTGTCTCCCGTGAAGAGTTCAAGAATATTCAGATAGTGTTTTTTGACTATATTTTTGTTCAAGTGACGTGACACCTTCTTTTTGAAATATAAAAATTCAGAGGCGTCCATCAGTTTTTTGATTGCATCCTCACTGGTTTTGAATTCCTCGATTTGTGTAAATAAATGAATCCAATTTTCTTTCAACTCTTCGCGAATTTTAATGATGACTTGGTTTGCCGCATCGAGATAGATGCGTTTCCGGCAACAATCGAGAATAATATCTCGTAGTTTTTCTTCCTTTACGGCAAGAAATTCCGATTGGATAAGATAATCGGGAATCAAAAAGTAGTTTTCAATTTCACGCCGTCGCCAGACGAGAAGGTTGCTCGTCGCCGGGTCGGGAAAGCGATCCCAACATTTTGCGATAAAATCATCATCATGGTGATCGCGATCAATGAGGAAATAGTAATCAGGATGGTATTTATGGAGAGCCTCCGCCGCACTATGGATATGAAAGGAAGGTCCCATCGCTTCCACGCGAATTCTGTTTTTTAAAAGAATGCTGATGATTTTCGGATCGATAGCATTTTCATCTTTTCCTTCAACAAAAAGAACATGGCGGGCGCTTTGTCGAATTTCACCTGCTCGCGGAGCTTGTTGGACTCTAATCATTTAGTTCTCTCCGGATGAAACCAGCAGCACGCGACGATCTTCGGAGACGGAAGAGAAAATTTCTTCGGAATGGGTAGCGATGATATATTGATTCTTCGGGGCCAATTCGTGTAAATTCGCGATGAAATCACCATGCCATTCGACATTCAAGTGGAGTTCCGGCTCATCGATGAGAATGATGCCGGGATTGTTTTTGGAATAATGCCAAATTAAAAACAAGGTGGAGATGATCTCTTTCTGACCGGAACTTAATCCATCAAAAGTGAACGACTGACCGCCGTGAAGTGGAGTGATGCGAAAATCCACCGTATTGTCGGGCGAAGGGCGTAGTTTTTCAATTCTACCTCCGGCGTATCGTTGGACCAGTTCATTGAGCTTATCAAGTATATTTTTCGCCTCTTTGTCGTCCAAATCTTCGAACAACTCTGCCTGGCTCATCATGGATCGAAGGATTTCCAGTTTAAAGGTGCTTATGGGAAATACATTACCCGGTCGCAATCGTGATCTTCTATAGTATCGTTCTCCTTCCACCATCATCCCCAACTCGGGATTTCCTTCCTGGACTTTACGATAACTATGAAAATATAGAAATGGCGGCAAAAATAACGGCTCCGAATTCAATGCGATGAGAGAAAATAGAAAACTCTCCACTGCATCTCTGGCATGTATTCTGGATTTTCTGGATAGATTACGAAAAAGTTCGGTGTTTCCTGTTACTTCAACTTCCCCGGATTTCTGCAACGATAAAGAGATCGCTATTTCTTTACTGTTGATTTTAAAGTGTCCTTCAATCGTTGAATTCCTTGCTCCCGCCCGAATCAACAAGTCATTTAAATCGATGGGTAGTTCCGGATGTCGCAAAAAATGGAACGTATCTTTACCCCCTACAGCAATGAGAAATAGTAATGCGCATGATTCGAGGACGGACGTTTTGCCTAAACCGTTTTTACTACCCATGATGAAAATATCCGGATCTTTTTTCATTGTCGGAGGTGGGAAATCAATTTCCAGACAATCCAAGGCTTTGAAATTTTTGATCTTGAGATGCCGGAGTTTGATTCCTTTTATTTCATCCGTAGGCATGACACCATTCCTATTTCTTCGATAAACAGCGAATATATTTCACTGTGACAAGGGAAATTATGTAACTATTATCCACCAACCCATCTCTCTTTTCAATCATTATAACAGGGATTGCCGGGATTAGGATGCGGGAATTATTTTCCAAAAAGGGGGCTTTACCTTTTGATTACCGGTTCAAACACCAGAAAATATTGATAAGGCAAAAACGTTTCCTCTTGGATCAATTCCCACCCCGCTTGCTTCATTTCCTCGATGACGACCGATTTCGCGACGCAATGACTGTGCGGCGGACCGACTTTTTGCTGTTCTTTTTTCCAATCCACCACCACCAGTTTTCCTCCTTTTCGCAATAGCGGGATCAGGTTTTTGTAATAGTCCACGCGATTGTCGAGATGGTGGTTGGTGTTGCAGAAGAAAAGGATGTCCAGACTGTTCGGCGGTAGCATGGGGCGGTCGTAAGCGGCGAAAACCGTCACGATGTTGAGTAAATTCTGCTCCAACGCGGTGGTTTGCAGATATTCGAGAGGTTCGGTGGCGATATCGCAGCAATACACCACACCGGTCGGTCCTACGGCCTTCGCGAACGGGCGTGAAAAATAGCCGGATCCGCCGCCGATGTCCGCGATGGATTGCCCCTCGCGCAAATCGATGGCTTTGATCACTTCCTCCACCTTTTGCCATTCCGCGCGGGCCGGCTCTTCGAAGCTTCCGGGATTAAAACGGCGTCCTTCCCGTTCCGCCGCGCCGGATGGACTATTCACGATTAAAATGAGCGTGATGGCGATGGCCGAGATTTTGAAGTAATTCTTTATTGGATGTTTCATTTTCAACTACCTCCTTGTTTGCTTTCCGTTATTATATTCAATAACCAAATTTCAAAAATGTGGGATTCTCGTTGGTTACTAAAACCACGCCATGTTGAGCATGATCTATGCTTGCCGGCAGATCGTAGATTGTATAATCCGCATTTTCCGGATCGGGGCGTCCGGCGATCGGCGTTTCCGTCAATTGAATCCATTGCGTGCGATCAAATCCGTATGGTTCGTTGAATTGGAATTTAAAGAGATGAATCCGGCCGTGATTGTTACCCTGGACCTTGAATTGGGCTGTCGCCGCCGGGGCGGTGTAGTAAGCAGACGTGTTGTTGCGATATTTCCAGATCGCTCCCCATTTTTCGTTTTGGGCGTTCAGCCAGCCGCAGGTCATGGTGTTGTCGCCGATTACGGGATTCTCTTCTCCACGAACACTCGCGGCCGGCAACCAGACGCTCATCCCTTCCGCGATGCCCGGCGAAAATTCTGTTTCTCCGGTTTCCGCATGCAGGATTCGGCCGACTTTACGAATCGGGCGTGAGGAGCCGGCGATATAACTTTGATTGTTGAACCAGCCGGTATCGTATTGGGTATTGCCATTATAATGGTGAACCCAATACAGGCTGTATGTCCAGAAATCGCCGTCATCGGAACGCATGGCGGAGTCCATCAATGCTCGGCGCAGGTAATATACCGCCTGCGTCAGTTCACTTGCGTTCTCACAACCGTAAACGCTGGCGGTCTGTGGGCTGAAGCCGCATTCCGTTTGTGCGAAACGCGGTTGATACTCGTAAAATCTGCAAATAGTATTCAATGTCGTCAATCGTTGAATCCATTCCTTGGTTCCCTCGCCTTGGCATAAATATTCCGGCGGCGCGATGCCGGGATAGCCGTTGACGGCGATAATATCGGGCAGTTTTTGCACTCCGCCGTCCGGCCGTTCCATAATTTGCTGAATCATGCCGTTCAAAAACGCGCGCGCCCATTTTCCATTGTCGCCCATCCAGCGGCTTGCGACGCCGCCCAAATTGAAGTCCAACGAACGATGGCTTTCCACGCTGCCGCTGAGAATGTCCAAATTCGGCCATTTCGATTTGATGCGGTCTCTCGCGGCCAAATAATAATCCGCAAAGATTCTGCCGGAATAGAATGTGTTTCCTTCTTCATAAATCACGCCGTTTTCATTTCTCCATTTTCCCTCTTCCTCGTTTCCGAGTTGAATGCCGATGATTGTATTTCCAATTGCGCCGGGCACGGCTTGTTCGATTTGATTGAGGCGGTATTCGATCCAATCCGCATACCCATCCGCATCGCAGGTGTAGCGGCGAACGAATGCTCCCGTCTGCTCATTGTGCGACAACAGGTCCAGATTCCACCAGCATTCCGCGTTGTCGTTGGGGGTAATGTTGCAATCGATGCCGTATTCGAGGTAACCACAGCCGAATACCATGATGATTTTCATGTTTTGTTGTGACGCCCGGAGCGCCATGTTGATGTTGTCGGTAAAGGATTCATGCGCGAAATAGCGGATGATCGGCAGATGATCGTCCTGCATGTCCGAGAGACTCGTGTTGACCGCGCTATAGCCGATGAAGGATTGCAGCGCCGAGCCGAACAGAGGTCCCTGGGTGATGTGTACGGGAGTCGGCGTTGCGTCGGGATCGGCGGGCGTAGGGGTGGATTGAACGGGAATTACCTTGACCACGCGAAATGAGACCGTATTCGAGCGAAACATGGGATGTTCGGATTGCCGCGCGGCGGAACGGCAGCCGCCGTTCGATCCTCCCCAAAAACCGCCGCGCAATACGCGATTTTCTCCTTCCGACGCGCCCATCGGATCGGTTTGCTCGGAGGATGAGTACGAGCCGTAAAGATCAAGGCACCATTCCTGCCCGTTTCCGCTCATGTCATATAAATTCCAGGCGTTGGGAAGCAGTTGGCCGACCGGCTGGATGGTCTGTCCGGAATTGAACCAGTTCCAGGCGTAATTGCCGATGGCTGTGTGGCCGGGATCATTTCCCCAATAAAAACGACTGGCGGTTCTGGCGCGGCAGGCGCATTCCCATTCCGCTTCGGTGGGGAGGAGAAAATCTCCATTGCCAAGCGCGTTCAAATTTTGAATGAACGCCAGGCAGTCATACCACGTGACCGTCTCGACGGGAAAATCCTGATTGCCCTGAAAGGTGGAGGGATTACTGCCCATCACTGATTCCCATTGCGCCTGCGTGATTTCATATTTCGACAGATAAAAATCGCGGGTGAGAGTGACGGTGTGTTGCGGACCTTCATTACTCGAACGGTCCTGCTCATTGTCCGGGCTTCCCATCGTGAAATTGCCGGCGCGAATCAGAGCCATTTCCAGCGGTTTGGCGCTGGAAGGCAATCCCGGCAAGGAAACCGTGATGGATTCCGGTAACACCACGGCGGTTGCCGTAGGGGTGAACGTCATTGTCGGTTTTACCGTTGGTTTTGTCGTGTTTGTCGGTGTGAATGTGGGAGTCGAAATCGGCGTGGATGTGGATATAGGAATCGGTGTGGGAGTTTGATTGACAGTTGTGTTGTTACCCACTGAATAGGCTAGACTTCCGCTTGTTAAGTTCGCACGGTTTCCAGAAAGCGGACTTAAATAAACCATGAATTGGTAGGTGTGGCCGTCTTGCGGACCATTTGTAAACACGGGATCCGTTTTGAATTCATTTTTATCATTCCACAGATAATAATTAATGCGTCCGTCATAGGTTTGTCCCAAAAACTGGTAAGCGCCGCCATCCACACTTACTAAAACATGATATTCATTCACGGTGGATTCGTCCCGGCCAAAATTCCATGCGATCTGAATCGCACGTGATTCTTTGCGGTCGTTGTCGACGCCGTTTGAATTCATCGGCGCGAGATCGTTGCCGCCGAGGATATCATCATAAATAGAAATTTGGCCCATATTCAAATTCGGGATTTCCGATTGGGCGAGAGAAACGGGATTGCCGCCTTCGAGATTGAATCCGACCGGGGCGGTCATATCGAAATAATCGTCCGGTCCCAATTGACCGTCGATGCGAATGACGCGAAAGGTATAAACGGAATTGAAATCGGGTCCGTTGGCAAATTCGGCGCTTAGATTCGGAGCTCTCGCATACCAATCAAAACGGTCGGCGTTGCCGTCGGCGGTGCGGCCCAGGAATTTGCTGCCTCCCAATCCTTTACGCACGTAAATATGCCAATCCGTTGCATTTGTATGATCTGCGTTCCATGCAATTGACAAGTTTCTGGCATCGACGGGATCAAAGTCCGTCTGGCCGGTCATGTCGCCGGTTTGATCGGTGGGTTGGTCGTAAATGAATACTGCCTGGCCGAAAATCGGCGATGAAAGTTGGCAGAGGATTGATGAGAGGAATAGGATGTAACTTGCTCTGATTAAAGGCATTATCTCTCCTTTATTTATATTCCGTCTTAGATATGGATCGTCTGGAATGAAATCTCTGTTTTTCGAGAATGGTTTATATTATTATGGAATCGTAACCGAGTCAAAAGGTGGAATCAAATCCGAATTCGAATTATCATAATTTACTGATGGATCAGATTTTAAGACTGGAGAGCTAAAACTTTGTTTAAATAGTGTTATCATGGAATTGCGCTGTAAGAAAGAATTCATTCGCTTTTGATAGTATATTTAAAGCTGATACTTTGCTAGTCGATATTTATGATAGGAAACGCGATAGAAAATTGAAACAAGAATCATGGACGAGCCAGTCAGGATAGAACGTACTCCTTTCAACAACCGCGCCGACTTCAATGAAGTCGACCAATTCTTTCGTAAGCGTTTGGAATCAATGGTTCCCTCGCAACTATCCAAACGCATTCAGGAGATTCTGTCCAAACGCCAAAATGAGCAGCCAAAAGTGGAAGAGACGTAAAAACCTGCCCGCGAATTCCTTTCTAATGTAACGCCGGCATCCTGTCGGCAATTTGAGATGCCGCCGGGACGGCGGCGTTACATTTTCATTCGTTGGAATCAGTTGGTTATGAGGATTTATGTGAGTATAGCAGGGGTAGGGGCGGTTCAGGGGTAGGGGCGGTTTCGCGAACCGCCCCTACGCG
>QZKN01000039.1 GCA_003598175.1 Candidatus Omnitrophota bacterium
CGATTTTTCAGCGCCTCGATCAGCGCCGGCTCGTCCACCACCGAGCCGCGTGCCATGTTGATGAGGATGCCGTTGGGCCCCAGCGCCTCAAGCACCTCGGCATTGATCATACCGAAGCGGGGGCGCTGGTCGATCCCACGCCGACGCCCGGATCCGGCATTCCCAGCGGCGCAACCACCGCCATTGCGTTGGCGGAGGGGGAAGAGATTGAGCTGGTGTTGATCAAGGCGGGCACGTATCAAGCCGGCAGTCCGGAGGATGAGGAAGGGCGTTTTCCCAACGAAAGCCCACAGCATACCGTGACGATCACGCGCGATTTTTATATGAGCGCCTATGAAATCACCAATCGGGAATATCGCCGGTTCGATCCCCGGCATCAAGGCAGCGCGGCGGGGGGCGTTGATTTGTATGCGGATGATTTGCCAGTGGTGCGGGTGACATGGGATCAGGCGAAGGCGTTTTGTGATTGGCTGTCGAACGAGAATGAATTGAATATCACATTGCCGACGGAAGCGGAATGGGAATACGCCTGCCGCGCGGGAACGACTACCCGCCGGTATTGGGGGAATGATTTGGGCAATGGTCTGGCTTGTTCGTATGCCAACGTAGCGGACATTCGCGCGGCGTCCGAGTTTAACAATCCCAACACGTTTCCCTGCGATGACGGCTATGCGGGAACCGCGCCGGTGGGATCGTATCCTCCCAATCCGTTCGGGTTGTATGATATGTTGGGGAATGTGTGGGAATGGTGCGAGGATTGGTTCGGCATCTATTCATCCACCGCCGTGGCCGATCCCACCGGTCCGACGCGGGGGTATTCGAAACTGATTCGCGGCGGATCGTGGCAGGACGGGCCGGAGCGGGTGCGCTGCGCCATGCGCAGCGGGCCGCCGCCGGATAATGCGCATCCGGCGGTGGGATTTCGGATTGTGTTGCGGGAGTGATGCCTGGGCAGTCTGTTTCATACTAATCCTTACCGAGTCGGTGATTTCCCCGCAGACATGTTGCATGGCTTTGTCCTGGTCGCCATTTATCATACGGTCTTCTTCGATTGCCTGATGGGGATTATGAGGCGAGCCAACCCAGACCACCGTCAGAAACGGCTGCGGATTTTTGGCTTGTTTGCGAATGAATTCGATGGCAACATCCACTGTGACTATTTATGTATAATAAGATCATCGTGTTTTTTCCCATTGATGTCGTAAGTTTGATAGTGCAAGTGATTATCGGAAACATGAATGTTCAATAGCTGATACACCGACGTGTCGACAAATCCGACGGCGGTATAATCGCGTTCCGCCTGCTCATACATTTTGGTACCCGAAACGGAAACCACATAAATCGTGCCATCGGCGAGGTTGTCGACGGGTTGATTGCTTTTCATCGGATGCGTGCGCAGATAGGCGTGATCGTGACCCTGCAGCACCATGTCAACATGATACTTGTCAAAAATCGGGGTCCAGGCATCCCGGATTTCCGCGTTGTCGCGGTCGGGATCGGAGGAATAAACCGGATGATGAAACGCCACGAATTTCCAAACCGCTTCTGTATGAGACAATTGTTGTTCCAGCCATGGCGTCTGCTCTTCCGGCGGGAGATTGGAATCCAGAATGAGGATCAACGCATTCCCATATTCAAACGAGTACACCCGTTCCGACTCGATCATCGCCGGGCCGTTTATCGGAAGAGTAAAATATGTAAAATATAGGGAGGGATGGCCGCCACGGCAATCGTGATTGCCGAGTGCAGGCACGATGGGTTTGCGGTCAAGGACCCCCCTTGCATTATGAAAAAAGTCGTCCCAATCATCTCGATCGTTGCCGCGCCCCACCAAATCGCCCGCGAACAGATAAAAGGCGGCGTCCGTATGGGCGCGATGCGCGTTTTGGAGAAGCGCGCCCCAGCGATCCAGTCCGTTTTGCGCGTCGCCCATATAAACAAATGAAAATGAGGCGGCCTGTTTCGTTGCGGTTTTGAATTCCGCTGTTTCACTCCAATGATCACTCAATCCGTCTCCCACGGCGTATAAATACGTGGTTCCGGCTTCCAAATTTTGCAATACCGCCGTGTGTCGGTAGCAGCGGGGATCGTTGATAATATCAATGGTTTCCAATATGGTTGAATTCGCTGCAACCGTCTGCGCGTTTTGAGGAAAGGATGGATCCTCGCCGGATTTTTTTTGATAGGCCACCACTCCCTTGTTCACTGCAGGGCCCGTGCGCCATTGGATGGTTTGTGTGGCGCGGGGATCTTCGCTCCATGTCAACACGATCTGATCGGCCTGATCGCTTGACGGATATTTGGTGAATAGAAATTGGGAGAGAATGGCGGCCGTTTTCACCCAGTCTTCACTGACTTGAATCAGAATCGCCTCTTCCCATTCCTTTGGAAACGAAGAGATCGGATCGTCATCATCGATATAGGGCGGCGTTCCTTCTTTCAGACGGGCAATTCGGCAATCGTTCGGATACAGATCGCGGATCACTGGAGGCGGATCTGTTTTTACGAGAGGCGTAAGCGCGACAAAATACTGCTCGCCTTCCTCGGTGAACGAATTGATCCCCAAACCGATTGATCCTTGCGGAAAGGTTTTCTCCCACCCGATGTATTCATCGTCATCGACGATGATCTGCGCTTCCGTTCGTTCAAACCCTCTCTCATTCAACCAAAACGGTTCCGGATCCAGCGATGGATCCGTAAAAACCATCACCTTGACCGGAACCGAAACGGAAAACCGGATATGGTTGGTTGTGAGGATTTCTTTTTCTTGCTCGGTCAGCATCTTCCAGATTTGAATCGGACCGATGTTCCTCAATTCCTGTTGAGGCGTTTCTTGAATCAACCGCATTTTGACTTGCGCGATGATGTCTTGCACGGAGGGAATGCCGTCGTGCGATGCAGGGCTTGCGAAATGAACGAATCCTAATATTATAAATATAAAGACAGAAAGGGCGATTCTTCTTTTCATGATATTTTTCCTGGCAGTAATCCTTATCCGCCAAACAACATTTTACCGTCCACCATAATCCGTCCGGAGCTGTATTGCCCACCCATGCGGACGATATCTCCCGTACTGCTCAAGCCATTGCTGGGATCAAAACTATAAATTGTAGTGCCAAACGGAAAACCGTCATTGCCGCTTACTTCCTCGTTTAAATCCGGCCCGGGTGAAATGATAAGATACGCTTGCGCGGGCCACTGAACGCCCGCTCGCGTCGCATTGCCCGAACCGAATTCGAAGTGGGGATTGTCTTCCGTCCAGTTTCTGACCTGGCTGGAAGGAAAAGGATCGAGGGGGAGAGAATTCATATAGGCGACCGGTGTGGTCAACCGAAACAGACCTCGTTCATCCATCCCGCCCGTAGGCCAATCATGATCCTCCACATAGGAGTTATAATCCAAATAATACTGCTCCAGCGCCGTGGACACGGCTTTCATGTCCGCTTGCACACGGCTGATTTTCGCCCGCATCTGCGCATTTAAAAAATTCGGCACCGCAATGGCGGCGAGAATACCGATGATGGCGACGACGATCAATAATTCGATCAATGTAAAACCGGTCTTTTTCGTGGTTTCCATAGCAGCTCCTTGAGCACGATGATAATGGTATTCTACTATTTTTGAGGGTAAAAAACAAATCCCGCGCCCCATCCTCTTCATGGCCATATCTCGGACCATATGGTTCAAGCCTCAAGGACATCTTCATGGCGCGAATCTCCGGTTTGTGGGTGCAAACCGAGAATCCGTCTGACGCCATCTAAGAATAGGGCGCGGTAGAACGTCATTGTCCAATGGGATAACTCGTACTTTAAAACACAGACCAGTGGAAAACCTGCACCGGCGCTTGCGCCAATCCTTGGGAGCCGGCGAATGTCGGATTTCCGGTCGCTTCCTGCAATTCGTTGAAGCTGGTGCTGCCGACGGTCAGGGCCGGTGAGCCTTCCTGCAAATGCAGGTCCATCGTTTTGGCGGTGAATCCCATTCCCGGAGGGGCGACGTACAGCGGATCTTCGCCGAGGCTGTTCGCGTCCATGAATACGGCGCCGCCGTTAAGGTCGAGACGCCCCATCAGCGTTGCGGTAATGCCCGGCGCATCCCCGTCCAACGGATCCCAGCCGATGCAATTCACGACGGTGATGAAGCCGGCGCTCTCCAGATCGTTGGATCCCGGTCCGGCGTAAAAAATGCAATTGCGGAAAACGCCTTCGGAGCTTCCGGCCGCTTGCACGATATCGCTGCTGCCGAGAAAGATGTCACAATTCGTAAATACTGCATAAGACGTGTCTGCAAGGTTGACCGCGTCCGCGGAGGACCACCCGAAAACACAAAAATTGAATGTCGCTTCCGCGGCGCCGTTGATGTCGACGGTGTTATCGCCCGTTTTCAAGGCCCAGACGTTGTTGAATGTGTTGTCGAACGAGCCGGTATCGAATTCGAGGGCCGCATCGATGGTATTGATCAGTGTTATATTTTCGACAATGAGTCCGTCGACGTTGTCGTCGATTTTAATCGCGGAATCGAAGGCGAAACCGCAGTCGATGATGGTTGCCGTAGAGGGATCCATTCCCGAACCGGCGCCTCGGATTGTGGTTCCGGATGGCAGGCGCATCAAGTCGGGGCGTCCGGTTGCATCGGCTTTCGGCGTGACTTTGTAATGACCGGCCGCAAAGGTAATGACGCTGTCAAAGTCCGTAACGGTTTGGATGATTCCGACCACATCGTCGCCCGGTTTGATGGAGACGTTTTGTTGGGCCTGGGCCGTGAGCCCCATCATCGAAAGCATCATAATGCATAGGGTTAGGCGTGTTTTCATGATATTTCTCCTTTCTTTGGGCTCATTATTGCGCCGGTCCAAGCGCCCCGGCGAAGGTGGGATTGCCGCTTGCGTCTCGTCCTGCCGTCAAGGCCGGGGAGCCGGGCCGCAAATGGAAATCCAAATCCAAATAATATACGTCGTACCCGACATTGACGTAGAGCGGATCGCCTGCGACGCCATCGATGATCACCGTATTTCCCTCCGGCGCAAGACCGCCGATCCCGTCCACGTCGGATCCTTTCGGATCGAAGAATACGCAATTTTTCAATTCCAACAGAGCGCCGCCGACCAGGTCGTCGGAAAGCGCGCCGGCATGGAAAATGGTATTGCGAACATAAACGGTCGTGTTATCCACGTTTTCCATGATGTCGCTGTCCCAATCGTAGAAATCGCAGTTTTCGAACAGGATGGAACTATCTCCTTCCGTATCCGTGCCATCATCGCCGCCGCGGGCGAAGATGCAATTTTTGTACCGAATCAGATCTTCGGGATTGTCCGGATCCCCACTCCCGGCGGTTCCGTCATTGTCGGCGCCGGAATCGCAGGCTAACGACCAGCAATTACGGATCTCCACGTTGAGCGCATCCCCATACGGTTCGAATGCTTCATCCCACATATGAAGAATGGTAAAACCGTCGATGGTTACATCGAACGTTTCAATGCGAAATCCGGTGGCAACAAACCAAGCTTCGCCGTCAAGGATCGTTGCCGTCGAGGGATCGGTTCCCGGTCCGGCGCCTCGCAATGTAATCCCGTCCAGCTCAGGCGTCAGACGGATTCCATACCGGTTGTCCGGATTGACCGGTTTCAGGTCGTACCATCCCGGCGCAAAGATGACGGTTCCTTCAGCGCCTGCCTGTTGGATGGCCGCGCCGATATCGTCGCCGGGGCCCACATTCACGGTTTGTTGTCCCATGACGCCGGCAGACGTCATTAGGACAAGGGCGAGAATCGAAAAAGATTTGCCCACAGTTCTCATCCTTTTCTTCCTCCTCATGATGGTTTGATGTGGTGCATTCGGAAATGCACTCGCGTCGAAAAACACTGCACAGGAGACAATGGATGAATTCATTTCCACGTGCAGGTATTGAAAATCCATAATTCGAACCGGGCGGCTCCGACGGAGTACCGTTTATGGAGCGAAACGATAGGAATCTTTTCACTTGCCTACGCGGTACTCCAGTCTTGAGCCGCTTTGCAACATCAACAATGGTATTTGGGGAGGTAAATAACAAGCGTGATCCGTTTTACATCAAAGCATGTATGATTTTTCAGAAATCAGAACGTCTTACCATCCCATATTTCGCTTCTGTTGATTTATCAAACAGGATTTTTAATGTTGGCGCTAGCGGCTCCAGCCTCTTTTTTCTGTGAGGGAAAAGGCAGGATTTTTGTAGGCATATTGCCTACAGAGGGGGGGAATCAGATGAGAAAAGTATCAGGTTTCTATGAAAATGCCGGAGCGCGGGCATCCTGCCCGCATGTGCAGACCGGAGGTCCGCACCACAAAGATTATCATCCTTTCGTGGTTGCTATGTGGTCATGACGGTTTATGGAAAAATAATGGAAAACCATAGGTTACGTATGTATTTATTTGTATTTGATCAGTGTGTATGCTCTTCATGCACCCATTGAAAGGCGTGCTGCAGCAATTCGGAGGAACTTTCCAGATTCAATTTTTCCTTGATGCGCGCGCGGTAGGATTGCACGGTTTTGGGGCTGAGATGCATGGTTTCGGCAATGTCATGGGTTTGATGTCCGTGACCGATCAGTTGAAAGACCTCCAATTCACGGTCGCTTAAGCGATCCAATGGCGAGGCGGTGTTGTCGTCGCCGCGCACCAGTTTATTCAGCATTTTCTCCGACATGGCTGCGCTCAAATAGATTTTTCCCTGCACAATCAGGCGCACGGCGTCGACGACTTTGTTTGTGAGTTCCTCTTTCATGATGTAACCGCGAGCCCCGGCCCGCAATGCCCGTTCGGCATAGAGCGACTCGTCATGAACGGAAAGAACCAGCAGCGGTAAATTGGCATACCGTTCTTTTATTTGTTTAATCAGTTCAAGACCGTTGCTGTCTTTCAAGGTGATATCAATGATGGCAATGTCGGGTTTGAACGCGGCGATGGCCTGCATCGCCTGGCGCGCATCTTCCGCTTCTCCGCAGACGTTCATGTCGTCTCTCTGATTGAAAAGCAGTAAAAGTCCTTGACGAACAATGGGATGATCGTCCACGACCAATACATTGATCTTGTGTTTATCCTTTTTTCGTTCCTTCATGATAGGGCTTTCCATCACGCGATTCAAAAGAACATACGACAATCGTTCCACCAACCGGATTCTTTCGTATTTCCAACGACGCCCC
Organism: Candidatus Omnitrophota bacterium; assembly: GCA_003598175.1. Taxonomy (GTDB): domain Bacteria; phylum Hinthialibacterota; class Hinthialibacteria; order Hinthialibacterales; family Hinthialibacteraceae; genus SURF-12. The sequence goes on from QZKN01000039.1 coordinate 7,181, forward strand.
AATGATCCGGGCGCGATAATTCATAATGCGCAATCCCATTCCGGCGCTGTTTTCCGTTTCGTCGGGAATGCCCACTCCGTTATCTTCGATGGTGAGGGTGACTTGATTATCCCGTTTCGCCAGTTCAATCCGAATCTGGTTCGTATGGCCATGTTTAACGGCATTGTTGAGCGCTTCCTGCGCAATCCGATAGAGGTGCACAGCGGTGGTGTTGTCATCGATGTGTACGGATTTTTCGTAGCGAAACAAACACGAGATGCCGAACAAATGTTCACTGTTTGCCGCCAACTCTTCCAGCGAAGGGATCAAGCCATTGGCTTCCAAATTCACGGGATGAAGCCCTTTGGCGAGAATCCGCGTTTTACTGATGGCCTGATTGATTTGTTTGGTGATTTCCGCGGCATCCGGCGCTTCCGGCAGTGAACCGGACGCCAATCGTTCTTCCAGCACTTTGCTGTGAATGGCAATACCGGTGAGATTCTGGCACAGATCGTCGTGCAACTCGTCCCCGATCCGCTGCCGCTCGATTTCACTGATTTTTAAAATCTCTTTTTCCAGCCGTTTCCGTTCGGAAATATCGCGGACGATGGCAAGAACTTCGTCCGCGCCGCTGGTCACGATTCGAGCTTCACATTCGCGCTGTCGACCGTTCGATTCCAGATGATATTCAAAAATTTCCGTTTTTCCGGTGCGCAAGGTTTTCTGCAAATGGAACATGACTTGCCTAGCCACTTTCGGCGGCAAAACCTCATTCACGTTCTTTCCAATGGCGTTGTGGAGACGAAAAATAGGATGGAAATCTTTTGGCGATTTATAGTCGAGATAAGTCCCATCCTTGTGAATACGGACAATCAAATCCGGAATGGCGTTCAACAGCGCCCGATTTCTGGCCTCGCTGTCTCTCAACGCATTTTCCGTCAATTTGCGTTCGGTTATATCCTGCAATATCCCTAAGGAACCGATGGCAACGCCCTGCTCGTTACGCACTTCCACCGCGGCATTGGCCAGCCAGCGCTTATCGCCCCAGCGGGTTTCCACCAGAGTATCCGATCTCCAACTGCCGCCGTCCTCATTTCGCGCTCTTTGCACCGCTTCCTCGCGAGACAAACCGGCGGCATTTCCCATAAGCACCGTCTTTTTAATCATGGAGTTCCACAAGGCGGGGGTAAATTCCTCTTTTGTATAGCCAATCAGGGTTTCGATTCCGTCCCCGACAAATTCGTACGCATCCGTCAGGTAATTGCGATAATAGGGCACGGCGTCGGCCACTTCGATGGCTTCCCGGTAGAGACGCTCGCTGATTTCGAGGGCTTCCTCCGCCAGTTTGCGCTCGCTGATCTCATGTTTCAACGTTTGATTGATCCACTCCAGATCAGCGGTTCGCACGCGGACCACGCGTTCAAGTTTGATATTATGAGAAAACGCCACTCCGATCAAAAAGAGAATCAGGATGGTACTGCAAGTCAAAATCGCAATGAATTCGGTGGTATGATGCCACGGCAACAGCACGGCAAATTCGAAGGTCGCGGGCGTGGGATCGATATTCCAATTTCGATCCATCGCGCGAACTTGAAAGCGATGCGGCCCGGCCGGCAAACGGGTATAGGAAGCGAATGTGTTGGAGGTAAAGGGAGACCAGTCCGCCGCATCCAGGCGATAGGAAAAAAGCAGTCGTTCCTGCAAGGTGTATTTCCATTTATCGATGCCCGAATAGATAAGGCGGACATCCCCGCTGGGAGGCGTCTCTGTCAGGTTGTATTTGTCAGAAATAAAGGTTTCGGGAGCGTCCGGATCCGCTTCCGGATGATAAAGCACGATTCCTTTCGCGGTTCCCACCCACATTCGTTGTTGGCTGTCTTCGAAGGCGGTGTACACAATTTCGGAGGGCAATCCCTCTTCTTCGCCAAGAGATACCCAGGATCCATTCCGGAACCGGTGAAGGCCGATATCCGAGGCCACCCAGATACTTCCATCTCGCGCCGTCATGATCGAACGGACCGAATCGATGTCCGTCAGAATCACTTTCCAGAAGGCTCCATCGAATTCGTGGATTTTATTTCTGTCTCCCACCCAGATTTTGCCGCCGGCGATTTCATGAATGAAAATCGCGCCGGCGCCGGGGTAGCCTTTTGCCGCCTGGTAGGTGGAAGGCTCCATTCGTTTACAGGCGCTGAGCCCGTATAGATCCCCAATCCAAAGATCCTCGTTTTCTGTTTCGCACAGATGCCGAATATGAATGAGTTTTTCGTTGTCGTTCAAATTTACATACGATTTAAACTGATGACCGTCATAGATTTCCAGGCGGTAATTCCTCTCGTTTCTTTCCCGTGTACGCACCCAAACGGTTCCATCCCGGCGAGGAGCGATCATGCGCACATGACGTCCGGCGGGATGCTGAATCAATTCGAAAGACGCGTTTTTCGGATCGAAGGCAAGCAAATGTCGGGATTTCGTGCAGTTCATGATAAGGCGGCCATCGGGCAAAAAAGAAAAAGCCTCGGTTTCGTAATGATGGGCGTGTACGCCTTCAGGCAATGAATAAATGGTTCTTGTTTCCTTTTCATAGCGAACCAGCGCATCCTGACTGATAAACCAAATTCTTCCCGCCTGATCTTCCGCGAATGCATGCACCGTCGTTTGGATATTCGCAACGGCCGATGGCGCTTGCCAGGTGGGAAGCGCATATCGCGCCACGCCCTGCGTCGTGGTCACCCAGAAAGCGCCGTCGGATTGAATGGCGACATCCCTGATCTCGCCGGCCAGGACGCCTTCCATGAGAACGTCTTTTTTTTTGTCCGATGCCAGTTGTATCAGCGAGTGTTCTGTTTGAATCCAGATGCCGCCATCCACTCCCCGCCATCCACGGATCAATTCCCTGTCGCCGTAGAGTGTATTCCACCGGGATCCATCGAAACCGATCAGCAAGTTTTGCGCATTGCGAAGCGAGTCGGCGACGACCAGCAGTTCCCCCTTTTTTCCTTCGTACGGCTCTCGAAGGTTTTTCACATCCAGTCCTTCGATGTCATAATCCACCCATTGCGTCCGGGAAGAGGACGCCTCGGTCATGTACGCTGCTTTCGCGATGCCGTTTCGTCCGGTAATCCACAAACCGCCGTCTTGCGCGGGGGTGAAATCGATGAACCGTCCGAGTTTTGTTTCTTTGTTGATTTTTAGGATTGTGGTTTGATTAGTCTCGGCGTCGTAGTGCAGGAGACGAGAGGGAAGAAGAACGAGAACATGATCCGCCAGGGTTGGGAGAAAAGGCGTGTCCAGATTCACATCCTTGATCGGATACTTTCTCCAGTGACCGTCTTTGAATTGCTGCAGGCCGCCATGATAGATGGACCAGATTTGACCATCCCGACTTTCATAAACCGGCGCCGATGGTTGCGGATTCACGAAGGTATAGGTTCTGTACCCGTCGAGCCAGCTCATCTTATCGATAATGCCGTGGTTGATCCATATTCTCTGATTTTCGTTTATCGTAATCGAGCGGGAATATGATTCGCTTAAGCCGTCGGTCACACGCCAAAATCGCCAGGGAAACGATGGATGGCACCAAGAGTAATGAGAAAACAGGTGTATCAGAAAGAAGACGAAACCAAACGGAATCAAACCGTTTTTCCGGGAGAAGAGAGGATTGCATTTCGTCATGAACGGCTCCTTTTCCGATCCACGGATTTGCCTGGGCGCAGTCTATCATAGCATTCCGCGTAATTGGGGTGAATGCGTGATGCGCTCCGATATTTGTATTCAAACGGTCAAAGCCGGTTGATCCCGGCGCAGATTGAAAATACATTGTGGTGCGACCTCCGGTCTGCACACGGGGCAAGTCAATTTGCCTCGCCGGTTTTTGAATGAAAGGGGAAATGGGAACATGAATTATCAATCAGGTATTCTGTCTTTGCTCTTTGTATTGGCTTGTCTGCCTGGGGATGCCTTGGAGAAGAGCGAGTCTGTTTTGCCGCTTTATTCGGTTGCACTACCGGATTCATCCCGGATTTTGCGATTTCTCAATCACGATTCATGTAGTATAAAACTGCGTGAAAATGAGGAGGTATTGACCATTCCAATCGGACGGGATCCCTATGAAGAGACGTCGTGGGATTTTCAGTTTGCGCGACCGTTTCTGTCAGCCGGGCAAGCGATTGTGCTTGAAATTGAGTTTTATGACGAAGGAGCGGGGATGCTCGACGTGGTAATGTTGAACGACGCTCGTTTTTACGGTCGATGGCAGGGAGCCAACCGCAAGGCATCGTACACGCGTTTGAATACACGGCGATTTCGCCGCGCTTATTTTCAATTTTCTTTGCCCAATCCGGACCTATGGGAAGAACCGCACAAGCCGCATTTGAGAATAACAGGTTTGCAGTTTTTAAAAGCGATTTCGGTTCATCCCCAGTTCACGGAAGACGATTGGCGGCGGGCGAAGGACGCGGTTCCGATTGACGTCGAACCGATGGTTCGTCTGCAACGGCCGATGGATGTCGTTTGCACGGCGGGCGTCGACGTATTGTCGGATCACTCTGCGCTGCAATCGTCGCTGGAGGCGCTGCACGAATTGGCGCCGCTGGCAAAAGTGGTGGGATTCAACGCCGTCGAGTCGTATGTGAAATGGAATCTGATCGAGCCGGAATTGGGGCGATTCGATTTCCGTTTTTATGACGCGGTCGTGGAGAAACTTCAGCAGTACGATTTACTATGGTTTCCGCTGTTGATTGTCGGATCGGCCTATGCGTTGCCGGATTGGTTCGCCGCGAGCGAAGAAAATATTGGTTTCGTCTGTCTGGAACATGGCGTCGGCAATCCGATTCAGAGCATTTGGAGCCCGTATCATAAAAAACATGTGGTGCGGATTTTACATGCGTTTGGGCGTCACTACGAACCGATGAAGGTTCTGCAGGGCGTGCGGTTGGGACCGAGCGGGAATTATGGCGAGTCGCAATATCCCGCAGGCGGCAATTGGGGATATAAAGGCGAACCCATGCACATTCACATCGGATTTTGGGCGAACGATCCCTATGCGCATCTCGATTTTCGACGAACGATGGAGACTGCGTACGGTCGGATTGAAACCTTGAACGAGGCCTGGGATACGAATTATGAATCGTTCGCGGACGTCAAAACGGTTTTACCGACGCTCTGTTATTCCAAACAACGGCGGCTGGATATGGCGCGCTGGTATACCCGTTCGATGTCGGACTGGTGCGAATGGTGGGCGTTGGAGGCGCGCAAGGCGATGCCGGATACGCCCATTTATCAATCCGCCGGAGGGTGGGGATTTTTGGACGCGGGAACCGATTACGTCGATCAAACCAAATCGATGGTAAAAATCAAAGGCGGAATTCGTTTGACCAACGAAATCGACAGTTTTCAGGAAAATGTGTACGCGACGCGACTGGCGGCGACCGCCGCGAAACTGTATGGCGTCGACCTTGGGTACGAACCCGCCAGTTCCCACACCGCGCGCGGCGCGGTCGGGCGTTTGTTCAATACGATTACCACCAACGGGGATCATTTGTTCACCTATCATTCCAACGTGCTGAGTCGCCAGCTGGCCATCGATAAATGGTTGGCGCATTATCCGCTGTTGGATCTACGGCAGGATTCGGTGATTGATGTGGCGGTGTATTATCCGGAAACCATGAATCAGCTGGATGAAGGAACCTTTCGGCATCTTTACGCCTGGGGCTTCAATCCCCGCGCCGCCGAGGTTCGGCGGCACGTTGACGTCGATTATTTGAATGAAACGCTGATGCGGGATGGTTTTCTGTGTCGGTATAAAGTCCTGATCTTCATTTGGGGCAATATCATCGATCAGGACGTGTTACAGATCATTGACGATTGGATACGAAACGGCGGCGTTGCTGTCTATCCTTCGTTTCCCCGAGGCAATCTGGAAACGATCGAAGGCGATGCGTCAATTTTCCGAAAATGGTCGAGCGGCGATACCGGCCAGGGGCGTTTTCATCGTTTTGCCGGGGATATGGAGCCACCGAGTTTGTACGGCGATTATGTGAATTCCATCCTGTTGGATCTCCCGAATTTGCATCCGTTGACGCAAAAAGCCTTGCGGATTGAGCATCCGGACAAAGTGTTTTTCAGCGTGCTGCAGGACGGCCAGATTCTGGCGCTCAATTACGGCGATGAGACGGCCATTGTGCAAATGGAGGATGGCCGTTGGTATGCGGTGGAACCGTATTCCTTTATCCGATTTCTGGAATGATGGTGGAAAACTGATCGATTTGTGGAATCGCTGAGGGGGAAGACATCGTTTTTGGATGATATTCCCATTATACTGCATTTGTTGCCGGTAATGAAAAAACAGGAGGATACGATTCCATGTCTAATCGCCGTGATCGACGAGAGTTTTTGAAACAAACGATGAACACAGGATTAGCGGTATTGTTTTCGCAGCGGGCTATTTCCGCGTCGTCGGAAAAAGAAACGTGGCAGATCGGATGTTTTACCCGTCCGTGGGATCGACATGATTATCGCGTTGCCTTGGACGCCATCGCCGAAGCCGGATTTAAATATGCCGGTTTGATGACTTGCAATTCGAAGACGAGACTTGTCATTTCGATTGAGACCACGGCGGAGGATGCGCATCAAATCGGGGCGGAAGTCAAACAACGAGGATTGAAGGTTCCGTCGGTTTATGGCGGCGGCATCCCTGTGCAACAGTCGCAGCAGGCGGGAATCGATGGCTTGCGCACACTGATCGACCATTGCGCCGTTGTCGAGTCGCAAACATTGATGATGGGAGGCATCGAGTCGCGTGAATACTATGAATCCTATTATAAGGCGATTGCCGAATGCTGCGACTACGCGGAAAGTAAGAAAGTGGGGATTATCCTGAAACCGCATGGCGGATTGAACGCCGATGGACCGCAGTGCCGCAAGTCGATTGAGAAAGTGGGGCACAGGAATTTCACGTTGTGGTACGATCCGGGGAATATTTACTATTATTCGGATGGAGCGCTGAATCCGGTTGACGATGCCATGACGGTCGATGGCCTGGTTTCCGGGATGTGCATCAAAGATTATTTGGCGCCGAAAAACGTAAATGTGACGCCGGGAAGCGGTCTGGTGAATTTTCCCGCCGTTTTTTCCCGTCTGCAGGATGGCGGTTTTACGCGGGGACCGTTGGTGATCGAAACGCTTGCGGGAGGCGATTTGCAGGAAACGCTTGCGCAGGCGAAACAGGCGAGGCAATTTGTCGAGTCGTTGATCGCGTGAGAATGATTTACACTATTTTGGCAGCGCAACGCCGCCGTTGCCGGTAGGAATGCACAGCCCGATCGGCTTTAAGCCGCTGTCTCCGTCCGGACTGTTGGGGTCTGTGACCATGCAAGCATTGAAGCGGGTGATTATGGAGATTCGCTGATTGTCGTTATAACGACCATCCCTCACGGTACGGCGAACGGAGCAGGCGATTCGCTTTTTCGATATTCTTAAATTTTACGTTGAGGGAATCCCATTCCAATGTTTCCTTATCCAATACGGTTGCGATGACGCCCAGCAGGGCCAGTTCGGTCAGCGGACCGCCGTAATTGAAATTCGAGCCGGCCGGTTTTCCCTCCTTGCAGGCGCGCACCCAATCCTGTTGATGATCGCCTTTTACCCGCGGAATGGTTTCCGGTGGTTTTCGATATTCATCCGCGCGCGATTGGGGAAGAATGCGCGGATTGCCGGCGCCGTGTGAGCCGTGCACGATGCAGCCCTTCTCGCCGATCAAAATCGCTCCCGCGGTCGTATTCCAATCATCCAGCTCGATTTCTTTCATTTGTGGAATATCCATCGGTTTCCCATACGTCCATTTCACGGTGACCGGAGGCATTCCCTCGCGAGCGGGGAAATCGTATTGAATCGAGGATTGCAGCGGGAAACGTTCGGGGGAATACTCGCCCTCTCCATTCTGCGCGGTGATACGGGTCGGCGCATTCAATTTCAACGCCCAGAAAGCCGGATCCAGGATATGGCAAACCCAATCGCCGAGCACGCCGGTTCCGAAATCGAACCAGCTGCGCCAACTGCCGGGCGCATAGGAGCGATGATAGGGGCGATAGGCGGCGGGGCCGAGCCATAAATCCCACTCCAACGTTTCCGGAACCGGCGGCGTTTCGGTCGGCCTGGGTTTGCCGTCGCCGTACGGGCGGGTGTACCATGCCTGCACTTCCTTAACCTCGCCGATTGCGTCATCCCAGATCCACTCGCATAACTTACGGATATCGTCGTACGAATGGCCTTGATTGCCGAGTTGCGTTTGCACCTTCGTTTCTTGCGCCGCTTTCATCAGCGCGCGCACTTCGTGAATGGAATGGGCGAGCGGTTTTTCCACGTATACGTGTTTTCCCCGCTGGATTGCGTTCATGGCCACGACGGCGTGGGTATGGTCCGGCGTGCTGATGAGGACGGCGTCGATGTCGTTGTGCTTGTCCAGCATGACGCGGTAATCCTTGTATTTGTTTTGCACTTCATATCGTTCGTAGGATTTTGCCGCGCGATGATCATCCACATCGCAGAACGCCGCGTAGTTTTCGGTCGCCATTTTTTTTAAATTCTCTTCCGCGCGGCCGCCGACGCCCACGGCGGCGATGTTCAGTTTGTCGCTCGGCGGCGTGGAATTCTCGCGACCAAGCACATGCGGGGATGCGATCAGAAACGATGTTGTCGTGAATGCCGCCTGCCTGACGAAATCTCGACGGGTTACGTTTTTCATTTTTTCTTTCATAACACAAAAATCCTTGGTCAGAGATTGGAAACGTTATTCCGCATGCGTATTGTACTCAAACCGGCGTTGTCGGTCCAAGGGAGCGGTTGTTGTCGCCATTGGCGGATCGCTCCATTTATCCTACAAATCTATAAATCGGAAAGCGGTTCGCCCTGACCGATGATCGTAATCCGTATTCGTGGATGCATCTCTGTCGGACTCTCACAGGTGAACCGGATTTCATTTGCGCCATGACGGAAATGTGGAACAGCGCCGACAGGTTTCACTGTAGCGAGTAGTTCTCCTTCCGAACTATAATGGTTACAATCCGACATCGAGAAAAATTCAAGATATTCACCGGTTTTCAATACGATCGGAAACGTAATGGTTTGTTCGCCGATCGTGATGAATGGATGGTTCGTTTTCGTGGAACCATGCGGCAAGGCCTTGACCGGCCCGAACCAACAGCGGATGGATTGATTGAGAGGGATGTCATTGCACCAGATGGAGAATTTTTCGATATGCTGGAAGTTTACATTTTCACGATAAATCGCATAGGGAGAACCATATGGCCAACGATACAGGTCGTATCGCTCCGATTCCATTTCCACCAATGGAAAATAACGCCACCCTTCGAAATCGACAATGACATAACGTTCGCCGATGCCGCCGACCAGATGTTCCGGACTGCGCATCTGGAAATTCAACACTTCTCCCTTTCCATCGCCATAAATCCACACGCCCAATGCCTGTTTTTGACGGAGATCGAGAGGTGGATCGAAGGTCATACTCGCATGGCCCCACGCTGATTTGGGGTCGTCCCGTTTCGTATTGGTCGCCGTGATTTCTCCGCTGATCCACCCGTTTATGCTCTGTTCGCGGCTGGGTTTGATTTCGAACCGGACGCCGTCGGCGGAAGAATAGTCCGTGAAGATCGTTTCTTTCGAAAAATCGACCAATGGCGGACTTTCCTCCGATTCATACGCCTGCGCCGAAGTCAGCGCCTCGATTCTCAATTTCAGCGGTTGTGTGGGATAGGGGTTCTCCACCTGCCAGCTACTCCCGCCGTCGGTCAGGTTCTCAATTTTATGTTTTAAATAGATTGCCGGACGGAATTTCCATGTCTCGTTTTCCTCGTGGATCAACGTGAATTCCTCACCCGGCGTTCGCAATTTTTCTTTTATGGTTTCACTAAAATAGTTTGCATGGCGAAGGGTTTCGTAGTTTTTTATGATTTTTGCCAATCGCTGATAAACCGGTTTGTCTCTGTTGTCGGGATTGATGCCCATGATGGAAATCCCGGCGTCGTTTCCCATGCTTTTGCAGCAAAGGTATTCGATATCGTCGGAAAACGTCGGTTCGCCCTGTGTTCCGGTCCAGGTTTTGATTGCCCACCAACCCAGATGGCCGGGTAAAAACATGCGCCGGAGGTCTTCATTGGCTTTGCAGTGAATGTCGATGAATCGTTTATGCCCTCGTGTGGGATGATCCCACGCTCCCATGCGTGAGCGCACGTACCACAAATGATGATGAAATGTGCTCATCTCCATCAGCGGAGATTTGTGGAGGCGGGAAACCAGTTCGAAGGTGAATTTCGAGCCGTAATGCCAGCCGTTTTCATGGCCGCCGAGAATATCCTCGCCGTCCAGCGCGTCCAGGTACATCATGTCGAATCCACATTCGTTGAACATCGCGGCGTTTGCAGCCGCCACTTCCGTCAGCAGACTTGAATCGCCGTCCGGCACAAACAAGCCGAAACATTCCTTCAAATGATATACCTTGCTCTTTGCGGGATGAGCCGCGGCGGTTGTGCCATACGCGCCGCGACGGCAGTTGGTGAAGGCGAAGGGGGCTTCTTTGTGAATTCCCTCATACGTGACTAATTCATCCTCGATTTGCAGCGTGACGCTGTTGCGAACGAAAAAGCCGGTGATTGTCGACATGTCCCGCGTCGATTCGGAAACCGCGACAGTCGTGGCGTCCATCGTCAAATCAGCGGCCAGGGTAAATTCCGCGTCTTTTGCCAGCCGAGGATCCGGGATGGGGGTCACCCACGGGCATTTTTTGTCGATGAAAAACGCATACGTATGCAGCCCGGCGGCAATCCCGGCTGCGTGCAGGCGATCGATGACGGCTTTGAAACTGGTTCGACCTTGCGGATAGGTTTGCGGATTCGGTTCGCAATCGCCGAATCGAAATGAGGAGCCGCCGTGAAAATCGATTTGGTTGATGCCCAGATCCTGCGCCAGCCAGATCCATTGATCGGCGGTTTCTTCCGACAAACCGCCGAAATTGAATAAGTACGATCCTTGATTGATTTCCGCATCGAGAGCCCACGGACCGCCGATGGTGGAATGAGGGATTTCGTCGGCCTGGCTTACGACAATCTTCATGGTTTCGCGCAGTTTGCTTTGCGGACATCCGATAATGGCCGCTTCCGCTCCCGTCATGCCGAATCGCGGGTAACACATCGCGCGCAGGCGGGTGTTGGCCTGCGGCAATTCGGGAACATTGGTTTTTAGATTCAGCGCCAATGCGCATCCGACAAGTGGATCCTGCCCCTCTTTGCGAATCAAGGAGAGATCGAGAAAGGTGAATTCGTCGATATTCGATCCGGAAACCTGTTCCACGCGAAATTGCAGGAAGTGTTGGTTGGCAATGGGTTGAATCATGACTTTCGCATCGCAGTTTTCAAATTCAAAATGAATGCGATTCTCGTGGAACGACGCGGTGGAAACGGTATGGACTTTCTGTTCGATCCTGACTCGCGCGACTGCTGGATCGGCTGCCGGGTCGCAATACTCGCTGCCATCGCGCTGGTCGATAAAATGGAGGTTCCGTCCATCCTTGCCGATGACGTACCGAATGAACTCGTTTTCTAAAATAATAAATCCCGTTTCATTGGTGGAAATCGAGGAAAAACAAAACGGGGAAATCGCGAAAAGAATCGTACATAAAAGAGAATATGTCTTCATCATGGATTACTTCCTTCCTGATCCAGTAATAACGATGGGAACGCTTATCCTATCACAAATGCAATCAAAATACGCCATGAATGGTTCACGCAACCGAAAAAATATACTCCGACTCTCCTGACCGAGACAATAAAATCGCATAGGATAAGGATAGAACAATGCGATTCCTGCGAAAGGGAAGGGAAGAAGAGAATGATGAAGACGCTTAGCTCATGCATTATCGCACTCGTTATTCTGATCGGTCATTTATCCTCATTCAGTGAGGATTTTGGCGATTTTCAATCGCGGGAGCTGCAATGCCGGATCGGCAACAATACGTCGATCGATGAACATCGCGCGGGTTACAACGGCATTTTTTGTCTCACGTCGATTCATCAACCGCAAACGCTTTTCGTTCCGGCCTATGCCGGTTTGAATCTGGAGCACGTTTTTCATTCCGCGCTTGAGATCGAGAATCGCGAGGCGTTGTTTGAACCGCGTCTGGCGCCGATGGCGTTTCGGCGCGTCGACGACCGGACGGCGGAACTGCTTCAACCTCCCACGCCGCTGACAAAAGTGGAAAGTTATACGACCTTCCGCCTTCGCGATCCTTATTATATTGACGTCGAATTTCGATGCGTTCCCACGCAGGATGTTTTTGCGGAGGGAACGTTCGGTCTGTTCTGGGCCAGCTACATCAACGCGCCGCACGATAAAAGCATTTATTTTGTGCAAGGCGGTTCCTCGTCGGATCGTCCGATGTGGCAGCAGTTTTGCACGCAGTATCACAATCACGACAGTACGGTGGTATTTGAACAGGATTCGTTTCATTGGAATTTTCCCCCGTCTTTGAGCGACCGCTCTCTGTTTTCCTCCCTCTCGCAGGTCAAATATGCTCTTCCGTTTTACTACGGCCGCGTGCGTAATATGGTTTGGATTATCCTATTTGCCGATCCGACCGGCATTCGTTTTTCTCATTCTCCGTCCGGCGGCGGGCGCACTGCAAAGGGCGATGACTCCAATCCGGCATGGGATTTTCAATTTGTGGTTCCGGATGCCGCCGTGGGGAAGGAGTATTCCACAACATTTCGCGCGGTTTATAAATTATGGGAGAGCCGCGACGATGTTTTGAACGAATATCGTTGCTATCAGGAATTTTTAACATCCAATTCGAAAGATGCCGGCAAAGAATGAAATGGATTGCGTCATGTGATCATGGTTGTCAACAGCGGAGGGGATAGCGAGTATTGAAAGGAAAACAGGATGAGTGATAAAGGCAAAGAGTGGCCGTCTGAAATCCGGGAACTGCGCGACGAACGAACCGGCGCGAACATTTGGCAGATCACCTGTTATCCCGGCATCAACCATCATTTTTATTTTCTGACTTGTTCGTTTCATCCGGACGAAACCGCTCTTTATTTTGCCGGTTTTCGCCGGGGTCGTGTTCATTTTTTTCGCGCCGGATTTCCGGATGGGGCGATTTTGCAGTTGACGGATGCGCCGGATATCAACAGTTTTTCCGGCGCGATTTCCGCCGATGGGAAAACGCTGTATTTCACGCGCGCGGGCGGCATCATCGCATTGGATTTGCATGATTTGACGGAAAGGACGCTGGCGGATTTTCCCGGCGGTTATTTGGGGGAAGTGGATATCTCCTCCGATCAACGATGGTTGGTTACCGCCATACGCGAGGGGCGCGAAAATGGCATCGTCGTTTGCGCGACCGATGGCGACGACGCCTCGATCATTCTGCGACGGGAAAGCGTGATCATTCATCCTCAGTTTCATCCCCGCGATTCCAACCGGATCGAATTCGCCGCCGATCCCGCGCCGCGGATGCATCTCATTCACCGCGATGGCAGCGGACTGGAATGTCTGTATCGCCACACGAATCAGGAATATGTCGTGCATGAGACTTGGCTGGGCGACAGCGGCGATCTGGTGTTTGTGCACTGGCCGTATGCATTGAAGCGGATGGAACTGCCGTCGAAAGCCATTCATATCATCGCTGAGTTCAATGTCTGGCACATCTGTCCCAGCCGCGACGGGCGTTATGTCCTGTGCGACACCAACCATCCTGACGTCGGTTTGCAACTGGTCGAGGCGGCCGGCGGAAACCGAACCACGATCTGTTATCCGCAGAGCAGCAATTCCGGTTCGCAGTGGAAGCAGACGCGCTATGCGGAGAAAGCCGACTTTGAAGCCGCCGCGAAAGCGGCCGCGACTGCCGTAGATACACAAACGAAGTATATGGATATGAAAACGGATACGGTTTACGGCCCGCAATGGACGCACCCGCATCCGTCGTTCAGTCCGTCGCATCGCTATGCGGCGTATACCAGCGACCGCTCCGGGCATCCGCAGGTGTATGTGGTCGAACTGCCGAAATCTTTCCACCACGTGTAATGGTCGCCTTCTTTCGTGAATTTGCGAAAGCATCGATGCAACCGCTTTTGATTCGGTGGTCAATGGATTTTCTATTTGATGAGGCGCATGGCTGGATTCTTGTATGCGGCGGATTCAGGCAGGAATACTATTGACTCGCTGATTTGGTTTTTGCGGGTATACTACCGTTTTGTAAATTTGATGGTTGAAAAGGACCCGATGATGTGCGCAAATGCATTGGAAAAATGTGAGTTGGGTGAAATTTTGGAGACGGAAGGTTCGCGGTTATGCGCAGCAAACCAAAACCAGGAAGCCATCGAACTTTTACAGCACGCGATTGAACTTTGTGAAAGTTGCAATAAACGCGAGAGTTGTCTGTCGGTGAAATTAGGAAAACTGGCGATTGCGTTTCTGCAGGATGGCAGATACGAAGAAGCCAGACAAACGTTTGAACGTGCGGCGGGACTGATCGGTCAACAGGTTGGTTGAAGGTTATGAAGGTAACAGATCGCAATAAGTAGGAGAAAAACTGCTTGACTTTATGGCGTTTTGTGTTATAGAATGGCTTGCATACTAAAGCGTGTTTTTCCCCCCGGATGTTTAAAATATTGGATGAAAGGAAAAACCGATGAGCGTTCGTGCTGAATCCCAACTATCGTTTACGTTGATCGAATTGCTGATTGTGGTGGCGATTATCGGCATTTTGGCCGCTATCGCCGTGCCCAATTTTCTCAACGCACAGCTGCGAGCGAAGATCGCCAAAAGCGAAGCGGAAATGAAAACCATCGCCACCGCTCTGGAAGCCTATCATATTGACCGTAACAAATACCCTCCTTTTATCGATACCAACGGAGTGAATATCAATCCCGTGAATCGCCGCCTGATTCCCTTGACGACGCCGATCGCTTATATGTCCGCGGTTCCACAAGATCCGTTTCTGGCGAAAATGTATGGAGAGCAGTTTTTTAAAGAAAATGATCCGGCGTACGTGACGTATGATTATGTGGATGCCTGGACGATTATCCACAACGGCGGAGCGACGTCGTTGAGTTTTAAGATGCGTTGTTCCGAGTGGGTGCTGGTCGGCGCGGGTCCGGACGGCGACGCCAATACTTATGGAAGAGCTTGGCCGTATAACGTGTCCAACGGTTTGCACAGCCGTGGGGATCTTGTGCGAACCGGGCCGAGAACTTCGTTCCCGTGCGATCCCGTTTTTATCGGGATCTGATCTCAATACTCCATGTATTATTTCAAGTTCATGACGACAGGGCAGTGGTCGGAGCCCATGACGTCGGGGAGGATCGTTGCCGTTTTCAGACGGGGGCGCAGGGCGGGGGAGATGCAGAAATAATCGATACGCCAGCCGACGTTTTTTTCTCTCGCCTTGCCGAAATAACTCCACCATGAGTAATGACCGCCTTCTTTCGTGAATTCTCGAAATGTGTCGATAAAGCCGCTCTCCATTATGCAGTCGAAACGTTGTCGTTCTTCGATGGTGAAACCGGCGTTGCGTTCGTTGGCCTTGGGATTGGCGAGATCGATTTCCTTATGCGCGACGTTTAAATCGCCGCAGAAAATAACCGGTTTATTGGTTTCCAAATTTTTGAGATAGGCGAGAAATGCAACGTCCCATTCCTGCGTACGGTAAGCGAGGCGCTCCAACCCGCGCTGGGAATTGGGGGTGTAGACGTTAACAAGGTGGTAGTCTTTGAATTCGAGCGTGATCATGCGGCCTTCCCTGTCATGGGCGGGGATATTCATGCCGAACACGACGTGTAACGGTTCTTTTCGGGTGAAGATCGCCACGCCGGAATAGCCTTTCTTTTCCGCCGGATTCCAAAAGCGATGGTAGCCGGGCATGGGGAGATCGACCTGGTCCGGCAGCGCCCGCATTTCCTGCAGGCAGAGGATGTCCGGTTTTGATTCATTGACAAAATCGAGAAAGCCTTTATTGAGGACGGCGCGAATTCCGTTGACGTTCCAGGAGATGAATTTCATGGCGCTCCTTTTTGAGATTGGTTCATTTTATTGCCGGCAGGATACCGGCGTTTCTTTTCTTTGTGATTCCACGATGAAAATCTTCCTGTATAATTTTGTCAAGGTTGTAGATTTGAAATAGTATGTGGGATTGGAATCCGGAGCGAATTGTGGATTATTTACGATATCAAAAAAACGATGAAGAATTGCTGGCCGATTGCGACGTGGAAACGTATTGCTCGAGCGGGCCGGGCGGGCAGAACGTGAATCGGCGCGAGACGGCGGTGCGGCTGCGTCATCGCCCTTCGGGTGTGGTGGTGACCTGCCAGCGGGAGCGCAGCCAGTTTCGCAACAAGCAAATCGCGCTGGCGCAGCTGCGCAGGAAACTGCAGTTGTTGAACCGTAAACGCCGCCGCCGTATTCCCACCGTCATGCCGGTGGGAGTGCGCGAGACGATTCTTGAACGGAAAAGGCGGCAATCGCTGAAGAAAAGTCTACGACGAAGACCGGATATCCGGGAATAGGCGAGAGGGATGGTTTCAGGTCATGAATGCCAAAAAATCGGATTTGACGCGGCGTAAATTTGTGACAACAACTTCCTCCGTCGGCGCGGGAGCGGCGGCGTTGGGCGCAGGTTTCGTGTCGGCCTCCGCGTTTGGCGCGAACGATCGTCTGCGATTGGGAATCGTAGGGACGGGGGCGCGGGGAAACGTATTGATGAGTTGGGCGCATCGATTGCAGGCGTCTCATAATGTGCAATTTACCGCCGTGTGTGATATTTGGAATCGACGGCGCGAAGACGCCGCCGGTAAAATCGGGAAATGGAACGAAAAGGCGGTTGCCTGTTATCGCCGGTTGGATGATCTTTGCGCGCGAGACGATACCGATGTGGTGATCATCGCCACCGCCGATTTTCAGCATTGTTATCAAGCGGCCAAAGCCGTGCAGGCGGGAAAAGATGTGTATGTGGAAAAACCGTTCGGCTGTGATTTCGAGCAAATCAAGCAGGCGTATTTATCGATCAAGGCTTCCAGTCGCATCGTGCAGATGGGCACGCAAAGCCGCGGGGAAGGGAAGTATTTCGGCGCGCGGGATTACATCAAAAGCGGGGCGTTGGGGAAAATCACGTATGGCGAGATTAGCGAATGCCTTTTTCAGCCGCCGGGAAAGTGCGAGGAGGTTGGGGATCACATTACGCGGGAAGAAATCGATTGGGAGGAGTTTCTCGCTTATCTCGATCCGGCGCGATACGAATGGAATCCGCGGCATTATCGCGAATTTCGCCTGTTCTGGCCGTTTTCCAGCGGTTGTTTTTGCCAGCGGATGAGCCATCGCATCGATCTCGTGAATCTGGCGCTGGACGCCGCGCCGAACTATGCGACGGCGATGGGGGGCGTGTATTTGTGGAAAGACGGACGCACGAATCCGGATACGGTGCAGTGTTTATTGGAGTATCCGGATGGGGTATTGATTTCGTATCATCTGCGAATGGGGAACAGCGCCAACGGACGGGGAATCTATCTTTACGGAACCAACGGAACGCTGGATTTGAATCAAGGATTGGCGTTGTCGAACGGGGGCGGAGGAGAAGTGAGTTGGATTGACGCGGGAAAGGGTGGTCTTGCTTGTACAATTGACAAAAGAAAGATTGTGAAGGATCATTTCACGATTCCTTCACCGCCGTCAGTTGATCATTTGGGGAACTTTTTTGAATGCGTGCGCCGTCGCGAACAGCCGCGCGCGGATATCGAGGCGGGTTATGCTCATGCGCTGGCAATTACGATGGCGCATCTGGCATATCGGACCGGTTGTCGGATGGAGTATGATCCGGTGAAGATGGAAATTCGGCCGTCGTTGACAGGTTGATTTGTGTGATATTGATTTGAAAAGGTTGTGGTGCAGACCGGAGGTCCGCACCACAACCTATTTTCATCCTTCGTTGTGACCAACCGATCTCGTGAGTTCATGTGAAATGTGGGCAGAGCAGGCGTCCACGCCTGCGTCGTTATGCAAGCGAGGACGCTTGCTCTACCCACGATTTTTGTTGGAACTTCCGCGCATTGTGATGCAGGATAGAAACGCTTTTGAGAATCAATACATCGTCCAGTTATTTACTTCGACTTCGGTTGGATTGAAATGGAGGATGACGCCGTCCGGATAGGGATTTTTATTCGGCGCCGGATCGTTGGAGGAAATGTACAATTGTGTTGCGTTGAGTTCTTTCGAAATTCGGGTGAAATCGACGGTCACATTGACTTTCCGGTAGGAATTGGGGGCTATTTCGAACGGCGAGTTTGGAGATATGGCGATGGCTTCCATAACGCCGTCGACGGCGATGATTTTGTTGACAGTCAGGGGTTCCTCGCCGTCGTTGTAAATCCAAAATGCGTTGGTGGAGTCAGGAGTTCGCAGCATTTCGGAAACCAACGCGAAGCGTCCTTCGTCTTGCGTGATTGCCGAGCCGATCACTTCGATTGTCCATTCGCCGGATTCGGGATTTTCGATATAAACCTGCTCGACGTTGTCGATGGTGTTGACGCCGGAGGTTGCGTTCGCAGAGGGATTGTCCTTGTCGAGCACCCACGGATAGAAAATTGCGCCGGAGGGGGATCGCAGCTGCAAATCCAAATCATTGACCAGCGCTTTGGCGGCGGCGGGGGAGCCGGGCGCGTCGGTCCAAACCAACGTGGCTTTTACATACGGATGGTTTGGGGGAATGGTAATGGAGTAGGTAATGCGATTCCTGTATGAAATGGTTCCCGCATCCCACATGCGGTTGAAAATCAGGTCCGCGCTTTCGCGCGTGTCGATCATTCCCCAGCCGAAAGCATAATCGGGGCCGGGATTGCCCAAATCGCGCGCGCCGTGAATCAGTAACGCTTTCAATGTTTCCGCTTTGGGTTCTTCCGCGGTAACGCTTTGATACAATTCGAATAACAACGCCGCCGAGCCGCAGGCGGCGGGAGACGCCATGGATGTTCCGGAAAAGGAATCATATCCGTTATCGAGAACGGTGGAGGTCAGTTCGTAGCCGTTGGCGCAGAGATCGGGTTTGATGCGGCCATCGGCAGTGGGGCCCCAGCTGCTGAAATCCGTCATCCGGTCGTGGTCTGCGAGTGCGCCGATGGTCACGCCGTTTTTGTTGCTGCCGCCGGGCAGGATGGTGCGATAGGGGCCGTCCATGCGGGGGCCATACGGCCAATCCGGTCCTTGATCGCGGTCGTTGCTGGCGGCGCGGAAGGTCAGCAGGCCGGTATCCCACACCATTGCGTCCCATGCGTAGCCATAGGTGTTGTAATTGCCGAATAGATAGTCTCCGAGGTTTCGCCAGCCGTCCGTTTGTTCTTCCCAGCCGGCGCTGTAATCGTAAGAATGATTGGTGAGGCGAACGCCGAGGGTGGATGCCTGCCGCATTTTATTGATGTCTTCATCCCAATCGTACGAATGGATTTCGACGCCCGGCGCCATGCCTTTGGCGTTGGGATTGTATCTTCCCGATCCGCCGATGATGCCGGCGACGTGCGTGGCGTGGTCCTCGGCTTTGCTGCCGGCATCCTCGATCACGAGGCGGCTGTCAAAATCTCGGTGGTGATCCACCTCGCCGCCGTCCCAAATGCCCACCACGACGCCCGCGCCGGTCAATGCATAGGGCGGTTCGTAGACTTCGGTGTTATGCAGGCGCAGGGCCGCGGTTGCATTCGTTTGTTTTTTGGGAGGAGGACCTGCTTCCACCCATTCGACGATGTCCAGCGCGCTGACGTCGCGGATCGATGCGATGGGGGCGGCCAGACGATAAACGTTGGTCGAGATGCGGTCGAGAATACGGCAGTTCAGCTGTGCAAATTGCTCGCGCGCGATGGCTTCATCGACGTCGTCGAACACGACGGCCCAGATTTCAACCGTTCCGTTGCGAAGACGAGTGTTGGGCGGAAATTTTCCGGCGGCGGCGTCGGGATCTAATTTATCGATGGCGCGTGATGATTTTGACCAACGAATTCCGCTGTTTTTCGATAACGTTGAAAATATGGTAGACGTTTTGGGGTGAATCGACGCCCAGTACGCATTGTCGGGCATGTAACGCAGGAGTTCCACGCCGTTGGCTGCCAGCGATTGTTTTTCCTCGGCGGATGGAATGTGATCGAATTGCAGCAGCATGTGCTGTGGTTGGAGCATGTCCGTCGCGAGCGTGGTGATTTGCGATGGAGGTGAGTTTGATTCGCCGGTTTGAATCGTACCGGTTTTTACATGAATCTGGCGAGACGTGGATTTTGCCGAAGTTGATTGATTGACAATGCGTTCGTCCTGGGCGATTGTGGAAATCTGTTTGGCGGATGCGAGAGGAAGTTTGGAAAACGCGAGAGTTAAAGGCTCGATGCGAATGGTCGGCGTTGCCAACTGCCATTTGAGGGTGATATCGCCGGCATCGCCGGAATAGCCATCGACGGCGATGGCGTAGCTTTGACCTTCGCGAGAGGAAAAGGTGACGGCGCTGGTCACGCCGCCATTGGCCGCGTCGTCGTCGTTGGAACGGATCAAGACAAGGGATTCGACAGCATCGCCTTGATAAACGGCAATACACGTATCAAAGCGGCTTCCGTGTGTGTTGAAGGAGATTTTCGCGTCGAACGGAGCCGTCCAGCTCCACCACACCGAGTGGGCGCCTTTGACGCCGGCGTGATCGGGTTCATTGGTTTCACGAGAGGCGCTGACGTTGCTGCCGCTGGTTTGACCGGCGACGCCGGTCAGAGTTATGCGATCGGCAAAGTTGTCGTTGGCGGGAGAGGCGCTGTTCCAATTCAAGACGATGCGGCCGGCGTCCGCCGTATCCACATCGTCATCTTTTTTTCCGCCGACGAGGAAATGGTACGTTTGCCCCTGCTCGGCGTTAAACGTAACGCGCCGATCGTTCGTGTCTCCATTGGAAACGATTCGGACCAGAGATTGGAGGGACATTCCGGTATAAACGGCCAGGATCGAATCGAAATCGCTGCCGATCGTGTCCACGGTGACGTTGCCCGAACGGGCGGCTGTCCAGCTCCACCACACGGAGTGAATTTCATTGGCGTCGGTGATGGTGGGTTCGCCGGATTCACGGCCGGCGTTGATGTTGGTTCCCTGCGCGCGGCCGCTTTCGCCGTTGAGGAGGATGCGATCGGCAAAATTGTCATTGGGTGGAATTTCGTTGGTCCAATTCAAAACGATGGTTCCGAAATCGCCGTCATAGCCGTCCACGGCAATGTGGTAGATGTTTCCTTTGGTTGCGGTGAACGTGACGCGGGAGGCGACGGGGATGCCGATATCGTCGTTGCCGATCAGAAGGGATAGGGTATCGACGCTATTGCCTTTATAAACCGAAATTGTCGTATCGTAGCCGCTGCCGACCGTGTCGAACGTGACGATGCCGGTCGTCGGCGCCGTCCAGCTCCACCAAACCGAGCGTCCGCCGAGATTGTCCGCGTGCGGCGGTTCTCCGCCTTGTTTGGTGGCGAAGATATTCGCGCCGGTGATTTGTCCCGTCCCCCCATCGATGGCAATGCGGTTATCGAAATGGTCGTTGGGAGGGGCGGAAGCGGGGGGGTCTTCCAAGTGCCAGGAAAGAACAATCTCGCCGATGGCATTACCGGCGCCGTCGACCGCGATCTGATATTCGCGGCCCGCTTCGGTGTAAAAGTTGACCGTGCTGGTCAAATCCCGATTACGAAAAGCGGCATTTTGCGGGATGTATTTGGCGGAGAAGCCGGTTTTGTTTTTACTGAATATCGTGTAGAGAGCATCGAAATCATCGCAAGCGGTAATCAGTTGCAATGAACCGAGGGATGCGCCGTGGTAAACGGCCAGAACCGTGTCGAGGGCGCTTTGATACGTGTCGATGGTGGCGTATCCGGAACGAGGGGCGGTCCAACTCCACCACAGCGAATGCGACGCGGTGTAGTTTGCGTGATTCGGTTCGCCGGATTCACGGCTGGCGTTGGCGTTGCTCATTGTCAGCTGTCCCGATTCGCCGGCGAGGGAGATGCGGTCGGCGAAATTGTCATTTGACGGCAATTCACTGCTCCAGCTCAAGACGATGTTGCCGCTGTCGCCGTCGTATCCATCCACGACAATATAATAAACCACATTCTGAAATGCGGTGAATGATACCGCGCTGGTTAGACTGGAATCGCTTTCATCGTCGTTGGAGCCCATTTCGGTAAGTGAGGAGAGGGCATTTCCGCGATAGACGGCCAGGATGGTGTCGAAATTGCTGCCGGCGGTATAAAAGATCACCGAGCCGCGACTCGGCGCGGTCCACGACCACCACACCGATGCGCCGCCGGTCGAACCGGCGTGGGTTCTTTCTCCGGATTCGCGGGTCGCGCCGACGTTGGTCGCGGTGATTTGGCCGCTTGCGCCGGTAAGAGGGATCACGTTGCGAAAATGATCATTTGGCGGATTCGCATGAACCGTGGAAACGGTCAAAATCAGGAGAAACGAGCACAATGTGATGGACAAGAAATTCATCCGTGGAACAACGCATTGCAATATAAAAATTACGGCAGCCATTTAAAAGAGAATCCTTTCCTGTTTTGGGAACGAATCCGATGCGGATTATTCTCAATATCCTTCAACATACGATAATACCAAACTCGTAAACCGTCCGATAAATTGAAATCGAACAGCAAAATTCATTCCTATCACTGTTTCAACCATGAGAAACGTTTGGCATTGTTTTACCGTCACAAAGAGAAGAATGTTTTTTTCGATTTTCCGAGAATGGAAATCCGAAAACTATGCTTCTTTAGATGATATTGTACTTGATCCGAAGTGATAAGCACGACAGTAGTAGGTTTTTTATATGAAAAAATTGTGGTGCGGACCTCCGGTCTGCACGTGCAGACCAGAGGTCCGCACCACAACACATTGAAACGGCTGCGTCGATCAATCGAATCCAATGCAAATGGAGATTTGTTCGGCAAATTCGGCGAGGGTATCGTCCCGCGCTCCCACGACGCAGACGGCGTCTTTTACGCGGACTGCGTCGCGAAGGTATGCAATGGCTTCGCGGCGATCCCGCACGGTTTGGATGGATGAGAAGGAAATATGATCGGCCAGATCCTGCGACGAAATGGAACGGTTGGTGGTTCCGCCGGCGTCGTAAATGGGGAGAAGCAGGAGGTGATCCTGTTTTCGCAGTCGCGTGGAAAAGACTTCGGCGAAACCCGGTAAATGAAACTTCAGCGGAGCGTATCCATGCGGCTGAAAAATGAGGAAGACGCGGAGATAATGTTGCTGCAACGTGGTGAGAAGCGCCGCGATTTTTTCGGGATTGTGCGCGTAATCGTCGTAGACGGCGATATTGCCTTTGCCATAGCGTTGCAGACGGCGGCGAACGCCGGGAAAACTTGCGGCCGCATTGGCCAGCGTGCGGCCATTCGCGTGTGGCGCCGCTTCGTTAATGATGGATAATGCGGCAGTCAAATTGACGGCGTTGTGATAACCGAGCAAAGGGGTGAACATGTTGATCTCGTTGAATCGAAAACGAACGCCGTTTTCGGTTTGCATGACGTCGGCGGGAGCGGGTGGGGTGAACCATTTGACGCGGGGATCGCGGCCGAGTTCTTCCGACAATTGCCTGCAGCCGGGATCGTCGCGGTTCAGTAAAATTGTTTTTTGCACGCCGGCCGAAAATTGCTTGAAAATAGCAAGGTTCTCTTCGTATTCGTGATGATCGCGGGAGATGTTGAGAAGAATTGCGATTTCCGGTTGGAAGCGCAGGAGAGATTTATCGCTCTCGTCGAGTTCGACGCACGACCATTCCCCATGGGCAACGTGAACGGCGGTCCAGCCGATGCCGGTTTGCGCATCGTCGAGAATTTCCGCGCCGCCGACGAAGCAGTTCAACGCATTCAATTTCAATAGCAACCATGCGCAAAGGGCGGCGGTGGTGGATTTGCCGCTGACGCCGGCGATGGCGAGCAGGCGTTGATCGCCGATTTGGCGATGCAGTTCTTCCGCGCGATGGCTGATGGGGATATGGAAGGCGTCGGCTTTGCGCAGGTCGGGATTGTCCTCTTCGATGGCGGTGGAAATGACGATTTTCTTCGTTTGTTCGGTGATTCCGGTTCCGTCCTGAGCGAAGAGATGCGCTCCCAGACTCGTCAAACGCCGCAGGCGCTTGCGAATCGGAGCGGGCAGATGATCCAATTCGGTTGGATTTTTTAACAAACGGTCGGAGCCGGTGACGTGGAATCCTTTGCGCAGGAGGAGTTCAGCCAACGGCAACATACCGCTGCCGCCGACGCCGATCAGATGAATTGTTTCCATTTATGTCAACCATCCTTTTTCAATTTCTTCCAACGTTTTGCCTTTCGTTTCCGGCACGATCAGCAGGACGAAGAAAAATGTCACCACACACATGGACGCGTATAACCAGAATGTGAACGAATCGCTAATATGATCGACCAGGATCGGGAAGGTCAGCGAGACCAGAAAGCAGGAAATCCACAGAAACACGGTGGCGATGGACATGGCGCGTCCTCGGATGCGTGTGGGAAAGATTTCCGACATTACCACCCACACCACCGGTCCCATACTCATTGCGAAGGAGCCGACGTATAGCAAAATAAAGATCAAAATCCACGGCCCTTCATACAATTCAAAATGGAAAGCGCAGCCGGAGAGGAAAAAGAATAGCCCCATCCCCGCGGAGCCGATCAACAGGAGCGCTTTGCGGCCCAGCTTGTCGATCAGCCACAGCGCCACGATGGTGAACAAAAGATTGACGACGCCGACGATGACGGCCATCAGCAGGGAGTCGAGCTGCGCATAACCGGCGTGTTCGAAAATGCGCGGCGCGTAATATAAAACCGTATTGATGCCGGTGACTTGCTGCAAAATCGCCAACGCAACGCCGATGAGCAGGGCAATTCGCAATCCCGGTTGGAACAGTTGGGAGAGGGATCCGGTTTCGAGGGCGATGGTTTCCTTGATTTCCCGCATTTCCTGTTCCGCGTGACGTTTGCCGCCGATGCGGGTGAGAGTGGCCAGCGCTTCGTGATCCTTGCCTTGTTTGATCATCCAGCGAGGGCTTTCCGGCACGGGAATGAGAAAGAAGAGGAAGATGACGGCGGGCAGCGTTTCCGACGCGAACATCCAGCGCCAATTCGTCGGACCGATGCCGACGAGCAGCCAATCGGCGATATAGGCAAGCAGGATACCGGAAATAATGGCGAATTGATTGAGGGAGACCAGGCGTCCGCGAATGGAAGCGGGGGAGATTTCGGCGATATACAAAGGGGAGAGCATCGACGCCGCGCCGACGCCCAACCCACCGATGAATCGCGCCGCGACAAATTCGGACAGCGTGCGGGGAACCGCCGAGCCGATCGCGGAAAGGATGAAAAGCAGGGCGGAAAAAATGAGAATCATTTTTCTACCGAATCGGTCGCTTAACATCCCCGCGAAACTCGCGCCGAAAACGCAGCCGACGAGCACCGCGCCGACGGCCCAGCCTTCCCGCACCGCGTCGAGCGCAAAATGAGTTTTTAAAAAACCGATCGCGCCGGCGATTACCGCCGTGTCGTAGCCAAACAGAATGCCGCCGATGGCGGCGATGATGGAGATCAGATAGACGTACGCGAGACTGCCGTGTTCTTCGAGGGATGGGTGTTGGTTTTGCATGAATATACCTGCCGCTTGTCGTTTTGGATGATAAAGTACACGGTTTTGGCGGGAATGCCAAAGGGAGCGGGAGAAGGATACGAGGATACTCAGAATTATAGGATGATCAGGATTCGTTTATTTTGCCTATCCTTTTATCCTGTCTATCTTGATTCTGACAAAATAAATGGTTGGATTGCCTTGTTTCAATCCATGAGAGCGACGGGGAATCGGCATTCCTACAGCGACTATGCATATCATATAAATGATGGACCCTGCGGCGTGACCCATTGGACGCTTACTAAAAGCGGAATAGAAAAAAAACGGATCGTCAGGAGGAACGGCTGCCGGAATACTCCACGATCCAATCCGTGAACAGAACCAGGTCCTGCAAATCTTCTTGAATGACCTTTTTGACGATTTCCATATCCAATGTCGTATATTGGTGGACAATCAGATTCCGAAAATGAACCATATTTTTCATTTTTCCCATCAGCGCATCGTCTAAAACGAATTTCTTCCGCAGCAGTTCAAAACTGTCCACGCTGGTATTCGGAATCCCCAGTTTTTCCGATTTGATGATATGATTCGCCAGATCGATAGCCAATTCGCAGGCTCGGAGAACATTCAACACGGCGGCATCCTGCCGGGTATAATCCGTATCGAAACCGGCGGGATTGGCCGCATACTCTTCTCGCGCCCGCTTCACGCAGCGTTGAATGCTTTGGATTTTATTGATGACGATATCGTTCATACCCGATACGCTCGCTTGGTTTTGTAAAACTCCTGCAAAATAAAACGCCGTTCTTCATTCAATTTTTGGTAGTACGAAAAGGTAAGCATTTCAAATTCATCGACGGCGTTTGCATCGCCGACATAGACCAATCTGCCGGCGCTGACGATTTGAAACTGAAACACGGTGGAAACCAGCCGCACGTTCACGAGATCGATGTTCTTCCGTAACGTTTCCTCCAGACGACCCCGGCATTCCGACAGCGCCAGGCCCCGTTCCCGCTTCGCCAAATCGTACGGAAATAAAAGCGCAATATCCACGTCGCTGGTCGGCCATTCGTTTTCCGTTTGATAAGAACCGAACAGATAAATCCCTTGAACAAATGGATAATATGCAATAACGATCCGTTCGATGGATTCCTCGGCATGGTTGATGGCCATGGCAATGTCCCTCTTTTCCCATTTGCGGGTATCGAAGCATTGTACATTCATCCGAACACCTGTCAATCCAATTATCGTATTTATATAAAATAAAAGATCAAATACAACGATGTATCGTGATCAGTTATGCAGGCAGGGAATTTTGATACCTTTTTTGGAAAATCCGCATTCCTTTCAAAGAAAAAGGGGACCACAGGTGTGATCCCCTCTCTGATTATGGTTTGGTCTAAGTGGCGCAACAATTAAAAGATCGACCACTCGTTCACATTCACGACGACATCGCCGACCACGTAGCGACCGTAACCGATAGCGCCTCCGCTCCACAAAATCTCGAACGCGCCGCTCGGAAATCCGGCGGGAACGTAAATGTTCACTTCGCTCAAGTAAATATTGTGCCATGGATCCGTGGGGACGCCGGCATCGATCATCCCCAATTCATCCGCTTCGATGTGTTGGATTTGATAGGCGCTGACAAAATCGCCTTCGATAAAATCGTCGTTCGGATCGGCGGCGCTGGAATGAATGGCCAGCCAGGCCGTCGGCGGATCCTGCGTTCCCCAATCCGCCGAATGGCTCTGCCAACGCGGAAGGGTGCAAACCACGATATAAGGAATGCCTTGATAGGCGGCCACATCGCATTTGGCCCACCCTTGATACAGTGAGGTCACGAGGTCCGGATCCGCCATGCCCGCAATTGCCGGATCGCGCGTCGGCGCCCACAATTCAGCCGGGTCTTCCTGAAATTCTTCCGACGAACCGGCCGGACGAATATAACGCCGCAATGGCGTGAAATCCTGTCCGCCATTGCGTCCGGGAAACGCCGTGTTGAAAACCCACTCTTCACCCGCCGCTTGATTCACAACGGGAATGCTGGCGCCGCCGCCGCTGTTGAACTCGTCTTCCCACGTCCAGGACGCGCCGCCGTCGTTTGAAGTCAGGTACCACGTCCCGCCCAAATCGATCCAGTATTTCGCATCGATGGTCATCTTCTTGTTCTGGCCGGAGCCGGTTACGTTCATGTCCCAAATCCGCCAGGCGCGGTAATGCAGGTTGGCGGTTTCCACTTCCGGCCGATTCCATACTTTTTGCGGATTGCCGAACGTGTTGCCGTTTAAAGTGTAACGGATGATGTTGTGCACGTTGCCGACGTAAAGATATCCGTCGCCGTCAACGGACATGACCGGATAAATATCCGTCAGCGCCCAACTCCGGTTGGTCGTCGGTCCGTCCGGATGTTGTCCTGTCGTTTTCTGGATGTAATAATCGGAATGGGGCCAAGGCGTCAATCCAACCTGCAATGCGATCCCCATCGGCGACCCGTCGTTGGGGCTGATCCACCAGATGGTCCGGTCGGGAAACTGAGCGGCCATGGCCGCGTCATGATTGGGATCGTTTTCATCGATGCCATTCTCGACTACGTACAATAGCAACCGATTGGCATCATACCGCACAAACGAACTAATCATATCGTAATCGGAATCGCCGAGCGAGAAGTCGTTCAATCCCACCTGCGCCTTCATGAAGGGAAAACCGGGAACGCCATTCTTGGCCAACAACTCGAATACCGGCTTGATTGTCAGGTCCTGGCTTATCGCCGGCGCGGCAAGCAAACCGACAATCACGCACCAAATCCCAAAACGTTTCTTCATGTACTGAATCCTCCTCATCTTATTTAATTTTGTGATGTCGAACGATAGTTCATCAAGGTACAACCGCCGATCATCATTTGGTTGATCAATCATTCGATTTTCGTGATGTACATTATCACTCTTACGAAGATCATCCAAACCAATTCGTAAAATTGTCCTCAATAATGGATATTTTGTCAAGAACTTATTTTTTTATCCTTTTATCATGATCTGCAAGGATGGGAGTATGTTGGTCATTGCTCCACTCGAGAGAAAAGAATCGCATCGGCGATTCGGATTGAACTCAAACTATAATAATTCCTATCTCTTGACTATATTCATCTCAATGGATTAAATAATAGGATTGGGCCGAAGATTTTTCTTCGGGCCGTTTTTATGTGAAAAGAACGTATCAATTTCAAGCAGCCTCATCAGAATTGATTCGCGACAGGGAAAAATCGACCATGAACAAGAAACCGCTTTCGTCGATCATTTTGGCGGCGGGCGATGGGACTCGCTTGCGTTCCCAGGTTCCCAAAGCCTTGCATCGGATTTGCGGTCGTCCGATGATTGTCCACATCCTGCGGACGATTGAAGGATTGATCGACAAAAAACAGGTGGTGGTTATCGGTTTCGCCAATGAAATGGTGGTCGATGCGTTGCGGGATTTTCAGGTGGATTTTGCGCTGCAGGAAAAACGGCAGGGAACCGGTCATGCGGTGATGTGCTGTAAATCGCTCTTTACGGAATGCGACGGCGACGTGATGGTACTGGTGGGGGATGCGCCGCTGCTGACGCGGGAAACCGTGGAGAAATTGATCGAACGGCATCGACATCAGGACTCGTCCGCGACCGTCCTGACCACAAAAATGAAGGTTCCGGACGGGTATGGGCGGATATTGCGCCACCAGGACAACACGGTCATGTCGATCGTGGAAGACAAGGACGCCAATATATACGAAAAAAAGATCAATGAGGTCAATACGGGAACGTATGTGTTCGATACACGGGACCTGTTTGACGCGTTGGATAAAATCGAACCCACGAACGAACAGAATGAGTATTATCTGACGGATGTGATTCACATCATGGTGAAGGAGAAAAAAAGGGTGGAGGCCTACGTCACGCGCGTGCCGGCCGAAACGATGGGAATCAACAATCGAGTTCAATTCGCCAAAGCCGAACGGATTATGCGGGATCGTATTTTGCAACGCTTGATGTTGTCCGGCGTGACCATCGTCGATCCACGCAGCACCTTTATCGACGACAGCGTCGTGATCGATATTGATACGATTATTCAACCCAACACGCACATTCAGGGCAGAACCGTGATCGGAAAGGGCTGTGAAATCGGTCCGCTGACACAGATCGAAGATTGCGAGATCGGTGAAAGCACCAGGATCAACAGTTCCTATCTGCGAGGTTGTACGATTCCACCCGGAATGAGTATTGGGCCGTTCGCCAATTTGCAACACGGCGAGATCGTTTACGCGAATGCCTTTAAGTCAAAGAAAATCAACTAAGTAGAGTTTGGAGGATACAATGAAACGAGCGGAAATAGAAGCAGTACGGCGGCAAACTTCAGGAGCTGGACTTCGCCGCCGCGACGGAAAAGGCCCGCCGGACGATCAATGCCTGGGTGGAGAAGCAGACCAACGACAAGATCAAGGACCTCATTGGCCCGGGCGTGCTGGACGCCACC
>QZKN01000041.1 GCA_003598175.1 Candidatus Omnitrophota bacterium
AAGAGGAAAGCCAGCGGGCAACGCCCCTGGTGATGGTAACACTACAAAACCCTACCCCAACGGGGTTAAAGAGGAAAGCCAGCGGGCAACGCCCCTGGTTAAGGTTGCGCGATAAAGCCCAGCCCTGAAAGGGCGGAAGAAATCCACATGCCTCAATCCTTGTCCAATGTGTTACTCCACATCATATTCAGCACCAAGGAACGTTATCCATTTATCAAGGAAGAAATCGAAACGGATTTGTATTCCTACATGGCCGCCATTCTGCAACAAATCAATTGTCCGGCTCTTATTGTCAATGGAATGCCCGATCACGTCCATATCCTCTGCAATTTGTCTCGTACGATTTCCATTGCAAAATTGGTGGAGGAAGAGTGAAGTTTGACGAGAATTATGTTTGGGATTGAGGTTTTTTCTGTCACCCTTTCCGGGTGAGGGAACGCCGGAAACTCGCTTCCAGGGGCGTTGCCCGCTGGCTGTCATCTGTTACCCCGTTGGGGTAAATGGTTTTGTGTAACAGCGACGCTGGGGGAATACCGACCCAAGCAAGGTAGGGTGGGCTCAAAGCGAAGCGTAGCCCACTACAAACTTTGATTGATCGCAAAAAAGGGTGGGACTCATTGCATCCATCCCACCCTGCAAGTTTGCGGTCAATATCAACGATCAATACAACAGCCACTTCTCCACAGCGGTCACGGTTTCCAGATCAACCACCGCATAATTTCCAATGAGAATCTGCTCCAGCAATCGCACCGCCTTTCCCAAATCGTCGGGAACCACCGCGCCTTGATTGACGACGACGGTGGGTGCGTTGCGATAGGTCAATTCATAAACGAATCCGTCCGCGTATGGCGTCTCGGGCGAGTATACCGGCTGCAACGCGTGGAAATCATTCGCATCGACGGTTTGTTTCAGCAAATATAACGCCTCCGCCGATAACTGATTCACTTCCGACTGTCCAGAACCGAATCGGCGGCCATTCACGATCACTTCGCCGGTATCATATACCGTTATTTGTTCGTAAAATCCTGCAAAGCCGCCGCTGCGGATGAAATGGAGATAGCAATTCGCGTTCGCATCGCCAATAAAAAGAACGCTTTGATACAATCGTTCTCCATTGATGGTTGCATAAACCGGATGAGCGCCTTCGGCCATGACTGCGGTTCCAATAAATTCACGAAACGGAGTCATCACCGTCAGTTGGGGCCCGGTGGGTTCTTCGACTTCCAAATTGACCAGCAGATGTTCGGGAATGGAGTCCGACGTCAGCAATTCTTTCGACGTAATAAAATATCCGGGCGAGGGAAACTCACCCTCGATATAAACCGAGAACGTTTCCCCCGCTTGCGGATTTTCCGGTTCAATCACGACGCGTGTATTATAAACCGGAACAGGCTGCGGATCCTCTCTTTGCGGATTCCCTACGATCAACATCTCCTTTGCGAAGGCTTCCCCATTGATGAAGCCACATAAGGTATACCACCCTTCGCCAAGCGACATAGTTCCCGCCAATGCACGAAACTGAGTGATCACCTGAATCCATTCTCCCTCCAACTCGCGCACGGTCACCGAAATCATAAGTGGTTCAGGAGAGGCTCCCAACGGAGTAATTTCTTTGCTAGTAATTTCATACCCCGGCGTGGGATATTCTCCTTCGATAAAGATGGAAAATTCCTCACCCGGCTCCGGATGGGGCGGTTCGATGATGAGTTTGGCGTGATAAGGCATAATAGGCGGTTCAACCGGCGTCGGTTCTCCAACCATAATTATTCCTCGATCAAAAAATATCCCATTCACGCTGGCATAATAGGGATGGGCGCCATTTCCCAAAGCAACCGTATCGATCAGTTCCCGAAATGGCGTGATCACCTGCGCTTGCGGCTCCTCCGGTTCTGCGATCTTCAATTCGATACTCAATTGTTCGGGATAGGATTCGAGAATGTTCACCGTTTTCCCTACAAATTCATAACCGGGAGTAGGAAACTCACCCACCACGTAAATGGAAACCTCTTCACCTTCCTCCGGATGTTCGGGCGTAAAAATGATTCTCGCATTATAAGTGGGCGGTGGCATCACCACGACTTCACCAACCTGAATGACACTCTCGTAAAACGGAATACCATTGACGATCCCTGTTAACGGATGCATCCCCTCTCCCAGCTGGGCTGTCCCTACCAGCGCCCGGAAAGGCGTTATGACCTGCGCCCAGACGCCTTCCAGTTCCCGCACCTTTATATCGGCGACCATTTTTTCCGGATAACTCTCCAAAATCCGCAGGTCCGCCGATTCGATTTCGTAACCGGGCGTGGGAAATTGTCCTGTGACATAAATGGAAAACTCCTGATTCGGCTGCGGATTGCCCGGTTCGGCGACCAATCTCGCATTGAAAGGAATCACAATCGGATCGGGAATCACTACACCAATAAGAATATAACCGTGAAGAAACAATTGGCCATTAATAAATCCGGAAAACATATATCGACCCTCTCCCAGGGCGGCAGATCCGAGTAATTCGCTAAAGGGAGTAATCACCAAATCCTGCGGACCTTCCGGCTCTTCGATTTTTATATCGATGAGAAAATCAATGGATTCCGGAGTTACTATTGTATCAAATGTTTTTCCCACAATCCTGTATCCCGACGAGGGGAATGCACCCACAAGGGTCACCGTGAATTCCTCGTCCGGACCGGGCATGGGCGGATCGATAACCACACGCGCGCCGTAAATGGAGCTGGAATAGGAAATCACCGGGATCCAACCTTCAATCACCTCATGACTCCATCCGGGAACAGTAAATAGCACGATACATAGGAACAATAAATAACGATTGTGCATGAAGAAACTCTCCTTCGTAAAAATTTGGAATGGACATCAACCTTTACTCTTTTATATCCGACTCTTAAATAAATGTTTCATGTATTTTGAAAAAGATTCTCCGCCGTCCTGACAGAAAAGCCGGCAGGATGCCGGCGATACATTTTCATAAGAAAGTAAACGCTCATGCCCAAAAAAATCAAATCGCATTGCGCTTTATGCGAACAAAAGGAATGCCGCGACGGCAAAGATTGTTTTTCCACGGCGGAGTTGCATTCCCAATACTATCAAACCGATCCGATCGGCAAAATACACAAAAGCGCCGCCGCCGTCGAAGCGCACCATTATTGCCAAGAACCCCGCCTGCGTGAAACCATTCTTTTCGCGAAAGAACTGGGCTGCAAAATAGTCGGCCTGGCGTTTTGCGTCGGTCTCTCGGCGGAAGCCAAAATCATTGAAGAAATTCTGGCGCAGGATTTCAAGGTCGTCTCCGTCTGCTGCAAAATGGGCGGCATTGACAAGAAAACCTTCGCGCTCGAACAAATCCATCCCGAAAATACGGAAATCACGTGCAATCCTGCCGGACAGGCGGAAATCCTCAATCGCGCGGGAACGGACCTCAACATCCTGTGTGGATTGTGCGTCGGCCACGACGCCATTTTCGGCATGGTTTCCCATGCGCCGGTAACGACGTTGATCGTCAAGGACCGCGTCCTCGCCCACAATCCCATCGGCGCGGTGTATAGCCAATATATCCGACGCAATTTTTTACCCACGGATGCGTCAAAACGTTCCAAAAAATAATCCCAAAAACATACAGATAAGGAGTATTGTAATGAAATTAATTCGTTCCCTGTTTTTTTACATCGGAATTGGAACTACGGTTCTTTTCCTGGTTGTCAATCCTACGTTATCGCAGGAAATCATCACGGAAAATGACGAAATCGTCTTTCGCCACTGTTTAGCCATTGACCGAGTAAGCAGTTCCGGCCGCTCCGCCCTGCATACCGACGCCATCGAAGCGCAAATCGTAACCGGTCAGTTTTCACCACCCATCGCCGGCTTCCGCTTTGGCAATGCGTGACTGACTTGATCCAATCCGCTTTGCGAGACTGCTTTGACTGATCCCTTGCAATATCCTGCGTTCTTTCAATTCCCGACTCAATGCAAGTTTGAGTTCGAGATAGGCCGATTCTTCAGGCGTCAATCCCAGGAATTCTTCCACCGATCCCACCTGCCAACCTGTTGTCTGTAGTTTTCTTTGTTTTTTTAAATCCATCATGTATTTTCTCAACTTATGATTTCATCATAACGGCGCAAACGCTGTTTGCAATTTTCAATGATTCGCTAATGACATAAACGCAAGTCTTACTCCTTTTTCTTTTTATTCAATCCTCAAAATCATCTCTGCCTCTATACAATTTGTAAAATTCGACTATTATCATCCAAAAATAGATAAAGGAATATTACACTATGAAACGATATCACCATTTATTTTCCTTTTTCGCGAGTTTCACGTTCTCTCTCTGCCTGATTTTCGCATGCAACGGAGCCGTCACAGCTCAACCTCTGCAACAAATCGACGGTGGTTTGTTTTATTTCCCACCCACGCAATCCTTATTGACCATTGGCGGATGGGGACCGGAAGATTGGTCGCCTTTGAGCACGGTCTGGTCGCTCGCTGCGAACGGCTGGTCGGCGTTTCCCGACATTCCTGCCGGTATTACCCACACCACCGCCGCCTATGATCCCATCAATCAACGGCTGATCGCTATCGGCGGCGTCATGCCCGATCAATCGACGTGGGCGTTTGACGGTGCGGCGTGGTCGAAACTCGCCGATCCGATCGTGACAGATATCTTTGGCGGCGACCCGGAAATTATTTTTGATCCGGCGCTGGGACAATTCGTGATGTATTATTCCCACTATCCTTTTCTACCCGATGCGCCTCCCGGAACCACTTATTTTTGGGAAGAGAATGGTTGGGTAAAGCAAGACATCACTCCCGCTCCCCCTGCGGCTGTTGATGTGGCGTTCGTATACGATGATACGCGGGCCGAAGGCGTCTGGTTCAGCGGAAATGAAACCTGGACGTGGAAAAACGGCGCGTGGATACAGAAAAATCCATCAGCCAGTCCTGCGTTTGATTTCGGCGAGTTCAATATGGTCTACGATGCAGCGCGCAGTCAATGCCTGCTGTACGGCAAAGGCGAAACCTGGACCTGGGACGGCGCCAATTGGACAAAGCAATCTCCGGCCGTCTCGCCGGAAACTCCCGAACGCGGTTTCTTCGCAATGGGATTCGACGCTCACCGCCATGTCGTCGTCTTATTCGGCGGAGAACTTATCCTCGACCCGGCGACATACGAAACCGCCTATCTCGATGACATTTGGGAATGGAATGGAAGTACATGGCGTCCATTCAGCGAAACCTCCGTCGCCGAATGGATGAATTATTAAAAAAAATACTGCAAAGAAAACCAATCCATTCCTTCCTTGACTTCCTTTCGCAATCGAGTTAGCTTGTATCCTATCCTCAACACGCGTCAATTCCTGTTCTTCTCCCCGCTTCGATTCACGAAACGGTACCGGCGCTGATCCGTGCATGGGAATCGAAATTGTAGGAGTATAAAATCCATGTTCTATCGTTATTTCCCCCTTATTCTATCTGTATTATGTGTTGTATTGAGAACGGTTGATAGCCATTGCGCTGAAAATCCGGCGAATCAAATAACTGATAACGGCAATATCGTCGCCCGCGTCAACGGAATCGCCGTCACCGAACAAATGGTGTTGGAACAGATCGACCAGATTGCCATGAGAGCGCAAGGCACAATCCCGCCCGAACACTTGGCGCAACGGAACCTTATCTTCTTCCAGAACGGCCTCGAAAGCGCCATCAATCTCGCTCTGCTGAAAAGCGAAG
Organism: Candidatus Omnitrophota bacterium; assembly: GCA_003598175.1. Taxonomy (GTDB): domain Bacteria; phylum Hinthialibacterota; class Hinthialibacteria; order Hinthialibacterales; family Hinthialibacteraceae; genus SURF-12. Next base: position 5,738 of record QZKN01000041.1, read on the forward strand.
CGGTGGTGAAAGGCATCACCGTCGAAACCGCCGATGTCAACAAACAAATCAATAGCTTCAAAGAGCGGCTCGGTACGGAAGAAAACTACCAAAAATGGCTTTCTTCCCAAGGATTAACCGAAGAAAAAATTCGCAAGAACGAAAAACTGCTCGAAAATCTCCTTTACCAAAAAGTGGTCGAAGCCGGCGTCGAAAAAACGCAACCGCCGGACGAGGAGGAAATGAAACGTTTCTACGACGAAAATCCCAATATCTTTTTACAACCGGAACGATCCAACGTCAGCCACATCATGCTCGAAATGCCGGCCAATTCCGCGGAAAACGACAGGAAAGCGCTGGAGAAGAAACTTCAAACCATCCGCGCCGACATCGAAAGTGAAAAGATCACATTCGAAGAAGCGGTGAAACAATATTCCCAACATGCCGGCACGGCCGCCAATGGAGGCAATTTAGGATATATCGCAAAAGGCCAGGAAGGGATACCGCCTGAATTCGAAAAAGCCGCGCTTGAAACACCTGTCGGAAAAATCAGCGGAGTTGTAGCCACCCCAATCGGCCTGCATCTCATCAAAGTACTGGCGCATGACGAACAACAAACGGTCCCGCTCGACGACATCAAAGAAACACTCAGGCAATCCCTGCATCAAAAAAAAGAAGCGGACGCCACACAACACTATTTCGACTCCTTGCGAGAAAAGGGGAAAATAGAAACGGTGATGACGGATGAACAATGGAACGCTCGGCATACCCCGAAACCATCCATCAAAATCAATCCCGACGATTTGAAATTGGATAATTAAGCATTGCTTATCCTCTTATTCCGGCCCGCCAAGACACCGATGGTCGATATAGCGGATAATATCTCGCACTGCCACAATACCGGTGGGATAATTCTCCTCGTCCGTCACCGGAATATGCCGATAATCGCCCAAGGCCATGCGATTCAAGGCAAACGCGATCGTATGTCGAATACTCAAACTCACCGGTTTGGTCGTCATCAGTTCGTTGATCGGCCGATCCGCATACATTTCATAATGCGTACCGATTTTTTTAATGATATCGCGCTCGCTGAAAATCCCCACCAATTTACCTTGGTCGACGATCAGAACCGCGCCGATTTTCTTTTCAACCATACTTCGAATGACTTCTTTCACCGGCCAGTCGGCGGCAATTCGAACACTTAAAGTCGGTTTGAGAACCGCAAGAGTATCTTCCATAATACTCCGTTGCAGTTCCCATTGCTTTTCTTCATTCTGATGAGTTTCTTCCATCGCTTTACGCTCCAATTCGTTGACGAGTAAAACGAAAGTCTCTTACTCGACCACCCAGGTTTCACCGGAATGGAAAAACGATTCCAACGAATTGTCGGAACCGGTTTCCAGCGCATGACGCACCTGATTTTGTATGAGTTCTTCATAGGAAGGCCGCTCAATGTTACGGAATATCCCAATCGGCTCAGGAAATTGAGGATAGGTCATGCGGCTTAATAAAAAAGCAGAAGCCGGCGATTCGGCTTTTTCATTGTGCACCAGTAAATCTTTTTCGCTTATGCCGTTTTCTCCGATAGTGACGATTTCCAAATCGGAGCCGTTCCATCGAATCCCTTTTTCTTTGTTTTTGCCGAATTGCAACGGCTTACCGTGTTCCAGTTCCACTACATTATCGAATCGCTGGGAGCGATCGGCAGCATATTCATACGCGCCGTCGTTGAAAATGTTGCAGTTCTGATAAATCTCGACGAACGAAACACCTTTGTGTCGCGCGGCCGCTTCCAACACATCCGCCAAATGCTTCACGTGAACGTCGATGGAGCGGGCCACGAACGTCGCTTCCGCCCCGATCGCCACACTTAATGGATGCAGCGGATAATCCACGGATCCAAGCGGAGTGGATTTTGTTTTTTTGCCGAATTCGGAAGTGGGCGAATACTGCCCTTTCGTCAAACCGTAAATGCGATTGTTGAACAGGATGATGTTGATATCCAAATTCCGCCGAATCGCATGAAGCAAATGATTGCCGCCGATACTGAGTCCGTCGCCATCGCCGGTGATCACCCATACCGACAATTCCGGACGCATGATTTTTAAACCGGCGGCGATGGCTGGCGCGCGCCCGTGAATGCCATGAATCCCATAGGTATCCATATAATAAGGAAATCGGCTGGAGCAGCCGATGCCGGATACGAACACCGCATTCTCTTTTACAATCTGTAAAGTCGAGAAGACCTTTTTCATCTGCGCCAGAATCGAATAGTCGCCGCAGCCGGGACACCAGCGCACTTCCTGATCGCTCGCATAATCTTTCGGTGACAACTTCGGCAGCGTCGCCATAATTAGTTCTCCAACAGGTCCACGATCTTTTCGTAGATTTCGTTCACTTGAAACGGTTTGCCTTTTATTTTGTTCAATCCTTCGGAGTCGATGAGAAAACGGGAGCGGATAATGAAGCGCAATTGGCCCAGATTCAATTCGGGAATCAGAATTTTCTTGAATCCGGACAACACGTTTTCCAAATTTTTGGGGAACGGATTGAGATAACGAAGATGGGCGCTCGAAACCGATCGTTTCTCTCGACGCGCTTTCTCCACCGCCGTCATAATGGAACCGTATGCGCCCCCCCATCCCAAAACGAGAAGGTCGCCCGTGGCATCGCCGTTGATTTCGAGCGGTGGGATATCTTCCTGAATGCCATGAATCTTTTCATCCCGCAATTTGACCATGTATTCGTGATTGTCGGGATCGTAATTGACATTTCCGGTGATGTGCTGTTTTTCCAATCCGCCGATGCGATGCTGCAATTCCGGCGTGCCCGGCACGGCCCAAGGCCGTCCCAACCGTTCGTTGCGCGAATACGGCTGGAAATTGTACTTGTTCGTATGATAGTTCACATCGATTTTCGGCAGAGAATCGATGTCCGGAATCCGCCACGGCTCCGAACCGTTGGCCAAATACCCGTCCGAGAGAAGTATAACCGGCGTCATGAATTGTAACGCAATGCGGCAGGCTTCAATCGCCGTCTCGAAACAATCCGCCGGCGTCGCCGCGGCCACTACCGGAACCGGACATTCTCCGTTGCGTCCAAAGATGGCTTGAAACAAATCCGCCTGTTCGGTTTTGGTCGGCAAACCGGTGCTGGGACCTCCCCGTTGGACATTCACGATCACCGCGGGAAGTTCGGTCATGACCGCCAGCCCGATCGCTTCGCTTTTCAACGCCACGCCAGGACCGCTGGTTCCCGTCACCGCCAATGAGCCGCCATAAGCCGCGCCGATGACCGCACACATGGCCGCAATTTCGTCCTCAGCTTGAAAAGTCACGACGCCATAATTCTTTTTCGCAGATAATGAGTGTAGAATATCGCTTGCCGGAGTGATGGGATAACTCGCATAAAACAGCGGTTTGTTCGCCAGTTTCGCGGCCGCGACCAATCCCATCGCAATCCCTTCATTTCCGGATATCTTGCGATAGGTTCCCGGGGGGATCACCGCGCGATTGATGCGATAGGAACTGGTAAAAATTTCCGCCGTTTCGCCGAAATGATATCCCGCTTTCAATGTCCGTAGATTGGCATCCATAATGGCGGGGCGCTTGACGAATTTTTGCTGCACCCAACGAATGGTTGGCTCCATCGGGCGATCATACAGCCAAAACGCCAGCCCCAGCGCGAAGAAATTTTTGCAGCGGTTTGCCGTTTTGCGATCCAATCCCAATCCCTCCACCGCTTTAAAATTCATATCGGAAAGAGGAATAGAAACGACTTTGTATTCTCGTAGGCTGTCATCCTCGAGCGGATTGGATTTATATCCCACTTTTTCAAGATTTTCCTTGGTAAACGCATCCGCATCGGCAACAATCACTCCACCGAAACGCAAATCCGGCAGATTCACTTTCAACGCCGCAGGATTGAGAGCAAACAATGCGTCAATACGGTCCCCCGGCGTGTGGACTTCCTGACTGCTGAAATTGATCTGAAATCCACTCACTCCCGCAAGCGTCCCCGCCGGCGCTCGAATTTCCGCCGGATAATCCGGCAAGGTGGAAATATCGTTGCCAAACACGACTGTCGCGGTGGTGAACTGTTCACCCACCAGCTGCATTCCGTCTCCCGAATCGCCCGCAAATCGAACCGTCGCCGATTCGATTTCTTCCACCCGTTTCACCAAATGGGATTGTTCTGTTGCCGTAGTCATTCCTAACCTTCTTTTTGACAAGCGATCTTTTGATAGGTCGAACAACGAGACCCATCCTACATCTATAATTTACAATTTCCGCATAAAATCAGGCACCTTCGCGGCTGGACGACATCGCGTCCGGATCGGGAGGCAGATTATAGACGGCTTCCGGATAATGATCCACGAAATATTGCACGATATGCTTCACCGATACAATGCTGACGGGGCGTCCTCCATGATCCACGACAGGAATATGGCGATATCCCCCATTCCGCATTTTCTTGACCACACTGGCAATGCTTTCGTCGGAGCGAATTGTCGTCGGATGGGAAGTCATTAAATTCGTGACGGGTTGATCAAGATTCTGTTTTTCGCCATATACACGCATGAGAACATCCCGTTCGGTGAAAATCCCCTGCAATTCATCCCCCTCGCACACAAGCACGCATCCTCGTCCTGTTTCCTGCAGAATCTCCAACGCTTCCCGCACGGTTTTTGAAGGTTCAATCTTCAAAACCGGATGGGATTCCAATTCCGAAACGGTGTCCTGGGTCAAACCGTGAAAGACATTCATTCGATCTTCCCCCCCATAATTTTTTATTTTAATAATCGTATCGCCGGCATCCTGCCTGCCGGTGCAGACCAGAGGTCCGCACCACAATTGATTCTCATCTCTTCGTTGTGATCAACTAATCATCATTGGAAAATACGCGGGTAAAACTGGCGTCCCCGCCTGTGCGGTTCATGCAAGCGCGGATGCTTGCTTTACCCACGTATGAACAAACAAGGGTTATTTTTATCGTTCGTTGTGACCAATTGGTCATGTGAATTCACGTAATTACGAATAGATGATAATTCCCTCCGGATAAAAACGAAGTAAAATTGATAAATTTGTCGCCAATCGTTTACGATTCCTCTACGTTCACTTCAATCATTCCCGCCACGCCGGGCGTCTGTCCTTTTCGCCATAGGCACGGAGAAAACGCCGCGCGCGTCGCCTCACCCAATCCGCGAAAAACACTTTCCCAAATATGATGCGGATCCTCACCTGAAAGTAAATCGACGTGAAGCGTCGCCCTTGCCCCTTGCGCCAAACCACCCAGGAAATTCCACAAATCCGTGCACAACATGTCTTCGACGCGTTCGGGCACAATCACATTTCCTTTATTACAATATAATCCACTGCGAAATTCGAACGAAATTCGAACGCGCGCCGCCGCTTCATCAATGAATCCTTCCGCTGCGCCTGATCCATTAATCCCTTGATATTTCATGAGTTGCATGGCCGACCTTAACAACGCTTCTCCAAAACAAAGGCCGGCATCCTCGGCGATGACGTGTTGCAACACGAAGTGAGTCAGCTGAACGTCGGCAGACAAATTCAAACACGATCGCCACGCCCATTGCTCGATCATGTGATTGAGAAAATGAATGGATGTATTGATTTTTTCTTTCAAATCCGCCGCCGGTTTCCCGCCCGCTATGCTCGTACGAATTATAGATTCCCGTGATTTTCGTTCGACCGTAACCGTCTTGATTTCAAACATATGCGTTATTTCCTTTCTATCCGAACCGCGGCGGCATGAGCAGGAAATCCTTCAAAATCGGCAAATGCAGCAACGTGTTTCCGCAATGATTCATAGCCTTCTTTCGTCGCATAACTCAGCGATGTCCGTTTGAGATAATCAAACACGGTTACGACGGACGCGGTTTTCGCCCGACCGCCGGTCGGCAGAATCGCGTTTACGCCCAGAGAATAATTGCAAATGGAAATGGGAGTGTAACGCCCCAACATGATCTCACCCGCGTTGTTCAATTTTCCCAACAGCGCAAACGGGTCGCTCGTCAACACTTCAAGATGCTCGGGCGCATATTCGTTCACGAAAGCCACTGATTCCGCCACGCTTTCCGTCAAAACGATCCCGCCGTAATTCGACAAAACGCGATTGACATACTCCTGTTGTTTTTGTGGCAACCGTTCGATTTTTTCCGGCAATAAATTCGCCACTGCGTCCGCGACAGCCTGGCTTTCCGTCACCACCAACGCCGCTGAATAGGGCCCATGTTCCGCCTCGATCAGCAAGTCCGTGGCCACCAAATCCGCATCCGAGGATTCATCGGCAAGAATGATCGACTCGCTCGGACCCGCCGGGGGCCCGACATCCAACGTTCCATACAATATTTTTTTCGCCGCCGAGGCATAGATATTGCTCGGTCCGATCATTTTCAACACCGGTTTTATTGATTCCGTTCCCAGCGCAAAAGCGGCAACCGCCTGCACGCCGCCAAATCGGTATATTTCGTCGATTCCGATCAACCGCGCCGCATAGAGCGAAGCCGCGTCCACCGTTCCGTCCGCCTGCGGCGGCGTCGCCACCGCGATCCGTTTGACGCCGGCCACTTTTGCGGGCACACCTAACATCAACAGCACGGACGGATAAGCCGCCGTTCCGCGCGGGACGTAAAGAACACAACTTTCGATTGGACTGATCTTCTCTCCCGCCATCAGGCCGGGCGCGACTTCCGTCAACGTGATCTCTTCGGGAATCTGCGTTTCATGAAATTTTTTGATATTACGGTACGAAATCTCGATCGCCGCTTTTACGTCCATGGACAATTGTTTTTCCGCCAGTTCGATCTCGTTGGGGGAAACCCGTAATCCTTTTTTTGCCAGATCCGCGCCGTCGAATTCCCGCGTCAAGGCCACGATAGCCTGATCCCCTTCGCTTTTGACGCGGTCGATAATTTGCTGCGCTTGTGGCAGGAACGCATCGATATCCTGCCCTGATCGACGGAGAATCTTACGTTTTACCTCACAAGGCGTTTCTTTCCAGCGATACATATTGATCATCTATATTTCTCCTGTTGGTTGCAAACCTCTTGATGGAATAAAAGATTTTAACATCACCAACAATAAAAATTAGGGGATAATCACGACTTTTCATTTCGAATGAAACAATCCTTCCGGCAATAATGGGTAACCTGGAAAAAAATAGACCCACACTTTGCAGAAGGCTGAAATAATATAAAATGTCGGAAGATTACAGACATATTCATTCTTAAACAGCGAGGTAAACAATAATGAGTCTAAAAAACATCCTTTACTCCGCCGCTTTGCTTATCGCACTTTGTTCGTTGGCTTTGATCGCGAGCGATTCACCGCTTTGGAGCGAAGAAAAACCACTTTCCAAACCTCCGGGTAAGAATATGCAAGTCCTCGAATTTGAAACCATGGTGCAATTGCAAACGTACATGAAAGAAATCACGGACTCGCTTGGCGTAACCTGTAAGTATTGCCATGAGATACGAGACTTTTCGCGCGATTCGGAAGATCTGCACAAAAACAAAGCGCGGGAAATGATCGTGATGACAAAGGAATACAATCTGCGTCTGGCTGAATTCTATAAAAAATTCATCACCGATGAGGAACAGTTAAAACAGAAACTCGAAAACAAAATCACCTGTTTCACTTGCCATCGCGGCAAAGAACATCCTCCCGCAACCAAGGCAGATGTCGAGAAATGATCCGTTTTGCGAACCTGGCGTCTCCTGGTAGAATGTGGCCGCCAATCAACCAACGCAAACCGGTTTTTATCTCGGCGATGGCATGACGAAACCGCCTTGACCCTCAATCCATACAAAATTAAATACCAGTCCGTGATAACAATAACAAAATCCGGTTCTCGTTAACTTGCTGACGCCTATAGATCAACCATACGGATACAGACCGCTCTTTACGCTTTCGAGCGTTTCCAACATTTCGTTGTGCTTTATTTCATCCTTCAGCAGATATCCCAACAAATACTGCTGTGCCACCATTTTCGTCCCCTTCAATGCCTCCAACGATTTTTCCGCCAATTCAACCGTCTTCTTTTCCAGTTCGATATGTTTTTCGATCAGGCCCCACACATCGCCGAGTTCTTCCGGCGTAAGGCTGATTGCCTTCTTTTCCAGACTGTCGATAATCAATTCCTGAATGCGGTAATGCATCTGCGAATCCCGTTGAATAATTTCCATCACCAAGCGAATCAATGGATTTTCGGTCTTTTCCATGATTTTCGCTGTGGAATTGACGGATCCGTTTTCAATCTTCTGCCAATTCTTCATATTGGCGGAAATTTCTCCCATCAACTCTTTTTTTGATTTTTTCATCTCGGTTCCTTTCTTTCCCGTTGCATTATACGAAATCAGATTTGCCCGCATTTTGTCGGTCAGTCCACGAATACCGCCATATATATAGTTGTCATATCCATCGATGGCGCTATTCGTCCATCCCTTTGCTTCTTACCTATTTAGACAGCCATTATAACATAATCCATAGGAAGCAATAGGTAAAACTATCCATCTTTCTTACATTTTTTTGTGGGAAATGAAAGCAAACAAGGAAGAAATCATAAAGTAATCAGCCGAATTCATTCAAATTATGTATAATCGGCTATAACCAGGGTTAAAGATCATTTTAAAGGAAATGGTTATTTTTATAACCGTTCTCCAACACAGGAATAGTCGCCAATTCGCTCCTGTTATTTCTACATTCCTCCAGGAATTATCCTTGTCATTGTATCGATTCCTCGTTGGTCGAGTTCCGGAGTTTGGATTTTTTCTTGTGCAAGGATTTTCCTGTCAAGGTGATTTTGTCGCCGCCGTGAACCCGATAGTCGACCATCGCGCAGGCCAATGGTTAATGGCCGAGATACTCGGACCAGCGCTGAAAGACAGCAGCGAAACCTTGTATATGCAATTTCATTCATAAAAGTGAATCGATTTGGCGGAGACTGTCCGCCTCTCGCAAGGAGGATTTAATCGCATTCAGCTTCTCCAACGATGCAATGGTTTTTACCTTTTGAAACAGTTCCAATCCGTCATCGCCGAATTTGATCTCCAACGCCAACTGAATCGCTTCCAGCAATCCCTTTTTCAAACCAATGATTTCACCCTCTTCACGGCCTTCTTCACGGCCTTCTTCACGGCCTTCTTCACGGCCTTCTTCACGACCTTCTTCACGACCTTCTTCACGGCCTTCTTCGCGTAATTGTTCGAATATTGTGGGCACCAGTACACCTCCTACCGTAGGTAACGCTTTTCGGATTCCTTCTTGTAACTGCTCAACGGTGATTTGATTCGTTGCGTTTCCTATATATTCTAATGCGATCTTCATGAACTCCAAAGCGGTTTTTTCGTCTTCCAATTTTCCCAACAATTCACAAATTTTTATGTATTTCTCTCCAAAATCCTGCGCATAAATGTATTTGAACAGCAAGAGAATCACACGCGACAGAATGGTTCCTTTGATTTTCTCCTCTGTATACCCGGATAAATCGTAAAGTAAATATTGAAAACGGGGCACGAATTCGCTCGACTCATCCGCGTGCGCAAACAAACCCGAGAAATTGGTTGCGCAATTCCATCGCTCCTTCCCGTGGTAAAACACGATGGGAACAATCAACGAAAAACATCCTCCCTGTTCTTTTTCCATTTCCCAAATTCGTACCATATAACGCAGCAGGTCAAACGCAATCCTTGGTTCCGGGTAACTTTTATGTTCAAACAGAATATAGAGATAGACGCTTTCCCCGTTTTTGCGTTTGGCTTTGTACAAAATATCCGAATAATATTTTCGCAATTCATCGCTTACGAAGGATTCCCCGGTGTTTTCCAACGTGCCCGCCATAAACAAAGAGGCGAGTTGCGGAAGATTATGAAACAGGATATCTTCCACTCGTTCAGGTTGAGAAAAGGTTTTGAAGAAGAAACGATCATGTGGCTGAGTGATTTCCGTCATGGCTGCTCCTATTCAAGTATTACTGTCGGTCCTATCATCCCCGCAATATCTCACTTCGGCGCTTGTACCAATTAGTACGCGGATAAATCAGGCATCCCTGCGTGTCACGCCGCTATAGGTAAAGCAGGCGTCTCCACCCGCGCTATTTCAGTAATCATACATCAAAAGCGGGACGTATGCTTCCCTCTGTTTTATCTCTTTGAAAAATGAAGCGATAACCGATGGATTCGAAAGTGGCAGATTTGGAACAGAATCTATAGTAGATATAGTAAAACAACATCACTCTTTCGGTGGAATTTGTTTGATGTACTTTTCAACGATTTTTAACAATCGATTGCCGCGTAAATCATTTCCTTCCGCCATCAATTTTCCGGTATGATCGAGAAGAAACACGGAAGGAATAAATTGAACTTTATAAAGAGAGCTGATTTTCCCGTCTTCGTCGAGAACGTGTTTCCAGGGCATTTTGGTCTTTTGCGTGAATTGCTTGATCGTCTCGCTGTTTTCGTTGACATTTACACTCACTATCTCCAGCCCGCTTTTGTGATACAGCTCATACGCTTCCTGCAAATGGGGTATCTCCTGACGGCAAGGACCGCACCAACTTGCCCAAAAATCGATCAGAACCACTTTCCCTCGAAAATCGTTCAATTCAAGCGTTTGCTCCTCCACCGTTTTCCCTTTAAATAAAGGCGCTTCTTTCCCGACTTTTGGCTCTTTTACGGAATTCTTCTCTTCGGAGGAAAATGAGGAGATCGAGGCTAAAGCTAATAATGTGAAGGAAATAGATGACAAGGATTTTAAACGAAACGCTTTTCTAATTTTCATGAATACACTCCTTTTTTATTGCTATCCTGATCATGCAGATAAACTTTCATCTGCATGAATATCGTATGCATCATTATGCCTGCAAGAAAGATAAAACGCAAGTATTTTATAAACATTTTACACTTTTTAGTATCCATACATCGCCGATTCATGAAATCCGTTGTAATTGCAGTTCATACACGTACCTCGCGTTTGTTCATCCATCCAACCACTTTATCATATGGAAAACAAACATGAAAGCGCCCTTATCAAGTGGATTCCATCACAGCATACTATTGGGAAACCATTTTAAAAGGAGTAACCAATCATGCGCCAACCAATGTATTTTTTCTTTTTGCTCATTGTTATTTCATTGCTTTTCCTCCACATCGGCTGCAGCGACTCGCGGAATCCTGAAACGACTGGGGCGGCGAATCAAGCAGACAGAACTGTTGTTGATCCTTCACCACAACCATTGATATCGAAAAAAGAAGCGTCTCTGGTTTCCGCGGAGGTGGAAGGAAAACAGGTCAAAGCCGTCGCGGCGGATATTTCTCTCGATGACTTTCTCGAATTGATTCGCAATCGGCATGGGAAACCGCTTTTCGTGAATTTCTGGGCGACCTGGTGCGAACCTTGCGTTGAGGAAATGCCTCACATCGTCGAACTTTACGAGCAATTCAAGGAACAAGTGGATTTTATCGCGATTTCTGTCGATGGATTTACGGGAACAGCGGATCAGGTACCTGCAAAAATGGAGCAGCTGAAGATGAGTTTTCCCGTGAAAATTTTAAAAACCGACGATCAGGATCACGCTATTAAAACCATCGATTCGGAATGGGCGGGTGAATTGCCCGTCACGTTTCTTTACAATACTGCCGGTGAAAAAGTCATAAAAATGACCGGAAGCCAAAGCAAGGAAGAGTTCATCGCCGCCTTGAACAAAATACGGCCGGTGGAAGAACCGAAAAACTGACGGCGCATATAACCTTTGGGTGAGTTACCGATGCTTTCCATTCATCATTACATGCCGCTTCCACCGCGAACGCCTCACGCTTCCGTTGATTCATCCTCCATGCGATTCGGTTTCAATTGATCGGAGATTTTGATTAATGCCCGTTTGATATCACGTAAATTATGGTTCATGCGTTCGACTTGAACGGCTAAGAATAAAATCAAAATCATCTGGAAAATCGATTGGATATCGTCCATAACCGGAATCTCCTCTACCCTTTTTTTACAGTTCATGGCCTATGCCGGATTCTGTGGAATGATAGACGTGTTAATGCCTTTTGTCAAACGGAGTATAATCTTTCGCTTGTATTCGTGACAGAGTCATGGCATCCGCCTGGTTTTGCACTTCGATTTGACGGATCAATTCCTTTGCCTTCTCCACCGATAAATGTTCCGTTTGAAACGGACGTTTTTGCGATAGTTCGATCGCGCGCGTCATGCTTTGCCTAGCTTGCTCCAACTGCCCCAGCCAAAAATAACTTTGTCCGAGTAGAAAATAGTGATCGGGTAAAGTCGGATCCTGCAAAATGCACCGCTGAAACCACGGGATCGCCTTGCGAATGCAATTGTGCGTGAGAGTGGGAAACACATCCACTACCGCCGGCAGATAGCCTTGATTGCCGAGCAATCCCGCTTGTTTCAAGTAACTGATTCCGACATTCAACGCCGTGGAGGTAAAATCTTTTTGCAGGTGATCCAAATTCTGATAAGCCTCCTGCGCCTGCTGATAATCCATCGCATTATAATACGCCAAACCCATCCAAAAATGAGATTGTACCCGGTCGGGAGCCAGCCGTTCCCCTTTATGCAAGACGACCAAGGCGTCCTGCAGCCGTTCGCGATTGAAAACGATCGTTTGTTGCGATTGAACCTGCGCCAATTCATTGCAGCCGACTCGAATCAGATAGTCGCCGACATAATTGCAGGTTGCCGGGATCACAAGCAATGGCGCAAACAGGGGAAGTACAACCAGGCAAACCTTCCGGATTCGGCCCAGCTGTTTCCCCCCGGAGAACCGTTGGGATTCGGCGTAACCGGCCGCAAGACCCAATATAGACCATAACAAAAACGCGGTCGGCGTATGGCGCAACGTAACCGTGAATAGATTGTGGATGAGAATCCCGACCATGCCGCACCATAATCCAATCAATATCAGATTTTCACGGGAACGACACTGCATGACGGTTTTCCAGATTTTCAACGTAACCAGCGCAATTACGAGCAGATAAAAAAACAAACCCACGAGTCCGGTTTCCGCGGCGATTTCCAAATATTCATTGTGCGCGTGGTCCACATAAAATTCTTTAAAGGGCAGATACGTGGACAACTCATCCGATCGGAATTGTGGAAATTGAATGGCAAACGTGCCAATGCCAAAACCGAAAAGCGGTTTTTCGGCGATCATGGCCAACGCCGCGCGATAAAAAAACGGACGTTCAACAAACGATGAACCTTCGCCCAATTGCGCCAACCGATAAAAAGCCGCCGTGACTTCCTCCCACAAAAGCGCCAACGCACTCACGCCTACAATCAGCATAAAAACAAGAAGCAGGATGGATGTTCGCAGACTGATGACCGGTTTCAATAAAACCGGATCGCGAATCCAATTCACGTACGTCACCGATGCAAACAGAATCAAAAAAGTAACGAACGCGGCCACCCACCCCCCGCGGCTGTACGAAAAAATCATGGCCGCGCATTGCACGAAAAAAAGGCACAACAACAATCGCCGCATCCCGCCTTCTCGAATCAACGCTGCCGTCAGCGTCAATGGCAGCAATGCAACGAGATACCCCGCCAAAAAATCAGGATTTCCCAAGGACGCACATACACGAGAAACACCCATTCCCCACGCAAATTCCCCCCAATTGAAAAAATCATATCCACCGGCTTGAACGAGAGCATATCCGCTGACAATAAACGAGGTTACAAGAGTGATCAGCAGATACAAACGGAAAAACCGTTTTTGTTCCGCAGCCATCATCGTCGCGATGGCAAGCGTAATACACGCCAACCAACGCGCCAATTCATGAGCAGAGCGCGGATGCGGCGAAACAAACCAATACGAACACGCCAGATACAGCAGCAAGAGCGTCAATACCGCCACGATGCCGATTGGGAACGACCCCTTCGAGCGACTCGCCGATCGCGTCTCGTTCAAAAAGAACAAAGGAAGGCCGCACAACAAATACGCGGCGGAAAATAGCAAAATCGTTTCCTTCATGACGATCGTGTCGGTGTTGAACGAGGTAAATACCAGCGGAATCAAAAAAACCGGCAACAGAAACAGCAACAGGCAAAGCAATTCGAGTGTGCGCGAAGGGGCGTTCCGTAGGTTCACGATTTCCCTCCGATCATTAAATATCCTTTCCGTTTTTTCTTTTCAGCGAGCGGAAAATGAATGGTAAACGTACTGCCTTGATCCGGCGCGCTTTTCACGCTGATGCGTCCTCCCTGGCTGTCCACGATATGTTTCACCACCGCCAATCCCAATCCGCTGCCGCCGGTTTTTCGGACTTTCGGATCGTCCACGCGATAGAATTTCTGAAAGATTTTTTCGTGCAACTCCGCCGCAATGCCGATGCCTTGATCGGTTACGCTGATGAGGATTTCCTCGTTTGGGCGAAACGCCTTGATTTCAATCCTTCGCCCCGGATCGGAGTATTTCATCGCATTTGAAAACAGATTATACAAGCACTGCTGCATGGCTTCCTTATCGCAGAGAATGGGCGGCAACTCCGACTCCACTTCCACGATCACCTCCATTTCGTTTCGTTGAAAATGGTATTGCATGACGTCCACGGATGCGAGCACGATCGACTCGACCTGATTTTCGGACAGGGAATAATGTTTCTTATTTTCCTCTATCTTTGAAAAATCAAGAATGTTATTGATCAACAACGTCAGACGTTCGCTTTCCTTCGTGATGGCGTGCAAATATTCTTTTTGCTTTTCTTCATCCTTCATCCGCCCCATTTCCAGCGTTTCGGAAAACAGACGGATCAGGCCCAACGGCGTGCGCAGTTCGTGGGAGACGCGGGCGACGAAATCCGACCGCATTTCCGCAAGAATCAATTCCCGGTTGATATTCCGCAGCGAACTCAACACGCCGAGAATCATGATCAAATTCGCGGCGGCGATCAGACAATAATAGACATTCTTTTCATAATTGGCGATTTCCATGATATCGCCGCCGGTTTCGGCGGAAAAATGAATCTGATACCACGGAAATTGCACGGGATTGAACACCCGCGGATAATACCGTTCACTTTCGTTTTGAATGCCGTTTTCGACGGGGACCTCCGCGACCCGCCGATTCAGCACGAAGTCCTCGATAAAAATCGGATATTGAATATCATATAAATCATACATGCGGCGAATGCATTCGCTGAAAAACGACTCGTTCAGAAACTCGAAATCAAACGTGAATCCGATGGTTTGAATCCAATGCGGCCGGCGCTCCTCCGCCTGCACCAGCATGAAGGCAACCAATTCCCGCTCCACCAGGGTCGGATATTGTTCATCGGGATAGGAAAGAATGCGGCTGTCTTCCACGAGTTGTCTCTCGCCCACCGATTTTCGTTCCAGTTCGAGATTGTATTTCAACCAGCCGACGAACGCCGATTTGGCTTCATCGGTATAGATCCATTTTTCTTCTCTTTCTCCTTCCTCCTGATCCGCCATGCGTTCAAAAAAGTGAATGGTTCCACTCGAATCGGAGATAAAAATCCTGGACGCATAAGGGATTTCGGCGGACAAGCAATACGAGGCGTTTTCAATGTCGGCGGCGGAGGGGAGAAGAAGGGGCAATTGCTTGCCGACCGTATTGCTGAACGGAATCAGCACATCGGATTGGATTTTGTCCCACGTTCGGTGCCGCACGCTTTGCACCAGTCGATTGACAGAATCGTTGATGCTTTCTTCGTAGCGAGTTTCCACTCCGCCAACCATCAGCAATCCCAAATATGTGAGGAGCCCCGCAGGCAATAACAACGCCAGCGGCGCGGTGATCAGGAAACGTATGCGAGGCGTAATCGCGTTCATCCACTTTCCATACAGCGGTTATTCCACGTTTTGCACCTGTTCGCGAATCTGCTCCACCGTTCCTTTCATCTCCAACACGATTTTCACCAAATCGGTCGATGCGCTTTTCGATCCCATCGTGTTGATCTCTCGAAACATTTCCTGGCAAAGAAAATCAAGGCGGCGTCCTACGGCTTTGTAGGGGTCTTCCGCCGCATTTTCTTCCACGATCTCGCGAAATTGGGCAATGTGGCTTTGCAAACGGACGATTTCTTCCTGAATGTCCGAGCGATCGGCGTAAAACGCCACTTCCTGTGCGATGCGATTGGGATCCAAATCGATGGCCTGATTCCATTCGGCAATACGATCGAGCAGTTTTTCGCGGTATTCTTGAATCACAATATTCCGAAATTTATCAATTTCGTAATTACAACGTTCGAGACGAGTTAACAGCTTTTCCAATTCGATTTTCTGCCGCGCGCCTTCATTTTGCTTCATTTTCACCAACCGCTGAATCGCCCGTTGAAAAACAGGTTCCAGCCGGCTCCACGTGGCTTCGATAGGGAGATCCGCTTCCTCCACGTCCAGGACTCCGCTCAAGGTAAGAAAAAATTCGGTTTTGGGTTCGAATTTCAAGCCGAGGGCGTCGGATATGGTTTTTGCCGCAAGCATATATTTACGCGCGTTTTCGGGATTGGGATGAATCAGTTCCTCCGGCGACAGAATGCCGTCTCCGCGCAGATAGATTTCGAGGCGTCCGCGTCGAATGTGAGCCTGCAGACACTCCCGCGCCGGAATTTCCAACATCGTCAGCGAACGTGGGGCATGAAAATGAACATCGAATCCTTTATGATTCAACGCCTTGATTTCGATGATCACGTTCCCGTCTTCCACCGGTTCCCGCAAGCTGCAATATCCCGTCATGCTTTGGATCATGGATTTTTCACCCTATCCTATCTGATTCCATCGGATTGGCCCGCTTGACCAACCGCTGTAAATATCCTATGGTAGCCTGTTTCCGGCAAGTTGAGCAGAGCTAATGCACTCGAATAGTTGATTTTACTGTTCGCATCGCATCGGTGGATTCCATCATCCTCCAAGTTGCGGGACCTGCAACGAATCAGAGCCTTTCATCTGACGTTTGCATTGCTCCGCGAATAAACCATTTACAATTGAAAGGGTAATACAATGACCAATGCGCGCATAGGAATCATAGGCGGATCAGGCGTCTATGATTTGGATGGCGTCGAGTATCACGAGAAAGTGGATATGTGGACGCCATACGGTTCGCCATCCGATCATCTTCGTTTGGGCCGTTTTGCGGGACGTGAACTCGTCTTTCTCCCCCGTCACGGACGTACACATAAATTCAATCCCACTCACGTACCGTATGCGGCGAATATTTATGCGATGAAAAAGATGAACGTGGAGTGGATTCTCTCCGTCAACGCCGTCGGCAGTTTACGGTTGGAAATGAAACCGCAGGATTTCGTGATCCCCGATCAACTCATTGATCGGACGAAAAGCCGTATCAATACGTTTTTTGATCCCATCGCCGTGCATGTCGGTTTCGCCGATCCGTTTTGTTCTCCGCTCCGCCAGATTTTGATTGCAAGCTGCCGGGAATGCAAAATCGACGTTCACGAGAAGGGAACCTACGTTTGTATGGAAGGCCCGGCATTCTCGACCCGGGCGGAATCCAACCTGTATCGCAGTTGGAACGCGGATTTGATCGGTATGACCGCCTTGCCGGAAGCCAAACTGGCCCGCGAAGCGGAAATCTGTTACGGCATCGTCGCCGCCGTGACCGATTACGACTGCTGGCACGAAGAAAACGTCGAAATTGAGATGGTTATCCAAAATTTAAAGAAAAACTCAGAAAATTTGAAACGGCTCATCAAAACCGCGATCCCAAAAATTCCCGAGCGGCGGGAACCGAAAGCCTGCGAATGCGTCAATGCCATGCAAAACGCCGTATTGACGCAACCGGAGGATTTTCCAAAGGATCGTCGGGAAGTATTCGAGTTTTTTATGAGTAAATATCGGTAATTCCTTTCATTACTTCATGCAATAGGATAAAAACAGATGAATGAATCATCGAAAAATCCTTTTTTTGCCGCCGGATTGACGCTGAAAACAGATAAGAAATATTTGCCTTTGATCACCGGTTTGATTCGTGAATACGCCGCCGTCGAAGGTTTGCGGAAAGACGAAATCCGGCAGTTGGAATTGGTGACGGAAGAAGCCTGCCTCAACGTCATCGATCATGCGTTCGAAGGGCGGAACGACGTCACGTTCGATATTCTTATTGAACGACGTCCGGGACAGTTCGTCATCGCCGTCGAAGATCAAGGCTTGCCGTTCGATTGGCAAAAAACCGAAAGCGGCGAAGGCTCCGGTTTCGGTTTTCTTTTTATGAAAACCTATACGGACGAATTTCGCTTTCTCAATCAGGGCCGAACCGGCAAGCGCCTGGAAATGATCAAGCATTTTCGGCGGCAGGAAACCGGCGAATGCCTGATGGACGCGATGCTCCCCGCCGATGGAGAAAAAGCGCCGCCGGATGCGGCGGTTACGATACGCTATTTACATGCGCATGAAGGATTTTCATTGGCGCGATGCATGTTTCGAACCTATGGCTATACGTACGCGGAACATGTGTATTTTCCTGAGCGCATACGCGAGTTGTTGGAAAGCGGATTGCAGCAGTCGCTCGTGGGTTTGTCGCCGGAAGGAGAGGTCATCGCTCATGTGGCCATGATGAAGGATCGCGTGGATGCCAAAGTCGCGGAAATCGGACAAGCGGCGGTCGATCCCCGGTATCGTGGACGCGGATTGTTTGAAAAAATGAAAGGGCAAATTGTCAACGATGCGCGCGCCGCGGGAATTTATGGGCTGTATAGTGAATCGATCACCGCTCATCCTTACACACAAAAAGGAAATCACGCTTTGGGAGCGACAGAAACCGGCTTCATGCTGGCTTTCGCGCCGCAGCGGTTTTTTATCAAACAAATCGATGAACGGCAATTACAGCGGTTATCGACGGTGCTGTTTTATTTACGCGTCAACGACGAACCCGAACGTACGATCTATCTGCCTTTTCATCATAAATCCATCCTGCAGCGGATTTACGAAATTGGAAAGTTTCGCCGAACGTTCATTCCATCGCCCCCCCTCAATCCCGACATGTCGTCGAACACGAGAATCGATGTAAAAGTCAACTCGGATTGCGGATTCGCTTTCTTTAAGGTATTTGAATTCGGCCAGGACATCGCGGATGTGGTGCGCGTGCGTTTGCGGGAACTGTGCGTCAACAAAATCGAATCCATTTACATCGATTTGCCTCTTTCGAATCCGGCCACGGCGGTGTATTGCGCCTCGTTGGAAATGTTGGGATTCTTTTTCAGCGGGATTATTCCGGAATTGTTCGACGGCGATGTACTTCGGCTGCAATATTTGAACAACGTTGACATCGATCCGGAAAAAGTAGTGGTTTATTCCGATTTCGGCAAAGAATTGTTCCACTATGTTTTACAAGCGAAGGGAAATTGATCAACTCACCTTACTCATACTCTCCATTATCCTCCATCAAAACATGATTACTACTACCATTATTAGAAATTGTCTTTGTCTTATACCCCAACGGGGTAATAGAAGATAGCCAGTGGGCAACGCCCCTGGTTACGATAAAATACAAAAAAGTCAATCCACGAACATTCTTCAGCCCCTTCAGGGCTTGGGAATACTATACAATATTTCCAGGGGCGTTGCCCGCTGGCTATCCTCTTATACCCCTTTGGGGTATATCTTTCACGAACTTGTGAGAAATAGTTTACCTCTATAAAGAAATGAAAATTTCTGCTTTCATGGACCATAAAAAATCCTATCTAACTTTTCATCTTTTGAGCAAGGTGAGTTACTAATCCTTAATACTTTTCAACCTATTCGATCGTGATGATCGTTTCTGTCCATTCACGCAAGTCCCAATCAGCGCTTTGAATGTCGGCCGTGATGACATAAATACCCGGTTTTGTATTTTTGGGTGTGGTAATGTTGTGGTATTGCGCTTCCGCCTCATGAATCGACGGGATGACTACATTGATTTCACCGTTTTTCTCTTTCCATCCTTCCGGAAAGTTTAAAGCGGTTTGAAATGTCCGTTCGCATGGGGAATGGTTGAAAATTCTGAGCGTCAAATCAAACGATTCGCCCGCTTTTACCGTTTGCCAGTAAGGATAAAATCTCGCCCAGCCTTCATCCAGGCCGTAATTGGGATCGTCGAAGGGAAACAAATCCCGCAGGAGCTCGATTCGGCGGTTGAGAACGTTGATCATGTGATCGATTTGATCGCGGGAAAAGCGAAATGTGGGATCGACGTGTTGATTGATGAGTAAATAATTCGGTTCCATTTTTCTCAGTGCGTTGAGACAATAAAAATAACCATGATTCGGATGAAGTAGATTGCGATTCTGCAAACAATAATCATCGATGCCGGAAGGAGTGAACGAATCGCCGATGAAAAAGATGGATTCACTATTCTCTTTTTCCACAAGCAACGCGCCATGTAATATTGTCTGACCAGGATGGTAAGAAAACGTCAATTTGAACTCCTTCCACTTGAACAAAGCGCCTTCTTCCATGATTTTCAAATCAGGAATGGGATTCTGCGTCAGGCAAGGCAGGCGATACGCGGCGGGATTTTCAAGGACGTCCTGTAATTCGCGAATTGTGTATACCGGGCAGTTGAATTCCTGCACTAACGGCATGACCTGATCCGTGTGATCGTCGTGGTAATGAGTAATGAAGAGGCCGTCGAGAGATTGTAATGTACCTTCGATCCGCATCTTGATCAATTCATCGATGATTCTTTTTCCACCGCAATCGACAAGAAAACCGGAGCCGTCCTGTGCGAGGATCAAACGAGAATTGGTGATGGGAATGATCCACGGCGGGAGATTTTCATTCACGGTTTCTGCGAATGACATCCAATTGATCCTTGTGGAAGGACCAAGAACGCGCTCCGCTTTTTTTTGAATGTGTTCGTCTTTGAAATACCACCGCAAGGCATCGATAGAGAGGTAATTTTCATACGCTTTCTGCAGCCGATCGATCAAACGGGCAATACTTTGTTGTACATTGCGGATGATGGGACCACGCGCGGGAATCAGCAGGTCCGGATTTTGCTCCGCTACTTTTTTCAAACTGTCAATCAGCTGTGCAGTACGGGCGGCGTAGCCGTGGTAACCGCCGATTTTGGCTTCGGGAATGGCGTCTTGCAGGCTGTACCAATCGAGAATTTTGCCGTCGCCGTAAATCAGGTCGCCGGTGAATGCGATTTTCTTCTCATCGATGTCAAGGATATACGTCACGGCGTCGCGAGTATAACCGGGTGTGGCGAGAACGTGAATCGGAATGCCTTCCCACATCCAGGTTTCGCCGTCTTCGACCGTTTTCGTAATCGGGATGGGCTGCGTCAATATTTTGGTGGTTTGTTGATAGTAATCGTGAAAGCGTTTTACGGAAAATTCACTCCAAAATTGACTCACACCGGAAAAAAAAGATTCCTCATTTTTGGGAACGACAGCCTGTGCGCCATTGCGCGCGAGTTTGACGCCTGCCCATGCCACGTCGCGACGATAGTGAGTGAAAAGAACCATATCCGCATTGATCGCAGGATCACGCGGATCGCCATAAACAGCCAATATTTTTCCATTTTTTTGCAATAATGCGCCGTTAATCGGCCCCGCAATGACGGTCAAATGCGGTGTGACGGTTTGCGTGTTTGATTCGGCCAAAATCGAGTTGCATGATAATGAAAATAAGAGTGCGATGAGTAGAAACTGCTTCAATTTACACATTTTACCATTTCTTCCTTCATGTTTAATATGAACTGATCTTCAAAACGGCAGCGCCGTTGATTTTTCCTTGTTTCAACAATTTTAATACATTATTGGCTTCTTCCGGCGGAAAAATATGAGTATGCGTTTTGATAGGTAGCTCGACAAACCGCAAAGGATTGGAATCGATGGGAGCGCATTGATTCAGCAGCATGGGGCGCATGTTGATACTCCGGTTTTTATTGCACATTCAAACGATTTCTATTCATAAATAGAGTAGAGCAATCTTTCTTGTTCGGCTAGTTTTCCTGGTTCATCCGCCACAAAGGGCAATCCCCCTGCCGTACAGGACATTGTCGCTCTACCATTGCGGGAGATAACCATCAAGCAATTACGAATCAGCGTTCAATCAACGTCATGAACCATTTGCACTCACTCAACAATCCGTTCTGGCATAAAAATCTGCAAGCGTTCCGTGCGATTGATGTGGATTTGGCAGATCGGCTTGATCAAATTCCTTCTCCCATGGATAACATGATCCTCGCTTACGCGAATGATGGATCGCCTTTCCTCGGCTTGAAACTTCCCTCGGGACAAAATATCCCTCTCAATGATATTAACAATCCCAGAAAGGAAGCGGAGGAGTGGAGTAAAAGTCTGGGAAACGAATGTTTGCGAGGCGCACACGTCATGCTGATCGGCATGGGATCGGGATATCATCCTTTGGCGCTGTATCAACAGTCCGACAATGATACTTTTCTCCGGATCGTCGAACCGGTTTTACCGATATTCAAGGCGGCGCTCCATTTGATGGATTTCACGCCGCTGATTCACTCGCCGCGGGTTCGGTTTGCGGTGGGAATCGATGAAAAAGGACTCGTACAACAATTATTCAGCGGAATAGCAGCCAATCGAATGCGAGCGCAGGGGATTCGGCTCGTTTATCCCAAATCCTCGGCATTTCTTCATCAAAATTTCATCAAACAACTCTCTCAATCGCTTGCCGAAGCAATTCAACTCGACAAACTCAAATTCAAAACGGAAGAAATACAAGGGAAAACCATATTCGCAAACATCACGGCCAATCTGCCAATGGTTCTGCGGGGAACGCCGTCGCTCCGCCTTCACGGCAAGGCGGCAGGAATGCCGGCCTTGGTCATTGCCGCCGGCCCCACTTTGGACGAAGCGATTTCCACAATCGATTCGATCAAAGATCGAGTCCTCATCATCGCCGTCGACACCGCCTATCGCATTTTGTATCGACATGGAATCCCCGCTGATTTGGTGGTCAGTCTGGATTTCACCGAATTGAATGCGAGGCATTTCGACGGCATCGAATCGGATCAAGCTTTGCTGGCTGCTTTTCCCGGTATTCATCCATCCATTGTTCAGAAATACAAGGAACGAACGTTTTTTTTCGATCATGCGTCATCTGTCGATTGCGCGCTCGGCGCCACGCCGTTTTTTAAAAACCTGACCTCTCTCGATCCGCTTGGCGACTTGATTTCGTACGGCTCCACCGCCCATGCCGCCTATCACCTCGCCCGTTTGATGGGCTGCACGCCCATCCTGCTGGTCGGCAATGACTTGTCCTTCCCATCGGCGAAATGGTACGCGG
Source organism: Candidatus Omnitrophota bacterium (assembly GCA_003598175.1). Taxonomy (GTDB): domain Bacteria; phylum Hinthialibacterota; class Hinthialibacteria; order Hinthialibacterales; family Hinthialibacteraceae; genus SURF-12. The sequence continues at coordinate 28,990 of QZKN01000041.1, forward strand.
ACGGCGCGATGCAAAACGAGATTCTACAGCCGGAGCGAGAGAAAGAAGAACTGCTCGACGTTCCCGCGAATGACGGTTCCATGACAAAGACCAGCGGACTCTACAAAATTTATCTCGATGCATTCGCGGAATTGATCGGCAAAACCGCGGGCAATGTCATCAACACGTCCCGTTGCGGCGCAAAAATATCCGGTTGCCCTTATCTCTCGCTTGAAACCGCCGTCGCTTCTCTTCCCTGCCGCCTTCTCGACAAATCATTTTTGTTTGACGCCCTTTCCTCCACAGGCGGCATACAACAAAATACGTTTGTGCAGGAAATCAATCATCTGATCGATCGCTGCAACGCGAATCGGCGGCAATTGGAAAAGTTGGAAGGCCAGGCAAAATCCCTGGCGATCGCGAACCCCAAATTCTCTCAAAAAACGAAAGAGATTTTAATTACGTTTTCCACTTTTTTATCCCGCGATCCGTCGGTATACGCATTGTGCCTTCCCCTGTGCCCCCGTTCCACCGTCGAATTGCTCGGCCAATTGGGAAATGCGGGATTGCTGGGAGGCAAAGAATGGGAGCAAAACGAGATGGCAAAAAAACGATGTGTCCATTTTTTAGAAGATTTCAAACAGGCAACGATTTACGTATCCGAAACGCTGGAACAAGCGTTGCGCTTGCTGTAAGTTGTTAATATCAAAACGGAACGCCGGCATCCTGACGGCATGATTTCCGGTATTTCTCAACATCCCGGTTGCTTGCATGAACAAATTGAATCTCTTGTCCGTAATAATAAAAAACCAGCCTCTCGGCAAACACACGAAAATTTTGCTGTTCTGCCTGCTCTTGACCTTTTTGCAGGGGATGCTCTTTATCGGAACACAAATCGTGATGACGGGAATGCTTGCCAGTCCGTTGGATGACGCCTACATCCATCTGCAATATGCGAAACAAATCGCAAAAGGCGCTTATTTTCAATATCAGGACGGAGCGCCGATCACAAGCGGCGAAACCAGTTTCTTATATGCCCATTTGCTGGCGCTGGGATGTCTTCTTGGCTTTCATGGAACGGGTTTGTTGGCGTGGGCGCAGATCATCGCGTTCGTTTGCCTGGCCGCGATTTTCTATTTGCTCATTCAGATCGGGGACAATCTGTCTCATCCGCGGGCAGGGTGGGGCGCGGCGGTTCTTGTTTTTTGTTCCGGCTGCCTGGCATGGGCGTTTTGGAGCGGCATGGAGATCGCTTTATTCACCGCCCTGCTGCTTTTCGTATGCTACCTGATTACCTGCCCCGTGTTTTCGGCAAAATGCTTGTGGTATGCGCTCGGCCTGTTGTGCCTTTGCCGGCCGGAAGGCATGATTTGCGCTTTCGTGATCCTCATGATTTCGGTTTTATCTATTTTTATCTCCTCCGAATCGTTTCTTTTTCCCTTCAAGACAAATGATCTCCACCATTCGTTTATTTCGAGATTGAAACAATTCCGGATGATGCATTCTTCCTTTATGTTTTTTCTTTTCAGCATTATCGGTCCCCCTCTCTTTTTTTACTTTTCTCTCGGCCGCGTATCCGGCAACAGCCTGCTGGCGAAAAGCTTGCTGTACAGCCCGATTCTGACCTCGTTCGAAAAGGGGATGGAATTTTTTTCCAATGTGGGCTCCATTGGTTTATTCTTTATGGGCCATCCCGCCGCCACTCCGCACATCGGCGAATATCTTATGCCGGGAACGCTGTTATTCGCCGTAATCGGTGTAATCGGTTTGTTCTTATCCCGTTCTCTCTCTCAAAAATGGTTCACCGCCGTCGCGGGACTCTCGCTCACGACCTTGATTTTCGCCGTGGCGACTTTAGAGGTGTGGCCGCTGCATAATTATCGTTATTTGCTCCCTTATTTCCCGCTTTTATTCCTTTTCGGCATCATCGGCCTGGAAACCCTTTTTTCATGGATCAAATTCCAAACCCTTTTGCCGGTCACAACCCTGCTTCTCATCGCGATTCTGCTGCAAACTTCGTACTTTCCCGCCTGGGCGGGACGATTTGCGAAGAACGCCGCCAGCATATATGAAAAACAAATCCAAACCTCACGCTGGATCAGCCGCTATTTGCCGTCGGACCGTCCCATTGCGATCAACGACGCCGGCGCATTGGCCTATTATGGCGCACTGAAAATCTATGACCTCGTCGGTCTGGTTACCAACGACACGACTCTGGCTTATCGCATGGGCGAAGGAGGGTTATACGAATCGCTGGAACATCTTTCCGAAACGGAGCGTCCCCACTACGCCGTGGTTTTTCCTTCCTGGTTCCAGGAATCCGCTATCACATACGATATTTTTTACAAACCGCTCGTTTCATTTCCCGATCCGTTCGATCGCACATTCGGCAAAACCGTGTATCACATCAACTGGAGTTACGCCGGCATGGAAAACCAGCCTCGCCAGGCGACCATGAAGCCGAACTGGATCGTCAAAGATTCACTGGATATCGCTGATTTGCGCAGTGAGGCCGACCACCAGTACACCTTCCAGGTTCATCACAATCGATTTCCCCGCATTCCCGTACCGTTTCGCCGCAATTTCGGGTATCACGAGGAAATCGACGAATTGTGGCCTGACATCGAGAACGAACAGGAGGAACTGATTCCCATTCTCCGGCAGCAGGGGATTCTCAATCAATTCGATATCGTCGACGCCGGCAGACGGATCGACGGAGAGGAACAATTTACGTTGGGAAACCTTACGGCTGGAAAAGAAACCTATTTAATCATACGAACGTGCTATGGAATGGGCGAGCGGTACACGTTCGCCTATCGCATGGGCGTCTTTGTCGACAACATTTATTTAGGTGAATGGAATGTGGAAGGCACGTCGTGGAATTGGTATGAGTCCATCTTTACCATTACCGGCGAAGCTGTTAAAACAGATTCGCTGCGGATTCGCATTAAAAATATGAGAACGCAAAATTATCCTTACTACGCTTCGTATTATTATTGGATATGTCAGGAAAACGAGGACGCCCAGCCTTGAAAGGCTGGGCTCCTAATCCATTGCCCCGCGGGGGCAAACGATATCAAGCCCACCGTTTCAACGGTGGGCGCTACACGGTCGATGGAATGCAGCATGTTGATATAAACTGTCATGATCGGTTGATCACAACGAAGGATGAAAATAGGTTGTGGTGCGTACCTCTGGTCTGCACATGCGGGCAGGATGCCCGCGCTCCGGCATTTTCATATAAACTGTCATGATCAATTGATCACAACGATGGATGTAAATAGGTTGTGGTGCGTACCTCTGGTCTGCACGTGCAGACCAGAGGTACGCACCACAATTTTTTCATAAAAAAGAAATAAGCGGAAAGGAGTGTAATTCATGAATCTCAATTCATCTCTATCAAGGCGCGAATTCACGAAAATTTCAACAATGAGCGCGGTCATCCTGACTTCGACGACAATACAGGGCGCAGGGGATGCCAATCAAAGCGGCCACGCCATTCGTCTCGGCGGACCGGTCTTCGAAAAATACGATTCTCCGGAAGCATGGGCAGCCGCGGTAAAACGTTTGGGCTATAGCGCGGTTTATTGTCCGGTCAATGCCGAGCAAAGCGGTGAGACGATTAAAGCCTATGAAGAAACGGCGAAGAAAAACAACATCCTCATCGCGGAAGTGGGCGCGTGGAGCAATCCGATCAGCCCGAACGATGACGAACGCAACCAGGCGATTGCGCATTGTAAAAAACAATTGGCTCTGGCGGATCAGACCGGCGCGAACTGCTGCGTCAACATCAGCGGTTCGCGAAACGCCGCCAATTGGGCAGGACCACACGAAGAGAACCTGACGCAGGAAACCTTCGATCGGATCGTGGAAACAACCCGCGGCATCATCGACGCCGTGAAACCGAAACGGACCTATTTTACCCTGGAAATGATGCCGTGGTGTTTTCCGGATTCGGTGGACTCGTATCTGCAACTGATAAAAGCCATCGATCGCCAACAATTCGCCGTACATCTTGATCCGGTCAACATCGTTTGCAGTCCGCAACGCTATTTCAACAATGGCGGTTTGATTCGCGAATGTTTTGAAAAACTGGGGCCGCACATCCGCAGCTGCCACGCCAAGGATATTATCCTCTCGGAAAAACTGACCACTCATCTCGACGAAATCCGACCGGGATTGGGAAAATTGGACTACGTAACTTTTCTGAAAGAACTGGCGGCGCTGGACAATGTTCCTTTAATGTTGGAACATTTAAGTTCGGCGGAAGAATACAAAGAAGCCGCCGACCATATTCGCGCCGTGGGCAAGGAAAATGGAATTGCCTTCGCGTAATCGAGGTGAAACATGCAATGCAACGTGAAGGAAACGAACGACACGGGAACGCTTGAAATCACCGGAGATTTGGATTCTCTTCATTCCTTTGAATTTGAGCAAGCGCTCGATTTATTTCTGAACATGGAATATGGAAAAGTCGTTCTTGACTTCGCCGGCGTGAAATATATTTCAAGCGGAGGGCTTCGCGTTCTCGTGGAAGCGGCCAAACGACTGCGTGAAAAACAACAGAAACTGACCTTGATCAACGTCAACACGATCGTGCGAAAAATTTTGGTCACTTCCGGCTTCCATAAATTTCTCGATATCCATTCCCGCGAGGCATCAACGTAAGAAGGAGCATCCATGCTGGAAAATCGGACCTGGCAAGCCATCGAGGGAACTTCTTCCTGCCGAATTTACCCGGTGGAAAGAAAACCCGACATTAAAAGTTCCAACTCGTTTCTGATTCGGTCAGCCGACTTTCTTCTCGTCATCGATCCGGGTGCGGATAGCAATCAGACCACACAGATTCTTCAGGCAATCGATGACGCCTTAAAAAATGATCCCTGTCCCATCTTGATTCTTCTCACCCATTGCCATCACGATCATTTTAAGGAAATGGACGCGTTGTTCCGGCAGGATCATTTACATCCGTTTTTATTCGTGCACGAAATCGGCGCAGATATTTTAATGCGCGGCGACAAAGACCAAACGCTTTCGTTCCTGTACAAAGAGCCCTGGACCAGCCGAACCGCCGATGTGCGGTTGTTCTCCGCCGCGGATAGAGAACATTCGGGTGAAAAGCAAATCACACTCGACCATGGCAACCTGTCGCTCCCATTGAAAACCGACTTCTTCGCTGTCGGCAATGGAAAAATTCTTTGCCGGCAAACCATACCGCTCGGCGACGGCGACTCAATCGAGATGTATCCGACTCCCGGTCACACGCCGGACAGTATATCGTTGCGCGTCGGCTCCATCCTGTTCACCGGCGATCTTCTGTTTGCCGCCAATCCCGGAATCGCCGGGGCGGCGGGCTGGAATCAGGAGGAACTGATTCATTCCCTTCATCAGGTTTCCTGGCTGCTGGACAATGTACCGATCACGATCTGCTGCCTGGGGCACGGCAGTTCTCTTCCCGCATCCAAAGCGGTCAAAATCATTCATCAATCATCTCTTCATGCGGAGAAACTGAAAAACGTCGCGCCGCTCGATTCGGTTCGCGTGCAATTTCTCGACGAATACGCGCGAGGACTGCTCGAAGAGGCGTCGGAATTATTCACCGTCATCTCCGGACGCCTTTATTCCATTTCCTATCATCTCGAAAAAATGGCAGAAATCGAAGAAGCGCAAACCATTGTTACCGCTGTGGACATCGAATCGATCGATCAATTCCTCACGGAATTCAATCACTTCCTCGCCTCCTTCAATCAAAAAACCGGCGTGAAAATGGAGACGCCGATGAAGGCGTTGCAAGTAATTTCAAAAATCAATCGCACTTTTGACGATCAACGGTTGGACGGGCTAATTGACAAAAGCCTGCTTCGCCGTTTGCGATGGTTGATTACCGATTTTCTGAACGTGATGCAAGGCGTTCAGGATCAACAACTCCTCCCGGCGTTGGATTTGAATCCATTACTCCTTAATTTTATGACGCGATTGAAGGATACGCCTTTTGATCAGCGTGAAATCGTTGATTTCGTGAATAATCAGGACGCCTTCCTGAAAGCATTGATTCGCAGAATCGCACATCATTCCGTCTTCAAACAAACCGATTTCATTCTGGAAGCCGAAATCGGTCTGTTAAAAGTCATGATCGACAACGATCGAATCGAAGATTTGCTGACCGATCTGTTCGAACGCCTGGCCGTTGCCGGGGCATCTACAATTAAAGTGAAAACTCGTCAGCAGGATAATGAAGTATACGTCAGCATCCAAACCGAACCCGTAATGATTCCGGAACGGCTGGAACCACGAAGAATCTACTTCGCCCGCCGAACGTTGACTGCATTCGGCGGTGAATTTCACAAAGAAACCACTACGGACGGCGTTGTTATTACCCTGCGTTTACCGATCTCCGAAACGTGGTGTCCACTGTGACGTCTCCACCTTATCCAAATTTGTGTTTCTCTCATTTTCCTCTTTCCGGAAACCGGCTGCCTGCAAATCGTGATATAATAAAGACATTATTAGTTGTTGACGAAAGAAAACCAAAACGAATTTTTTCGTGAATCCATGTGTTTTGAAAACAGGAGACAAACATGGTCACCTCGCCGGTCAAACGACGATTTTCCGTCGAAGAATATGAACAAATGGGACGCGACAATATTTTGCATGAGGACGACCGCGTTGAACTCATCGAAGGAGAAATCATCCAAATGACGCCGATCGGCAATCCACACCACTCCTGCGTCAATCGTTTAAATGAATTGTTTTCCAAACAATTGCGAAGCGAGGAAGCTATCGTCAGCATCCAAAATCCGATCCAGCTCGATGACGAATCGCAATCCCAACCCGACGTCGCTTTACTCAAACCACGCGCGGATTATTACCTCGAACGAAAACCCGGTCATCAAGACATTCTTCTACTCATCGAAGTGGCGGATACTTCGCTGGAATATGACCGAAATGAAAAAATCCCTTTGTACGCGCGCAATGGAATCGTGGAAGTCTGGTTGGTGAACCTGATCGATCGAGCACTGGAAGTCTATCGGAATCCCACCGCGGGAAATTATGAAAAAATCATCCTTGAAGATCCTTATCGACGTATTTCCCCTGTTCACTTTACGAAATGTCATCTGATGATGTGTAAAATGTTTTGATTCCAGCGATTATGGATTCGTGTTTTCCCTATTTGTCGTAATCACATTTCCCACCTAAAATGATTGGCGCAATTTACATTTTTCCATTATCCTTTTCCATCGATGAGAACACCGTCTTTTCGAAAAAATTCGCCACCGGTGATCCTTGAAACCAACTGGAATAGATCGCGTCGTATCCGATCGGCTCGCCGCCGATATCGACGTACTCGATTTGCTGCCATGGGAAAAAGACGGTGTGGATCATTTCGCGGATCTGTTCGATCGCGCCCTGGCCGGGGGGAACACATTCCAACGCCTTGACCGGAATACAATACAGGATCAATCCGTCGCGATCCTTGACCGTCACCTTTCCGAGAAATCGCTTTCCATTGAGCAAGTGAATTTCGACCATTTCTCCGATCATCATCTACATCCTTTATATTTTTCTTGATCCGGAATGATATTCCTCTCTTCCGCACATAACGTAAGCCTTTATGAATTGGCGACAAACGGGGTACAATCAATCCAATTTCAAATCAACCGCCTGCTGCCGGTTGAAAATATGTCATGATGCGCACCACGGGTCTGTATATGCAGGCTGGAAGCCTGCGCTCCATTATGTTCAAGTCAATTGTAACGAGGAGATCAAAGGATGAAAGTACTCCACTTTTTACTGCTGTTCTCGCTTTTTACGGCGCTGAGTCCATTCGGCTGGAGCGATACGCCATCCATCGAAGATTTACCGGCGATCGGCAACGATACGATCCGCGTTTTTTTCATCCGTCATGCGGAAACCCTGCACAACGCGCAACCGGGTATCGATCCGAATTCTCCGGATTATTTCCGCATCACGGAAAAGGGGGAAGCACAATCAAAAGCCATCGGAAAAGTATTGGCAAAGCAACCGATTGCCGCTTTATTCGCGTCCCAAACAGATCGCACACGAAAAACCTTGGAATTGTCCGGCCTGATCGACGCCAGGCGCGCCCGACGGATTCAAAACGCCGCATTCAACCAGGTCGCACTGGGCGAAAAAGAAGATGGCTCTCCCTACACGTTGAAAGAACGAATTGAAATCTGGAGACAAGGC
>QZKN01000026.1 GCA_003598175.1 Candidatus Omnitrophota bacterium
CAGGATTTCTTCTCATGGTACAACCGCGAGCATCATCATTCCGGAATTGGGTGGTTGACACCCGAGACGGTTCATTATGGCCGAGCCGAGGAGACACTCACCGCAGAGATACCGGGTGAAACGGAGGCTGATTTGCTGGCGAGCAATCGGTCAAGGGATAACTCGGTGGGAACTCATCAAAACGATGAATGGGCGTAGAAGAGAAATCCTTCTGCGCCCTCCCCTAAATTCATCGGATTGATAGATTCCCCATGCCTTGTCAAACGCTTGTCCGAAGGACAACTGGAGGAGCCGAAAGATTGTCTTCTTATGACACACTCCTCTGTAAAGAATGCTCATTAATTTCGCCATGGAGTTGTCTCAAAGTTGTTGACACGTTCCGGAATGCATGAGAAGATAACGATCTCAAAAATATGAGCCATGCCAGCTTTTTTTCACTATCACCCGCCATATCCTAACTCCTTCAAGTTCATCATAACGATCATTCCTTCTCACTATGAAACCCGATCTGTCTTCTTTTCGGTTCGGGAGGCTTCATCAGTTCCCAAATGGCGTTAAAAACCACCTTGAACTGTTCATCATATTTCTTCTCAAGAGCATCAAGTTTTCTGGCAAGTTCTTCATTCGAGGCAAGCATTTGTCGGAGTTTCACAAACGCCCGCATGATTTCTATGTTGACATGTACAGCTCTATCGCTGTTCAATACGCTTGAGAGCATAGCCACACCTTGCTCAGTGAAGGCATAAGGGAGATATTTTGAATGCTTTCCGCGACTGCTTTTTAAGATCACAAATTGTGATCTTAAAGAATCAGCCTCTTCTTTGGTCAGCTGGAACATGAAATCTTCCGGGAAACGATCCAAATTTCGCCGGACAGCCTGGTTCAAGACGCGGGTTTCAACGCAGTATAATTCCGCCAGGTCACGGTCAATCATTACCTTTTGGCCACGGATCAAAAATATCTTTCTTTCGATAATCTCAACAGGTATTAGTGCCTTCATATCTACTACACCTTTAAGGTCACAATTTGTGACCTTAAAAACCGAATCCCAACCCCTTCAAGTTCTTCTTAATCTCCTTTTCCAACCGCGCCGATTCGGCAAATTGTTCGTTCAACCGAGCCGCAGGCGACGTTATCTTTTTTCCAAATTGTTCCCTATCATAACAAAAGTCTTATCCTCCTGACTCGACCGATTCAACCATTCGATGCCATGTTTTCGAATCTGACTGATTAACTTTTGGTTTTCGATCCGATTCATCAAAACAATTTCGATTCGTTGCGGCATGGAAAGATCGTCAATTTTCTCCGATAATTCCGCCAGATCGTCCAGCGTCAATTCCGCTCCATACAGAGCCAGATCCACATCCGATGTCGTTTCATACGTTCCCATCGCCCGCGAGCCATACAATACAATCCGTTCTACACGAGGGTTGATGGATAATATCTCGATAATTTTTTTACGGTAGAAATCTTTTAGACCATCATTCATCATTCGCGTTTACCTTCCAATCGATTGTACACTTGGCGCAATATCGGAGTATATTGATTTTTGATCAACTCTTCGGCTTCTTTTGCTGTGGTTTCTTCGTAGGTATGGCTGAGTAGATTTCGTTTTTTTAAACCATCGAGCAATGTTTCCGCTCCGGCTTCTTCCAGATATTCAACCTCGAAAGCCTGACGGATCGTTTCTCGGGGAGTTTTCACTTCAAATCCTTCATAAAAGAGTAAGTCCTTCAGCGTCTTCCATGCCAGTTCAAATGTGAATTCAAATATTTGAACCAATCCCGCACGTTCAAGATCGGAATACTCCTCTTTCCGGCAGGCTGCCTCAAGTTGAGCCAAAGCTTTTCCAAAATTTTCCAGGCGTTGATGCCAACGAATCTCATCAGAATTGGTCATTTTCCATTCCTTTTTCCAACATTTTACACTCACCCGCCATATCCCAACCCCTTCAAGTTCTTTCTGATCTCCTTCTCCAGCCTCGCCGATTCGACGAACTGTTCGATCAATTGAGCCGCCAGCCGCGTCATTTTCTCCTCGAACGGCTCCTCGTCGTCTTCGGATTCTTCCGCGCCGGTGCTGGTTTTGGTTCGTTTGTTTTTTGCAATAAGAGTCCGATTCGATTCAATTTGGTTTTTTACAGATTATGCTGGTGAGGAGGAGAAATCAATACGCGCGGGATCATGATGGAGCGCAGAAATAGTCTGTTTTTCGCGGCAACGTTTGTCAATAAATCAATCGCACCCAATTCACATTCGGCCCCCATCCGTCGGTGGGGTCGGCATCTCGGAATCGCAGAGTGAGGCGGTTTTGTTGTATCCATTCCGGTTGGATGGAGATCGTGTGAATGGTGGGGAACGCCGGGCCGGTATTGCCTTCGTTTAAAAGGAGAATGGTCGACTCGGCGTTTATCATTTCCAGCAATACTTCTCCCTGTTCTTCGAATTCGAGTATGATTGGATTCGATGCGTCGGAAACGGGCAATTCCAGCGTAAAATAAGCGTCATAATCCGCAACGATGTCGAGCGCGGAGGTCCCGCGCCAGTCGCTGATGAACGCGCCCTCGCTTTCGCTCACGCAGTCAAGACTTTCACCCAAATCACAGAAGAATCGGACCTTCGGTTCCGGTTTCCAGGTCAATGGGGCGAGATAAACGCCGTCGTAATACCATCCGCAGTGACTCACATACCATAAACCGTCTGTGTCCTGAATCACTTCCGCCGCGTGCGAGTGGATTTCCGCGACGAAATCGGAGCGATCCCAATGATAGGGGGTGGATGAGCGATAGACGGCGGTGCGGCGGTAATCTCCATCCGGTCCGATCAACAAATAAAAGTGGTTTTCGTATTCCACGACGAACGGCGATTCGGTCGGGCCGTTGTAGGTACCTGTGGTATCGTGAATAAAAGCGGTGTGGCGCGGCGACCAATGCAAGAGGTCGTCGCTGGTGCGGTAAGCGACGATGTGATTGCCATCCGGACGGGCGGCCACAGCGGTGTAATACATTATATATTGTTGATCGGCGCGAATGACCATCGGATCGCGCGCGTCGAAATAATCCTGGAACAAAGGATTGCCGTCATATCGCGTCCAGGTAAACAAATCGGAGGAGAACGCGAGGTGCATGCGATACCGGTAATTGCTGAGCAGGCTGCCGGCGGCATAGAACATGTAATACAAGCCGTCTTTTTCGATCACGTGCGGCGCCCAGAGATGGTTTTCACCCGCACTTGTATCCGTAACCAACGCGAACGGCTGTTTTTGCCACGATGGTTGGGTGAGAGATGCGAAAGTGGCATGGGCGAACTGGTCTTCATCGACCGGCGCGGGGGGGTAGGAATGCGTGATGCCGAATAAATGCCACAAGCCGTCGCCGCCGCGGGCAAAACAATGGTCGTTGATGTACCACCAATCGTTGGGCACGCTTTGATCGTAAATGTGGAAATAGTCTCCCGCTTGCGGAATGGACGGCGCAGCGATCTCCGTTACCAATGGTTGCCGAATCGACAGGTTTGCGAAAGTGGCGCGTGCGTCATGGATATACGCGCCTAAATAATTCCCTAACGGCGTTGCGTGATTCGCTTCGAGAATGGGATAGGCGGAACGATCGGGGCAAAACACTTGAATTTGCCAGGCGCGCGTCACAATGCGCAAATGAACCGCTGCGCCATCCAATGCATTCCACGGAAATTCATCCAACCGCACCTCTTCCGGCCACGGGCCGAGTTTGGCAAGCACGAGCGCGTTGAGTGAGGAATCCAAACGCGCGGTGTATCCAATCTCTCCGGAAGCATCCGCCCAAAAAAGCAGTCCTGCGCTTGTTCCTTCCTGCAACGTGAATTGCGCGGAAAATTCCATTACCGTCGGAAAAGGCTCCTGCGCGATCATGCGGGCGTCGAGGTCGGCGAAGCCGGAAACGGCTTCGCCGTCGACGGACCATGCGCCGCGATTGAATTTCCAATCGAGTTGAGTTATGGAGGCGATGACGGATCCGATTTCCGGCCAACGGTCGGCAAGAAGAAACAGATCCTGTTTTTCTATGAATCCGTTGCGGTTCAGATCGTAATCGACGCTTCCTGTTTTTTTGGCTTGCAGGAACCGCAGCAGCGTTTTCTGCGCGGATTCCGGCAGCGAAATCCGATTTTTATCCAGTGGCGAGAGAAAACGATGATTCTCTTTTGGCTCCGCAGAAAGTGTGGAGGAGGTTCTGGCGGGATATTTTATCTCCGCTGGGAAAACCGACGGTATGGATATTCGGAAGAGGAATACAACGGTGAATAGTACGCGGAGAGTGGTGGGCATGTGGGTGATTCCGTATATGTACGTCATTTATTGCAGAGTATGCACTTCACTGTCGGCGGAAGATGTGGATATATCCGTGCGCAGATATCCGGTTTTCTCGCTGGCGATGATATCGCCTTTCGAGATTACGCCGTTCGTCATGTCGTAGGGCCGCAATGGGTACGACTGGCGGGTTTTGTCCGGCCCGTATCCCCACACGTGCCACGAGCCGAAAATCCTGTCCGAATTCGCCGGGCGTTGGCCGACGTAAAGATACCACCCGATGATGATCCCGTCGCCGCGATTACGGTTGGGATTTTCGTGTTCGGTGAACGGATCGAGCGGGATCGTGGACATATATGAGATCGGCGAGGTGAGCGGCGAGAGATTGTACGATGCAACCAGCGCATCGGCGGAGTTTCCCCCTTCCGGCCAGCCCGGCGGATAGAAGGGAGGGGTATTTCTTTCGATCCGATACATATCGATGGCGCTGTGCAGGGCGCGAATATCGGCGATGGAACGTGTTACGAGAGCCCGCATTCGCGCGCTCATGAAATTGGGTACGGCGACGGCGGCTAAAATACCGATAATGGCGACCACGATTAATAATTCAATCAAAGTAAAGGATTTTCTATCACACATGGTTTGCTCCGAACTCCCGGAAAATGAGACTCTGCGCTATTATGGCATAGACTCTGCGGAAGGTCACGAGGGAAATCCATTGTCGTGTGCGAATAAGCAAATCAAGGAGTCGTTTCGTATTATCGATAGGAAACCATTTTCATCCATTGTTATCGGGATTATTGGGAGTTGGGATAAAATACATGTCAACGAGAATACTTGTGGTAGAAGACAATCAAGACAGTCGGGAATTGCTGGTGGACGCGCTGGAATTTGCGGATTATACGGTTATTCAGGCGGCGGATGGATTGGAAGGAGAAACCAAAGCTAAATCGGAGCAGCCTGATCTCATCCTTCTTGATATATCGCTGCCTGTCAAAGCGGGTTGGGATGTCGCCGCCGCGTTGCGGGAGGATGAAATCACGAAAAACATTCCCATCATCGCGTTGACGGCTCATGCGCGACAGGAAGATAAGGAGCGCGCCTTGAACGCCGGTTGCACGTCGTATTTACCCAAGCCGGTGAAACCGCGCGACGTTCTGAAAGAAATCGACCGGTTGTTGCATTCCTAATCACAGTTGAAAACGGATGTGCGATTTGTGACCATGACGCCTGAAGCGAACGCAGAAAATTCACAAAAATCTCCGACTTCGAATCCGAAAAAGCGAGAGGCTCAGGCCAAACGTCCCACATCTTCATCTTCTCAACGCGCAAAGAAAACAGCGAATCCCTCAAAAAATGTACCCGCGGAAGCTGTCGCTTCAAAAAACGAGAGCCATTCAACGAAATCCAAGACTTCGCCGATTCCAAAATCAACGAAAACGATCAGCTCTTCCCCCCCAAAAAACAAAAATACAACCGACGGGAAAACAGACGCATCAACAACCACTTCTGCCAATAAAATTGACTCAAAAACATCCAGAAAAACTCCCCAAAAAAAATCAGCCTCTTCAGAACAACCGCAATCAATAAAGACAATTGCAAAGCCGCCGATTTCCAAGCCAAAACAAACAAAAAAAACAACGAATGAATCGGAAACCGGTAAGAAAATATCTTCGATCCTTAAAAAGCCATTTCGGAAAGGACTCACTCGAACAGACACAATATCCCAGGTTTATTATCGTCGCGCCAAGGAGAAACTCGCACGGCAAAAACTAAAGAACATCCTGATTTTGCCATGTCTGTTTTTCGCGGCGGGGTATTGTATCTTTGCCTTTGCGACATTTCGTAGCGAACAAACCCAAATCATGAAACTGGCGTCGGCGGGTTTGGAAGCGTTGGAGGGGGATCACATCGAAGCGGCCTATGATCTTTTTTCGAAAAGCATGGAACGTTATAGAAATTTTTATCGGGGTATATCCACGAATTTGTGGCAAACGAATCCTCTGCTTTTCTCAACCATGCTGCGAGTCGGGCAGGCCTGGCGCAGCCTTGGCGAGTATCAAAAAGCCTTGGAGGTTTTTCAAGACATCAGCTTGCACGATTCGAAGAAACCGGATCCGATCATCGAAAAGGGAATGAAGGAGGAATTGGTCGAATTTATTGACCGGGAGCATTGGAGCGATCAGGCGCTGAACGAGATTTATCAACATCTACTGCAGATCGATCCGAAATCATGGGGAAACGGCGATTCCTTATTGGTTCAGCTCACGGAGCGGGCGGGATTGTCGGTTACGCCCATGAGCGAACGTTGTGCGAACGCGAAACTTATCGTATATGGGATTCCCGAGCCGGATGAAAAAGCATCCGATCGCTATTTTTCTGTACGAGGGCAAAATTATTATCTGATTGATCGACTTCCCGGGCAAATTCGATTTTCCCGGTCACGATTTCCACAACAATTTGAAAAGCGCTTGAATTGGTATCTGAAACAAGGGCGTCTCTGCCTGATTTTCGGGAAAAATGCCAACGAAGAGGGAACGGAAGCTGCCTTGACCGAGATCGAAGGGATTTTACTTGACGAACCGTATGTTATCGAAGAATTCAATCGTATCATTCCCGAGTAATTGCATTCTTTTGGGACAATGGCACAAAGGATCTATGTTGAGAGAGGATAGAATAGGGGGAGAATTATAAAGAATCGTTACATAATCATAGAAACGCTCAGTTTTTTCCGTTTTGTCATCATGAAATCAGCTCATTTATCATGGAATCCATTAAAGAATCCGTCCAATATTCGGCCTCGATGCAAAAAAACATTGAAAATTGTTAAAAAAAAGTTGGCAATCGCCCTAAAACCGGTTATACTCAGTTTAGTTAAGTTTTTGAATTAATCCACTGCCAATCCTGATTGAGGGAACGGGTCTTAAGCAAGTCGCTATCAAATCGAGCTTAATATCCGCCGTTTTTACAAGAAATTTCACTGATAATAATAGATAGAAGAATTCCATATTTTTTTGCATAAAATCTTTACCTAAACAAGTAAGGATTTCAATAAAAAACAAAAAGGAGTAGGATCATGAAAGCAACGTTCGCAGCGGTAAAAAGGTTTGTGAAGAGTGAAGATGGGCCGACGGCGGTGGAGTATGCGGTTGTGGTCGCGTTGATCATCGTTTCCTGCATTCTGATGATCACCGAATTCGGCGATCAATTGGGCGCGTGGTTCACGAACACGTCGGCGACGGTCAGCGGCTTGACCACAGATGGGAATTAATCGGGATACGGATACGAAAAAGAAGTAAACAGGCAGTAGTTGGGTAAAAAAGCAGAGGGAGAGTTTCTACGGGAGTTTAGCCCTCCCCTCGATTAAAGTCGAAGCGCCTTTAGTACGTAGTGACTCTCCCTCTCGTTTCAAACCGAGCGATGGTGTGATAACGAGGAGCCGAAGAAATTAATGAAAACGAACAAGTCCCGCATTTATGAAGCAGCGAGGATTCATGGATTTCTTCGGATTATCGTTATCGACAGCAATATGATTTTCGGAGGTAAAAACAGATGAACGCCATGCGCCGACAGAACCCAATCAGGAATGAACGTGGAGCGGCCACGTTGGAATTCGCCATGGTTCTTCCTATTTTGTTGGCTTTTTTATTCGGGATTATCGAATTCGGCCGGATCATGACAGTTAGCAATTTATTGACGTCCAGCGCTCGTGAAGGGGCGAGAGTCGCCGCGCTCCCCGGAGCGACCAATGCGGTGGTTTTGGCAAAAATCAGTGAAGAACTCGCTCATGCGGGTTTGTCTTATGATGATTTCGAGTTCGATCCTGTTGATTTGTCGACGGCGGCGCGGGATACGCCCATCACCATCCGCGTCATCATCAATTATGAATCCATCGCGTGGGTGCCCGGTTTTTTCCCTGGATTGAACGGAATCCAGCTGGAAGGAGTGACGGTCATGCGTAAAGAAGGTTTTGGTTGAGAGTGATTGGGTATTCCCTATCATTTATTCTTTCCTTCCTTTGATGTGCGAAACAAAATAAAAAAATCCAGGCAATGCGAAAGGGGTCGATCATGTCAAAAAGTTCTGCATTACTCGTTCTGATCATGGCGATCATTTGTGGTTTGTTTGCGAGTGTGACGGTCATGAAATATGTACGGCAACAACAGGAAAACAGCCAGGCCGCCGTAAAGAAAACGGTGCAAGTGGTGGTGGCAAAGGATCAAATTCCGGCGGGTACGGCGCTATTGCCCGAACAGATCATTCTGGCGGAACGGCAGCAGGATAGCGTCCCGCAAGGATCGTTCGACACGTTGGAAAAACTGAAAGGCAGAGTTTCGCGCACCACAATTTATCCGGGTGAAGTGGTTTTGGACGAACGATTGATCGTCCCGGGAACGCCGGGCGGATTGCCGGCCTTGATTCCGGACGGTTATCGGGCGGTGACGGTGAAGGTGGATGATACCAAAAGTGTGGCCGGATTTGTTCGTCCCGGCCATCACGTGGATATTTTAGTAACCATCGACGTCAATGAAAATATCAATCGCGATACCGTCTGTAAAGTGATTCTGCAAAACGTAAAGATAATTGCCACCGGCCAGGAAATTGAGATGAACGAAGGCGACGAAGGCAAAAAAAACGACAAGCAGGCGAAAATCGTTCCGACCGTGACGGTACTGGTCACGTTGGAGCAGGCCGAGCGCATCACGCTGGCGTCGAATGCGGGAACCATCCGGCTTGTGCTTCGCAGCCATACCGATCAAATCGAAGAAACGACGGAAGGAGCGAATTTGAGCAATCTGATCACGCATCGCAGTCGAAAGTTGGAAGCGCCGGTGGAAATGATGTATTCTCCCGCGGCGGCAACGCCGGTCGAGAAAAAACCGGCGAAAGTGGTCGACGTGTTTCGTGGAGCGGAAAAGATCAGCATGACTTTTGAATAAACGCACAGTGATGTATTGTGATGATATTGTCCCTGCGGGGTTGAGTGGTGTGGGAATCGCAACATGATGTATTGCATGGAATCGATTCCTCTATATTGAGCAAAAATGGGGAATAACCATGAAGCAGGCAATCCGGGTTTTTATCTTGCTGTTTATCCTATCCGCATTTGATTTTCTTCTCCCAACCGCCGAGGCGCTTGAAACCATCGATCAACTGGAATCCAGTCAAGAGCGCATCGAGATCGTCATCAACAAGTCCCATTTGCTGACGCTGAAATGCCCGGCAAGCCGGGTTTCCGTAGTCGCGCCGGACATTGCGGATGTGCAAATTCTCGATCCGCGCCAGATTTTGATCACCGGAAAATCGCCCGGTGAAACCAGCCTCTTGTTTTGGACGGAGGATAACGAGACCCGCATGGTGGATGTGTCCGTGATTTGGAACACGGCGCAAATCCAAAAAATGCTGAGCCACACGATTCCGGACCACGCGATCGAGACGGTTTCATTGGAGGACGGCGTGGCCTTGCGCGGTCAGGTCGAATCCGCCGACAATGTCGAGCAGGCGGTGGAAATCGCTCAATCGTATGCGCCGAAGGTCATGAATCTTCTGGAAGTCCCGGGTGTTCATCAAGTCCTGCTGAAAGTGCGGATTGCCGAGGTGGCGCGTTCGTTTCGCGAGGAGCAGGGATTCAATTATCTCATTTCCAAAAATTCCTTTATAACCGGCTCCACATTGGGCGGCTTGATGGCGGGTGAGTATTCGCCGGGCGGGAAAGTGGATATCAGCGATGCGGTCACGATGTTTTTCGGGATTCCGAATGAAGATATCATGACGTTCATTCAGGCGTTAAAGACGAAAGGATTGATCAGCATCCTGGCCGAACCGAATCTGATCGCGCGCAGCGGGGAAACCGCCAGTTTCCTCGCCGGCGGCGAGTTTCCTATTCCCGTGGTGCAGGGCGGATTATCCAATTCGGTTTCCATCGAGTATAAAGAGTATGGCGTGCGTTTGAATTTTACGCCGACGGTGTTGAAGGAAAAAACCATTCATCTCGATATATCGCCCGAAGTCAGCGATCTCGATTTCACGCAGGGAGTGAAGCTAGGCGGGTACGTCGTACCGGTGATCGTCACGCGCCGCGCGCATACCGTCATTCAACTCGAAGACGGCCAGACGTTCGCGATCGCCGGTCTGATCAGCAAATCCAAACAAAAAGCGGTGCGTAAAATTCCGGGAATCGGCGATGTGCCTCTCCTGGGCGAGTTGTTTCGCGGCAAAGAGATCGACGAGAAGGAAACGGAATTGTTGATCATGGTGACCCCCTATCTGATTGCTCCTCTCAAGGCGGGAACGGAACACCGAATGCCTACGGAATCGAGCGATCAAATCATGGATGGCATGCAGGAGCCACGAGTGGATTGGAATTCCGTTTTCAAGAAATCAGATGAAATGTCCTCTTCGGATGAAGCCATGTTGAGCAGTCGCGGGATTAGTCCCAACAAAAAAAACTGAGGTAAGTCCGATGAAAATCCGAACAAGCGATGAAAATGGATCCGTATTGCCGCTGGTCGCCGTATCGATGACTTTTATGTTCATCATGTTGGCAATGGTAGTCGATATCGGTTGGATCGTGAATGCGGAAAGCGAGCTGCAACATGCCGCGGACGCGGCCGCTTTGGCCGCGGCCGCCAAATTGATCGATGAGGATGCGTTGCGTGGAATTTCCGACCTGTCCGACGATTTCCTCGTAGCGCGAGATTATGCGGAGAGTTATGTTGCTTTCAACAAATCCGCCCGCAAAGTTCTGGCCGTGGATCGGAATGAGGAAAACGACGTGACGGGGGGTGTGGTGATTGGTTATATCGACGATCCTTTCGATCTGAACAGCCCGTTCGTTACGGAAGGAATCAGCGCGTATAATTCGGTTCAGGTCAAAACCCAATTGACTCAGGAATTGAACGGTCCTTTGGCGTTGTTGATCGGCGCGATAGTCGGCGTGGACAGCGTCGACGTCAAAGCGAAAGCCACGGCGACGATTGAAGATCGGATCGCCGGATTCGCCTTGAACGAGGGAGAACGATTGCCGATGTTGCCGTTCACCGCTTACGACGAAACGTGGTATGGGCAAATCGACGGAATCAACGATCGCGACGAATATACCGTCGAGAACGGCGTCGTTACCAGCGGCGCGGATGGGATTCCGGAAATTCGATTGTATATGTGGAAGAACAATCTGGAAAGCATCCATATTCCGCAGATTCCCGGACAAGCCGGTAATGTGAGAACCTTGTTCGTAACGCCTTCGCTGGGCGTCAGTTATAATAAAAATCAAATTTATAACGGAATGAGCGTTACTGATCTCGACGCGGTGGATGGATTGGTTTTGACTGACGACGGATCGGGGAATAGTACCAAATGGCTGCCCGGCGAGCATTGGATGTCGTCCGAATGGCATACGGCATTGCGAAACATCGTGGGCGAAACCCGTATTCTTCCCTTATTTCAAACGTTACACGTCGGAAGCGCGCCTCCCATTGCCTTGATGGACGAATGGAATGAATTATTCGGTGAATGCCCCGGTTCGTTGTTATTCGGAATGCCGGAGACCTGTTGCGCCATCACCCAATATTACGAAGTGGATGAATTTAAAGCTGTTACGGTGGTTTATTCTTATTGGTCGAGCACCACAACCAAGTGTTATTTTACCGTACAACCAACCCAAATCACGTCAAATCAGGCGATCGTGGATCCGAATATGCCCGGATCCGGCACTGTGTACGCGCTTTCCTTGACAAGGTAGGAATGGTGGACCATGGATCATTCGGTGAATCGTGTTGCCCAAAAAAGAGCTATTCCCGTGATCATCGGAGTGATCCTGACGGTTGCGATAGCGGCGTCGAAAATGGATTCGACGCGTGAAATTGTAGCAAAATCCTCGCGTGTCGCCGTCATCGTCAATAACGATCCGTCGGAACGCCATCAAGCCAATGTGGAGGCCGCCATCGATGCGTTGAGGCCGTTTCACTTCGAAGAGATCATTGCATTCGGGCGTGAAAATGCAGTTCCCACGCTTGCCGAGATCGTATCCCAACTCGAAGCGATTCAAAAGGAAAGAAAAATTCTTGAAGTTTTTTATTTGACCGGTCACGGGGGTATAATGATTAATAAAACCAATTCGTCCGGAATTCCGGCCGTCATGCTGAAAGATCGGCCGCTTCATGCCGACCATTTGATTACCCTGCTCGGGAAGGGACCTTGTCTGATTTATCTCGATCAATGTTTTGCTCCTACATTTATCGAAAATCTGGAAGGACAGATGAGGGGAGATTTTTTAATTCTTTCGGATAAGGATGGTTCGCATTCTCAAACCAGCTGCCGTGGGATCAGCGTTCATTTTTGGCGTCGCGTAAAAGAGATGGCGTCGGAACGCAATCTGTTCGCGGCGGCCGAACAGGCGTGGAAGGAAACAAGCGTTCACGGCACTTCCCGCCGCATAGGACAGCCGATGTCCGAGACGAAGAATATTGTTGAGAACACTCCCATGCAATTGGCGTCCGGCAGGAGGTAGGAGAAAACGATGGATGCTTCTACCACGCAGCATTCCCCAAAAGGATTTCACACCCACCAGGCGGTTGTGATTGATCGCAATCACAACGACCTGGTGATTTGTAATAAAGCGCTGGCGGCGACGGAAAGGATCGAAGTGG
The DNA here is from genome assembly GCA_003598175.1 of Candidatus Omnitrophota bacterium. Lineage (GTDB taxonomy): Bacteria > Hinthialibacterota > Hinthialibacteria > Hinthialibacterales > Hinthialibacteraceae > SURF-12. Next base: position 12,933 of record QZKN01000026.1, read on the forward strand.
CCGGTGAAACCACTTCGTTCGCGCTGGCCGCTTCGTTGGTCGACCGCCACAAGCCCGATTTCGTTTTCATCGCCATCGGCGAGACTCCCGATTCGGAATCCGGATTGATCGAGAAGATTCGAAAAAACGCGCCCATGACAAAAATCATTGCGGTCAGCGAAGAGGAAGATACGGACTTGATTCTTCGCTGTTTTCGCGCGGGCGCGGATGAGTTTTTGATTAAACCTCTACAAGCGGAAGAACTCATTCAGGTTTTTGAACGACTCCGGCAACGCCGGCCGGTTCCAACGCCGACAACCAAAGCAAAGGGCAAGGTCATCGCGTTTTGGGGCACGCGCGGCGGGTGTGGAACCACGACTCTGGCCTGCAACACCGCGCATATGTTGCAGCAGTCTCACCCCACGATTGTAGTGGACTTCCACTTCACCCAGGGCGATCTCGCCATCCATTTCGATCTGCAACCGAATCTGTCGTTGTTCGATTTGGTGGACAATACCAATGAGCTGGATGAAACGATGATCGATAGTATCAAAATGACTCATGCCAGCGGATTGGATCTCCTGCTGCAACCGTTCGATCGGCAGCCGGCGCCGCTGAGCAATCAGGAAATCGTTAAAATCATTCAACTCTTGCAAGCGCATTACACCTATGTGGTTCTCGACATCGGCCACGACGACTTCCTGGCGTCGTTATTATTGCCGCATACCAATCGATACTGCATGATCGTCGCGCAGGATCTTTCCTCCGTTTTTTTAAGTACAAGAAAATTACAATTCATGCAGGATGCCGGTTGTAATCCGAAACAAATCGTTTTGGTGGTGAATGAATATGCTCGCGGCAATGCGGTTTCCCTCAGCCGGATATCCAAAGCCCTTCGCCGATCGGATTTCATGACGATCCGCAAGGATGATAAAAAAGTGCTTTCCGCCTTGAATCAAGGGATTCCTCTCGCCGATGTTTCCCGCCGGGGAAAAGCCTGCAAGGATATCAAACGCCTGGTTGATTTGCTGCAAAAACCCGATCCGGACGCGGAGGTAGAGGATGAAAACTGTGTGGCGGAAATGGAATTGGACAAAACCGCTTTGGTTCGTGTGTGAATGAATAGGGTACAACCGTAGCGCCGCCGTCTGGGCGGAGTTACATTGTTCAAATTTTAAGGATATTGAGTTCAAAACCAATCATGAGACTTGTTGAGCAAAATTCTTCGGAGCGGACCGCCGGCCGCAAAGCCATGCTGCAAAAAATCAAATCGGACGTGCATCGCCGGTTGATCGATCGGCTCGATTTGGGGCAGATCAACGATGAAAACAAAGAAACCGTGATGCTGCAGGTACGGCCGCTGGTCGCCGATCTGATCAGCTCCCAGCCCGCGCCGCTCAACGGCCAGGAGCGCAATACCCTCGTCGACGAAGTGCTGGATGAAGTGTTCGGTTTCGGACCGCTGGAAACGCTGTTGAAAGATCCGCAAATCTCCGACATTTTGATCAACAATCATAAAGAAATCTATATTGAAAAACAAGGAAAACTTCAAAAATCGGAAATTAGTTTCCGCGATGACCGGCACCTGCTGCAAATCATCGATCGGATCGTTTCGCGCATCGGCCGCCGGGTCGATGAAACTTCGCCGATGGTGGATGCCCGGCTGCCGGACGGGTCGCGGGTCAACGCGATCATTCCGCCGCTGGCGCTGAACGGACCGGCCATGTCGATCCGGCGATTCGGAGTCAATCCGCTCAAATTGGATGATCTGATCGATTTTGGCGCCATGACCACGGAAATGGTCGAGTTTCTCGAAGGCGCCGTTCGCGCCAAGCAGAATATCATCATCTCGGGAGGAACGGGTTCGGGTAAAACCACCTTACTCAACATTCTGACCTCGTTCATCCCGCCCGATGAGCGGATCATCACCATTGAAGACGCGGCCGAGTTGATTTTACAGCAGCCACACGTGGTGCGGTTGGAAACCCGTCCGCCGAATATCGAAGGGCATGGAGCGATCACGCAGCGCGATCTGCTGTTCAATACGCTGCGGATGCGTCCGGACCGGATCATTTTGGGCGAGGTGCGCGGAGCGGAAGCGCTGGATATGCTGCAGGCGATGAATACCGGCCATGAAGGTTCCTTGACCACGATTCACGCCAATACGCCGCGAGACGGCCTCAGCCGTATTGAAATGATGGTTTCCATGAGCGGAATTGAAATCCCCGTGCGCGTCGTCCGCCAGCAAATCAGTTCCGCGATTGATTTGATCGTGCAAGCGTCCCGTCTGATTGACGGCTCACGCCGCATCACCTCCATCGCCGAAGTGGTCGGGATGGAAGGCGAAGTGGTGACCATGCAGGAAATCTTCAAATTCAAACAAGACACGGTGGATGCAAAAGGCAAGGTGCATGGCGCTTTCATCGCGACCGGCGTCCGGCCGAAGGCGATGACGCGCATCGAGGCCGCGGGTATTCGGCTTTCCGCCGAACTTTTTTATCCGGGCGAAAAATTGCGAGTGGGAGGAGCATAATGTCTCCGCAGGTATTGGTGGGCGTGGTTTTTTTATGTACGACTCTATTCATTTTCGGATTGGTGTTTTTCATCAAAATCATGTTTTCATCCGAAAGTGCGGCGGTTGACAAACGCGTCGAATCGCTGGGCCGGCAAAGCGCGAAAATCGATTTCAACAAACAAGCGCTGGCCATCATGCGCAAACAAAAGGACTGGGATCGTTATACGGTTTTTTCCGAGTTTCCTCCCTTTTTGAATCTTCCGCTTTTATTCGAGCAATCCGGCTCGAACAGCGATGTGGGAAGTTGGCTTCTGACGAGATTTTCCATCGCCGGATGTATCGGTTTCGTCACTTGGTTCAAGACGGCGAATCCGCTTTATGCAATCACGGCGTTCGGCCTGGTCATCGTGGTTGCTTATTTGAAGATTCTGTACAACCGAAAACAACGCATTTCCCGTTTTGAAGCCGATTTTGCTCACGCGTTGGAAATCATCGGCCGTTCTCTTCGCGCCGGCCACCCTTTTTCGATGGGGCTAAAAATGGCGGCGACGGAACTTCCCGATCCGATCGGATGTGAATTCGGACGGGTGTTTCGTGAACAGCAGATGGGATTGCCGATCGAGGAATCGCTTCGTTCCATGACGCGGCGCATTCCTTTGATGGACGTGCGTTTTTTCGCGTTGACCATCATGATTCATCAACAAATCGGCGGCGACCTGGCGGAAGTGTTGGATAAACTGTCAAACGTCATCCGCGAGCGCTTTAAAGTGCTGGGTCAGGTGAAGGCATTGACGGCGGAAGGGCGCTTGTCGGGTTGGGTGTTATGCCTGCTGCCCATCATCGTGTTCTTCATCATCATGGTGATCAATCCCGGCTACATCAACGTGCTGCTCGAAACGGAACTGGGAAACAAAATGCTCAAAGGCGCGATCACGATGCAAATCATCGGCGTGTTCATCATACGAAAGATCGTTAATATTAAGGTATGATCATGGATCTCATTATTATTGCTCTCTCTTTTATCACGATTTTTTTACTGGTTCTCGGAATCGCCGCATTGTGTGGATTGATCAAGCATCCGGTCGATAAACGGATCGAACGGGTGCGGATAGACAAAACGCGCGAGGCGCAACGCGCATCCTACCTGTCCTCCGGGCATGATAAAAGCATGGTTTCCTCGCTGGGCGAACGCGTCGCGCCGGACGATCCGGTAAAGAAAGTCGACAGCAAACAGCGCCTGGCGATGGCCGGTTTTTACAGCGAACGCGCGTATTACACGTATTGGGGATTAAAAATCGTTCTCATGACGATCCTGCCGATTCTGTTATTGGTCGGTTTTATGATGTGGGATATGCCTCTGAAAAAATCCTTTATGCCCGCGTTCGTCGCTCTCGGCTTCGGCTTGTTTCTGCCCGATATCTTCATTTCCTTCCTCAAAAGACGGCGGCACGAACAAATCTTTTGCGGACTGCCCGATGCGCTGGATTTGTTGGTGGTTTGCATCGAATCCGGTCTGGGGCTCGATGCGGCCATGCAGAAAGTGAGCGAGGAACTGCATCTCAGCAATCGCGTCCTGAGTGAAGAATTCCATATCACCTGCGCCTCGATCCGATTCGGCCAGCCGCGCAACGAAGCGTTGCACGATTTGGGAGAACGATCCGGATTCATGGATTTAAAAACCCTGGTCGCCGTGCTCATTCAAGCCAGTAAATTCGGAACGAGCGTCGCGCAAGCTTTACGCGTGCATTCCGATGACATGCGCACCCGTCGCCGACAACGGGCGGAAGAATTGGCGGCGAAAACGACCGTGAAATTGCTGATTCCCCTGGTTTTGTTTATTTTTCCATCCATCTTTGTCGTATTGGGAGGCCCCGCAGTGATCCGCATCATGACTACATTCATGACCAAATAGCAAAGAGCAAGGAGGTTGCAGCAATGAATCGTTTTTTGATTGGCTTATTGATGTTTTCTTGTTTTCTCAACTGTCAATCGTCGACGGAAAGAGGACTGATTCGTTTGGAGGGAGCGCCGGTGGAAGCTTCGGTGCGTGCTCCGTTCGAGCAAATGATTGAAAATGCGCGGCAGCCGGACCTGGTTCTCGGCGCTGTTTATTTCGACTTTGACGATTCCCGTCTGACCGACGAATCGAAGGGAATTCTCGACCGGATCTCCCACGTTATCAACGAACGAAGCGGAAAAGTCATCGTCGAAGGACATGCGGATCACGTCAACACCGATTCCTTCAACAAACGTTTGGGATATAAGCGCGCCTTTGAGGTCGCACAGTATTTAAAAAGCGCGGGAGTGTGGGACGAGCGTTTGATGATTCGCAGTCATGGCGAAAATCGACCGATCGCGACAAATTGGTCGGATGAAGGACGCGCGGAAAACCGACGAGTCGTGATCAAAATATTCGCACAAGGGGAAGGCATGAGCGGGACGGACGCCAGCCGCGTTATGAAAGCAAAGCAGACGAGTCAAAAAGAGGCAGGCAAGAGTGCAAAATCCCAATTGATGCTGAGTGTGGACGAAAACACGGAAGAATAATCACGTCGAAGTGTGAAAACGGATTTACCGATGAATGGGAATGCTCATACAGCGGCCGAGGCGGAGGGGGTTTTGTCCATGCGTCGAAACGATATGGATGCGGCCGATGCGAATCACGATTTGCGTAACATGCCATCCATGCCGGAATCGCTGGAGGATACCGGCCTCTCCGATTCGTTTGTCAAGGATTTGATCGTCAAGCACCTTTACCGTTACGGAACGTTGAGCGGGCGGGAAATCGCTCGTAAACTGTGTCTTCCTTTCTTGTTGATCGATCCGTTGCTCGACGAACTTCTTCAACGCGTTTACGTCGAAAAACGCGGAGGCCAGGGTCTCGGCAATTCGACCGATAAATTCGCGCTGACAGATCAGGGACGCAAAAATGCGCGGGATCTGGTGGAGTTGGACACCTACACCGGGCCGGCTCCGATCCCGCTTCCGCAATACGAAACCTATGTGCGAGGGCATGGTTTGCACACCATTTCCGTGACTGAAAAAAAATTACGTGAAGCGTGGCGGAATTTCATCCTGGACGATGAAATGTTCTCTCAAATCGGTCCGGCGATTCAATCGGGAAAATCCTGTTTCATCTACGGACCGCCGGGAACCGGGAAATCAACGCTGGCGAAAGCCGTCGCGCGTTATCTGGACGAACACGGCGGCCATGTCGCTATTCCCCACGCCTTGCTGGTGGGCGGAAGCCTCATCCGCATTTATGATCCCGTGTTCCATCAACGAGTCGGTGAAAATCGCGGAGAGCAGGAAGCCTCGTTTCTCTTTCCCGAATCGCAGGGAGATCAACGCTGGGTGCTTTGCCAGCGTCCGACGGTCATCGTCGGGGGTGAGCTGACGTTGGACATGTTGGATTTGCGTTATAATGTTACTACAAAATATTACGAAGCGCCTTTGCAGGTAAAAGCCAATGGCGGCGTGTTCGTGATCGACGATTTCGGCAGGCAATTGGTCAAACCGAAGGATCTTCTCAATCGCTGGATTGTGCCGCTGGAAGAGAAAATCGATTTTCTTACGTTACATACGGGGAAAAAATTTTCTATTCCATTTGAACAATTGGTGGTGTTCGCCACCAATCTCAACCCGACCGAACTGGTCGACGGCGCGTTTTTACGGCGAATTCGCTATAAAATGTATCTGGGTGCGCCGCTGGAAAGCACCTACAAACTTATCTTCGACAAGGAATGTAAAAAAAAGAAGTTCGAATACGACATCCGGGATGTGGATGCCTTTCTCAAAAAATATTACATCTCCCAGGATCGCATGCTGCGCGCCTGCGATCCGCGCGATCTGACCGACCTGATCAGCGATTATTGTCATTTCAACGACCTGCCGAATCGAATCACGTGGGAAATTCTTGATTCCATCGCCGCGTCTTACTTCAAGGAAGTGAAAGCATAAATCGAAAATTTGCAAAAACGTATTCGGTGCGAGTTTTACGTGCGCCGTATGGATAGTCCCTTGCTCTTCCCTTTCCCTCTATTCACAAATACGATATTCGTGCTTACATAATACCGATCTCCAAAATTATATTGAACCGGAGGATTTTGATGATGAGAAACATTTGGATGGTTTTGATTTTAGCGGTCTTTGTCGTTTGGAGCCAGGCGCAACCAATTGCGATCGATCTCAGTTCCCTCTTCGACCGCGACATTGTGGTAGAAACGGGCGGCAGCGGATTGACCGATCCCCTCGATGAAAATCGCGGATGGATCGACGGTGGAACGCTGCCTTCGACATATGTGGATGGGGCCGTAATCTCCACACAGGACGGACGCGCCTCATTTCAGTTTGCGCCGCTGAAACGGTCGTCGCTGGACGGCGTCACGCTGAACGGGCAGACGCTCGACGTTCCGGACGGCAGATACGATTCACTCGATCTGGCCATGCTGGCCGCGCCGGGCGGATTCGGTAATCCATTTAATTTTGTTGAATTACGTTATGCGGACGGCGCGACGGACCAACGACGTTTCGGTCCGGTTGCGGGATGGTTCAACAGCCCCGGCGCCTACGAAAACACAAAATTCAATTATACCGATTCCAGCGATGTGGATTCCATCGTATCCTTTTCCACGAATTTCGGAGACGAAGAACTGTTCTACGTTTTGCAGGAACGCGGAAACGGGAATTCCGGCGGCAATCGTTTCGTGGATGCGAGCGGTTTTGTTCTCTACGTCATCGAGGATATTCCCACGAGTCTCACTCAGGCCACGCTGGGCGTCACCGTCGGCAACAACTTTGTCATATCCCTATCCGCCGAGTATTGGGATCCGGAAGCGTCGTTTGTGGACGGCTACACCGTCGTGGCCAATTCGATGGAATTGTATGACGGCTTCGAGCATCGGGCGTTAGGAAATTTAAAATTGTACGAATTCGATGTGTCTCCGTTTTTGGCGCAGAAAACCGGCGAACTGTATATCCTGTTGACCGACGCCACGCCGCAAAACGGTTGGGGACCATTCCTTCAGAACATCAGTTTGTATTCCGGCGAAAACCGAATCTTCGAGGAAACCCTCGCGCCGGCGGTCGATACCAGTCATGCGACGGTGTACGCCATGTTCCAGACCAACGGCGGCGATGGGGAAGCGCCTTATCTCTACGACAACAGCGGTTCCGGGCCGTCCAATCGCGAACACCGTTTCGCCGACGCCGGCGGCTCCATCACCTATCGTTTCGATCTGCCCGATACCGTTACCGACGCCAAATTGACGGTGGATATGGCAAACAATTTCGTGGTCTCTCTTTCCGGACCGACAGGCGTTGTCCGGTACGATCACATTTCACCCGGCGCCGCCGAAGAGAAAAATTATTTGATTGACGAGGGGAATAGTATTCTCGGCGGCGGTTACCGATTTGCGGATGCGAGCAGTTATATGGTGTATCAGTTCGATCTGCCGGACGAGTTGACATCCGCCGTCGCACAAATCAGCGTCGGCAACCAGTTCCTCATCGAAGCGGCCGCCGGAACCGACGGCGCATATCAAATCGAATACGACTGGGTGGGCGACTCCGGCCAGGAAACGCGGGACAACAGCAACTTCGGCGTCTATGAAATCCAACTTGACCCCTATTTACGCAATAATCCGCAAAATATCGTCCGTTTTCGTTTTTCGGACGGACAACCGGCGGACGGATGGGGGCCGTATCTCACCGGCATCACCATTGTCAATCAAAGCGGCGCGGGCGCCGATCCATATACCGAAGCGTTGAACGCGATGGAAATGTTCGGCGATGATGTCCATAACGAATATAATAAAAATTACTACACCATCGATCTGGGATCGGTTCTGCAAGCCAACAATCCGGCAAAAGAAGTCTACGTCAAATTCACCGACGGCAGCGCTGGCGATGGTTGGGGTCCGGGGATATTCTGGATGGCGGTGTATACCGGCGAAATCGACATCCTATCCGACCGGTTGGTGTTCAACGATCTCAAAGCCACGAACGGCGAACCGGCGAATTACTGCGTCGCGCTGCTGCATCGGCGATACGATGTGGACGCTACGAAAACGTTAAGCGAAATCGTACTTCCGCAATTGCCGTCGGGAGACGAACTGCCGGTGTATTTGTTGGGGGCAACTCTGAATGCATCGCAAACGGCGGTTGAGGATTGGATGATATGGGAGCGTCACTGATTCTTCACAAACGAGATTGATCTTATTCGTTTTATTTCTTCCGTAAAGCTCGTTCAAAGGCCGCCGCCATCTCGTTCTTTGGTTTCGCTCTTCGTTCCGGCGCTTGTTCGCGCGGCTTGCGGGCAATGGTTGCTCGCGGCTGATCCGGATCCGCGATCGGATCGTCCAGGCGCATGGTCAGGCCGATGCGTTTGCGTTTGAGATCGATGGATACCACCTTCACTTTCACCACATCACCCGCCTTCACCACATCGCGCGGATCTTTGATAAAGGTATTGGACATGGCGGAAATGTGCACCAAACCATCCTGATGCACGCCGATATCGACGAACGCGCCGAAGTTGGCGACGTTGGTGACGACGCCTTCCAGCACCATCCCCGTTTTGAGATCCTGCATGTCCTCCACGCCTTCTTTAAATACGGCGGTTTTGAATTCGGGGCGGGGATCGCGGCCGGGTTTTTCCATTTCCGCGATGATGTCGGTGACCGTGGGCAGGCCGAATTTCTCATCGACGTAATCGTGGGGGGAGAGTCGATGCAAAAATGCGCCATCGCCGATGATTGATTGGATATCGCACTGATTCGTTTTGAGAATGCGCTCGACGACGGGATAGGCTTCGGGATGAACGGCGGAGGCGTCGAGAGGATTCTCGCCGTTCATAATACGCAAGAAACCGGCGGCCTGCTCGAACGTCTTCTCGCCCAGTCGAGGAACCTTTTTCAGTTCCTTGCGGTTGCGAAAAGCGCCCTTTTCGTTGCGATAATTGACGATGTTTTTGGCATGGCCGGCATTCAACCCTGACACACGCGCGAGCAGCGGAACCGAGGCGGTGTTGACATCCACGCCGACCGCGTTCACGCAGTCCTCGACCACCGTATCCAGCGTACGCGCCAACTGCGGTTGGCTGACGTCGTGTTGATATTGGCCCACACCGATGGATTTGGGTTCGATTTTAACCAACTCGGCCAGCGGATCCTGTAAACGGCGGGCGATGGAAACCGCGCCGCGCAGGGAAACATCCAAATCCGGAAATTCCAGCGCCGCGAATTCGGAGGCGGAATAAACCGACGCGCCGGCTTCGGAAACGACGAGTTTGTTGAGTTTCAATGCAGGATGGGTTTTGATGAGCTCGATGGCAAGGCGGTCCGTTTCACGCGAAGCGGTGCCATTGCCGATGCTGATGAGTTCGACATTGTGTTTTTCACACAAGTCGGCCAGGACTACGATCGATTCGCTCCATTTGTTTTGCGGAGCGTGGGGATAAATCGTTGCCGTTTGCAGTAATTTGCCGGTGGCATCCACCACCGCGACTTTCACGCCCGTGCGCAGACCCGGATCGAGCCCCATCGTGGCGCGCGGACCGGCCGGCGCGGCCAAAAGGAGATCGCGCAGGTTGTGAGCGAAGACATTGATGGCCTCTTCCTCTGCTGCTTTCCACAACCGCATCTTCAAATCGACATCGATATGGGTAAAGATACGTACCCGCCACGCCCAGCGCACCGTTTCCCGCAGCCAGGCATCCGCAGGCCGCCCTTCCTCACGGATGTTGACATGTTTGGCAATCATGCGTTCGTATTCGCCAGGTTCGTGTTTCCCGGCAGTCTCTTCTTCCTCTTTTTCTGTCAGCAATGTCAACTGTAGAATGCCTTCGTTTCTTCCGCGAAACATGGCCAACGCGCGATGAGAAGGAATCTTCCTGATTTCTTCTTTATAATCGAAGTAATCAGAAAATTTCGCGCCTTCTTCCTTCTTTTCTTCGACGACTTTCGATTGCAGAACGGCGTTCTCCCATACAATTTCCCGCAATCGTCCGATCAATTCGGCGTCTTCCGAAAAATCCTCGATCAGGATTTGCCGCGCGCCATCGAGCGCCGCCGCAACGTCAGGCACATTCTTTTCCTCGTTGACGTAGGATTCGGCCGCTTGTTCGGGAACCAACGTGGGATCGTATAGCAACGCGTGGGCGAGAGGCTCTAGACCTGCTTCGCGGGCGATTTGGGCTTTGGTGCGGCGTTTGGGTTTGAAGGGGAGATACAAATCTTCCAGCCGTTGTTTCGTATCCGCCGCTTGAATTACCATTTCCAGGTCCGGCGTCAATTTTCCCTGTTCTTCGATACTTTTCAAAATGACCGCGCGGCGTTCATCGAGTTCCCGCAGGTAACGCAGGCGTTCTTCCAGCGTGCGCAGCTGCGTGTCGTCCAGCCCGCCGGTCGCTTCCTTGCGGTAGCGGGCGATAAACGGCACGGTCGCGCCGCCGTCGAGCAGTTCCACGGCGGCCTGCACCTGATTCTCCTTCACATTGAGTTCTTTCGCAATGCGTTCACAAATTGTGCTCATTATTTGGTTCAATTCCAATCATTCGATTTTTATTGTGGATTATGGTATTGTTAGCGGGAGGTATCCTCCATCACCTGTTTTTTATGATGAAGGTACTTATTATAATCGGATTTCTCGCAAATCAAGCCGAAAAAGAGAAGAATTAACAAATCAGTATCTATGTTTATGGTATTAATGGATGGTAATTGGTCGATTAATAAAACTCACATGAAGTACAAGGTTGTCATTCATCTGCTCGGAATCGTACGTTCCGGTTTGATTGCCATTCTCGTCAAAGTATTGGATCTCGAGAGTGACGCCTTCCGGATTGCGACCGCCTCGCCCAAACCGAATGAACGTGGGCTGATCGCATTCGGTGGTTGTCTCTAAGAAGAAATCATACGTCACGCAATGACACCAGTGCCACAGCGGAATATCCGCAAACGTGATTTTCACGGTTTTGTAACGGAACTCTTCGCCGCGGGAATTGCGGGTGTAATGATCCATTTCCGCCTGGCCGGTAATGGTTCCCGGATACGGATTCGTCCATACGACTTTCGCTCCGGTATTGTTGGTGTATATCAGTTCGGTCGACAGAACGACCGAATAATCGACAACCGGGTAATACTCCACCCATACCGAGATATTGTCTTTCCAGGGATCAATTTTTGCGGAGAAAAACTCATCGATTATGTAAGGATATGCATTGCTGTTTTCCCCGTTGGCGGTTACCACAACCGTGCCGGTTTTCGCTCCCGCCGGAACCTGCAGGGTGATATACGTATTATTCCAATATAAAATATTCGTCGCTTCTTTGCCGCAAAAGAGAACACGGCTTGCGCCCTGACTTGTCCCAAATCCCTTGCCGGTGATCGACACCAGCGCTCCGACTGGCGCGCTGTCGCAGGTAATATCATCGATGATCACGTTGTTTGTGATAATTTCCGGCCAGCGATGCCCCAGCGTATCGCGAACGGAGACCACGAGAATATCGGTTTTCTTGATGGCGGCATCCGCAAAACTTTGTTGCTGAGGAGAATAGGGAATCGGAGTCGGATTCAACTTGACGCCGTGGGTGGACAGCGGCGTGTCCAGACGATAAACATCGTATCCTTCGATGAACTCGAGCGGAATATTGCCGACTTGTCTCGTGCTCCACAAAATCGCGCCGTCCTGCGTTTCAGTGATTTCCGGTTTCAGTAAAAGATAATACTGGCAATGCAGATTGGCCGTCATATTGGTTCCGCTGCCGAATCCGCGGTTGATGAATATCTGCTCGAAAGAAGATATTCCTCCGCTTCCGCCGAATTTTTTAACGGACAGGGGATTGGTAAACACCCAGGTTTGATCCAGCGGTTCCATCCCCGCATACGATGGATCGTCCGTTCCGGCGGGCGCATACGTCAAGGTGGAAGTCGTCGCCAAACCCTCGCCCTGGCATCGATCATAGCGGGCCACCATCAATCCTTCCTCCGGCGTGTTCGTTCGCAGTTTGATATAGGCGGCCGATAGGGAATCCAATTTTCTTTTCATTTCAAAATAGAGAGAGTATTTTCCCGTCTGCAGCGAATAGAGAAAGGTTCGACCGACGGCTTCCCTGGGGGACAAATATTGCAATAGGTCTGCCGCCAAGCTCCCTTTGATCTGCTCATTCAATCCATCGTAATTGGCGTGATTGGGATTTGTAACGATGAACTCACAATACTCACGAAAAACGTCCGGTAATGCAGTGCTGGAGGTCAAGTGGTTACGAATAGCCGTGTTGAGGTTGATGCGATCGTCGGTATTATAGAAGCGCTGATTCATCACATCCGCCACAATCGCCTCTCCCGGGAATTTTTCGTGTTCCAGCCAGTCCAGAAAATGCGACAGCGTGTAATAACTGGCTTCCTCGTTGGCGGTAATCGGAACGCTCAAATATTTCGCCATCGTTTCGGACCAATAGTTTCTTTTTTGTGTCGCATTCATATTCATGGCCACGGCGGAATAATAATTGGCGGTGGCCTCGAAGAACCAGAGATTGCCGAAAAACCACGCCGCCGGCTTCCCGCCGAGTGAATAGTAATCACCCTGCAAATAATGACAGAGTTCATGCGCGGCGGTGCCTCGCATGTCCTGCCAGCTTTCCAGTTTGGTTTCGTGAATCTGAATGCAACCGCTGAGCCAGCCGCGCGGCGCGGAATTTCCATCGGACGCGCCCAGGTCGCGCACATATACATCTATCGTATTCTTCCCGATCAATCCCGCCGTCGGGTCGTTGAATACCGCTTCGCCGTCATCCCGTTTCAAAGCCAATAAGCCGGAAAGCGCCTCATTCATGGCTTTGTCCAAATCTTCGATGTAATCGGGGACGAGTGTATCCTCGTACATTCCGCTGCCGACCGCGCTCCAGTCCGCATCTTTTTTCACCGATCGGGGATAATAGTGAATTCTAAAATTGGAATCGGGGTGCGAAGTGATGAACATACTACCGAAAAACGGAATATAAACGCGGAATTTACGTTTAAAGGTTCGTCCCAAAAACGTTGTTTCCTCGGCGGGACTTGCATTGACGGAACCGAGTTTCGACGTCTTCGCGGATATCGTGCTGTAATCAAACTGAGGCAAAGTCAATCGGAAAGTCAGCACATTCGCATCCGGATCGAACAGGGCCAACGCGCCCAGGGATTTCCATACTCCATCCGATTCATCGAAATACTGCACACCCGCCAAAGTGAAATCCACTGAATCCCGCCATTCATTATTTGCGACCGGAAAAATCAGAACCAGGTCCGAATTGAAATCGCTTTCCGTATCGATGGAGAGTTCATACTCGCCGGACATGACGGCAAATTCATCCGTCCTTTGATTCGAGGGGCCGGCGACTCTGTTGAAGGCTATGTTGACCTCGCCGGAAGCGAATCCCGCGGGAATTTCCACGGCGGCCTGGTCAGACAAGGCAATGGAACCCCCGGCTTCGCCGTCGACCACCACGGGAACTAGGGGAATGGGGCTCGTTTCCGGAGTATTTGTCGGCTCCGGTGTATGAGTCGGCGTCGGCGTTTGTGTTGATGTCGGCGTGTAAGTTATCGCCGGCGCCTGAGTAAACGTCGGTGTATAAGTCGGCGTCGGTGTATAAGTTGTCGTTGGCGGATATGTCGGCATTGGCGCAGACGTGGACTCCGGTTCCACGCCCGGAAGAATGGCGAATATCGCTTTATCCAATGCATACACTTCAATGGAATCAACAAACACGCGCACGTTCCCCGCGTTCCCCGCAGCCGCGGCCTGGATGATGGGAGTCACCAACGAACCTTCGTCCGGCTCATAAATGATAATGATTTGCCGCTCCTGTCGGATAAACGCATTGGCGTCGGCTGGAATTTGATACGCGATGGAACCATCCACATATTGATTCGTAATGAGGTCGCCCTTCAGCGCTCCCAACGCGATGGCCACATCGGGAGAATCCGACCGTACGTTCATTTTCAGCAGAAGGGGATATCCGTACGTTTCAATCGCCTGAGAGATATAGAGGAGTTCAACCTGCCCGGCCCGCACGGTGATCGTGATTCCTTTTCCATCTTGTGAAGAACTAAAAAGATCGGTGGAAAAATCCCCGCACCCAACCATGCCCGCATCCATGCCGTTAAAACCGCCGGGCATTTCGTCCCATCCGTTTTGTTGCAGCGTCGCCGCGCTGAAATCGTTGCTGTATATCAATACCGGTTCGGGAATTTGTAAAAAAGTGGAATCACAAGGGGCGCCGGTTGATGAAAAAACGGGATGATGGATCGGCAGCACTTCCAGCCGATCTATTAATACTGTCGTATTGTAATCCGAAGGCAGACCCAACACCTGAATCGCCGGCGTGATCACTCCTTCATCATCCGGTTGATAGAGCAGAACCTCGCGGAATTCCTGATTTACCGCATGTTTCGTGGTGTTCGGCAACATGACGCCGAGAGAACCATCCCATAATCCGGCGCTTCCTTTCAACGCAACCAATCCAATCTGCGCCGCGGGCGAACTCGCGCGGGCATGCAGGCGCAGCAACACCGGCGCATCGCCGGTGCGGATCGAATCGAGCGTGTAGAGAAATGTTACTTGTCCCGGCTGCACGGTGACCGACAGCCCTTTTCCATCCTGCGATTCGGGATATTCCTGGGAGAAAAAGTTGCGGAAGGTAAACAAACCGGACGCAGTATTCGGAATGAATCCTCCCGGAATTTCCGCCCAACCGTTCGCGGCCAATCCCAATTGATTGAACTCATAGACAATCGGTTCCGTTAAACACTGCATGGGAGTGGGAGTAATCGCCGTGATCGGTTTAGGCGTCCAGGTCGGCGTGGGCGTCCAGCTTGGTGTTTGGGTCCAGCTTGGCGTAGGAGTCCAATTCGGCGTGGGAGTAGCCGTCGGCGGCTGAGTTGGTGGTATGCTCTGACATTCGGAGAGATCGGTATCGTTCTGCGGAGAATAGGCAAAACCCGAAAAAAGATATTCGAAGTCGTAATCCGGATCGCGCACGATAACGGCTTCCCCAATTCTTTCCTGAAGAAGTAAAATCGTTTCCCAATCATCGCAGGTCAGGTTGTTATAGCGCACGTCAACAAACCCACCCAGGCCTAAAAAAGGTTGAGTTTTCAAACCGGAAATATCTGTCAACCGATTGAAACTGCAATCCAATATGTTTATAAAAGACAGGGGCGGCAATAGAAGCGTCTCCAGGTCATTGAAACTGCAATCCAACCACTCCAAGGAAACATTCTTTGACAAATCCAAAGAAGTCAAGGAATTAATGTAACAAAGCAAATCGGTGACGCCGGTGAAAAACTCGATCCCCTTCATGTCTTGAACATCCATAAAGGCGCAATCCAGCATCCCCGTTTTCGCCGCCGCCTCCTGTGCGCTGAACGCGCCGCCGGGAGCCACTTCCATGAATAATTCTATAACGGATCGAAAATTCGGATCGGGAAAATTCTCCGGCGTGTTGATGTTTTGAGCGGAAACGGAATGGAAGCCGAAAAACATGAATCCGAGCGAAAGGCAAAGGAGGTGGAATTTTGAATTCATGAGGAAATATCTCTTTACAAGGCGTTGGAATGAATGCCGCTTTACGTGAATTGTACCCTGACTTGTGAGGGAAGGAAGCATCTATTATGATTACTATTATTTTGCAGATTTGTTCAAGAGAAGCGTTTCCTTTGCCATCCGTGTTTGATTCGTCCTTATCGTTATCCAACGTATGAAAACCAACCATGGTAATTCTCTGGCGAGCGCCGAATCGAATGGTGAATGACGAGTTTATTTATGTAATTTTGTTTAGAGAAGTTTTCTGAATTCTTCTTCATTGATGTTGATATCGCGTAGGATTTTTTTCATAATACCACGCGGCAAGTCTTTGCTGTGCATGGCAATAGTGGTGGTACGCCCGTACGGATGGACGTAATAGGCGTGGCTGCCGCGTTGGTGATCAAATACGAACCCCAGCCGCTCCACCACCCGCGCCATTTCTTTGGGGATCATTGTTGGCAGGCGGCTCATGCGGGTATGGTTATTTTGGCAGGCTTTTTCAAAATAAAAGCCGTTGGTTTTTCAAACGGAATCGGCTTGCCGTGTTTTTGGAGCATTTCCAGATAACCGGTGATAGCTTCCAGAATGTTGCGTTCGGCCTCTTCCAAGGTAGCCCCAAACGAGTGGCAACCCTGCAGAGCGGGGACATCGGCGATATATACACCGTCTTCGTCTTGCTCAAACTCCACGGTGAATTGGTATGTTTTTGTTTCCATATTGTTTTGTTTCTTTGGATAATGTTATTATTTTAGTGTAGCTGGTTTTAGAAAAAAGTCAAATAAAACTTGATCTTCCCAATGAGTTGGAGAAGGGAAAAAACCGAAGGATTCAGAAATGTGGTCATTCACAACACCTTTATTGCTGAAACGCTTCTGTGGGGCCTTGGTTATACTGCGTGAACTCACAAGGGGGGAAATCCCACCCTTGGCGCCCATGCATAAAAGAAGGCGCAAATGGTGTTTCAAGGAATGAGGGCGCAAAAAATGGCGTCTTTACCGTCCATGCTTGATTCGTCCTGAATCGTAAATATAAGGTGAAACGATTGGAATCGATTTCGGTAAGAAATTTCTCATCGACTCACATATTCCGCGGCGACTGGCAAAGCAGTGGATTTGTAAAATATGGATTGAACGGAAGAGTCGGAATCCGTTTCATCGCTTCAATTCCTTTTTTTTAACTCTTCCACCGACTGGTAATCCTTTTCATTCATTGAGATGTCCTTTGGAGTCGGGTGGCAAGGGTACTGTTGTATGAATCCTTGACTGATCTTTTTAGGATTTCTTGCATGAGTGGAAACAACGCCACCCTTGTCCTCCGCATGATACCTCCTTTTATTATGGCCTTTTTTTCTTTGGCGTTTGGCTATAAAGTAACAGTATGATTAAGATAAAAGTCAAGATCCATTCACATTTATATATGGGAGATAAACACCGATGAAATCCAAATCAACGCGAAGAGCATTCGTACAGGAAACCGCGACTGTCGGCGCCGGCATAGCGGTAATGACGAGTATCGCTCCGCAATCCGTCATCGGCGCCAACGAGCGTCTCCGCATCGCCGGCATCGGAACCGGCGACCGCGGAACCGACCGCCTGCGCACCGCCAAACGTCTCGGCGCGGAAATCGTGGCCCTCGCCGACGTGAACGAAGCCATGCTGGATCGTTGCGACGCGCGGCTGGAGCAGAAAACCGACCGTTACTGCGATTATCAGGAGCTGCTGGCGCGCGACGACATCGACGGCGTGATCGCCGCCCCGCCCGATCATTGGCATCACGACGTTCTCATCGACGCCATCACCGCGAAGAAGGATGTGTATATCGAAAAACCTCTTTCCCGCACGATCGAGGAAGGGCAAAGCATGGTCAACGCGGTGAAAGCGTCGGACCGCATCGTGCAGGTCGGCAACCACCGCCGCAGCGGAGAGCATTGGGCGATCGCGCACGACATCGTGGCAGGCGGCGAAATCGGCGACATCAAATGGATTCGCACGTGGGATTGCCGCTATCGCCTGATCGATCCCTACCAGGATCGCGTAAATGACAAAGACCTTTTCAATCCGGAACGGATCGACTGGCAGCGGTTTCTCGGCAGCGCTCCCTCACGCCCATTCGACGCGGAACGTTGCTCCGCCTGGCGTTGGTTTTGGGATTACGCCGGCGGCCTGATGACCGATATCGGCCCGCACATGCTCGACGTGGCGATGTGGATCACCGATTGCCGCGGCCCCAAAAGCGTCGTCTGCAACGGCGGCAACTACCATTACCCACGGTGGGAGACGCCGGACAACGTCCACGCCATTCTGGACTGCGCAACCTTTTCCATTGTTTTCAACGTGCAGTTCATGAACGGTTTCGAAGGCGACGGCTGCGCGTATTACGGCGTGAAGGGAAGCGTAATTCAAGAACGCGACGGCTTTTTCCGACAATACGGCGTCGATAATAAAATGGTGAACGAATGGAAAATGGGAGACGAAGGCACTGCCCACATGCAGAATTTCCTCGACTGCATCCGCTCCCGCAAGCAACCCAATTCTCCCGTGGAGATGGGACATCGCGTCCTCATCGGCGCACATTTGGCCAACATTTCCTATCGCGCCGGCAAACGCGTCGGCTGGGATCCGATTCACGAGAAATTCGTTTGAACGGCGGCCATTATTCGCGTTTCTGCGCCTCGCCGGTCATGGGTACGAAACGAACCGGGATCACCTCATCCTTGCGTACGCCGTTTTCATCTTTCGTAACGACGATCAATTCCTGATAACTCTTTCCGACCGGAATGACCATGCGTCCCCCAACCTTCAGCTGATCGATCAGCGGTTGGGGGATGTGATCCGGCGCGGCGGTGACGATGACGCCGTCGAACGGCGCCTCCTCGGGCCAGCCGCGATACCCGTCGCCGATACGGATGTGGATGTTTTTATATTCCATTTCCTGCAACAAGCTGCCGGTCCGCTTTCCTAATTTTTCCACGATTTCGATGGTGTATACCTCTTTTACGATTTCCGCCAGAATCGCAGCCTGATATCCGGAACCGGTCCCGATTTCCAGAATTTTGTGATCTTTTTTCGGTTTGAGCAGATCCGTCATCAACGCCACGATGTACGGTTGAGAAATCGTTTGTCCTTCCCCGATGGGCAGCGGATTGTCATCATACGCGTTGGAAACGTACCGCTCCGGCACGAACCGGTGCCGTTCCACTTTGCGCATGGCGTCCAACACCCACGCGTTTTTGATTCCCCTCGCCTCGATCTGTCTTTCCACCATTCGATATCGCATGGTTCGCAACGCTTCGCCGTCGATTTTGGAATAGGCAATATATCCCCATCCAATCACCAGAATTCCCGTTATTATACAAACGACGATGATATCCGTCATTCCGCACTTCCTGCAAAGGATGGTTTTGATGACGCCGGACATTTTTCGCCCTCCTTTCTGTGGTTCCGCTCTTTTTGTGATATCTTCATGATAGATGAAAACATCCGCAATGGTAAATAGGTTTTTTTTCCCGCAGAGGGTATACTATTTGTTTCGACGCGCGAATACCACTGCAATTGAACTTGAACGAAATGAAGTCGCTCGATTTGATCACAGGCCGTAAAGTGGAATGATGATAATGATGGCAAACCTGCAAAATACGAAATGCATTGATCGCATATCGTTGTTGAATCGCCGGCAGGGAAGGAACGTTATCCTGACGCTAACCCTATTCGCGGCGCTGGCAATGGCGCAAGCCGTTTCCCTGGCGCAAGCGCTCCCGCCGATTTCCGAGCGGATCCTTTCGAAAATTGAAGGAATCAAGCATCCGTTTATCCTGGCTGAGTACGACGAATTCCGCAAGGCGCGGCAAATCATGCGGGATGAGCCCTTTTATGATCGCGGCAAGGAATTCGTCAGACGAGTCGAAGGATATGCGGTCGATACATCGCCGTGGTATTTGGGGGAAGGACCGTTAAGCGCCAATCCCAACTTTTACCCCGATTTATTGGGGCAAGAAAATTTACAGGTGTATACGCAGGTTCTATGCGAGACGGTGACGTATACGAGTTTCGAGCAGGAACGCTGGGCGATCAATCGGGTGGAAATGGAATTACGACGTTTGCTGGACACGCTGGAACCGCAATCCACCCTTTCGTCGACCGGCCTGCCGCAAACCCAATTCACCGCAACGCAATCGGTTTTACTCGCATTGGCCGCTTTTGCGTACGATACCATTTATCACCGCATCGATACGGTCGATCGTCACGAGTTCAACGAACGCTTCAAACGAATCCGCGACCATGCGGCCGCATTTTGTTCTACGCTGGACGCAAAGCGCTTACCGCCGTACGAAAAAACCGTCCTGGGGACGGGATTGGGGCTCTCGACATTATTCTGCGTCTCCATCTATCCGCTGGAATGGGGGAAAAAGAAACAATTTTCGGTGCAGTTGTTTTTACCCGATCTCTATCGCGCCGTCACTCTCTCCACCGATGGAATGAAGGAGCTCGTTTCACCGGAGCGCCGGTTTGAAAGTTCATTGCCGCAACTCGATACGGCGCTTTTGATTGCGATTCCCTGGTTTGAACGGCTAAAGTCGCTGGGGTATGCATTCGTTCAGCCGAATGGCTTGTATCAGGATATCGTGGCCACTCTCGAAACCTATCGGCTGCCAGGAACCACAAAAATGATCGTTCCGAACGTGACCTTTCCTCCCCCGAATCCTTGGATCCCCAATACCGCTTTATTGTTTTGGGGAATCGATCCCCGCATGTTCAAAAAAGAACGATCGCTGCCGGCGGAATTTGTAACCTTTCCGCAGCCGGATATCAAAGGCGTAAAATTGGAGACCATCGGCCTTCCCGACTCGCTGCGCGCGAAAGAGGTCACGAAGAAAATCGGGCGTCCCATCACGTTGAAGGAACAATTGGAAATATTAAGTTTGCCGCGAAAGGAACGCCCCTTCCAAAAATCCGAAGAATCACTAAATGAAAATCCCAACGCGGGATGGGCAAAACCGGCGGGACTCCTGCTGCCGCCCATTTGGGGAGCGTTGTATATGCTGGCCGCGCGGGAAAGCCTCTCTTCGAATCTTCACGAATTATGGACAAAGATGGCTTTGGATGTGGATTCCCATCCTTATACATTTATTTATTGGCGACTGTTTGCCCCACGACGCTCAAGAGGAGATGTCGAACCCGTTCTCGTTCAAAATCCGGACCGGCATTTTACCTTGTTTTCCTATCCCTCCTCGCGAGAAAATTATCTCATCTCCACTCAATCCGCCACGGCGACGGTTCTGATCGCCTCATACGCCATCGATCACGAAAGTTTTCTTTTATCGGACAATTGTACAGAGTGGAAATGGCATCACGAAATTCCCGCCGTCGGGCGCTCGGCCTCCCGCGCCATCGACGCCACGTCCACCTTGCTGGCCACCTTCGATGACGACGCTCCCGACCCGGTTGTTCAAAAGGTCTCGCACGAACGAAGCGCCGCGCCGCTGTTCACGTCGATGTACTCCTGCTGGCCCACCTATTCGCCGTCGGGCGAGACGTTGCTGGTTCGTCGCCATCTGTCCGGCGTCGGAAGCGGCTTTACGCTCGTCGCTCATTTCCCCGATCCGAAAACCTCCCGGGCAAAAACAAAATATGTCAATTTTCGCTTGACCGAGGATTCCGACAGCATCAGCCTGGAAGACATCCCCGGGATGTTTCAAATTCTTCCCGCGGCGGCCAAGGAAACCCAGGATCCCATGACCATGCGGGAATTTCGGATCATGAAAAAAGCCGAACGTGACGGCATGATCGACCTGTCCGACGTGGCCATGCTGAATATTCTCTTTTCACCCGATTCCCTGCGGCGATCGTCGGTTTCCAGCGGCGTGCTGGGAAAATTCGTGGAGATGGAGTTGGAATATCCCGATCAACCATTCTTTTATGTGCTCACACTGGACATGGCAGGACGCGAACTCTTCGACGTGAAGTATTCTCTGATCCCATTGCCGGGTATGCGAGTGCTCGAATGGCGGCAGGGAACCGAAATCATCGCGATCAATATGGGCGACGTGATTAAAAACGACTTTATCGAATCGGACGCCGATCTGGTCATCGTGACGCGCGACAACGCGATGAAAGGAATTTTCTATTTGCTGGTGAACGGAACCTATCTTCGCGCCAAGTTTTCGCCGACGCAGCGCGATTTCACTCTCCTGGCTGATACCAAAGGCAAACGAGTAACCGCGGCGTGGGCGAATCAGCGGATTCATACCTCGCGTCCGCCGAATCCGATGAGCGTTTTTTATGCCCCCAATATCGTTGCCTTCGTATGTCCCGACGCCGTGATAAAATATGGCAAAAAGAACCGACAAGCAGTCGTCTGGGGACATGAGTAAGTGGATCCCGATATATCACTGCCGTCCGGCGGTCCCCCAAAGGAGAATACCATGCTTTCTAAAAATGAAATCGTCGCGGCATTGAAACAACTCATCGATCCGCAGCGAGTTTTATCGGAACCGGAAGACATCGTAACCTATTCGTACGACGGCACTCCGCATCTGACCGGCGCGCCGGCAGCCATCGTGCATCCGGTAAACACACAGGAAATTTCCAATCTCGTCAAATGGGCCTATGAAAACGAAGTCCCCGTCGTGCCGCGCGGCTCCGGCACCGGCCTTTCCGGCGGCAGCGTTCCCATTCAAGGCGGAATCGTGCTCAGCACGGTGCGCATGGATCGGATTCTGGAAATCGATGAGGAAAATCTGACCTTGTTGGCCGAACCGGGCGTGATTACGGGAAATCTGGCGGCGGAAGCGGCGAAACGCGGCCTGTTTTATCCGCCGGATCCCGGCTCTATGAAAATCTCCACCATCGGCGGCAACGTCGTCGAGAATTCCGGTGGATTGCGTTGTTTGAAATATGGCGTGACGGAAGATTATGTATTGGGATTGGAAGTGGTTCTGCCGGACGGCGAGATATTCTGGACCGGCAGCAAATCGAAAAAAGATGTGGCCGGATATAACCTAAAAAAACTGCTCGTCAGCTCGGAAGGAACGCTGGGGATCGTGACAAAAGTGCTGCTGCGGCTGATTCCTCCGCCGGCGGCGACAAAGACGCTGTTGGCCTTCTTCCCCGACATGGTGTCCGCCGGCCGGGCGGTCGCCGGAATCATCGCCGGGAAGATTATTCCCTGCACGCTTGAATTTCTCGATCACGTGACCATCAATTGCGTCGAGGATTATTCCCAGATTGGTTTGCCGCGGGAAAGCGGAGGATTGTTACTTATTCAAACCGACGGCCATCCGGCGCAGGTGGATGAGGAAGCCGAAAAAATCCGAACTATTTGCATCGAACATGGCGCAACGGAAGTGCGCGTCGCGCAAACGCCGGAAGAGGGTGAAAAACTGGCGCAGGCGCGGCGAATGGCGTTGGCATCCCTGGCTCGCCGCAAACCGACGACGATTCTCGAAGACGCCACCGTTCCGCGCAGCAAAGTGCCGGAAATGCTGGCTTTCATCGAACAGGTTCGCGACAAATACCAGCTCGAAATCGGCACCTTCGGCCACGCTGGGGACGGCAATTTGCATCCGACCTGCCTGACCGATGAGCGCGATACGGAGGAAATGGAGCGCGTCGAGCAGGCGTTCGACGAAATCTTCAAAAAAGCCATCCAGTTGGGAGGCACCGTCACCGGCGAGCATGGCGTGGGCTGCGTCAAGAGCAAATACCTGCCTATGATGGTGGGCGAAACCGGCATCAAAGTCATGCGCCGCATCAAACAGATCTTCGATCCGACCGGCGTGCTGAATCCGGGGAAGATCTTTTTTGACGAAAAGAAAGAAGAAACAGTCAGCGCATAATTAAAAAGTAATGATATTAAGACATATTTCATAACTACTCAAAATGCGAATGGCCTGTTTGGAATCAAGTATTGAATCGGTTGAATTGGATATGGAAATAGATGATCGGATCATTGAAATGCCGGTACCTATATTCATTCTGGTTCATCCGGTAAATGAGTACTTTTTTCGAGACTGATTCCAAACCAATCCTGAGAGAGGATTGCGTAAAGACTTGGTTCTTTATTCATGCATTTTCATAAGTGTTGCTTT
>QZKN01000061.1 GCA_003598175.1 Candidatus Omnitrophota bacterium
ACTTACCCACAGCCGCTTGGATAACTGCGCCAACCGCCGCGCAGTTATCCACACGCTCCACAGCCGTGCGAATCCCGATCCCGATTTCTTTTTTTTCTTTGAAAAACATCTTGAAAAGATGCACGTTTCCTGGTAAAAAATGCCCGGGGGTGGGTCAAAAACAAAACGGAAAAATGGGTCAATTTCCGGCCGGAATTTTCACACGGGACCCTATCGGATGGGAACGATGGTCAATTTGTTTCAATCGCCTAAAGTCGGCAAGGTGAGTCCACCAATCTAAACCCCCACCATTCTCAAAAAGTCCAATAAAGTGAAAAAAAATGAAACAAGATTCAAACTTTTCCGTATAAGACTGGTGACTGAATCGAGGTATAATACGACCGGATAAAGACACATCGTAAACCGTATCAAAATCTCTTCTCACGGAAGAGGTATTCCATTATCAAAAGGAGGTTCATTTTAATGAACAAAAACTCGAATGCAGAACGATGGATCGGATGGGGATTGCTGGCGGGAATCATGATGATCGCAGCGGTGGGAATTTCCTCGGCGGCGGATTTACCGACCATCACCGAAGAGGGCGTGATTTCCGGCTCGATGACCATTGATTTCCAAACCCGCACTCATCCCGATCGATCGGGAAAATTGGCCGACGGTTCCCCGGCGGAAGGAACGAAAGACATGTATACCTTCAATCTGGACGTCGCCAAAACGACGGAATTCGCCGGGACGATCACCCGCCAGCCACGCCTGTTCAGCAAAGTGTTGGGACGAGAAATGCAACCGGCGGAACTGCAATACGACATCACTCTTTCCGTGCGCAATCCCTCGAATTTACAACAAAAAAAGAGCGTCGGCAAATGGGTGGGCATCGTTCCGATCGATGAAACCGGCGTCTATATGATCGACGGCGGCGGAGCCAAGGGCAGCCCGCTGCGCATGGCTATCGATACCATCGGTTCGGCGCAGGGATTCACCGAAAATTTCGGCGGACGTCTGGCCGGTAAAGCCGCGTCCAAGCAAGGCCTGCTTCCTTACACCTTTTCCCGCTTCGTCGGCGGCAAGCAGGTCAAAATCGAAGTGAAGAACAGCGACCCGATGCGTTTCGACAACATCCTGCTCGCCGCGGGACCTGCCGGGATTTATCCCCGCGCCAATGTTACCGGCCGTCTGGATTACGATTATGAAACCGGCAACTGGTACACGGACGGAATCCGCTTCCGTTATGTGTTGAACGGCGTCGATTGCGAAGATGTTGCAACCGGTTCGATCAAATGGGTGGAGGATCCCAACCGCGAACAGAACGGCAAAGGCCAATACGAATTCAATCTTCGCTTCAATGAAGATAAGAACAAATCGGCCACCAGTGAAAGCGACGTGTTTTCCGGCGGAGCGGGCGATGAAGAAGCCTTTTTCTTTGTCGATAACTCCATCCCCAGCCTGACCGGAACCATTGCTTACGTGGATATGATGATTCCCGGCAAAGAAGCACCGTCGTCCAGCAAAGTGACATTCAACCTGAACGCCAATCAGCTGAACAAACAGCAAATCGTGAATTTTCTGAAACTATGGCTGCTTTGCGTCGGTCCGACCAACGACGAATAATCGCCGGTTTTGTTTCTTTCGATTCAAGTGAATCAAAACGAGAAAGTGCGGGGATTGTCCCCGCACTTTTTTTAAATGCCCTTCGATGATGATCCGCCGCGTTTTATCATGGTGTTTATCCGTCTTCACAGACAACCGGAAAAAGTTGGAATTTTTTTTGGAGATTTACTTGCCGTGAGTTATACTTACTTTAGTTAAGAATGATGCATGGTTTGAAATGAAAGATTGTTGAGCACGGAATCATGAAACAGACGCAGAAATTCACAATAAAAAAAACAAAAAACAATCATAATCGAACCGCATATCATTATCACGGCAGCGCTATTTTTTTGCTATACAACCTTGCTTATGCAAGTAAGGATTTAAACATCACAATAATAAAGAGGAGAAGTATCATGAAAGTAACGTTCAATGCAGTGAAACGGTTTTTCGCGAGTGAAGATGGCCCGACAGCGGTTGAGTATGCAGTGGTTGTCGCATTGATCATCGTGTCCTGTATTCTGATGATCACCGAATTTGGCGATCAATTGGGCGCCTGGTTCACCAACACGTCCGCCACGGTCAGCGGCCTGACGACCGACGGCAATTAATCGACGCCTCGAAATGAAGTGAAAAGGAGCCAAAAAAATCATGAGACCGGAAATCATCAGCGCCACTATTATTTTAACAATCGCCGCCTATATCGACTGGAAAGAACATCGAGTGCCAAATTGGTTGACTTTCTCCGCATGGATTTGCGGACTGATTTTCCACACGTTGTTGGGTGGAATGGAGGGATTGACCGCCAGTTTGATCGGAACTGCGGTAGGAATCGCCACCTTGATCGTCCCGTACGCCCTCAACGGCATGGGCGCCGGCGATGTGAAACTGATGGCTTCGGTGGGTGCGTGGGTTGGCGCAACCGCGACGGTTTATGCTTTCTTTTGGATCGCGATCATCGGCGGATTGATGGGATTGTATCAGATCATACGCAGCGGACAGGCGAAAAAGCGCTTGCAGACTGTGGGCCGAGCGGGATGCAATCTCTTCACGTTCAATAATTTGGAAAGTGGAAATCCGGACGGAACGCCGAAAAAAATCCTGTTGCCTTACGGCGTGCCCATCGCTTATGGTTTTTACGCCTATTTCGCTTTTGGAACCTTAATTTAAAACTGTGGATTCCTGCACTGTGGCGGTGGATTTCGCTTGGCGAAATCCACCGCTTTTTTAATTACCATGCGAATTGGATTTCCCGAGTTTCCAAACCAAATCGCCGCGACTTAATGTGCCGTTGGACGGATCATAAAGCATCGAATCGAATTGACGATTCGGACCGGCGCAACGGAATGTGAAGCATTCATCCTCTTCCTGCAACCGCAGTCCGTCTTCGTGAAACGGATCGATGATCGTTTGCAGGCGAGCAAGAAAATTTTCGGATTTTACCGATTCACTCCCCATTTCACTTAATAACAGTAGGCCTCCCGCCTGCGATTGGTAAGATCGCGCAATGTTCATGCGATACTTTGCATTCCAAAAATTGGGCAGAGCGATTTGCAGGAGATAGTTTGGATATTTTAAGGCTTCGTAGCGATGATAGGAGGAAGAACCTTTTCGGCAAAACCATTGCATCACATTACATTGTCCGCGAAAGAAGGAAAACGAGGAGAGTGCGCCGGCCGCCATATCCCCAATCCCATAGTTCTGCGCCTTCCATGGATTATCCAAATCAGGCCACGTTGACGCCACACGTTTCAGATCGATGCGGCGGAACTCTTCCAACGCGTTTTTAAAGGTTTGAACCTCTTCGAGGCGGTGAATATTCGTCTCCAATCCGTTTTTAGTGATACCCATCAAGGCAACGATAATGAGCAGGTCGATGAGCGGTTCGGGATCCGGATCCACGGCGTTCAGATACAATTTCAACCACCGGGCGTTCGCTTCCATAACCTTTGCGGCTTGATCGGAAGGCATTCTTCGCGATTCATCGTTGATCAATTTATAAAGCCGTTGCAGATTCAGCATATACGGTTGAGTGGCGTACATATCTTTGGCATATTGAATCGCCTCTTCAAGCGAATACTTCCCCGGATACATTTTCATGATCGATAGGGCCGCCGACAGCCACCACCGATTCGTATCCTGCGGCCACACCGGTTCACTTGGATCGGATGCGAACAATCCCTGGACGCGTTGGATATCTTCCACCGTCACGGCCGGGCGAGGAAAGAGCAGTCGATCTTCATCGGAAACATTTGTCCATGCCAAAATCAAATTCTTGATCTCTTCTTCCGTCATTTCCGGCTGGACATAGGGCGGATCGCCGGAGGAAAGCAGATATTCTTCTTCTTGATGCTGATTCATCTCCTCATGCATCTTCTTACTCATCTTTTCGATCTGAGCAAGAGACAAATTCGCCGGTTTTCCGTCCGGTCCCGGCATCATGAAACCCGCGGGTTGCGAATAAGGAATGGGCGTAGGCCGAGCTTGTCCCAATTGTAATAATTCCTGTTTTCGTTTTTCGATATAATCCTGCCGGATTTGCGCCACACGAACGTCATAATTATCAAATACCCTTAAAGTTTCTTTGAATTTTTTAAATGTATTTTGCGCGACGGCGTCGTCAGGCTGTAACCATTTATGTTTCGGCGTGTACAACATCGAATGTCCCGGTTTGATGCTCCGCAAAAAAGGATGATCCTGTTCAATCAGCTTTACCAAATCCGGATCGACTTTATAAAAAAACAAAACGCCCAAATCGACGACAAGCAGCAATACAAAAATGAATGCGAAGAATAGAATTCCCCATTTTATCAATTTCGCCCACATCGGCAGGCCTCCTTTCACAAAAAGCGGTTTTAATTTCTTGGCCGAACCGAAATGTCGCGTGAGCAAATCTTCGGTCCACGCCTTGATATGCATTTCTTCCGCCATATCGTCCAAATGATCCATAATTTCTCGTCGGATCTCGCGGCGGCGATACGGCAGGATCCAGAATCCTTTTGTGATTTCATTAACGAATTGCTCTTCCGACGTTTTCATCATGAACCTCACGCGCATGCCATGACGCCGGCGGGATTCACGCCCAAAACCTGGCTAATCGCCATGCTCGTTTCCCGCCACGTCTTTTTCGACAATTCCAATTCATTCAATCCTTTTTCCGTCAAACGGTAATACCGCCGTTCCTTACCATTCGGCAAGGTATTCCGTTTGCTGACCACATATCCCTTTTCTTCCAATTTATACAGCAACGGATAGACGGTTCCCTGTCCGAATTCCAGTTTTCCCGCGCTGCGGCGGGTGATTTCCTTTACGATTTCGTATCCGTACGCCTCGCCGCTGCGTAGAATTTCCATGATCATCATCGGCACGGCGCCTTTGGTTAACACGTTTTGCAGTTCCATGATTGTTCTTTTCCCAACAAGGGCAGAAACGGCGCTGCCCTTGGCGTTTGAAAGTCCTTATGCATTGGATACTATTCTAAAAAAAGTATAGCGTCAAGAGAAAAGCCAAAATCCTATCCAATTTACAAAATCCGGAATATCCATACAATAGAAAGTGAGAAATTCCATCTCGAAAAACCGGAGAAAGAAGAACAATGAAAACCGCTCAAGACGTAATCATGGAGATTCAGGAACTCCCGCCGGAGGAAAAACAGATCGTTGTTGACTTTGTGGCTTCCATTCAGGAAGAGACGTATAATCCGACCTACTATTCCCCGGAAGATATGGCGAAGATCGACCACGATATGGAAGAGGCTGAACAAGGGATCAATGTGAGTGGGCCATTTTACACCACCGAAGAGATATTGGCTCACCTCGATAGCCTTAAACCGGAGGAGTAATGCGAATCGATTTTCACAAAAATTTTGAAAAGGCATTCGCGAAACTCTCTCCCAGGCAAAAGCAACGTGTCAAGGAAATCATTCAACTTTTCATACAAAATCCTCATGATCCATTGCTTGACAATCATGCCTTGCACGGGAAAGAAAAAGAGAAGCGATCAATTTCCGCGGGGGGAAATTTGCGGCTGATTTTCAAAGAAAAAAACAATTATGAAATCGTGGTCTTTGTTCGCGTCGGAACTCACAGTCAGTTGTATTAAGTCAAGTCTCCGGTTTTGCATCGTTCCAACAATTCACGCAGTTCCTCTTCGGTAATGGGCTGGAACAATAAATCCTCTCCCATCCGTTCCTTGTTTTTTCTTGAAAACGAAAATCGGATGCCATTGATGCTGCTGCCGTCCAGTTTGACTTTACCGCCTTCCGATTCGTACGCGAATGTGAGTTTGTCGCGCACACAAACCGTCTCGCCATCGCGGGTTTGGATGAGAATCTTCAATTCTCCGTTCACGGTTGTCGAGGAATTGCGTTTTTTGGAAACAATGGTCAACTCGCCCTTTTCGTTTTGGGAAAAAGTTGTGTTCGTGATTCTTGTCAAGGTGAATTCGCAGACGTCGATCTGATAAATCAATTGGGCGGCGCGGATCGGGAGCGCCGATGTGAATTTACTTTCTTCGGATTTTAAATGGTGGATCAGCATGTTGCTCATGGCCGGAATCAGGATTTGGTTGACGAAAACCGATTCGATTTCTTCATTCGAAAGGTCGAAATGGGAGATAATAATTTCACCTAACGCGCGGTGAGGCTGTTCCTGCTGAATAGAGAGCGCCTGCTGCAATTGAGCCGGAAGTAACAAACCCGCATCGATCAGGGCTTCACCGAGACGTTTCGGCGGTGATGGATTTTTGTTTGTGTCGTTATCCAAGAGGTTTGTCATGTTGAATTGGGATATAGGTTGATACCAGTATGATTAAAAAGAGAATAAAGAGAATACAGGCAAGTCGTGAAGGCTATGTTTTGTGACTCCGCAAATAAAATCACAAAACGATAAAACATATTATACAGCTGCAATGAATCTGGAATTCGATACCTTGATTCGATTTACAGTTTCTTCGCCGCCCATTTGATCCCTTTTACCAGCAGATCCTGAAATTTGGGATTGGTCCAGACGTCTTCGCGATGGCCCAGAGCGGTGCAGAACACGCGGCCGTTGCCGTTTTCCTCGATCCAGGTAATGGCGTACGGATCAATGGAGTTGTATGCTGCCTGTTTCATGCCTTTGGTTTCCAGCATCAACAGCGGGGTGAAGGTATGGGTTACGTTTTTGAAGATGTACCATTCGTCCTGCAGTTCCATCGATTCGCCGATGTGGCTGACGATCGGGTGATCTTTCACCACGCTCACTTTGGCCACTTCCTGTTGTCCGTGCGTGGCGAATTCGCCGCCGACCATTTTCAAGTAGGGTTCGAATTCGTGGAAGGTATCCGCGCTGGTGTGCATCCCCGCGAATCCGCCGCCGTTCTTAATCCATTGGATCAGCGCTTCGCGTCCTGCCGCGGACATGGGCGCGCCGTTGTCCTTGCTGGGTTGGGTGAGGTCGCCGGTGGTATAGAATTGCACCACGTCGAACTGTTTCAGCACGTCAGCGTTGATCAAGCCGGCGTCTTTGGTCGGCACGACCAGCATGTTGTTTTTCGCGCCGAGTTCGACCATGATTTTTTCCGACCATGCCAGCTGCCCTTTTTCCCGCTGGACCACCGAATGCTCGAAACCGGATGATTTCGTCAGATATAGCACTTTCACCGGCTCCTCCGCCGCCGTGGACTGCGCCGACGTGAACCCTCCGGCTATCATCGCCGCGATTAGAATAATCTGTAGTGTTCTCATAAACAATATCCTCCTCAGTTCCTGTTTCCGTAGGGGCGGTTCGCGAACCGCCCCTACGTTTCCTTTGGTTCGTTTTATACTATTCGAGTTAGAGCGGAAGATCAAACCGTATGAAGCGAGGATATTGCATGGAAAATTGCCTGCTGTCTTTTATTGGGAAAGTGGGAACCGGCGCGCGCGGCGCGAAGGATTTGACGTATGAGGAAGCCTTCGCGGCCATGAATGCGATTTTGGACGGCGCGTATCACCCCGTTACGCTGGGGGCGTTTCTGCTGGCGGAACGCTGGAAGCCGGAAACGGCGGAAGAAATGGCTGCTTTCGCCGATGCCATGCAGCAGCGTTTGATTCGGCTGCCGTCGTTTCAGCCCATTCCCGGCTTGATCAATTACGCCTGCGCATACGACGGCAAGAAACGCACATTGAATATCGGCATTCCCGCCGCTCTGATTGCCTCCGCCGCAGGCGTCCCCATTCTCCTGCACAGCGGCTGCGATGTTCCCACGAAAGCAGGGGCCACTCACTTTCATGTGCTGAATCGTTTGGGGATTGACGCTCGTCCAACTCAGCGGCAGGCGTACGATCTGCTTCGACAGATTGGAATCGCGTATCTTCATCAGCCGGATTTCAATCCGGAGATCCACAAATTGCTGGATGAACGCCGGCAGGTCGGGAAACGAACCATTTTCAACACGATTGAGCCGTGGGCCAATCCGTTCGCTGCGACAATTTACGTGGGCGGTTTTTTTCACCGGCCGTTCGCCGAATTGATCTGCAACGCGATGCAAAAATCATCGCTCGGTTACGAACGCATCATCGCCGTGGCGGGCATCGAAGGTTCGAACGAAATACGGCCCGAACGTTCGTTGATCGCAGAAATAAAGAATGGTGCAGTGGAAACAACGTATCTTGAATCATCCGCTTTTGGTCTTCATATTCATTCGAAAGATATCGATTCAAAGTCTAATATAGTCAATGAGTTAAGTTGTGAAAGCGCGGAACGAATTGAAGCGCTGTTGAAGGGAGGAGAGCCGGGAGGTTTTTGTGATATAATTCTGCTCAATGCAGCGTTTCTGTTGTTGATTTCAGGAAAAATTCCGACTCTGCGGGAAGGCATCACTCGATCTCGTGAAATCCTGAAAACGAGAGAAGCGTGGGAAAAATTGCGGCAATGGCGATGTAAATAAGCCATTCAAGATCAAGCGGTTTTCAGATAGAATATAAAGAAAAGATAAAAAGGTATAAATATTTCACACAGAGGATGGATGGAATACGTTATGTTTGATCGAATAACAATAAAAAAAAGTATTTGTGATGGAAAGCCATGCATTCGTGGGATGAGGTTTCCTGTTTATCAAATTATCGATCTAGTTGCAGCGGGCAATTCGTTCGATGAAATCCTAAATGATTTTCCTTATTTGGAAGAGGAAGATATCCGTCAATCTCTTGAATACGCGGCCTATCTGACCCGGGAAGAATGGATCGCAGTGTGATGCATTATTGTTTCTTTCTGGATATGGGGATTTCACCCGCCGTTAAATCACTGTTTGAGAAATTTGGATTCCAGGTTGTTCATGCGCAGGATGAAAAGATGCATGATTCTTCGGATGAAGACATTGTTCAAATTGCCCGAGAAAAAGGATTTACTATTATTACCACTGATTTGGATTTTTCTAAAATTGTTGTTTTACAAAAACTACCCAATCCAACAATAATCACGTTGCGATTACGCAATCCATCCGCGGATGAGCAAACAGCCGTGTTGGCAAAATTCTTTAGCTCGATATCTCCCCATTACTTGGAATCCTGTCTAGTCACTATTGAAAAAGAACGGCATCGAAGACGATCATTGATTTATGAATCGGTTGATTGTTGATTTAGTAGTTGCATGAATAAGGATTTTAGGGACCATAACGATAGATTCATAGGATATTTGCATCATTCATCATTTTTCGAAAAACGGAACGATCGCGTTTTATGCATTCCATCAGTTTTTTTCGTTCCTCCTCTTGCGATTGCGCGGGAATCTCGTATTCGAAATGCATGGAAAACGGCCCGCTGAAACCGCTTTCTTTCATCATTTTCAAGATTTGTGGCCACGGCGTCATTCCTTCGCCGACCGGCGGATGCGTCAATCGCCAACCGTTTTCCCCTTTCACCCATTCGCTGTCCTTGACCGAGCACATTTTGAACCGATCGGCCAGCAGCCGCATGTTGATTTCCCACGCGCCGTATCCGCCTTCGGCCACTGCATGGGCGGCGTCGTAATTGCAGCCGATCCATTCGCGATCGAGGCCTTTGAAGAGTTCATAAATATCCCACATCGGCGCGCCGATGTAATTGCGGCCGGAATGGTTGTGGTATCCCGCGCGCAGGTTGTATTCCTGATTCAGCGCTTCCAACGCTTTCAGCTTCGGTTTCCATTCTTCCAGCTGGGCAATCACGTCTCGTTTGGGATGGTATCGCCACGAGCCGATGCGATAAAACGGGATTCCCAATGCACTTGCCGTCTTTAAAATAGTTCGCGTGGTTGGTTCGTTGGGATCCGATATTTGTGTCGTGATCATCGTGACATCGAGACCGGCTTTGCGAATTGTTTCTGTCGCTCGCGGCAAATCCCTTTCCACGTTTTCCGGCAGAACATGTCCCGCGGGTCGTACTGTCAAATCGACGCCATCGAAACCGAGTTGCGTGGTTGTCTCGGCGAGTTCCTCATAGTTCATCCATCCCAGGTGTTTTGAAAATAACGTCAAGGCATTGTTTTTTTTGATCGGTTGAGTTTCCGCGGACGCGGTGGAAAAACAGGATGCGAGTGCACACGCGGTTGTCGCCATCCATGACCGGCGATTCATCTGGTATTTATCAAAATCATCCTGGTTGTGAGAGTCGTATCGTTTGCGATGGTTGTTTATCATCGGCAATCTCCTTTTTCATATTCCTTTCGAATAGAGTTTCACTTTTTGCGCCATTCGACAAGCCCCTTTGCTGATTTTAAGGTAACGCCGGCATCCTGCCGGCAATTCGTTAAGCCGCCGAGACGGCGGCGTTCCATCACGACTAACCGATCATATTATATTATACATAAATAAAAGATAGAAATCGGCGTTCTCGTCTGCGCGGATCGTATAAGCGAAGACGTTTGCTTTACCCGCGATGATCACTCTGGCTGGGTTAAACGGGTATAGCAAACTGATTTTACAAATTTTAACGACTTTTGCATAAAAATGACTCATCCATGTTCGTTTGATCAATGGAAGTTCAGGTCTTTCCGAATGAAACGGAAACACCGCGAATCCCGTTAGCGAAATGGAATGAATCAATTATGAAAAAAAGTAGCAAGAATTTATCAAAGATGAGAAACAAAATTGAG
Source organism: Candidatus Omnitrophota bacterium (assembly GCA_003598175.1). Lineage (GTDB taxonomy): Bacteria > Hinthialibacterota > Hinthialibacteria > Hinthialibacterales > Hinthialibacteraceae > SURF-12. The sequence continues at coordinate 10,677 of QZKN01000061.1, forward strand.
AAATAATGTGCGACGGTCGAGAATATGATTGAAAGAGGGACACGTTTATTGTTGATTGGTTTAGTCAAAATTATCAATATTTCTGTAATCTTGTTGGTTACTAATTTGGCTCAGAACGGTTATATGTGGAGTATTGGGTTACATCGAGACGGTAAAGTATAGATTTTCGATCCATGAAATCGCGCATTTTCGGTTCGCAGCTGAGTCCAAAATGAACAGTGTTGTACCAAAATGGAACAATTGGATGGAAGGATTTGGCATGTCAAAGTGTGAATCATCAATGTTTATTGAGAAAGAGGTTCGATTGTGATAAAGGCACAAAAATTGCGTACAGAAAAAAAGACCTTCTCATAATGAGAGTCGTTACAAGAGAAAGGTGAAAGGGAATGATTAGGACGAGAGAGCACGGACTGGACGAAGAACTCAATGCAATCGAGCTGCTTGAAGATCCGACTGATACCCCGATTGATCCGGTGATGGCGGACGATTATGAAGAAATCGACAGCGAGACTATGGGCGAAATGCAGACGGTTCGCCGCTCCCGCACGGGAGATCGCTACGCCTACAACCCGGTGAAGGAATATTTGCGGGAAATCGGTAATTATTCTCTGCTCTCCCGTGAAGACGAAGTGGAGATTTATCAAAAGATGGATATCGGCCGGCAGCTGCTGGCGGAAGGATTTTCTCGTTCCCGATTCGTGATTCGTGATCTGGAAACGCTGGTTGACGATTTGGCCTCCGGCGCTCGTTCCCCTCACATCACCATGAGAAATCCCGATGCGGGAAAAGCGCGTCGTAAAACGGAACTGGCCAAGACCGTGAAAGAAATGAAGCGTCAAACCCGAGTGATCCGGCAAGGATTTAAGGAAGAGGAAAACGGGAAACTCACGGCCCGGCAACTGGATAATCGCTATAAAAAGTGGTCCGCGATCATTTACGACTTGGATTTGGATGTGAACGCCCTTTGGCGATTGGCGAAAAATTTACGCAACGCCTTCCTGCAAATGAAACATGCAAAGAATACCGAACAGCGCCGGCGGTTGGCGGAAGAATTGGGGGATACCCCCAAACGGCAGGTCGAATGTTATAAGGTGGTTCGTGAAGGATTGAAATTGATCCGTGAGGCGCGACAGGCAATGATCCGCGGAAACCTGCGGTTGGTGGTTTCCGTCGCCAAACGTTATAAACATTGTGGAATTCCGATGCTGGATTTGATTCAGGAAGGAAACCTGGGTCTCACCCGCGCGGTCGACAAGTTCGATTATACCCGTGGAACCAAATTCAGCACCTACGCGGTGTGGTGGATTCGCCAAAGCATTTCCCGCGCCGTTAAGCAACAGCGCCGAACCATTCGCCTCCCCACCGGCGTCACCGATCAAATCGCCCAGGTGGAGAGAACGAATACGGAATTGACGCAGCTGATGGGCCGCGATCCGACCGTACACGAAATTGCGAATTATCTCGGCATGGAAGAAAGCCGCGTCATCGATTTGATGGGCTGGCAGCAGGATCCGGTTTCACTGGAAACGCCCGTGCGCGAAGACCGGGAAACCACGATCGGGGAACTGATCAAGGACAGCAATATCGTCACGCCGCAATCACGGCTTGCCAATAACGTATTGCGCAAACGCATCGAAGATATCCTTTGCCAGCTGTCGGAACGGGAAGAAACGATTCTTCGACTGCGTTATGGACTGACCGACGGCAAAGTCTGGAAATTGGGCGATATCGGCAAGCGGTTCGGGATTACGCGCGAACGTGTCCGGCAAATCGAGCAACGAGCCATCCGAAAATTGCGCCATCCGTTGCGCAGCCGTGAAATCCGCGATTTCTTGAATTGATGTGGATTTATCTATCCATATAAAACATTCGGGGAGTTCCGTCGGGACTCCCCGATTTCGTTTACTTTAATCCGACACAATTGTTTTTCCTCACAATGCTGTAAGGAAATGGGATTGAGCCGGTCAATTACAGAAAAAATTCCTCCACATCGATGTCATCATCGATCGATTTCTGCAATCCGAAAGATTTGTAGGCGGTTTTCCGATCACTTAAAATTTCGATGATGCGATCCAGGCGGGTCATTTCGAAAATATTCGCGACGTTGGGGCGGATGCTCGCCAGTTTCAGTTTGCCTCCCTTTTGTACCAATTGCCGGAACGTAGTGATGAAACAACCCAAAACCGAGCTGCTGATATAGGTCGCATTCTTCAAATCGAGTAAGATATGAAGGCGTCCTTCGTTGATGATCGCATTCAGATAATCTCGCAAAGCCTCCGCGTCGCGCAATTGCTCTTCTTCGTCAAACGAGAGGGTGGTTACATGTTCGAGGTCAATACGATTGATATTCATGCACACATCCTGATTTCATGTTCAAAACAATAGAGCAGAGAAGGGGTAAATACAACCTTATATTAGCAGCTTCCGTTTACGCTGACAACGTAGGAACCCGATCGAATGAAAAAATCCGGAATGAATTCGAATGGAAAAGGAACGGAATATGAAAGCATTGCGGTATACATCGAAGGGTCTTTTTTTGGATACGCAGGCAGCCCAACCGGTTCCGCGGCAGGGAGAGGCGCGGATTCGCGTTCTATTGGCGGGAATCTGCCGAACCGACCTGGAACTAACCAAAGGGTATATGGGATTTGAAGGCATATTGGGCCACGAATTCGTGGGAATTGTCGATTCACCCGGCTTGTCCTGGCCGATCGGCGCTCGCGTGGTGGGTGAAATCAACGCGGCGTGCGGTCATTGTTCGCTCTGTCGCCAGAGATTGGAAAGACATTGTCGGAGCCGCACCGTTTTAGGAATTTATGGCCGGGATGGTTGTATGGCGGAATGGTTGACGTTGCCTGTTGAGAACTTGCTTGCGATTCCCGATGTGGTTTCCAATGAGGCGGCTGTCTTTGTGGAGCCGCTGGCGGCCGCGTTGGAAATTTTTGAGCAAATTCACATCGAACCGACTCACCGGATCTGTATTTTGGGCGATGGAAAACTCGGCCTGATTACCGCTCTGGCGATGGGGGCGCGCCATGGCCGTGATATTCTCTTGATCGGCCATCATCAAACGAAATTGGATCTTGTGAAGGACTTTGCCGTGGGTATATTGGAAAACGATTTGTCTCCCGAACTGCAAAAACAGTGGGATATCGTCATCGAAGCCACCGGCGCATCGCAGGGATTGCAACAGGCGATGACGCTGGTTCGTCCGCGCGGAACCATCGTTTTAAAAAGCACGATGGCGCACGCCGAAGCGCTTGATCTGACCCCATTGGTGATCGACGAGGTCGCCGTCGTCGGCTCTCGTTGCGGACGGTTTGCTCCGGCGATCCGCTTGCTGGCAGAAAATCGGATTCCGGTCGAACGACTGATTGAAGCCGTTTATCCGTTACACCGCGCGGAAGAGGCGTGGGAGCGCGCCAATGCGCCGGGCGCTAAAAAAGTGCTGCTCGATATCAACGCTGAATAATGAATGAATTGATCATGTTGGGATTGGCGTGGTCGATTTGCTGTTTTTTTCACAGTGCGTTGATCACTCCGACCTGGACTTCCTTTTTGCAGATGAAAATGGGCGATAGTTTTCGCTATTACCGCCTGGCTTTCAATCTATTCAGCCTGATTACCTTTATCCCGGTTTTTCTGTACTGGAAATCGTTGGATGGTGAAACGATTCTGGTTTGGGATGGAATTTTTTGGTATGTGCGATATGGTTTGCTCGGCATGGCGGCGATTTTTCTTGTTGGTGGTTTTATCAGTTACGACGGTCTGGATTTTTTGGGGATGCGCCAGGTTTTTCACCCTCAAAGCACGGATGTAAAACCTGCGATCGTCATTCGTGGCATCCACCGTTATGTGCGGCATCCATGGTACGCGGCGGTTTTGATTCTGGTCTGGGCGAAGGATCTGACTCGCGCCGATTTGCTTACCGCGGTCATTCTCTCGGCGTATATTTTCATCGGGACGTATTTGGAGGAACGCAAATTAATCGCTTTATTTGGCGAATCTTACCGCGAGTATCGCCGAAACGTTCCGGCGTTTATTCCGTTTCTCCCCCCATTTCAATCTTTCAATCGCGTTCGATCCATGTTATAAAAGAAGTGGATTGTTCTTCATTTTTTTAATCCGATGGAGTGATATGACAAAAAAATACGGATTTACATTGATCGAACTCCTCATTGTTGTCGCGATTATCGGCATTCTGGCGGCTATCGCGGTTCCCAATTTTCTGAACGCACAGGTTCGCGCCCGGGTTGCCCGCGGCAAGGCGGATATCCGCACGATGGAAAACGTCGTGATGATGTATATGCTCGACAACAACAACCAACGCCCCATCGACTGCGACGATCCCGGCTCGGCCACGTACCTCGGCGGACTCGGTTGCGGAACCGAATCCAACGGCGCGCCCGCGGACATCAAAGGCGTCCCGGAATTTTCCTTTGCGCCGCGATTCATGAGTTTCAGCCAGCTGCGCATTTTCACCACGCCGATCTCTTACATGTCCGGCACGCAAATGCAGGACGCTTTCGGCTCCAACTGCGCCCTCACGTACAACACCCGCTATTCGGGGCAGGCCTCGCAGGCGGAAAGTTACACGTTTTCGGTGCTCGGACCCGATAAAATGACCGGCGATTGGGGATTCTTCTTCAGCCCCGGCGGCAATCCGAACGGGCTGCAGTATGATTCCTCGAACGGATTATCATCCCGCGGCGATATTTTTGTTTCCAATGTCTTCAGCGATATCGATTCGAGTCGGATGCGGGGGGGGCGGCTCAGTTATTGAGGATGGAAGGAGTCTCACTTTAAATTCACCTTTCCAAAGGCTTCCGCAATATCATTTGGCAAAGGATCATCAAAATTATCTTTGATGATAAGATCAGGAATCGCGCCCGGCTTGCGATGTTCTTTTCTGGTTTGGAATCTCAGTATATGCAGTCGCGCTTCGATATCATCTTTTTTTATTATGATTTCTTCACCTGCGTGTGCTTTGTCGATGAGTTTTGACAAATTATTTTCTGCTTCGTGAATGTCTACCAGCATGATCGTTTTCCTTTTATTTCCGTCGAGTAGGATGTATCTCACCTTTTCAGAGCGGTAAAGAGGGGAAAAGTGGATTTTTCACATGATAGGTTCCGGAACGCAGAGCGCCCACGAAATCGATCAATACGTCCTGCACCACATCCGCGGAATCCGTTACATTGGCGAGCAGAGAATACCCGAGCCGCAGCAAATCGTTCGAATACGATTCGAAGAGTTCTGCGAACGCCGCCGGATCTCCCGCCGCCAATCCCCGTTCCAATTTTTGGTCCATGAAACCAACCTTATTTACAAGACGTATGGTTGCCGGAATGCTTTCTCATCAATCTATTACGCAAGTTTCGGGAAAAGGGTAGCAAAAAAAAGGTTTGATCGACTTGCGAGATTGATTTTATCATAGGTTGGAGGAGGAGAGAGTTTTCTCGGATCCAGCATGAAAAAATACATCCTTGAAATCGTGATGGAACAGAATAGAAGGATGATGATTGTATGACTGCATCATACGCCCATCGCCAAATGGCCTCGCTATTGATTTCTTTTCGTTTTACTATTTTATTAATTTTGCAAAAGATGACTCACAACCGGTTTTTTGGGATTGGTCAAGCTATCATGCCATGGAATGCCAAAGAGAAATTGTTTTCCGTCGGGAATGGCATCAAAATCCCCAATTTTTTCCGGTGAAATAGATATCGTAAGTGGGATCCGGCTTTTGATTAAACCGCCAGCAGAACCACAAATCGCCATTGCTGGCGAGTCCGTTGGACGTGTTGTAACCGATGGCGTGGTTGTTCGGATGCCAGTCGCCGTTGTCGCTGTCCGGTCCGGCGGCGGCCAGGATCCCCCAGGTTCCGCCTGTATTCGAGCAGTCGCGATCTTCGTAGGCATAAAAACACCCTTTTCCAAAAGGATCAATCGGAATGGACGAGATATAATTCACCGGCGTAGTCAAAACCATATACACCTGGCCGGAAAAATGGTTATCGCCCGTGCCGACATTGCTGATGCCCACCTGTGAAGGCCGGACGCCAAACCATTCGCCGGTGAAACAACAATCCGAACTGCCGTCGCAGTCATTGCCATCGATCAACCATTTTCCCGAATCCATGTGAAAAATCTCGACCTGTTCCCGCAACATGCGAATATCCGCCTGGGTGCGCGCCACTTTCGCGCGAACCTGCGCATTGAGAAAGTTGGGAACGGCAATGGCGGCCAAAATCCCGATAATCGCCACGACAATTAATAATTCAATTAATGTAAAAGCTCTGTATTTATAAATTTTATACATGCCGATTTGCCCTTTGATTACATTATGAAAAGGGGGAGAATGATCTCTGAGAGAAGCACTCTCCCCCTGCATACGTTCATCGTATTAGAAAACACTCCAGTCGGCGACATGAGTCGGAGACACCGTGGGCAATTCGAATGGGATGGAAATCAACGTTCCCGTTCCCGCGTCGCCGCCGGTGTATTCATTGGCGGCGGTATCGGCGGAGAACGCGCCGTCGACGACCGAATGGCGATTGTTCATCGATACATGTTCCACCAAACCTGAGTAGAACGAATCGGCGGAGCCGGCGAGCCAGGAGCGCAGAGCGCCGCCGTTGATGCCGACTTCTTCCGTCCAGTTTTCGAGCGAGCCCATCTCGAAATCGGAATTGGGGAAAGCCAGACGGGCTTCTTTGCCGTCCCATACGAAGAAATCGTCAACGCACATCCAGCCATAACTGCCGCGCGATGGTCCCATTGTATCCTCAACATAAATTTGCGCCATTTTGCCTTGATGTTCGGGTTTGATGTAGAACCGAAATTCGGGATACGACCACAAATCCATGTTGCTGGTGTTCAGATTTTGCCCCATGCCTTGATGAGTTTGCGCGTACACGTAATCTCCCGGTCCCTCGAAGGTTCCATCGCCGTTCACATCCACGTTAAGAGCGACGTAGCCGCGTTCGCGTGAACTTCCGTTGCTGGTGTAGCGTTCACGGGCGCTGCCTTGCGCCGCGGCAAACTGCAGAAACACGCTTTCCGCCGGATTGGGAATGGATTCGATGACAAATACGTCGGAAGTCAGTTTCACACCGGTAAAGATGCGATCCGCCTCCGTGTAACCCGCCGTGCCCACGTAGGTGCGGCCGGAAAACATACTACCGTGGCAGGCTTTGTCAAAGAAATAGACGCTGCCGATGTCGGTGGAAGTAACTGTCCAGCCGGGAATGGCGCCGGAAGGATGTTCGTTCCATTCCAACGCCTCTTCGGAAAACCATGCGATGGCGTTGGGATCTTCTGCGGGGGTGGGAATGCCATCGTCGAAACCGCCGTTTTTAATAACGTCCAAATTCCAATTCATGCGAAAACTGTCCATCCCCACATGAAAAATCCTGGAATTATCAATTGCGACAACTTGAGCGCGGCGACCTTCCAGGCCGGAAGTGTTAAAGAAAACCGGATGGATTTGATTGCGAATGGAACTCGATGTTCCGCCGATAAAACCGGTCAGCGGGATGTCTGTTCCCTCGTCATACACGCCGTTCGGATTCTGCGTTGCCGTTCCGACGTCGATAAAAACGCCGCTGGCGTTGTCGCTGCCGCCCGCGCCGGATTTATTCCACAATTCGGAGCCGCCGCCGGACACCATGCCATAAATGAAGCTGCTGGGTGGAGTCAGAGGAAACGCGTTCGATTCGATCACCACCGTTTCCGCCGATGCGCCTGTCGCTGGCGTGGTCGTTGTACTCAGGAATTTTGTGCTATACAGTGAAAACTGCCCGGAAGTATCCGTTTGAATGAGAGCGGCGGGATCGCGTAAACTCCCGGATACGATCGTCCATCCGTTTAGAGGCGGGTCATCCTCAAACCATCCATTCGGCACCAAATTGGGCACGACCTTGCCGTCCGCATAATTCAGGCGAATGGCGTTGATGGCCATATAATATTCCGTGCTGTTATCGACAATGCGGATTTTGGCCATTTTTCCGGCGTCGAAGTCCAGGCGGATGTAAAATCGCCGCCAATTCAAGGGAGCGACCGTACTCGCATTATCACGACCGAGAAATTCGGAGCCTTCCTGCGAGAGCCAGCGATCGATGGTCCCATCGGCACCTAAATCCACGCCGATGTCAAAGACATTTGGTTCCATGCGGGGATAGGGGATGGCGCCGTCGCTGTCGCCGATTCCATTCGTGCAAAGGTCAATCCACAAAAAGGTCGGTGGATTGCCCGAATTGTTCGTGGCCGTCCAGGCCGGAAACGCCACAAATAACGCGATTAGGATTACCAAACCGTTCTTCATACTTCTTCTCCTTTTTAATTAGAATAAGGGCGATTATCTACACCCCGTCATATTTCCACAGGAAACGGATTACCGCGTCCTTTTCGGAAACAAAACCGAAACGCCGGTTTTTTTATTGTATTACAAATTCTTATCAAAGCTCTAGAGGACTCCCATATAAAACCGATTGAGATTGCAGAGAAAAATCCCTGGTGAACGGCAGCCGGCGTCGTAATTCCGTTGGTTGTATTTTATAACACGGGAATATTACATCTGTGTGGGAGCGCGGTTAGGATTGAGTGAAAACGAGCGGGAACATCCAACCACGACAAAGGAATATACGCATTTGCGGACAAATTGTTCACGCAACAGCGCTTTTACGGATATTCGGTTAATAGCCGACTAAAAGGCGGGTTGCTAGAATATCCGGCAGATGCGTTTCCCGCACATGCCGCGCTTCTTTTTCCACATCGTAAGGAATACGATGGAAAGTCACGCTCATTTCCTCCGAGTCCAGCACGGCGTAGGCGGCGCGCGGATCGCCGTCGCGGGGTTGTCCCAGACTGCCGGGATTGATCAGGTAGCGTTTATTGTTTTCCAGCGTGATTTTCACTTTTTCGCCGTAAATAGTTTCCATTTGAATCGGCTCCGTCCGGCCGGGATGTGGATTCTGCGTATAAATCCTGGGAACGTGGGTGTGGCCGAAAAAGCCAAGGTTCGTTTGCAGGGCGGAGAAGGCTCGTTCCGCCTCTTCGTCGCTGTTCATATAAGAAAAAATCTCCGGATTGAAAAAATTCGCATGGGTCACGTCAAAGAGTCCGTCAAAATGTAACGTATAGGGAAACCGGCTGATCGTCTTTCGGTTTTGATCATGGATTGTCGCACTTTGCCATTCAATGGCTTTCCGCGCAACGTGGTTAAAGGTCTCGCGTTCGATGGGATTGAGGATGGCCAATTCATGATTGCCCATGACGGCGGGAATATCCCGTTTTTGAATCATTTCAATGCATTCGTTCGGATGAGCGGCGTAACCGACGATATCTCCGAGACATATCCGTTTTATGTTCTTTAAGGGATCGGTGAGAAGAAAAAAGGTTTTCAAGGCTTCTAAATTGCTATGGATATCACCAAAAATCACATATTTCATCTCAGATTACCATGGCCTCATGGAAAGACGTTTTGCTTGAATAGTGCGTTTCAAAACCTCCACTTCCGCCCCCAGTTCTTCCGCGCGGAGAGCGTATTGCCACGCGTCTTCGTAACGCCGCAGGCGAAAATGCAAATCGGACAAATCCGCATAAAACGAATGATCTCCCTCGCCGGTCATCGCGGCGATATTCCATGCTTCGGCCGCGGTAATTAAATCCTGATTTTTGAGATAGATTTCTCCCAACCGAAACCAGGCTTCGAACGATTTCGGCTGATGCTCCTCCGCGCGTCTGGCCCAGCGCAATGCCTCACGTTTATCATGGAGGCGAAGGCATATGTGAGCCGCTCGCAGGATGAGTTCGACGTCATCCTTTTTTTGGGCAAGAGCGGACAGCAGCGCTTCCCGTTCTTTTCGGAGGTCTCCGAGATGGCTGTATACATCGGCCAACAAAATATAGAGTTCGAACGAATTCGATACAGTACACATGCCTTCCAGCAAGGTTTGTTCCGCTTTCAGAAAGTTATGGAGTCGGATATAGAGTTTTGTCAATTCTTCGTAGGCGGAAGTGCGGGACGGATCGATGCGAACCGCTTCGTGCAGGCAATTCAATCCTTCATTTTTCTGGTCGCGCGCCAAGTAGGTTTTTCCCAACCATTCGTACAGTTCCGCACTTTCCGGCGGATACGATTTGGCTTTGTTGAAACATTCCAGCGCTTTTGAAAAATCCTGTTTCTGAAAGTGGATTTTCCCTCGATACAACCAGATCTCCTGCCGCAAGGGATCGATCTCCGCGGCTTTATCCAATTCCTCGAGCGCTTCAGGAAACCGTTGAAGCAATGCAAAAGAGAGCGCCCGTTCCACATATTCCTCTGCCTTCAGGGGATTTTCATTCACAAAAATAATCGGTTTTTCCGCGGTCAACTGTTCAAAATGGATGATCAATTCGTCGCAAAGGGATTGAAAGTCGGGAAAGCGTTCTTCCGGTTTTTTGTTCATGCAAATGAGAATGATGGAGGAAAACGTGGAGGAAATGCCGGGATTCATTTTCAAGGGGGAAAGAGGGATTTCCCGCAGATGCGCGACGATATGCTCCTCCACGGTTTCTTTATAAAAAGGAAGGCGTTTGGTGGCCAGGTGGTAGAGAATACATCCGAACGAATAGATATCCGAGCGCACATCCAACGGTTTGCACAGACATTGTTCCGGCGAGGCAAATGCAGGCGTGCCTTCCATGCGTCCGGCCAGTTCCAGCGGGCGTATTTTTTCCTGCCATTTGTATTTCGAATCGGTGGTGGATTGCGAATCGATTTGTTCCCATCTCAAGGTCATTCCGAAATCGGAAATTTTGGGGATTTTATCCGTTCCGATCAGGATGTTCTCGGATTTCAAATCCCGATGCACAAAATTGGGAAAGACGCGGCCGGCGTGTATTATTCCATTGCACATATGGATGCCAAACTGCAGCATCTCTTTCTCCGTCGGAACGTGAGTAAACAGGAAATCCTTTAACGTTGCGCCGCGCGGATTGTCCGGAATCACTCGTTCGAGAAACAAATGCGGTTTATTCTGAATGAATTGGATGGAATAGGCGCGGACGATATTGGGATGACTGCCAAGTTGAATCCACATCAGCGCTTCGTCAACAAAACACTGCCGGTTTTTTTCCGAACAAAAAAAACGGTCGTCGAACGTCTTGATCGCAATCGGTTTTTGGGTCCGGACATCCGTTGTGAGATATACGATGCCCATGGCTCCTTTTCGAATTTCATCAATCCGAAAACGATCTTCGATCAACTCGCCGGTCAAGAAAGAATCCACATTCATTCCTCAATCCGAAATAGAACTCGCCATATCATGGCTATAGCTTAGCCTGAAATTGTTGGTTGATTAAGAGTGTATGGATAGGGTATGAGCTTTCGGGTATAGGGGATTGGGATTCAGGGGATAAGAGGAGCGGCAAGGGCAATGTATTTTCTGCCCTTGTGGGGATCACGGTAAACTCCCCACGCGGAGGAGGGTAGAGCAAGCGTCCTCGCTTGCATTGCCAGCACAGGCGCGACGCCGGTTGCACCCGAATCAAGAGAGATCGATTATCATGAGAATTGGTGGAGAAGATCATTGAAAAAGCGTTCAAAAATATGGCGGACTTTGCGTGTGTGTAATGAAATCATGCCGAGGAATTTGTCCGGAGTCGGTTTTTCGGTATCGAGTTTGAGGGCATAGCGGCGCGTCAGTTCTTCCAATTTGTCGCGATCGGTGGGAATGGCGTCCAACGAGATGTTGTTGACGATGCGCAGTCGATTTTCGACTTCCCGCAAAAAAAGATAGGATGTGATGAGTTGTTTGGCGTCGTCGAGAGGGAGCAATTCTTCCGCGGTTGCCGCGCGCAGGACTTGCATGGTAGCCGTTTTTTGCACTGCCGGACAAGTAGGGCCATAACACAATACCAATGCCTGCGAAATGAATTCGACGTCGATCAATCCCCCCGGTCCGGCTTTCAAGGTTTCCTGGTGTTTTTCGGATTCAATCTTTTTACGCATGTCGAGGATCGATTCGATCTCCCTCCGGTTGGGCGGCGAGGAAAAAAGAATTTCCTCTTTCAACTCGTTCAGGAACGTTTGAATATGATCGTTGCCGCAGATGAATCGGGCGCGCGTCAACGCCATTTTTTCCCAAAATTGCGCTTCGTTGCGAAAGTAGTCGGCGAATCCATCCCGACTCGACGCCAGCGGCGCGCTTTTTCCGTGCGGCCGCAAGCGGGCATCGACGTGATACAGAAAGCCCAAACGGGTTTTGGATTCGAGAAATTCGGTATATTTTCCTCCCCATCGCTGAAAGTATTCGGCAGAGTTCACCGCGTTCGTGGTTCGCGAATTTGCGTAGACAAACATCACATCACAATCGGAGGCCACGTTGAATTCCCGTCCGCCGAGTTTGCCGAGACCGATCACCGCGATATCGCCGGCGAACGAAGCCGTGAAATCAGGATAACGGGCGGCCAGAGCGTCGTGAGCCGGTTGCATTGCATGAGTCAAGACGAAATCGGCCACCTCCGCCAGTTCCCGGCTCATGCATTCCACATCCGTAATGCCGATGATGAAACGATTCCCGCTTTGAAACATGGCCGCGTTTTGCACGCGCAACAGATGGTCGCGCCGGGGTTCGGCGGGATAGGCCGCGGCGATGATTTGCAAATGATTGTGAAGAGATTGCGGGGAAACCGTTTCTTCGAGAAGTTTTGCCCGTCCGACCGTATCCAACAACGACGGATCGCGCAAAACCAGGCTGGTCAGAAACGAACTGGAACTGGTAACGGAAACGAGAAGATCCAACAGCGAGGGTTCGTCGCAAAGCACCTCATAGAGCGCCGTTCGCGCTTTGAAACTGGCGGTTAATTTTTCGAAATTGCTCAACGCCATATCGGGATCCGGACTTTTTTTGAGACACTGCAACAAACGCGGCAGCATCGCTTTCCCTAAACGGGTGGTTTTGGGTTGGAGATGGGGATCGGGCGATTTGAGCAACGCTTTGATGAACGCAAACGCCTGTTTCGTGTCACGAAATTCGAAGTGAGTCAACACGGCGTCGATATCGGGATTGAACGTATCCGCGTCGATGAGAATGGCGGAGGGATCTTCCCATTCGACGCGTTTGAACACGCCGATGTAAATTTCCCGCACCTGCCGGGTTATCTCGTCGTAGCGCATCTTCAGCGCATCATACGAAGCGTAGCGCAGGCTCGCGGCGAGACGGTTTTGACTGTTCTCCTCTTGGGGCAATTCGTACACCTGCTGATCGGCCACCATTTGCAGGCAATGTTCGATTTTTCGTAAAAAGCGGTAGGCGTCGGCAAGGAAAGCGAATTCCTTTGAATGCAACAGTCCGCTTTCGTGCATGCGTAACAACGAAACCAGGGTGCCTTCCAATTTGATTTCGGGATATTGACCGCCGTACAGCATTTGAACCGCCTGCACGAAGAATTCGATATCGCGGATGCCTCCATATCCGTTTTTGAAATTGCGCCATTTTTGCTCCGGCGCCGTGAGCGTTTGCAGCGACTGGACGCGCATGTGGTCGATGGACCGGAGGACTTCGGCGATTTCCACTTCGTCCACGTATTTGCGATACGTGAACGGCGTGATGAGTTGCATGAATTTACTGCCGACGGCGGGATCGCCGGCAACGGGGCGGGCTTTCAGCAAGGCCTGCCGTTCCCAATTCTCGCCGTAGGTGTGGTAATACACTTCGACGGTCATCAGTGAGACCGCCAGCGCGCCTTGGCTCCCTTCCGGACGCAGCCGCGTGTCCACGCGATAAAGAAATCCTTCGGATGAAGGTTTTGAAAGCAGATCGCAAATGCTTTGGGCGAGACCGATGAAAAAAGACTGATTGTCGACGGAATCTCCATCACACGGTTTCGTTTTTCCTTCCCCATCGTACACAAACATCAAATCGATGTCCGAACTGAAGTTGAGTTCTCTGCCGCCAAGCTTCCCCATGGCAATGATGCACATCCGGGATGGACATTCCGGTTCGTCCGATGTGGGAATTCCGTATTTCGCCGCCCATTGCCGCCATTGCAGATCAAAAATCGCGCGAATCACGGTTTCCGCAAGGTCGGAAAGTTCTTCGGTGATTTCCTGAATATCGGCGACGTGGCAAATATCCCGCATGGCAATACGGATGATTTCGCGGCGATGAAAACGGCGAATCGTCAATTCCGCATTGTCCGTTGTTGCAAGAAGGCTTTGCAACTGGTCTTGATAATTCGCCGGCGTCAGATGGGTTCTCAGGTTTTCGTCGTCGAGCAGGGGGAGAAAATATTCGGGTTTCAGGGTGCAAATCGCCGCCAGGCGCGGAGAGAAACGCAGCAGCGTGTGAATCCGGTTTTGCGAGAGTTCGGGTAGTTCCCAATAATTAATTTCAACGTTTTTAAGCGCTTGAATCGCCGAATCCAAAAGTGGAGATTCGTCAATGGAAGAAAATGCCATTTGCGTCAACCTCATCACCATCCATACTTTTCCGGTCCCCAACTTTTGCGAATCAACTCTTGTTTGACATAGATCAGTGAATGATTCGGGACATCCTCGTTGAGAATGACGCCCGCGCCGATGACGCTGTACGCGCCGACTTTCACGCCGGGCATGAGAATCGTATTGACGCCGGTTCGCGTGAAATCGCCGAGAAACGCGGCGTTTGCGCCGGGCGATGGGGGTTGTTCCCGCCGGCCTTTGATGGTATGAATCGTGGTTTGATCGTCAAAACGCAAATTCCCGCAAACGGTGGCTGCGCCCAAATCGGAGGAGCGTCCGATGACGCCCCAATATTCGCCGTAATGATACGAGTAAGCGCCGTCCATCAGAATTCCGCCGAATTCCGCCGCATGACCGACGACGCAGCGATTGCCGATAGCGGAGCCGTCTTCAATGCGGCAATATTCCCGCACGAGACAGTCGTCGCCGATGATCGTATTGGTTCCGAGGATGACGCCATCGACAATGCGGCTGTTTTTTCCAACCCACAAGTTGCCTTTGATTTTCACATCGTTTCCGATCACCGAGCCGTCTCCGACGACGATATGGCCGTCGATGGTTTCCGCCGCGACCGATGCGCTCGGTGAGATACAATCGGCGGTTAATTTCGCGCCCAGGGTATGCAGCAAATCCGTATTGGCGTCCAGAAGATGCCAGGGTTTATCGATATCGACGAAAAATTGTTGCGCCTCCACCGCCTGGATTCTGTTTCCTTTACGAATGTAGCGGTTGAGCGATTCGGCCAGTTCGGATTCCGGCGGCGGCATGGCGCCGACTTCCACCGAGGTCATGATTCCCGGATTGGTTTCCAAATCGCCGATGATATCCATTGTCAGCGCGTACAATCCACAGAGCCGATAGCCGGCTTCGCGCGGATGGCCGAGGATTTGTTGCACGCAGCCATCCCGAATCTCCGCACAGAGCCACTCCTGTGAAGATAAGCGACCGAGAGGCTGAACCAATGCGGCGGAGCCGTTCCCGGCGTGAAAGGAATCAAGCAACGCTTTGCAATCCTCTTCGGCGAAGAGGATGTCGCCGTAAACGACCAGAAACTCACGTTCCTCCTTGCAGCGTGACAGACCGAGGAGAAGCGCATCCGCCGTTCCCGTCGGCTTCCCCTGTTCGACAAAATGGATTTCCGCGATGTCGGCGACGGCTGTTTTGACTTGAGCGGACAGATATCCGACGACAACGATAATCGTTTCCATCCCGCAAGCTTGAAGCGCGTCGATTTGTCTGCGAATCACGGCGCGGTTTGCGACGGGCAGAGCGGCTTTCGGCCAGGTGTCGCCATATGGCCAGATTTTGGTTCCGCGACCGGCGGCGAGGATCATTGCGGTTCTGATCATGACGGGTTCTCCGAAAAAGTTCGGTTACGTAAATTGCATTCTTGTTTCATTTTGCATGATATGAGTATAAGAATGATTGCATTCGCGGGAAGGATCAAGTTGGACGAGCGTTGTTATGAAACGAACTTTATCATTTTTTATATTTTGTCGCGGATATCCGCAATGGCTTTTTGCGCCGCGTCCCGAATCGGCGAACCGGCCGGCGCTTTGGCAATCACTTCCTCGATGGCAGGGATGGCTTCGGGGGAGCCGACATTGCCGATGGCGCGCAAAACGGATTCCAATTCCAACTGGTCGGCTTGATCCAGCCGTCCCAACAAACTGGGAAGAGCGATATTGCCCATATTTCCCAACGCCAGCGCAGCATTGCGGCGAACTTCCCAACTCGCACTTTTCAGGCATTCAAGCAAGTGCGTCAAATTGCTCGCGTCGGGGGAACGTCCGATGATGCGAATTGCTTCCGCGCGTACGTGAGGATCGGGATCGTGCAGCGCTTTTTTTGCAGCTTGAACGACCGCCGAATCCGCCGGCGCCAATTCATCCGCCGCCCGCAACGACTCGTAGCGCAACGTCACATTGCCGTCGATTGCGACGGTTTGCAGCAAAGCCGGAACCGCGCGTGGGTTTCCGCATCGCGACAGAACCTGAACGGCGCGATGCCGCACGTTTTCCGAATCATCGTCCAGTTGTTCGGCCACCAAATCCACGTCGGGAGCGATGCGCAGTTCCCGCAGCACCGCCAATCCGCCGCAGCGACGCCAACAGGCGCAGCCGATTTCCGCCAGCGACGCCAGCGCCGTTTTCTGGATCGCGGCGATTTCATTGGCCGCCAGGCGTTTCATCAGGTGCACGGCGCGATGATCGGCCAGCGCTCCCAACGCCTTGATGGCGCGGACGCGAATCCAGACGGTTTCTCCGTTTTCCGTCTGATGTAGGAGTTCTTCGAGAAAGGGGAATTTCACATTTCGAATCGCGTTGTGGATTTGCTCGATGGCGTCCTTGCCATATTGCACCAATCCTCGAATGGCGGCCCTTCTTACGATAAAATAGGTACTTCCCATATATTCAACGAGGTAGGGAATCGACGAAAGATCGCGAATTTTGGCCAGAGTCGACAACGTATTCTGCTGAATCAGTTTGCGGGAGGAATACCGCAGCGTTTCATGAAGCAGGGGCAATGCGGGTTTGCCGAAACGGGCGATGGCGTCGACGGCGCTGATTTGCACTTCGCGGGAGGCATCGCCGAATCGTTCGATCAAAGCAGGCAGAGAAGAAAGATCGCCGATTTTGCCCAATGCGTCAATCGCGCTTTTTCGGATCTCACGATCCGGATTTTCGAGAAGTTCGACCAGGAGAGGCGCGGATTCCTGATCCTTGAGTTTGCCCAGCACGTAGGCCATGGCGGTTTGAATTTGCTTGCCGCCGACTTTGACGAAATCCCGGAGCAGGGGTTTGATTCTCGGCCCCATTTGCAGAAAGGCTTGAATGAGAATTTCTCGCAATTCGCGGTTGGAGGACGGGAGCAAACTGACCATGCGCCGAGCGGAATCGGTCGTGCAATGCGTGACGGCGGAATCGACTTGTTTTCGCAGGACCTTTTGCGCTTCATTGCGCACAATCCATTCCGGATCGTCGATGAGTTGAGCCACTTCCGCGACAATCAGCGACTTGCCGATCTTCCCAAGCGCCTGCAAGGTTGCCCAGCGAATCAGCGGATCGGGATGGTTCAGGAATTTGGGAAGCAACATATACTCGACGGCGTCTTCATTCCCGATTTCTCCCAATGCGACGATCACGGCTTGCAATACATCGTCATCCGGATCGTTCAGCGCATCGAGCAGTGTTTTTCGCGCTTGCGACTCCCGAAAATATTTCAGCGTGAGCGCCGCTTCCCGTCGTTCATTCCAGTACGGCGAGGAATTTAACGAAGTTACGGATTGATCCAACGTTTTCATGTTTGTTTCCTCTCCCCACTGCATTTATGCGCGTTCAATAAATCCGCAGCATCCTTCTTCCCCTTCCACGCTGGTCACTTCGTAGTTGCAGGGAATATCCGCCAGGATTTTGACGGCGGCGGCAAAACAGCCGATGCGGGCGCAGGTCAAATCGCGATGCGAAAAACCTCGGCTGATCGAGTCTTTGCAGCTCCATCCGTAGGGACAAACCAGAATGGAGATTTCCACTTTGTTGGGATTGATCTCTTTGATTTTGAAACTACTCGGATCTTGAAACAAACCCGCGCGGACGCCGATGTCGATATAATTTTCGACGGCTTCACGAATCCCATGGCTTTTTTTCACGGCAAAGCCATATTCATCCTGCAGAATGCGCAGCCATGCGCCGGTTGCATGTTCGTACGCGCGGGAACAAAACGGCTTCGGATAGGTGCCGTGAAAATCGCGGGCGGTTTCTTCCAAAGAATTCAACCAGACTCGCGCCAGAATCCAACCACTCAATTCCTTATTCAACGTCTTCACCGTATTGACTCCTTTTCGGCTCGTCGGGAACCGCTGATTCCACTGATGGTCTTGCTTTCAATCCTTATTTCGCTTCGGCAAGCGTTTCCAGTCCCAGCGATTTGATTTCCTTGCCGATAACGTCCGCTGAGAGTGATTTGCCGGTATTCTGATTATAAAGCGTCGTCAATTCATACAAGTTCATTTTCGGATTCCTGGCCCAAAGCAGGACCAATTCTCTTTTTTCGTTCGCTTTCAGAGATTGTCGTTCCTCCACGCCGGGTTTTTCCTGGCTGCGCATGGATTCGTATAAAGCGGCGGTGTCGCGCGCAATGGCCAGTTCCTCGTTCGTCGGAACAATCAACGCCTTCACCGATCCCGTACTGATCGATTCCGCGTTGTCTTCGTTCTTTTTCGGATCAAAAACAATCCCCATGAACTCCATGTTTTCGAGAATAAGTCGGCGAACCGTGCGGGAATTTTCTCCGATGCCGCCGGTAAAGATCACCGCATCGAGCCCACCCATCGCCGCCGCGTAGGCGCCGATGTATTTTTTGATGCGGTAGGCGTAAATATCCAATGCCAGTTTGTGCCGTTCGCTGCCGGCGCTTGCTTCCTGCTCGATTTCCCGCATATCGTTGGAGGTTTCCGTCAGCCCCAACATGCCGCTGAATTTGTTCATCAGCGCATCGATCTGTTTGCTGTTCAAACTTTCGATTTCCATCAAATAGGGAATTACCGCGGGATCGATATCGCCGCATCGGGTTCCCATCACGAGTCCTTCCAGCGGGGTGAATCCCATGGACGTATCGACGGAAACGCCGTTCTTGACGGCGGAAATGCTCGCACCGTTGCCCAAATGGCAAGTGATGAAACGAACGTCTTTCAACGGTTTTCCTAAAATGTCCGCCGCGCGTTGGGCGACGTAGCGGTGGGACGTGCCGTGGAATCCGTACTTGCGAATCCCGTGTTTTTCGTACAGAGCATATGGCAGGCCGTATAAATACGCTTTCGCGGGCATATGTTGATGGAACGCCGTATCGAACACCGCAACTTGAAACATGGAGGGTAATTTTTTCTTGATTCCCTCGATTCCTTTTAAATTGTGGGGATTATGAAGCGGGGCGAATTGGCAACAATGCTCGATCTCTTTCAAGACTTTATCCGTGATCATGACGGATTCCGAAAACGATTGCCCGCCGTGAACGACGCGATGCCCGACGGCGCCGATTTCGGAAAGCGACGCGACCACGCCTTGTTCCGGATGTGCGAGAATGGACAAGACCAATCCGACCGCTTCCTCGTGATCGACAACCTCTCGTATTTCGCGAAAGTCGTGTTTTCCAACCGCGCGGAAGGATAGAATTCCCGACGATGATCCGATTTTCTCGACGAGTCCACGTAACAAGGCCGTCTCGGTCTCGGTTTCGAACAATTGAAACTTCACCGACGAGCTGCCGCAATTCAAGACAAGGATTTTCATCTGTGATTTCCTTTCATCGGATGGCACAATATATCTAATGATGTGTTTTTGTATTCATTCGTTGATGTCGAATCATCGTTTCCGAAAAATGAGTCATTTTCAATAAATAAGGGCGAAGTATTTGCTCGAAAAATCAGACGCTGTATCGTAGGGTGATCAAATGCGTGGATGATATACATTGTCATGGGTGCTCAGGCAAATGCTTCGCCCTTCCCGCGGGCAA
Organism: Candidatus Omnitrophota bacterium; assembly: GCA_003598175.1. Lineage (GTDB taxonomy): Bacteria > Hinthialibacterota > Hinthialibacteria > Hinthialibacterales > Hinthialibacteraceae > SURF-12. The sequence continues at coordinate 30,676 of QZKN01000061.1, forward strand.
TCGGCATAGTCGAATTAATGGAAAATATCTTTCGTCCGATTCATGATTTTACTCTGAAAAAAACATACCGTGCAGGGGCATGAGAAGCAAGGTTCGTGGGCGAGATCGGGTTTGGTGATTTATACCGCTTCGTCCTGAACATGCGTTTTCCCTTTATAAGAATAAGCCACAAAGATAAAAACAACGGCGGTGACGGCGATCAGCGCGGAAAAGAACAGGTAATAATTCGCGCCCGCCAGTTTGCTGGAGCCGTCTTCGTTTTGGATGAAAAAATTGACCAGCGAGGTAAACAAATTTCCGGTTCCGATGGCCGCCATGTTCAACGCCATGATGAATGATTTCATTTTATTAGGCGCCTGGGTGTAGGAAAATTCGAGAACGGTGATGGAAATCATCACTTCCGCGGCGGTAATGAAGGCATACGCAAGAAGTTGCCAGATGACGCTGGGCTGGAATCCGTTAATAATCTGGACTTCGAGCCACGCCGGGATGAGGAAGGAGGGGATCGCGACGAAAAATCCAATCGATATTTTCCGCAACGGCGTGAGAGGAAATACCCTGCTGACTGCCGGATACACGATTTTCGAAAAAAGAGGGATAAAGAGAATCACGAAAATCGGATTGGCCGCGTGGATTTGGGACGGGAGAAAATCGAATCCGAACAAGCGTAAATCCATGTGTTTTGCCTGCAATACCCACGCGGATGCGGTCTGATCGAACAGCGACCAGAACATGGTTACGAACAGATAGATCACGATTAATTTTCCGGCGGTTTTCATGCCTTCACCGCTGAAAGTTTCCTTGACAAATGCCAATCCGCCGGGGGGGATGTGTACGAATTTGTAGCGTCCCATCCAAAAAATCACTGTTGCGATGAACATCAGAATTCCCGGAATGCCGAAGGCGACGTGTGGGCCATAATGTTGCAGGGTCCACGGAATAATCACCGTGGACAACGCCGATCCGACATTGATCGAAAAATAAAACCACTCGAACACTTTTTCGATCAAATGCTTGTTGGCCTGGCCGAATTGATCGCCCACGTTGGCCGAAACGCACGGTTTGATTCCACCCGAACCGAACGCGATCAGAGTCAGACCAATGGCCAGACCCAACCGTGTATTATCGAGAGCCAGCGCGAGGTGGCCGAAACAGTAGATGATGGAAACATAAATAATGGTGCGATATTTGCCCAGGAATCCATCCGCGATGACGGCGCCAATCAACGGCGTGAAATAGACGGCGGAAACGAACAGATGAAAATAGGATTTCGCTTCCTCGTTGCTCATCGTGTCCAATGCGCCGGACTGGTTCATCAGATAATCGGTCATGAAAATGATGAGGATCGCCCGCATCCCGTAAAAACTGAAGCGTTCGGCGAATTCGTTGCCGATGATATAGGGAATACTGTCCGGCATGCCGGAGGTTTTGACGGGTAGGGTACGATACGTTTTTTTGGGGGAATGAGCGTCTTGCGATTGGAGTGTGGATTCGTGGGCCATGCGTTTGTCCTAACCAGGTATGTTGTTGAGCGTTTCGCCGGTACAAATTATTAGCGTCGATGGTCGGCAAGGGAAGGGGGTCAGGGTTTGGGCAGGGCAGAGTCGTTTTCTTCGCGATAGGTCAAAAACCATTCCAACGCATCGCGTCGATGCAAACCGGCGGGCAGATGTCCGGCGTCGGGATGGGATTCGAATCGCTTCAGCATTTCCATTTCCAAGTGATCGATCAGTGCGCGATAATCTTTCTGTTCCGCCAGATTGTTCTGCTCCATCGGGTCGTTTTGCAAATCATACAATCGAACCGTGCGGCCGGGCAACGGCAAACCGGTTTGATAGCCGTCCTGTCGCAGGCGTTTGCCGGTGGAGAAGACGAGTTTATGCCGTTGCGTGCGAATCATGGCTTCCTCATTTTCGTAATATTCGCTGAAGACCGTTTCGCGCCCTTCCTTTGCTTCTCCGGTAAGGATCGGCAACAGGTTTTGTCCTTCCACCTCTTGCGGAATCCGCGCGCCGCAAGAGGCGGCAATGGTCGGGAAAATATCGATAAATTCCACCAGCGCGTCCGAGACGACGCCTTTCCGATCCGAGCGCGGGAGACGCCAGATCATCGGCGCGCGGACGGATTCTTCGAAGGAGGTATGTTTTTCGAAACGTCCGTGATGGCCGAGGCTGTATCCGTGGTCGCCGATATAGACGACGAGAGTGTTCTCGTCGAAGCCGGTTTCGTGCAGCGCGTCCAACACCAATCCCATATTTTTATCCATAAACATCGTGGAGGTATAATACGATGCCGTAATTCGCTGTTTTTCTTCGCGGGTCAGGTCGCGGAAGATTTGCGGAATCTGGCCGTCGTCTTCGGGACCGGGCTCCGGTACGTCGAAACTCGCGGGATCGAAGGCGTTTCTGTATTCAATGGGGAAATGGAAAGGCGAATGCGGTTCGTATAGACTAAAAACTAAAAAGAAGGGTTTCTCACGAGGCGTCCGTAAAAATTGTTCTCCCTGCCGGGCAAAATACGTGCCGGCCATATCTTCATCGTAAGCGCCATAGGGCGCATACATCCCATTCAACCAAATGCGCGCGGGATCCTGGAACGGTTTCCAGGGCGGCAACACTTCCGGATCGTCCGGAACGGTTCGCGGTGGATGTTCCTGCAAATGTTGCCGATGCTGCGGATGATCGATCCATAGATCAAAGCCGTGTTTTTGAGAACTATTAAAATGCATTTTGCCGATGGCGGCGGTTTCGTATCCTCGTTCCTTCAGCACTTCGGCGAGGGTTTGGGTGGTAGAATCATTTAGCGGGGTTCTCAATTGCGTCACGCGAATCGAATGCGGCAGACGTCCGGTAAGGAAGGATTGCCGGGAGGCGGTGCACATGGGGCAATTGACGAACGCGTTGGTGAATTTGACGCCGCTGTCCGCGAATTTGTCGATGTTGGGAGTGCGGGCGTTGGGATTGCCGTAGGTTCCGGACACGTACGCGGCGTGATCGTCGGCAATGAGGAAAAGGACGTTGGGTTTGTTTTCTTTTGCATAAGACGTCAGTTTGCTTGGGAAAAGGCATGCCGCCGCTCCGCCGGATAAACGAGTGATGAAGCTTCGCCTGGAAATGGGGGTGTTTTTCATTCGAGACGCTCTCCTTCGCAATGGGAAAAAAGAAACCCTTGAATTGCGCTCCAAATCTGCAATAGTACTTTTCTGAAATTAACTTTGTTTTTACTGCTCGTGGTTTACCTGGTTATTATAGAATCGTTGAAAGGCTTTTTTCAATTTCTATAACCCGTTTCTTCAAAAAACCATCCATTTTCACTTTTGGGCAATGGAATCAATGGAAGGGGAATATATACAGGATGAGACAATTGAACCAAATGATGTGGCAAACCTTTCTCATTGTCTTTGCAGGAGTTCTGCTCGGTTTTGCCGTCAATACGGCTTCCGAGAATCCTCTTCCACTCCAACGCGTCCCCAAAAGCAGCGATGATCGTTGGCCGAAATTCGAGGCCGACGAGGTCCTGCAATTTATTGAAAGCGGAGAGGCAATACTCATCGACGCCCGCGAACCGAAGGAATATAAGCTGGGACGCCTGCCGACGGCCATCAACCTGCCGGCGAAGCGGTTCGGCGAATATTTCGAAGCGCTCGGCGACGCGCTTCCGCGGGAAGGCGTGATGATCGTTGTATATTGCCAGGGCGGCGTCTGCGATGAAAGTCATGACGTGCTCGACCATTTGTATACGCTGGAATTTACGAATTTATCGTCGTATCCCGGCGGCTGGTTGGATTGGAAAGCGAGGAAATACCCGTTCGATCAAGAGGAAGGAGAGAATTGAATGTTGTTTCGCCATCCCTATTTCACACTATTGCTTCGGGTTTTTCTCGGCTTGATTTTTGTATATTCGGGATACAGTAAATTGATCGATCTGGCCGAAATGGCCAACGATATTGACAATTATCGGATTCTTCCCACGGCGAGCGTGAACGTGATTGCCATTATTCTACCGCCGGTTGAGTTGATCACCGGTTTCTGTTTGATCTTCGGATTGTTCCTGGATGGGGCGTTGATGATTACGACGTCGATGCTCGTCGTGTTTTGCATCGCGATCGAATCGGCGGTGTTAAGGGGATTGGATATCGAATGTGGCTGCGCCTTGACGAGCGATGCGGAAATCGTGGGGATGAAAGTGCTGCTTCGCGACGTGTTTTTTTTATGTTGTTCGCTTTTGATCTGGCCGGCGCATCGGCACATCCTGCGGTTGGATGCCATCATGCCGTGGGGACGAGAGTCGGTGCGCGCGAAGACGGATACTTCCGCATCAGGCGCGGACGTTTAATCCCGCTCGCCCCAGCGCCGGTTTTCCTTTGTGACCTTGCCGATTATAAACGCCGCTTTCCTTTGGTTTGATCCAATCGGAGAATTGGAGATTCATCGTTTCGATTGCGTTCTCCAGCATTTGTTTGTTGGATTGATTGTCGAGACGCAGGCGAAACAGCAATTCCCGCAAGGCGGAACCGGCTTTTTCCAACTCGGCGTTGTTTTCCGGCGGCAGAACCGTCAGAAGATCCCGCAGCGTCGGTTGTTCTTTTTCGATTCCCAATTGCCGGGCGATTTCACCGGTGAGGAACAGGCGTTTTTTTTCCCAATCCGTCACCTCGTCCACCAAATCCTGGATGGTTTCGGTAATTTTCAACAATCCCTTCGCGTCGCCGACGGCTAAACAGCGCCGTTCCTGTTTTTTCGCGGCGAGTATTTTTTCGTGTACTTTTTGTTCGTTCCTAAGTATATCGATTAAAGTTTTTAGATTCATTAACTACGCTCCTTCACGATTGGATTTTGTCCGTCGGAACCGAACGGCCGCGTTGCAATTCCATAAACTGGTTCCCGCGCCATTGCAGTTCCATCATTTTGGATTCGTTGTGCAGGCGAATGAATTGATCCGAATCGACCGCTAGCGGGATGAAATTCTCCGCGTTCGTTTCTCCTCCGCGTGATTTCAAGGAGATAAAGGAATCCTGATTTTTTTCGGATGGATTCTTGATTTTCTCATTTTTCTCTTTCAATTCCGCATAAATGACGTCGCTCAAGCCGAAGGTATTGGATTCGGCCATTTGTTTGGCCAGATGATCGTCAACGATTTCGGTATACATTTCCGTAGAGAAACTGTTTTCAGACAATTCGCTTTTCGGGATTGTTTTCCGCATTTCTTTGAGGAGTTGGCGCAGGACCATGGCCTCGAATTCGACAGCGGTTTCCCGCATTTGGCGGTCAGACATTTTGCCGTTTTTCTTCAAGGCCATCATGCGGAGAGAATGGATTTCTCCTTCGCCGCGATTGAACGTCGCGGTTGCGGGACTCATCAAATCGGGCATGTCCATGATTTTCTCCTTTACTGCATCATCACGATTTCCGCTTTGATCGCGCCGTACTGCGCCAACGTTTGGAAGATGGCGATCAAATCGCGTGGGGTGAAACCGACCTGCTTCAAACTTTCCACCATTTCCAGCACGGTCGTGCCTTCAAACGTGGTGGTTTCGCCGCCTTCCTCCGCGGTCACGTCGGCTTGCGTGGTGGTGACGGGTTCGCCGCCGGGTCCCAATCCGGCGGGCGTCACTTCCGGTTTTTCCTTGATGGTGATGCGGAGAGCGCCGTGGGAAATGACGACGGGCCGTACTTTTATATCCTGTCCCGCGATCACGGTTCCGGTTCGTTCGTTGATGACCACTTTCGCTTTTTCGTCGGCTTCGATCACCGCGTCGTCGATGAACGCGATGGCGTCAACGAGCGATTCGAATGGTTTTTTCCCCAAAAAGAGTTGATTATCGTCGCCGCCGCGCACAAAGACGCGAACGGACCCGGCGTCTTCGGCAATGGCGATGTTGTCTTCCACCATCGAATTGATTTTTCGTTGCAGATTCGATGCGGTCTTGAAATCGGGCTTGTGCAAAAGCCAGCGCAGGGAACTGCCTTTTTGCAGAAAATTATGCTCGACCGGCTCTCCTTCGATGATGACGCCGGACGGGATCATTCCCACCGCCGTATGATTTTTCTGAACCGAGGCGAAGCCCGCGCCGCCGCCGCCGCCTCCTGCGCCGGCAACGAATCCGCCAATAGAAATCGGACCTTGCGCCAGTCCGTGAATTTTATCGTCGCCGCCTTTCAATGGCGTTGGCAGCAAATATCCACCTTGCAGACTTTTGGACTGGCCGATGCTGACCACCGTGCAATCGATTTTTGTTCCGGGACGCGCGAACGGCGGCAAATTCGCCATGACCATCACGGCGGATACGTTATCAGGAATTACTTCGTCCGACCTGACATTGACGCCCATGCCTCCCATCAAATTGGCCAGCATGAACGATCCGCCATAGG
>QZKN01000012.1 GCA_003598175.1 Candidatus Omnitrophota bacterium
CAGACGAAGACGTCAAACGCATCCTGGCCGCCCGCAGCGAAAAGCAACACCTGGTCCTCACCGGGCGTTCGGCGGCCGACTGGGTGATTGCCGAAGCCGATCTCGTGACCGAGATGAAAGAAGTTAAGCACCCCTATCAGAAGGGCGTACTGGCTCAAAAGGGGATCGATTGGTAGGCGAAAGTTTCGTGAAGCGCTTGCCATTCGGAGCGGAAATTGTTATCTGTGTCAACAGCCGGACGACCGGCTCCATGATGTGCCGACGCGTGATTTTAGCATAAGGAATGGGAGATGGCCGAAGAACGAGTATATGACATCATCATCGTGGGCGGGGGCCCGGGCGGCCTGTGTGCCGGTCTCTATGCCGCGCGCGCCAATCGCAAAGCGCTCAACGTCGCTTCCGTGCCCGAGTTGACGAGCCGCACCATCTCTATCGACGGCATCATTTCGATGATCATCGTCGCCAGAGTGATCTCCCGCTCCGTCGGCGCGCCGAATGACAAGCCTTCCATCGCCGCCGCCTTCACCGCATGAACCACTTCCTGATGCGCATGGCCCAGGATCAACGGCCCCCACGATCCGACATAATCGACGTATGTGTTTCCATCCACATCGGTGAGGATGCATCCCTTCCCTCGGGCGACGAAAAACGGAGTCCCCCCCACCGCGTTCCATGCCCGCACCGGGCTGTTCACTCCGCCGGGTATTCGCTCACGCGCGGATTCGAAAAGTGTGGTTGATTTTAACATAACATGCACCAGCTTTTATCGCGACAGTTTCAGTCCACAGGATTCGCTATTCCGATCCCAACGAGCTTCTTCCGAAACAATGGAAGATCACGGCGATCCGAGTACAACGATTGATCATCGATATATCCCCATCAACGGATTGAAGATTCCTCAGAAACAGGATCAGAGCATCGGGCTCAAGCTAGAACAGAAAAAAAACAGCAGCGGGGTCCCTTGTCATTGCTGCCGTGGAATGAAGAAGGTATAGCGGCGCAGGGACTTGAACCCCGGACAACACGGATATGAGCCGTGCGCTCTAACCAGCTGAGCTACGCCGCCGTGATCATTTCCGCTCGTGTTTCCACGAACAGTTTTTTATTATATCACCAAATTCCACAAAAAGGGAATGCTCAAAACCAAAAAACCGGAACAATCAGTGAATTTTATATGAAAATGCCCCCTTCCCCAACCCTCCCCGTCAACAGGGCGGGAGCCCATTTCCCCCCGTTGACGGGGGGATTAAGGGGGGGAAAAGAGCCGGATGCCAAGGGCAACAACATTCCCGCCCTTGCAACCTTCCCATATTCCGCTAATTTAAGGAAATGTTCCCATCCATGAATCTCGAAAAAGGATAAAAGCCAGTATGGACGCAACAAAACAAACTTTTTTTCGATTCACAGGTTTGTCATTACTTTTCACATTCATTCTAATCCCTCACACGCACGCCGGCGAAAACCACCGCCCCTGGCGACACGAAGGCCTCCTCCTCGATCAACGCGACGTGGCCTTCATTCAATCTCATTTATCACAAAACCCCTGGCAAAGCGCGTGGGCGGATCTACAGGCGCGCAAACAGCGCCTGCCCTCCGCCTACCATCCCGACCGCCTGCTGATTCTCTCCCACATGAACACCATCCAACCGAACCCCGAGATCGAAACCTTAATAATTAAGGATATCGACGCCATCAGCCGCATGAAAGCCCCCAAAACAGAACTGGAAAAACCGGAAAACGATGACGCCGACCGCTTCTGGAAACAGGCGACTTGCGACGACGCCTTCTGGTCGTTTCCCAAAGCGCAAAAGATCATCCGATACGCGCTGGCGTTCGAGTCCCTGCGACAGAAGAAACAACTGAACAACGGCCTGCGAATGCAGTTCAAACAGTGGCTGAAACAACAAATCGCAACCGCAAAAGGCTCCGCAACCCATCCCTGCGAGGACCTGCCGTGGTTCGCGGCGGCCCGCATGGCCGCCGCCGTGGTTCTCGAAGAACGTCATCTCTACGAAGTTGGCGGCGAACAGGTCTTTCTCAGCCTGCTGTGGCGCAGCTTCAACCGCGACGGAGAATTCTGCTACCCCCACCTCGACCCTCCCCTGACCATCGAACAAAACATCAAAATGGTGACCGGCATGTTGCTGATGGCGGAAATCGCCAACCACCACAGCGACCTCTTCTACGGCAACGATCTCTACCACGCCTCCTATGGCGCGAAAAATCTGAAAAAAATATGCGATCACCTCTTCCACCGCATCCAAACCAGCCGCTACGAATTCCGCGAACACTGGGGCTGGCTCGAACTCGCCGCCAAAACCTACGGCGAACCGCAATGGCTCCACGAACTGCAAAAACACCGCCCCGTCTTCGACGCCTGGACCGGCGGACCGGTCACCCTCACCCACGCCCGCAGCCTGCCCGCGGAACCGCCGGATTTCGGCGCCGCCCCCGACGGCTTTCTCTGGCTGTACAATCAAACGGATCTAAGCGGCTGGCAATATTCCTCCCGCTGGTACGACATCGACGAAAACGACTTCTACGTCGAAGACGGCGTCTTTCTGACGCGCGGCGCCAGCGATCACTGGCTCATGACCGATCGCATGTACGGCAATTTCATCCTGCGGCTGGAATACCGCATCGGCAAAGGCAGCAACAGCGGCGTCATGATCTGGGCGCCCATCCCCGGACGCCCCTCGAAAACCGGCTTCGAAGTGCAACTGCTGGACGACGCCGGCCAACCGCCGAAAATCGACGGCTCCGGCTCTCTCTACAAAGTCGTCGCCCCACTCGCCAACGCGCAAAAACCCGCGGGCGAATGGAACGATCTCGAAATCACCTGCCACAATCCCCGCCTCCAAATCATCCTCAACGATCGGATCATCCAGGACGTGAACCTCGACGAACTCCCGGAAACCCAGGGCCGAAGAAGACGCGGCTATATCGGCCTGCAGGACCACGCCCACAAAGTGGCCTTCCGCAACGTCCGCATCCGCCCGCTGGAAGAAATACAATAATGGAGCGCGGGCATCCTGCCCGCATTGGCAAGTAGTATGGCCAGGGCAGCGCTTTTCCTGCCCTAGATGCATCCTATGAAATACCCTTCAACTTTTTCTCCACACATCATATAATCGGAACAAGGATCCATTTACATTTGAAAAACCGGAAAACCATGAAAACCGTCAGACATCCACGTAAAACCGCTCACTTGACCTACGCCGCCTGTGAAAAAGATGCACACTTCACCTGCATGGCCATTATCAAAAACATCAGCGCATCCGGCGCGCTCATTTCCACAACGGACGACTTCGAAATCGGCGCCAACATCATCGCCTGTCCGGTCGAAGACACAAACCGAGGCCTGCCGACGCCCGAGCAGGTCTACCAACATCCCAACCACATCGAGGGCGTCGTCGTCCGCAAGGATGGTTTCGACCTGTACGCCATCCACTTCGGCAAGGAAGTGAAGGAACCCGAATCCTACGGCCGCCGCGATTACGGCCTGTTCACCATCGAACGCCGCGGCCTTCTCTCCATCTGCATCCTCAGCGGCAACCCGGATCTCAAAAAATTCGTACAATTCTGCGATCATATCAAACAAAAAGCCCTTCTGTCTCTTCGCTTGATCCTTGATTTCTCCCACACCGCCAAAGCCCCGCAAACCGGCGCGGCGTTGATGAAAGATGTGTTGGAATATCTCCTGAAAGAACGGCGCGAAATCGCCGCCGTCAACTGCGAAGCGGTTTGCCCCAAATCAATCGGTCAACTATCGCACTATCACACCATGCATCATTTTTCCTCGCGGGAAGAAGCGGAAGCCGATTTCGAACGCCGTCCCTACACCATCCTCATCGTCGAAGACGACGAAGTCACCTTGCAATTCACTTCGAAATACCTCGAAAAACAAAATTTTCGCCCGCTGGAAGCCACGACGGCGGAAGAAGGCGTCAAACTGGCAACCCGGGAAAAACCCGACTTGATTCTCATGGACATCAATCTCCCCGGCATGAACGGCATCGAGGCCGTCGAACACCTTCGCGCCAAAACGCAGACGAAAACAATCCCCATCATCATGCTCACCGGCGAGTCCTCCCGAAAATCCGTCGAATCCTGTCTGCAACACAACGTCAACGAATATATCTTAAAACCCTTCGATCCGGACAACCTCTTCCAAAAAATCATCGACTGTCTCATCCAAACCAAAAAAGCAAATTCATAGAGGCCAAACGCCAACCGCAGCGCCGTTTCCGGGTGGCAAGGACAGCGCTGTTTCCGCCCTTGGAAACGCCCACCGCCTCACGACTCGCCCATGTCGTTTTTCACCCCCCACTTCCCAATCACACCGCGAAGACTCTCCTCGCCGATCGGCTTCGTGATAAAATCATTCATCCCCGCCTCCAGACACTTTTCCCGATCCCGCTGCATCACGTGCGCCGTCATCGCGATAATCGGAACGTCTTTCATCGCAGGATTCGCCCGAATCGCGCGCGCGGCCTCCAACCCGTCCATCTCCGGCATCTCGATATCCATCATAATGAAATCGAATGACGCGCGCCGCAACGCCTGCAACGCCTCCCGCCCGTTGCTCGCCGCCGTCGTGTGGCACCCCAACTTCCGCATCAGTTGTTGCGCCACCATGGCGCTGACGCGGCTGTCCTCCACGATCAATACCTTCAATCCGATCGGTTCTCGAACGCCCCACTCCTCTCCCCGCACTTCGGGAATCCCGAACCACGCCCGAAAACAAATTCGCGCGGATGATCCGCCGACGCCTTCCATCCACAATTCTCCCTCCAGATTTTCCACCAGGCTCTGAAGCAGAGACGCTCGAACGTCCATTCCCGGATAATCGGTTCTCACCTTGTCCCCTTCGACTCCAATCGCGACGTCATCAGGCAGCTCACTTCCCACTACAAAACCAAGGCGAATCCGCTCGCCCACTCTCTCCTCTTCGCGCACATCCAAAATAATGCTCTCTCCCCCGCAATGCTTGATCGCATCCTCACACAACACCGCCAGAATCTGGCCGAGTGATTCCCCATACCCATACAAAACAGGCGGAACCACATCCTCCCCACGAACCACCAACCGCATCCCACGCCTCGACGCCCGCGTTGCCACAACCCGGATCGCTTCCTTCATCACCTCGCGCACACAAAAGTCGCTTCTCTCCGGCTCCAATGTCCCCATTTCGATCCGCGACAGATCCTCCAACTCGCTGAGCAGAGAAACCACGGAACCGGCGCAATCCTTCACCATCTCCAAATACGTCCTCTGTTCCGCGTCGATCGCCGTCCCCAACAACATATCGGTCAACCCCACGATCCCATCCAACGGCGTGCGAATCTCGGCGGACACTTTCGCTAGAAATTCGCTCTTGAATCGGCTCTTTTCCTCCGCCTTCTCCTTCTCGCCCACCAACTCGCTCACATCGATCACCGTTACAATCACCCCGCGATACAAATTCTCGTGAAACACCGGCTGAAACCGCAACAACACCGGAATTCCATTGATGTACGCTTCCAGCGTGTTTTCCCGTTTGGCGAAGCCGGATTTGAACTCATCCAAAATCCCCACGATATTCACGTCGGCCAGATCCCGAACAATCCGATTTACACTTCTCCCCACAATCAGCTCCCGCGGCATACGACAAAATTCCGCAAACCAACCATTCACTTCCGCAATCTCATCATTTTCGTTGGCCACGAGCACGCCCACTTCCATCCCCTCGATCACGGAACGCAATTTGGCGGACTTCGACTCCGCCACTAACTTCGCCTCCTCGATTGTACGTTGCGCCTGTTTCTGCGCGGTAACGTCACGCACGATCCCGACCAGGAAATTCATCTGTGCAAAAACTGTAAATTTCAAACTTACTTCGACCGGGAAAATCGTCCCATCTTTGCGCTTATGACGACCTTCGAATACCATACTTTTCCGAACTCGCATCTCCTCGCGATGCTCTTCCCAGCTCAATCCGCTCGCAAAAATCTCATCGATCGCGGTGATGTTCATCTCCAGCAGTTCCTGGCGAGCATAGCCCAGACTTTCACAAGCCTGATCGTTACAATCCATGATCCCGCCGGTCTCGAAATCAAGCACGAAAATGGCGTCGTTGGATTGGTTCACCAGCGTTTGAAACAAGATCACCCTCCGCTCCATCCGCTTCCGCTCGCTGATATCCCGCGCCAACACGGTAATGCGCTCCCCCGTTTCCAGACAAACATAAGAATGGGAGACTTCGACGGGAAACGTATTTCCGCTTTTTTCAAAATAAATTTTTTCCTGCAGATCCACACGTTCGGAAAACGCCCGTTCCCGCATCGCATCCCACGCCGTCCGCGAAAAATCGCCGTCTACCGTATCAATGGTCAACGACAACAATTCCTCCCGCGTATACCCCAATCGCCGATGCGCCGCCACGTTACAATCCTGAATACGCCCGCTCCGCGCCTCGCAAATCAAAATCATTTCGTTGCTCAAATCAAGCGCCGCCTGAAATTGTTTGTTCGATGCATCCAGATTCTGAAAGGCTTTCTCCCGCTCACGTTGCGCCGTCAGACTGCGCTGACGATTCTCGTGATACTCCGCCGCCCGCTGCAACGCATGTTCCATGATCTCGAGGTTGATCTCGCCCTTCTGGATGTAATCGAACACGCCTTCCTTCAACGCCTGCACCGCATGATTCACTTCCGCGTGCCCCGTCAGGATCAGAATCGCCGGCGATTCTTCGTACTTCTGAACCTGACGCGACAACTCGATCCCCGCCGGCCCCGGCATTTTCACATCCAACACAAAAATCTGATGGGAACGCTCCCGCATCACAGCCAACGCCTCCTCGCCGTTCGCCGCTATATCCGTCTCCCAGCCCAATCCGATACAGACTCGTTCGATGAATGCGCAAACCACAGCGTCGTCATCGACTATCAATACCCGGTAAGAATGCATCATGTCACTCATGGTTTCCTTCCTCCGGCAAACCGGCGCCTTTTCGCATCGCGTTCTCCGCTTCCTGCCACCGCCCCGTTTCAAGATACACGGCGGCCAACTCCTGCCAGATTTCCCCGGGAGTTACTCGTTTGACAAGACCGTCCTGTAAAACGGACACTGCGCGCTCATAATGTTTCTGCTTCCGCAACTCTCGCGCCAATTCCACATACATCTCCACCCGATCCCCTTCCGCCTCCAAAGCCGATTCATACGCCTGCACCGCCGCCTCGCCCTTCCCCAACGCCGCTCGAATCTGCCCGACCGAAAACCACAGCGATGCGCTCGCCGAATTTCTCTTCAACGCCCGCAGATAGGACTGTTCCGCGCGCTCCCACTCCCCCACATCCTGATACGCCGCCCCTAACAAAATCAGCAAGATCGTGGACGACGACTTCTTCAACCGCGACTCCAACAAATGAATCGCCTCGTCCGCCATTTCCATTTTTCGATACGCCAAGGTGAGAAAACGCACCGCCTCCAGATCGTCCGGCGCCCCATTCACCGCTTTTTTCAAATACACCGCCGCCTGCATCCACTGTTGCATACGAAAATAGGCGGCCCCGATCCATTTACTGCATTCATAATCTTCCGGATATCGCACCCCATACGCCTCCAACACCTCCCGGCAGCGCGCGAACGAACCACTCTCGAACAAAATCCTCCCCAACTCCCGCTTGACGTCGTCGCGATCGGGCGCGCGGACCAACACCTCCTCATATTCCCGAATCGCCGCTTCCCTCTTCCCTAGCTTATACCAATACTCGGCAATCCGCTTCCGCAACTCCACGTCGTCCGGCTGCAGCCGCAACACCTCGCGCAGAGCGGCAAACGCCCCTTTCCGGTCATTCTGCCGCGACAGAACCGACGCCAGCAGACGATACGTCTCCGGCGCGTCCTTCCACAAATGCAGCGCATAATACAACTCGTCGCCGGCTTTTTTATACTCGCCCCGTTCCAGATGACCGCGCGCCTTTTTCCGCGCCATCAAATGAATGCGCCCCGCCACTTCGGCATCGGTCTTCGCCAGATTCTCCACAATGGTTCGATACAGTGTATTTCGCTTTTCAATCGTCAAATCCCGAAATTTCGTCTGGATCTGCGTCAGAATATGCCGCCGCCGCTTCTCCTCCACCGATGCCAGGCAGGAAAAAAAGAACGCCCGCGTCTTTTCCTCTTCCTCCAGATCCTCCAGAATCCGATCCTCCATCGTTTCGTACATCGTGACCATGTCCTGCGTCAACCGAATCAGATCGCCGCGCAGGGTAGTGGCCAACGTCAACAGCTTGGCGTTTTTCAATACGGCGTCCGACGCGTTGGCCTTGCTCACGGCCGGATCGACGTAAAACGACAATTGATGAGTATCCAACGTATGCTCGATCCGCTCCAGAATCCGCTTTTTCTCCACGAACACCTTCGCCTTGGAGAAAAAATCCGACGATAAGCGTTCCACGGCCTGCGAAAGCCGCCCTTTCAATTTCAGCGCCTGGTATTCCTTCCTCAACCGCCCCGTGATGCTCTCGATGTCGGCGGCGACGCCGTCGCGGATGATCCGCGTATATTCGGTGCGAACCGCCTCCCGATTCTCGCTCGCCGTCTGCGTTCGATTGAGGGAAGCCCGCAGCGATTCCAGCAGTTCCTTCCGCTTTTGCGCTTCCAGCAGGGATTCCTTCTCCGCGACTTTCAGGTCCTCCTGCATTTCGTTGAACGCTTCGATCGAAAGCACCGAATCCCGTTTCAGCTGATCGGCAATGGTCGTGGAAGTGGTATCTTTCATTTCTCTTGATTCTTAAAATGCCTGTAAAAGTTATAATCTTTCCCCAATGATCTCTCATCAACGGGGGATTCACTTCTCCCTCCCCGTTGACGGGAAGGGTTGGGGAGGGGATATCCCTTACTCCTCAATTTCCTTAAAAGGCAAAATCACCAACTCCTCCCCCTGCTTCACGATCGTCGCCGGCCCCGTCGGCTTTTTAATGGACAACACCGTCCCCTGAATCTCCACCACCGTCCCCGGCATGATATTCTTCCGCGCCCGCACCGATCGCGGCGACTCCAGACTCTCATCGTATTGCGCCCGCAATCCGTCGATTTCGTGAAACAATTCGTCGATATTATAACGCGCCTTCTGCATCATCTCCCGCGCCCGCGACAACGCCTTCTCCAACTCCGCCGACGGCGTCGACGATTGCGCCATTTGCTGCTTCAACAAATCCACGATGTTCACACATTTGTCCACGATGTCTTCCTGCTCGCTGATTTTCTGTTCCGCTTCCAATATCAACGCCGCCAGTTCCTCCACACGCCCGCCCAGTCGAATCGCCGTCTTCACCCCCATGTCCGACCCGATCACGCCCGCCACCACCACCGCATCCGCTTGCATCTCCCCTCCCACGATTTCCGCCTGCGAATCGGATAAAATCACTTTCCGCCCCGCCCAGATTTTGCTGTTGATGATGCTCTTTTCGACGATCACGTTATTCAAAGCCGATACGGTCGCGTGCGAAATGAATTTGGCCGAAATATCCCCGTTCGCCTCCAGCACGGCCCGGTCCTTGCCGTGAATCCCCCCCTTCACGATGATGTTTCCCTTCGATTCCAACTTCGCCCCTTCCACCATTCCCTGCACCAAAATTTCCTTTTCGGACTGCACCGCAAAATCGGAAAAAACGTCCTTTACCACATACACCGCCACCCGCGAATCGATATTCCCCGATTCAAACGACACGTTGCCGGCCACCCGCAACGTCGGCTGCAATTGAATCCGCCCGTTCTGGCGCGTGATGCACCCATCCACCATCGCAATCAAACGATTCCCCTCCTCGCTGATTTTCGTGTTTTCAAATGCATACAGTTCCGCTTCCGTCGGCGGCAAAGGCGGAATCAATCGATCCGTGACCGTCCGCCCGGGCGTCCCCGGCGTGGGTGGATTTTTTTCGGCGATCACGTCCCCCTCATTCACGAACGCAAACAAATTAATGTCTTTGAACGAAACCTGCCCTCCCTCCAATTCTTTCGGAACGCGGCTCAAATCCTCCACGTGAATCCGGTATTGAATCCAACCATCCTTCCCCGGCTGCGCCTTCTCCCCCGACGCCACACACACCTCCCGATCGAATAACGATTCGGCAAAGAGTTCACTGATTTTTCTTTCGTCGATCCCGTGAACCACCCCGTTATTTTTCAAAAAAGAGACCACGGTCGCCGGCGACAGAAACAAGGCGTCCTTCGCCTCGATCGCAATCCACACCTTCATTTCGTTACCGCTCATCCGCATCGACGGACCGATAAAACGAAATGTTTCAAACAGGAAATCCGGCCAGCCACAAGCCGGATCGATCTCAACCGAGGACAATTCCTTGCGAATCGCCTCGGGGACTTTTTGGTAGATCTGCCCGATGGAATGCGCCGCATTGCGAATCGTTTCCCGCAACCGCTCTTCCGACATCGTGTCCTTGATCATCGTCAAAGTTTTTAAAAACGCGCGAATACTCTCCATTTCCGGCAGGAGATGCCGCATCTCTTTCGCGGATTTCCGCCGCAATTCGTCCAGCAGGGATTGGACTCCCCGGCTTAATGTTTGAACCGATTGTGAAAGAGTGTTCCCACCGGAATAACTCATGATCGATACGAATAATCCTCCCTGCCCATTACACCGAGCTCCCTACCTACATTATTCATGTTGCAGCCGTTCGGGATAAACCATGTGCCGCGTCTTCTTCTCCGGCGCCTCGGGTGTTTCGACATCGGGGACAATCAGCTCTTCCACCTCCCCTTTAACCAGGCGCGACCATGCCCGTTCGAACAATTCGGTAAAACAAACGAATTGATCGAATAACGGAATCAAATATTCACGATCTACCTTCTCAAATAGCTCGTCCTGCTCTTCCAATTCCTCATCCGAATATCCCTCCAACGTCTGAAAAAACGGCAGTCCGGAAGAAATCAACGCTCGAATTTCCTCGATCGCAACGACCAGAGGCTTCGAAACATCCCCCTTGCGATCGTGATAGATAATTTCCTCGATGTGCGCCGCCAACACGTCCCGCCCATGAGCAAGCAGATCATATTCGAATTGAAAAATCTGCTGTTTGGTCCGCAAAAACGCCCGTCGGCATTCCTTCGCTTTCTTGATATACGGCTCGATCCGCTTCTGCTTGGCCAAATACTCGTCCATATGCCGATCCCGAAACGATTGGTGCACATCCACTTCCGCCAAGGTATTTTTCCCCAACGCCGATACCATTTCCGTCGTGGCCTTCTCCATTTCGCTTAAAATCGGATCTTCCTTCTTTTTCCGTTGAATCGCGCTCTCCAGCAATCGAATCTCGCGCGACAAACTCAACGAACGATTCCGCACGATATCCAAATCCCGCGCGTGGCGAATAAATCCCGCCATTTCCTCCGGCGCGGTCTTGCGAATCAAATCGATCAGCGTCTTGCACAATTCAATCCGCCGAATGATTTCCGCCGATAAACTGTTGTCCTCCCGAACGCTTCTCTGAACCATCTTTTTTTTCATGAACTTCCGTTTTTTATCCAAAATCGCGTTCATCTCTTCCTTCGTGATCCAGATCACCCGTCCTCCCCGCACCGTCTTGACCATGTTTTCCGGATCGATTCCATGATTGGCCGCCTGATGCTCGGTCAGCAATCCGTCGATATCCCCCAACATCTTCTGAATTTCTTCAAACGAATATTCTTCCCGAATCGTAACCGAACTCAGTTCCCGCTGAGGGGTTCCCTTTTCGGAATCCGTAACGTTGGTTTCACCGTTTTTCATGAGATCCATGCAAATCACTCGCCTGTTTGTTAACGACTTGAAAACCGCTTTGTAAAAAAAAAAGTGGAAATCCCTTCTCCCCACTTCCCTGTCAACGGTTATTCTTTACGATTATAATTTAATTGGAAAATAACGCGAGTGGTGCAAGCGTATACGCTTGCTCTACCCATGCAAAAACAAACGCCGTTATTTTCATCCTTCGTTGTAACCCATTGGTCATGAGAGTTTCCATGAAAATACCGGAGCGCGGACGTCCCGTCCGCATCATGCAACGCAAACCTTTTCATCCTTCCTCCTGAACCCGCAGGTCCTCCCGGTTTCCATTATTTACTGACGCCACGGCAAATAGTCAAAATTTGTGGTGCGGACATCCTGTCTGCATAATATATAGTGGCAGACTGTTGATCAATACCACAATATGCGCCGGTCCCAAAATTCCATCCGACTTTTTGTCGGCGCGTCAGATCGATGAGGATTAATACGGTTGTTCGGCGCCCTTGTTCAGGATGTCCATGGTGCTGTCGCCCATCGCCATGACCAGAACGCCTTTCGCACTGCAATAGCGGACTAGGCTTTGATCCACATAAAGACTGGCAAGAATCCCGATGATCTTACAGGACTGGTATTCAGGGAAAAACTCGCGGAATTCCAGCAACGCCTCGACAAAAAGGTTCACATCCTTGTCATTCAGGCTGCTTTTGGTTTCATTGACTATCACATATTCTTTGTAAGCCGCGACCACATCAAACTCTCGATTGCGGGTATCCTGTTTTTTCTTCACACGAACCGCGAAAAATTGAGGCTCGTCCAAACCAAAGAGTTCCCGAGCGATGCGGGGAAGATTGGGTGCGACAATATCCTCCGCCATCGTCCCCATTTTATGGGCCAACTCACCCCACCGGCGGTTCATTTCTCGATTCTGCCTGTCGTTTTCCTCCTTATAACCTTTCATTTCATCCTTGAAACCTCTCATTTCATCCTTGAATTCCTTCATTTCTTTGGAAAGCTGCATCAGGCTCATATCCACCTGTATGGAATGATACGCCAATTCCTTCATATACGTTTCCAAATCAGATACTCGCTCCTGCAATACTTCCGTAGCCATCGTATGCGCTCCTTATCTCCGGCGTCGATCCAAATGGATTCCAATATCTATATTGTAATCACAAAAACCGCTCTTTCCTACTTGTAAGTTGTCTCCATGAATGACAAAGTACATAATATTCATCAACAGTTTTCATTTCCGGGATCGAGGGAAAATCGAATTACTTCCCCATTTCTGCGGCCCCTCTGCGAATTAGTAGAGGATAACACAAACGCAGAGCACTATCATGAACAGGAATCCGACCCCGCAATCCCCCCATCTCAACGACGACGAAACCGCCTTCCTCCGCGACCGTCTCAAAGCCGTCGATTCCTACATCATCCGCCTGGAAAATCGATTGAATGCCGAAGAAGACGTCGATTCCCCCAAAACCCAGGCGCTCTTCCGCTTCCACAACGCCTACCTCCGCCTCCACATCGCCCTCAAACAACACGAAACCAAAATCCAACAAAAAAAGGTGGAGCCAGCGCCCCCGCTTACAACGCAACAAACGCCCCCCAAACAAACAAGGGTAGAGCAAGCGTCCCCGCTTGCATTTCAGGATATGGATGCCAAAACCGGCGCCGTTCCTGCCTTGGCAAACACAAATCCCGTTCCCCAAAACATCTTAACCTTCGCCCAAAATACCCTCGAAATCACCCTCTTTCCTCACCAGCAGCAGCTCTGCCTCTCCCAAAAACGCATCACGATCCTCGTCGCCGGCCGCGGCGCAGGCAAATCCGTCGCCGCCCGCGTCGTCGCCCTGCATCACGCCTGCAGCCGCCCTCATCACACCGTCCTCGTCGTCTCCTCCGGCCAGCGCATGAGCAGCGACTTCGGCGGCAAACTGCTCGACCTCCTGCGCGAATCCCCTCTCCGCGACCTCGCCGTCAAAATCGCCAACGAACAGGTCAAATTCCAAAACGGCTCGGAAATCAAACTCCTCCCCGCCAATCCCGACACCATCCGCGGCTATCATCCCAAATCACTTAAAAAAAAACGCGGCATGACCATCATCCTCGACGAAGCCTGCTACATGGAACGCGGCGACGACATCCGCAAGGCGGTCGAATACGCCCTCATCACCACGCCTCACGATCTCGGCCGTCTCTACATCGTCACCTCTCCCACCTCCATCCATTCGTGGGTTCACGACTACGCCCTCCTGGCCGAAAAGCCCGAAACCGGCGTCGAAGTCATCCAATGCGCCAGCAGCGCCAATCCCAACATCACTCCCGCAGAAATCGAACGCCTGCGCGCCACCAAAAACGAACACGAATTCCGCGCCGAAGTCCTCGGCCTGTGGGTTGACAGCGCCTTCAGCCTCTTCAGCGGCCTGATCGAACCCAACATCGTGGCTCTACAGGACCACCCCCTCAGCGTCTCCGCGTCTCCGCGCGAGAAAAATGAATGCGCCCCCCTTCCCCCGCAAGCCGTCTACGCGCTGGGCGCAGATCTCGCCCTTTCCTTCAGCCAATCCCACGACCGCAACGCTCTCGCTGTCGTCGCGAAATGGCAGCTCGACCCATCCGATCCCGATTCCGAATTCCGTTATCGCATTCTCGAAATCGCCATACTCGATCAGGCCTCCGACCACGAAATCCAATCCACCGTCACCCGCATGAAAGAACAGTACGACCTCCAATTCGCCGCCATCGAGCACTATCAAGGCAAGGCGCTGGCCGAACACTGCCAGTCGCAGCAAATCGAAACCGAACTCGCCGCCCCCACCAGCGGCAACCAGCAAATGATCTTTCACGAAATGCATCGCCTGCTGCGCCAACGCCTGCTCGAACTCCCCGCCGCCCTCCCCTCGCTCTTTTTCGAGGAACTGCGCGCCTTCGAATACCGTCGCGAAGCCGACGGCCGCATCACCTTCGGACACCCCGGCGGCGGAAAAATCCACGACGATACCATTTACGCCGTCGCTTGGGCGCTCCACGCCGTCAACCGCATCGAATGCAATCCCCCACATCACCCCACGCCCCCTCTCATCCAATTCATCCCCAAAATCTGAAATCGACAAGGAATCTTCAACGTTGAATGGTTCCGCCCCCAATAATTTCATCCCCTCGCGAGACCACCAGCGCCTGCCCCGGCGCCGCTCCATACTGCGCTTCCTCGAATTCCAGAGCAAACGCAGCGGCATGAATCTCACCGACGATCGCCGCGGCCGGTCGATGCCGCGAACGAATTTGACCGAACACCCGCTCTCCCGTTTTGGGTTCGTGAATCCAGCGCGCCGCCGTGGCCCTTACCTCCCTCGCCGCCAGCTCCTCCTTGCGGCCAACGATCAACGTATTGGTTTGTGGATCGATGGCGCACACGTAATAAGGCCCCCCGCTCAAGCCCAATCCCTGCCGCTGCCCCACCGTATAATACGCCGCCCCCTTATGCTCGCCCAAACAATTCCCGCTTCGATCCCGAATCGGTCCCTTCTCGACGCGCATGTAATCGCTCAGAAACTCGTGATAGGACCGCCCCAACGTAAAACAGATTTCCTGGCTGTCCGCCTTCTCCGCCGTCGCCAGATTCAACCGCCCGGCAATCGATCGCACCTCCTCCTTCTTCAAACCGCCCAATGGAAAAAGCAAAGTCTTCAACAATTCCCTGCGGACGCCGTACAAAAAGTAACTTTGGTCCTTTTCGCGACAGACGGCGCGATAAAGATGCGGCGCTCCTTCTCCATCCGATTCCACCCGCGCGTAATGCCCCGTCGCCGCATACTCGCAATCCCACTGCCGCCCCAATTCCATCGCTTCCTCGAAACGAACGAAGGAATTGCAATACACGCAGGGATTGGGCGTCAATCCCGCCTGATAACTGCGAATGAACGGAACGATCACCTGCCGATGAAACGCTTCGGCGGTGTTGATGGTGTAATGCGGAATCCCCAAATGTGCCGCGACCCGTTTGGCGTCGCGCACGTCGCCGAACGAGCAACACCCCCCACTCCGTTGGCGCGTGGGCTTCACGTCCAATTGCTTCATCGTGACTCCCACGACGTTGTATCCTTGCTCCAACAACATCGCCCCCGCCACGCTGCTGTCCACGCCGCCGCTCATCAACAACAAAACATGTTTCTTCGCCATAACGCCCATGAAAACGATTCTTTTTTCGATGATAATATTGTCGGCGAACAAAATGGGGAGGGCAAGTCAATGAAAAATCAAAAGGAAGATCCGTTTCCTCTGCGATCGGATGTTCCTGCTTGTCATGACCTTGATAAATCGTGAAAACCAGGTTAACATTAATGGTTTGTATTTCCAATCCATGAGCAAAAATGCCAAACCGTTTGCAACGGACGGCATACCTTCCTGCCCGAAGCGACATGCTTCGAGCCAGAGACCAAAGGAGGTCTTTTATGCAGTATGAAATGCTTTATATCATGTCCACTTCGCTCAATGAAGCGGACAGCGAGACGCTCGCCGGACAGATCAAGGAAACGATCACCGGCGCCGGCGGCGTGATCACGAAAGACAGCCGCTGGGGAACCCGAAAACTGGCGTACGAAATCAAAAAACAGACCGAAGGATCCTACGTATATCTGGAATTCGACGCCCCCCCTCATACGCCATCGCTGATCAACGAACTGATTCACACCCGCGTGGGAATTCTCCGCCATCTCGTCTTCCAGGTCCCCAAAATCAAGCTGGTGCAGGACAGGATCGACGCGGAAAAACGGCAGAAGGAATTGGAAGCGGCGCAGAAAGAACGAGACGACGCCCGCGCCGCGGAAGAAGCCGCGCGCGCGCGCGCCGAAGCCGCCGCGCTGGAAGCGGCATCGGATAAGGAACCCACCGTTGCCGCAACGAATGCAGCCGGCGATCAACCCGCGGGGGATCGTTCCCATGCAATCGATGACGATTTCGATGACGATGATGTGGATGATTTTGACGACAAATAACGCAAAAAATTAACCATAAATCAAAGGAGCCGGCGCCATGTTGAATCACATAGTCTTAATCGGGCGACTCGTCGCTGATCCTGATGTTCGCTACACACAAAGCGGAATCCAGGTTGCTAAAATATGTTTGGCCGTGGATCGAAAATTCAAAAACGCAGCGGGCGAACGCGAAACCGATTTTATCAATGTCGTTGCCTGGCGAAAATTGGCCGAGTTGCTTGAAAAGTACATGAAAAAAGGCCGGCTCATCGCGGTGCAAGGCTCCCTACAATCTCGTAAGTATCAAACGAAGGAAGGGGAGAATCGCACGGCGTATGAAGTCCAGGCCGACGAAATCAAGTTTCTTGATTGGGGTGATCGACCCGGTTCGGGCGGCATCTCGTCCCCGCCGCCGCATACGGACGCGGACGTGCCGCCTTCCTCGTCACCCTCATCGTATCCAAACGAGTATCCTCCCGCCGCCGCGGGACCGGATACCGATGATGATTTACCATTTTGACCATAAAGCAGGAGACTATCTATCATGAATGAATATAGATCCCAAGGCAGTTCCAGTTCCCCGCGATCAAGCTATCGCTCCGCCCCCTCGAACGCCGGCCCCAAACGCCGACCGTTTCGCCGCAGCTTTCCCCGCCGGAAAGTGTGCCGTTTCTGCGCGGAGAAAGTGGTGTATATCGATTACAAAAACTACCGCATGTTGAAGGATTTTCTGACCGAACGAGGAAAAATCATCCCTCGCCGCATTTCCGGAAACTGCGCGCATCATCAGCGCATGTTGACGCGAGCGATCAAACGAGCGAGAAATATCGCGCTGATCTCCTTTATTCACCGATAAAAATTCTATTAGAAGGAAAAAACGATGCCCAATCACAAAGCCGCTGAAAAAAGTTTACGCCAAAATGTAAAGCGTAGAGAACGCAACATCGCCGCCAAATCCCGACTGCGCACGTTGACCAAAAAAGTGCGGCAATCGGTGACGGAAAACAATTCGACGACCGCCGAAGAAAATCTGCGCGCCATCATTTCTTCGCTGGATACCGCCGCCAAAAAGCACGTCATCCATCCTCGCAACGCCGCCAGAAAAAAATCTCGTTTGACGCGCCTCGTCAATTCGCTAAAAGATACGGTTTAATCCGCAAGAAAACCGATCCGACCACACCGGAAAATTTTTTCCGGTGTGGTCTTTATTCCGGCGGCGTGGTGTATGGGTGGTGGTTCCGAATCATTCAAATAACGGCGTCTCCATGACCGGTGCGGATGGGATCGGATCGTGCGCACTCGGATATCACGTCGCCTTTTCATATCGCGTGCTTCTGCCAATCGATTTTGAAACAAGTAAAATTAACATCTTGCGTTTTTCGTGAAGAATGGTATTCTATTGACCACGTTTGTTCGCGCGTGAATCCAATAACCTGTGAGAAGGATCATGATACAAATCCGTTCCGCCGCGGCGGTGCTGGTTGCCGCGGGAAACAGCCGACGGATGAAAGGGAATACCAATAAGGTCCTGGAATTATTGAACAACAGGCCGATTCTTTCCTATTCCCTCGAGGCGTTTCAACGCAATGCGATCGTGCAAACGGTGACGGTGGTGTGCCGGGAGGAAGACCGCTCCGCCATCGCGCGGATCATCCGCGCATTCTGCCCGAAAGCAGAGGGACACATAACAATCGGCGGCGCGGAGCGATTCGACTCCGTCAAAAACGGACTTGAATATCTCTATCCGTTTCAACCGGATGCCGTATTGATTCACGACGCCGCGCGGCCGTTTTTACGGCAGCGATTCATCGCCGATTCGGTGGACGCCTTGACCCGGGTCTCCGCCTGTCTGGTCGGAGTGGCGGTCAAAGATACCGTCAAGGAAACGGACGAAAATGGAACCGTGACGCGAACGCACGAACGGAACCGGCTCCGGCTCGCACAAACGCCGCAAACGTTTCGCTATATGGATATCCTGCAAGCCTATCGCGCCGTAACGCCTCCCCCCTATCCCACCGACGACGCCGCCGTGTTTGAAATGACGGGAGGAACGGTTCGAATGGTGGAAGGTTCCTACGAAAATATCAAAATAACCACGCCGGAAGATTTGATTATGGCGGAATCTTTGTTGAAATGGATTGAACCATGAATACCGCGACGATCTTTTCCCACGCAAAAGTCAATCTGTTTCTCGACATTCAAGACCGTAGAAGCGACGGGTATCACAATCTCGTGATGGTGAATGCCAAATTATCTCTGCATGACACAATCACCTGTGAATGGCGGGACGGTCATCAAATTTCCCTTCTCTGCGATGATCCCGCATTGCCGACGGATGATCGCAACCTGGCGGTGCGAGCGACACAACGTTTTTTCGAACAAACCAAAAAGCACAAAAGCATTACGATTCGATTGGAGAAACGAATCCCGATCGGCGCGGGATTGGGAGGCGGCAGCAGCAATGCCGCGTCGATGTTGATTCTATTGAATGAATTATTCCGTTTCCCTTTATCGAAAGAGGAACTGAAGGGCATAGCCGCCGGAATCGGCGCGGACGTGCCCTTTTTCCTCGAAAGCGGATGTTGTTTCGTCACCGGGATCGGCGACAATGTCATTTCGGTGTCCGTTCATGCGATCGCCAAATGGAAACCCATTTATACCGTGCTGTGCACACCTTCAGAAACGGTCTCAACAAAAGATGCCTATGCTTTGTGGGATCAGACAGATAACAATATCAATCAAACCCCATCATCTTTGTTGAATGCATTGATTGAAGGCGATTTCCATGCGATTCCCGACAGGATGTTCAACGCCTTCGAGCAGGTGATTTATCCGGCGTATGATGGCATTCGATCCGCGTATGAGACCTTTTGCGCGGTCAGTCCCACGCGCCCGTTGCTGTCCGGATCGGGATCGAATCTGTTCAGCTTGCACATGAAAAAAACCGAAGCTACTCAGGTTGCGTCGAAGCTGAATAAGAAAGGTTACACTACCTTTATCGGGGAATTAATGTTGTAATTTGTGAAGAAGCCGTCGCATTCCAAGCGACAATCGATTGAGAGTGTGTATAATAGGAATGTTGAATGCTCGTCAGGCTCGCAAGGAGCGGCGATTGAAATGGAGTTTGAGGGATGGCGCAGACGGATCAGGTCAAGGAAGAAATCCTCAACAAAGCGGATATCGCCGAAATTGTTTCCCAATATGTGCAATTGAAACAACGAGGCGGCCGGCTTTTCGGTTTGTGTCCTTTTCATAAGGAAAAGACGCCTTCCTTCAGCGTCAATCCGGAAAATCAGTTTTTCCATTGTTTCGGGTGCGGAAAAGGGGGAAACGTATTCGATTTCGTGATGGGCGTGGAGAACCTCACGTTTCCCGAAGCGAAGCGATTTCTCGCCAACAAACTCGGAATCCGTTATGAAGAGTATTCCTCACAGGAAAAAACCCATCGCGAGATCGATCGCTATCAGGTCATGGATCATGCGGCGCAACTGTTCGCCAATTGGCTGCAATCCGACGAAGCGGCGAAAGCCTACGTTCTGTCCCGCGGCATCAGCGAGCAGGATATGCGGCAATATGGATTGGGATATGCGCCGAACGCCTGGGATTCCCTGCGTTCGGCTTTGCTCAAACGGGGATTTCCCGTGGAGGTGCAGAACGAACTGGGTTTGATCATACCGCGGCAATCCGGCGAAGGATATTATGACCGTTTTCGGCATCGCATCATGTTTCCCATCCGCAATACGCTGGGCCGCGTCATTGCGTTCGGCGGGCGGGCGCTGAATCCGGAAGAGCCGGCGAAATATCTCAACAGCAACGAAACTTCCATTTTTAATAAATCCAAAACGTTGTATTTATTGGATCGAGCCAAACACCACATCAAAGAGAAAGGCGTGGTGATCGTCGAGGGGTATATGGACGCCATCGCATTGCACATGCGCGGTTTTCAACAGGCAGTGGCAACGCTGGGAACGGCGTTGACGAAGGAACATCTCTCCATCCTCAAGCGATACACGAACTCGTTTACGGTTTTATATGACGGCGACAACGCCGGCGTCAATGCGGCGAACCGTGGCGTCGAAACCTGCTTCGACGCGGGCATGGCGGTGCGCATCGCGCTGCTGCCGGAAGGGGAGGATCCCGACGATTTTCTAAAAAAACGCGGAGCGGAAGAATTGCAATTGCTGCTGGATTCAGCCTGGGAAGGATTCGATTTTTATTTGTCGCGCATTGTGAAACAACACGATCCTACCACGCCGAAAGGCAAAGCGGAAATCGTACGGGAAATGATACCGCTGCTCACGAAAGTCTCGGAAACATTTATCCGTAAAGACTATATTCGCCTGTTGACGCAACGCATCGGCAGCGAAGTGCATTTGGTCGAGGACTACGTGCAGCGAGCAGTGCGCAAGGCCGCGCTTTCGAGCCGGAAAGACGGAGAATCCGCTCCCGCGCCGCCTCCCGCCGTCAAAGAAGCGGATAAAGGGCTTACGAATTTAAAAAAGGCCTTGATTCGTTTGCTGGCGTATCATCAAGGATTGTTCACGCCGGCGGGATTGAATTCCGTGGGAAAACCGCGCGTGTTTTCCGAAACGGATTTGCAGGAAACCATTCCATCCTGTCTGGAATCGCTGCAAGAGGAAACGCTTTACGACCGCCTGTTGGCGGGGATTCTGCAACGAGCCGCGGCGGCGGGAAATACCGCCGCCGCTCAACTGGCATCCATCTTTCCCGACGCCGGTGAATTGTCCGCATTCATTTCCGTGACGGAAGCGGAGCCGCTGCCGACGACGGAAAAAGGATTTCAAAAACTCTATCGCGATGTCATGGACGGTTTGCGCTTACGAGCGGAAAAGAAACGACGCAAGGAATTGATGATCCAGGCGAACGGAGATTACCGCGCCGCGCCGTTCCGTGAAATCGACACCCTGTTATTTGCGAGAGGAAGAATAAAAGAACCGTGAATCTTCAAGAACTTTTTCAAACGCTGGTTCAAATGACGTCCGCCGATGTTGTTTTTGAACACATACGAGAAATCCAACAAACCAATCGCGGGTCCTCGTTCCGCCAGTATGAACGAACCGCCGATTCTGTTGTGGAGAAAATCAAGGAAATCGGCCTGGAAGCGGAGCGGATCGATCTGCCCGCGGACGGCGAGACGAAATTCGGCGACGCCGTGATGCCGCTTGCGTGGCATTGCGACGAGGCGGAAGTGGAAATCACGCAGCCCACGCCGACGCCGTTGGGAAATTATCGGGATCATCCGCATCTGGTCGGGATGTGGTCGCCGGACACGCCGGAGGAAGGCATGGAGGCGGACGTGGTCATTTTGGAATCCGGCGACGCTTCCGAACTGGAAAAAATGCAGGTCGAGGGGAAGTGGGTTTACACCCCGCGCCGGTTTCGCGACATCCGGCGGGAAGCGGCGCGTTTGGGAGCGGTCGGCGTCATCAGCAGCGGGCTGCTTCATCCGACAAGCAAAACGGATACGCAATGGATCGGCGCGAACACGGACATACCGGGCGGGTGGGGAACGCAAAAAAAGGAAAAACCACTGATCGCGTTGTCGATTGCGCCCGAACAAGGAGAACAGCTGGCGCGGATGGCGGCGGAGGGAACCGTTCGCGTACGGGCAAAGATCAAAGCCGAACTGTATGCGGGAACGCTGCCGATGATTACGGCAACGATTCCGGGGCGGGAGAGCGAACAGGAAGTCCTGCTTCTGGCGCCGTTGTATGGGCCGGGCGCCCATTATCCCGCGGCGGGCGCAGCGGTTCTGATCGAATGCGCGCGCGTGTTGAAGCGGCTGATCGATTCGACGACGACAAACCGTTCCCGCCGCGCCATTCGCTTTTTGTGGGCGCCGAAATTGTATGGCGCGATGGCCTACGTCTATCAACGGAAGGAATTTCTGGATCGCACCTTATTTGCCCTGGTTTTGGAAACGGGAGCGGGAAATCCGGATATTTCGTGGTGCCGATGGAGTTATCGTCCCTCGCCGGTGATGTTTCGCCATTTTACGGACGGCGTCGGTTGGACCATCTGTCAGGAATATCTCGCGGCGTATCGTCCGCAGCGATTCTGTGAGTTGCGGCCGTTCTCGCTGCACGCGGACGTTTTTTACAACGATCCCGCCATCGGCGTTTCCACGCACTGGCTGACGGGCGGCGCCGATGAGGAATGCAAACACACGAGCGCGGATCGCGTGGAAACGGTGGATCGCCGGTCCTGTATCGATCTGACCGTGGCCGTGTCGGCACTACTTCATCATTTGGCGGGAGCGGGTAAGGGAGAAATGACCCAATATGCTTTTTGGAATTATCAATTGGCGCACGACCGGCTGCATGAGGATCTGGATCACTACCTGTCTCTCATCGCGGACGCCAAAACGCAGCAGGATTTGTCGGATATCCATACCCAGGTTCTTGCGCGGCTTCCCCTGCGCGTGAATCTTGAATCCCGTCTATTACAATCGTTGGAAACTCTCACGGCCAACGCCGCCGATACGGCGGAATGGGTCGTCGTGCAGGAATTGCTGGGGGCGCTGAAGAATGCGGGAGAATCGGCGCAGACTCTCGTTCGCCACGCGCTGGAAAACCGAGCCGGTCAACTGGGTCTTTCGTTTTCTTACCCGGATCGACTCGAAGCCCGGATCGGCGACGAACGCATTCCGATTCCGGACGGCAACGCATTGGGAACGATCACGCTCGATGCGATTCCCTATGAGGAATGGACCGCGCCGGTGAAAACTTCTCCCCGCAACAATTTGCCTTACATTCTTTCGTGGTGGCTGGTTGACGAGAAGCGCACGATTGGTGAAATCGAAGATATCGTTCGCCTGGAAACGGACCGTTATCGTGAATGCGTTCCCGCCTGGTTCACGTTTCTGCAAAAGCATGGTTATATTGTTTTTCAGGAAGCGGGAGGACAGACGGATTCGTAAGTATTTTCGAAATTTTAGATGAGAATCATGATTCTTTTGCATATGGAAACGTCGGTTTCCTATTGTTGGAGCGCGGACATCTTGTCTGCATGTGCAGACCGGAGGTCTGCACCACAATTTTTTTTTGCCGGGGCATCGTGAAACGAGTTGAGATGATCCATTTCATGACATAAGAAAAAAGTAGCATCGATGAATGTACCATCCACTACGCTTAAGGAATTGCAGGAGATTGAAGGCTGCCTGGCGAGTCTGCGGCAAGGTCTGGCTTCCATCGTGGACAATCGCAGCGTTTCCCTGCCGTCCCCCGATTTGTCCGCGCTGGAAGACCGTTTGTCCGTCATCGAGCGGTTTTTCGAATGGAAAGGGAAAATCCAACCGCAGCGAATGCGCGAACTGGCGTTTCTGGTTTTGAAAGATATCTATCGTTTGCTGGAAAAATTCGTAAAGGAAGGCCGGGAGATTCCGCACGTCGAAAAAATGAACGGCGGGAAGATCGTGTCTCCATTTTTGGGGAAAGCGGCCGCCGAATTGGGACCTGTTATTACCTTCAGCGCGGATCACATGACGCTTTTCATCAAAATCTGCAAGGATATGGCTCATTTGTGGTCCGACGAGGAGGTATTGGCCACGTTGGAGAAAAAGGGATTTGCTCTTCACGTCGATAGAGACGAACTGAAAAATCTGTTTGTCGAAAAAAAATACGGCCAACTGGTTCGCATCGGATCGGGGACTCCCCCCCGGATCGGCAAAAATGCCACGCTGCAATATGCGTTCCATTTATACTCGCCGGAACCGGAATGGAATCGAGAAGAGGACGATCGTCAGAACGAAGAAATCTTTAAAATCGTAAAAATCGGACAAGCCGTCATTCGCAAGGTCCCCGCCACCGTCGGTGAATGCGGACGGGATTTGTTGGGAAACGAGATTCCCGGCATTCGCGGATTGGACGTGGATGTTCCTAAAATTCCGCACTGTGAATACGACCCCAAAAATCTGAAAGTCTATGCCAGCGTGCAGGGCATCGCGTACCGGGATCGAGATCAGATCATTCTGGTTCCCGCTCACATCGAGAAAAGAGACCTGGTCGGGAGCGCCGACAATCTGAAAAAACGTACGGCGATCGCCATCGAAGGCGATGTGAAAGAAGACTGTGTCATCGAATCCGCCTCGGCGGTTGCCATCGACGGCATTGTCGAGTCCGCGGCGATCAAGGCCAATGATTTCGTGATGGCGCAGAATGGCATCGAAGGCAAGAATCGCGCCCGGATTTCCAGCGAGCGGGAAGTGCGAAGCCGGTTCATTCATCAGGCCGACGTGCAGGCAAAAGACCGAATCGTCACGTATGGCGCGATCATCCATTCGACGGTTTCCGCAAAACATATTTATGCTTTCGGAAAAAACGGACAACTCATCGGCGGGAAAATCCAGGCCTGGGACGATGTGCGGGCCAACGTCATCGGCTCGGACGTCGGCGTGGAGACCCTAATCGAACTGGGGAATGAATTGCCTACCCTGCAGGAGGAGAAAGTTCGTTTAAAAACCGAAATCGAGCAAAAACAGGAACAATTAAAGCCGCTCATGGAAAAACAGAAAAAACTACTGGAGGTAAAGAAGAAAACGGGAACACTGCTGCCGTCGTATCGGGAAGAATACAACCGTATTCAGTCGATCGCCGTCAAGATCAAAGATGCGCTGACCGTTTTGCAGAGCAAATTGGATCAGGTACGGCGCGATTTGCAATACAGCAAGGAGTGTGTGCGAAGCGTCCGAGTTTTCCACACGGTGTATCCCGGAACCATCATTTGTATTTCCGAGAAATCACTGAAAGTGAAATCCACGTTAGGGCCCACAATTTTTCGATTGGAAAAAGGCAGAATTATTACCGAACCGTATCCATCCATGAATCCATAACGAAAAAACGGGGTATAATTGCAAGAAGAAAGATCGTGGGGATCCATTGGCATTTCATGATATTAGATTATTGTTTTTGAGACCAGGTACAAACCGATGAACGAAGTCCATATCGGCTCAAAATTCAATCAGGAAGTCATTCGAAAACGGATCGACGATTTGTTGAGCCAAAAAAAGAAACCGAGCCGAGCGGGCGCCGCGCCTCCATCTCCACGCAAAGGGAAATTGTTGCAACAGGATGACGGGGAGACGTTGAAAGAAATGTTTTGCCGCGTCATCCGCGACGGAGCGGCGGAGGAAATCAAAAACGCCATTCTCGAAGCGCAACGGGAAATCGAACAGAATACACGGCTGAACCGCGTTTCCAAGGAAGGGTTGAAGCTGGCCGGTGAATTCAATCGCTGCGCGCAACAATACATCCAAAAAAAAGCGTTGCTGGAAAAGCTGGAAAAAACTCTCGATCAATATCGCAGCCAAACCGAAGCGCCTTCGACGGAAGACGTTGTCGCCCTGACGAAAATCGAATCCTACATCAATAACGCCAACAAGATACGCGACGATCTGATCCAGGACGTGCAAAAATTACTCAAGACCAAAGAACGATTGGACGTTCAGATTCAGCGGGACCGGGAGGCGCAGGACGGATTGCACGACACCTTGAATCGTTGTCTCGTGCATCTGCCCGCGAAAGAGCGGGGAAAAATCGAAGTGCAGGTGAGGGGCATGGCGGAGGGGATTCCGTTTGAAAAGCGGATTCACCTGTTGTCGACGATCATCGACCGGCTGGCGCAGAGCGTGCCGGCGATTCGTAACGAGGAAGTGTCGCGCTTGTTCGAGTCAGCGAAGAATCATTTCGAACACAGACAATACACCGAGGCGATGCGTTTGCTCGATCAGGTTTTCAAGTTCGATCGCAAACATCTTCCCGCCCATCGTCTGCGCGCCAATATTTTCGAACAGCAAAAAAACCGGATTGCGTACGTCTGCGAATTGCGCATGATCGTGGAAATCGAAGACGCCGCCGCCGAAGATTTTTTTGTCCTGGCCGAAGCGCTCGAAGCGGGAGGGCAATTGGAGGAAGCCGTTGCCTTTTTTGAAAAAGCGGCCCAGCGGGAACTCAGTCCGAAATATTTGGAGCGGGCGGGGGATTGTTACGGGCGGATGGGAAACTGGTCGAAGGCGGCCATTCATTATCGCAAACTGCTTCGCGCGTTTCCGGCGGAATTGCACGTTTATCATAAATCGGGTTACGCCCTGTTTCAGGATAATCGTCCGGATGACAGTTTCACGGTTTTGCGGAAGGCGATTCGAAAACAAGACGATTCCTCGATCAGCCACGAATTATTGGGGCGGCTGTTTCGGCGCAATAAGGCATTTGCGCCGGCGGCGGAATCGTTCGCGCGGGCGACGGAACTGGATGCGCGCAATGCGTCGGCGTTTTTCTGGTGGGCTTCGCTGTTATACGATCAAGGGGAATTCGACGAGGCGTTGGAAAAAGTAAAAACCGCCCTGCGCCTTGCGCCCGATCAGATGGCGTATCGCATACTGACGGCTCGCTGCCAGAGCGCGTTGGGACAACACGCGGAGGGGATTGAGACTTTGTCTTCCCTGCTGGCGGTTGAAAATCCGTCGGTGGACGTGCTTTTGGCCTATTCGTCGTTTTGCCGGGAAGACGGGCAGGCGGCCAAGGCGCTCGATTTGGTGGAAAAAACGCTGAAACGGTTTCCCTGGCAGCCGCAATTGCGCGCAGAGTATGGTTTTTTGTTGATGGAAGCGGGGCAGGTGAAAGAGGCGGTGAATTATCTTAATCCCAATCCTTTTGCTAAGAATTAGCCTCGCGATGGGTCGAACGGCGCGATCCCGCCTATGAATCTGGTGGAATCCATCTTTTTCTTATTTTCCCGCCTATTTTTGCAGACAGTTTCATTATTTCACGCTATCGTTACCGCAGGACTTTTATTTGCGTTTCGTTTGAGTATTATTTGTTTCAAACTTTTTTTATTGAATGGTTTCCGCGTATTTTTTGATCGCGTTCGAATCGGGAATTCGTAAAAAAAGTGTGGCGCTATTTCGTTGTTTTGTGCGTATCAATTATAAAAATAACATACGCATATCCGCCAATAGCATGTTTCCGTCGATTGCCGTCCTGTGATTTTACGATCGATGGAACGGACAACCGATAGCCAATTTTTTGAGGGATGCCATGTCAATCATTGAAATGAATCGCACCGATTGTTGGGATCGGGCACAACTGAATACCCACGATGAATCCAATAATGCGGATTGCAGGAAACTGGACGAAGCGATGACGTTGATGCGGGAATTGGAACAGGATCCCGCTCATGCGGTGCACGTGGCGCGTTTATCCGTCGCGTTGTTCGATCAGTTGGTGGAATTGCACGGTTGTGGAATTTCCGAGAGGGTGTTGTTGGAATGCGCCGCTCTGATGCACGATATCGGCTGGTCGATTTCCACGAAAAAACATCACAAGCATTCGCTGTTGTTGATCCTGCAGGCGGAATTGCCGTCCTTCGACGAACGAGAGCGGCAGATCGTCGCCAACACAGCGCGTTATCATCGGCAGTCTCTGCCCAAAGCCAAGCATGGCGAGTTTCGTTTGCTGGACGAGGCGGATCAGCAGCTGGTGCGAAAGTTAGCCTCGCTGTTACGCATTGCGGACGGGTTGGATCGAACGCATGGGGGCGCCGTCGCGGGATGCGAATGCCGGTTCGACGCCAAAGCCTGCGTCATCGTGTTGCACGCCCCCTCTTCCTGCAAAAAAGAGTTGCAGGCGGTGCAACGGAAGAAAAATCTGTTTGAAGAAACGTTTGGCGCAACGCTGTTGCTCCAACTCCCCGCGACAAGCCGCTCCGTTTCCGTTCGCTCGTACGCGTAAATCACATCCTCAATTTTCCCTGGATTTTCAGCAAAATATAAACGAAGAAGGTCAGGATGGTCAAACCCAGCAATTTGACCAGGTTGATGAAGCTATGGGGATGGCGACGGCGACGCATCGTTCGATTCCTCAGGAAAGGTTGACGATCAATTGCACTTCTCCGCGGGTGATGCGTAGTTCTTCGGCGATTTTTTCCATCGGCCATCCGCGGCGGTGCAACTCGATGATTTTATCGCGATCCTTGTGCCGGCTCGAGTTTTGTTTCGACGAGAGCGGAATCACGCGGGTTCCGCCATCCACTTCAGAGCGAGGAATCGGCGGTTCTTCCAATTCCCGCAATTTGCTTTCCAGTCGATCGCACAAGATTCGCAGGGTTTCGGTTTGCAGCCGCATTTTCGCCAGCTGCGATTCGGTATACTCTTCGACGTTTCGCACCAAGTCGGCGAGGGACTTTTGCAAATGGCGCAAATCCCGCACGGTGAGCGCTTCCGGCTCCGGCGGTTGGGATCGCTTTTCGTCTTCCAATTTATCGACTCGCATCTTCAATTGGAGAATCCATAGAAGAAAGATGAGATTGATGACAAAGAAAGCGATTTCGATCAGCGACATGATCCTCAACCCATTTTGCCCGCGGCGATGTTCCGCGAACCGTCCATTCCTCAGAATAATAACAATATAATATAGCGATGGCATTCGAGCCACAAAATCATTCAAGAAACACAAGCGTTCATACTTCAATATCGAGGTTCAGTCCGTGGATTCCATCCTGGAGGCGAATTTTGGTTTTCTTTGCCTCCTCCTCGAGCGTCCGCGCCCGTTTGCGGGGCAGGCGGCGTTTTTTGTCGCCGCGGTCCGTATCTTCTTCGTTGATTTTATCTTTTTCCTGGGTTTCCTTGCTTTCCTTGACCGTGGTTTGTTCTTCCCGCACTTCCTCCTGCAGCGTTTTCGAGGCGGCGATGGGGAGGAAGCGCGCCTGCTGGTTTTGGCTTTCCTGCATTTGTTGCATGTGCGGCATGTTGGCGATCGGATTTTGGAAGTCTGCCAGCCTCATTATGGTTCTCCTTCTTCCAAATTCATGATCCAACCGGAATTTCAGGATTTTCCGGAATATTCGCGCGGTTACACAAACATGTCCTGCTGCCAGAACGCGAGTTTTCCCCGCAGGCGGAGCATGGCTTTCGTGTGCAATTGGCAGACACGGGATTCCGTAACGCCCAACACTTCGCCGATTTCGCGCAGGGTCAATTCGTCGTTGTAATACATGATCACCACGAGGCGTTCCTTGTCGGGCAGGGATTCGATCGCCTGGGTCAACAATTCGACGATTTCCTCCTGTTGAATCTGATCCCGCGGATCTTCGATTTTCCGCGAGGGTGTGATATCGGCGCGTGTGGTGGAGCCGTCATCGGAGATTTGGAGCACTTCGTCCAGCGACAGCAGCGCAGAGCGGCTGGCGTGATTGATCAATTCGTGCAGTTCCGCCGGCTCCACGCCGAGTTTTTCCGCCAGTTCGAGGTCGTTGGCCGGACGCAGCATCTGATTTTCCAATTCCACGAACGCGTTTTGCAGTTTATTGACCTGCTGCCGCAGGGACCGGGGGATCCAATCCACCGCCCTCAATTCGTCGATAATCGAACCTTTGATACGCGGGATGGCGTAGGTGATGAATTTGACGTCGCGAGACAGATCGAATCCATCGATGGCGGCGAGCAATCCCATGACGCCGCAGGAATACAGGTCGTCGTAATCCAACACTTCGCTTTCGACGTGAGAGACGGCCAGCATTCGGTTAATGACATATTTGACCAAATGGATGTATTTATCCGCCAGTTTTTCACGCGCCTCCAGCGAGCCGGATTTGGTGAATTCAATCCAGAGAAGTCGTTCTTCCTGATCGGAAATTTTTTCTTTGATCGCGTTATAGTAGCGCATAAAAAACTGACACAATTCGTTTTCTATTCGATAACCACATGTTGCATCCGTTTCAGCTCATATCAAATTCTTCAATATTATCACTTCCAGTGGGCATGTTGCGCTGCGCTTCCACCTTCACTTGCGCAATGTTGTTATCCCGTAAAATTTGAATGATCCGTTCATTGACAACCTGATTGGCGCGCACGAGGAGAGCGCCATCCTTGTTTTGAATGGGATCGATCATCCGCATTCCCGGCGTCAATTCCGACACGTTGATGGGCATGGCCAATTTCTGCGGCCCCTGACTTTTCAAATCTTCGATGCGTTGCCGCGCCTCATCCCGATAGGATTCGATGAGCGGATGTTCGATATTTTTTTGGTACATATAGCCCAACAGGATCCCTAACAGGCCAAAAACGATAATGGCAATGATCGCATTGCGGAACACCAGATAAAAATCCATTCCTTGCCCGGCCAGCGTGGCCATGCAAACGACGATAAAACCGCTGAAGGCGGTGATCGAAAAGATTTGCTTGCGAATGATGGCGATATCTTTATACAGTCTTCGTTTATCCATGATCCGAGAGGAGAAAAAGCGGAATCCCGTTTTTCCCGTTTTCCATGAAACCATTCGCGAATAGCGGCGATTTTCCTATCCGCGTTGTGAGTTGCATTCTATTTTACAAACATACCTGCAAGATTAAAGTTACGCAATTCATCCGTGACGCATCGGCTCCATTTATTTCCATTTGGGTAATAGACTTGCTTTTCAAGAATTATACCACATTATCAAATGAGAAACAATAAGCGAATTTTCATAGGGTTATGAAAATTGTTCTGAAGTTTCGTCTTAAGTTCGATGGCGGGTGGATTTTAGGCGCTCGATGGCGCGGCGACGGTAATGATTCGTTGCGGGAGGCGGAATTTTTAACCGCTGCTAGCATTTCCATGCAAACCATGATAAAAATATTGATAGACAATTCTACGATCGTCTTGGCGGATGTATATCACTATCAGTAATGGGGAGGTCATTATGGAAAATTTCTTTCGCACGAATCGAGTTTGGGTGTGGGTTGGGATGATGTTTTTGTTCAACGTGGCGGCGGCGCAGGATTTGGAGAGCGGTCTGGTCGGTCATTGGACATTCGATGAGGATGGAAGCGCCGCGTTGAGCGACTCATCCGGTTTGGGAAGACATGCGGACGTTTACGCCGGCGAGCCGCAGAGGGCGGCGGGAATCAAGGGATCTGCGATGCAGTTCGACGGCGACGATGCCCTGTTCATTCCCGGTTGGTATGGAATCGAAGGCTGGGAACCGCGGACGATCATGTGCTGGATTCAATCGGAGGCCACGAACACGCACGGCATTTTGAGTTGGGGATTGTCCAGCGGCAATGGGCGGAAATATCATTTCCGCATCAATAACACTGAAAGCAATGGGACCTATGGCGCGATTCGCACGGAGATTCAGGGGACATTCAATATCGGTTCGACGATTGTCAACGACAACGAATGGCATCACGTCGTATCGGTTTTTCCGGAAGAAGGATTTTTCGTGACCGATATTCTTCATTACGTGGACGGCGTGTTGGAGACCATGTCCGGAACGAATGCCAACGCGGAGACCATTGCATTGGATACGGCCGCGAGCGCGGACGTTTCGGATCAGGAATTTCGCATCGGGATGAGCGTGCAGGGGGCGGAGCAGCGCTTTTTCCTTGGCCTTATCGACGAAGTGCGAGTATACGAACGCGCGTTGACGGGGGAGGAAATCCGGGCCATTATCGAGTCGGAGCGAGCGGCGCCGGTGGAGGTATTGGAGTTTGCGCTTTATTGAAAACGATTCCGATTCCCTCCTATCCATCTGGATGATGTGTGGATTGAAAACCATTGGTTGCACGTTAAAAAAACCTACCCGCTCCGCTTTCCTCACCGATTTTGCTGACACAAAACAGAGAATTTCATACTGTATCTCATCATGACATTTTCCTTCATTGGAGTGGATTGTGAACAAAAATGCGAATTTTTTCGTCTTACGGAACTTTGTATTGTTTATTTTATTAGGCGTGTTGCCAGCAGGTCCTGATGAGGGCCATGCGAGATTTTTGTTTCAAAATCATGAATATCCGTTGTTTATCCGAGATGTTTCTTTTATCACGGGCGATGTGGATGGAGATCAGGATGCGGATATCATTGCGGCTTCTCTGGTTGAGGGGAAACTTTATTGGATCGAAAACATTTTCAATGAAAGCGGGAATGCAACGATCGATTCCTGGCCGGTGCATGTGATTGCGGACATTGCGCCCGACCATGCCAGTCTCTTGATTCTGCACGCGGCGGATTTCGATAACGACGCGGATCTCGATCTTTTCGTTTGTAATAAATATGCCGGTCTTGCCATCACGCTTTATGAAAATAATGGCGAGACAGATTCCGCCTGGACGCCGTATACGGTCTCGGTTCAAAACAATCAAATCCACTTTTTGGAGGCGGGAGATCTCGATGGCGATCAAGATATGGACTTGCTCGCGTCCGCTTCGAGTATACCCGGCCGAGATAAAATATTCTGGTTCGAAAACAATGGAAACCCATTTACCGATTGGATTTATCATTCCGTCTTTCAAGAATCAGGGGCTTCGGCAGCGGACAATGCGCATCTGGCCGATATCAATGGCGATGGAAAATTGGATATCGTTTTCAAGAGCAATGTTTCACTCTCCTGGTTTGAAAACATCGACTCGCTATCGGATACCTGGGTAATGCACGATTTGACGCCCGAAGATTTCTGGTGGTCTTCGGATGCAGCGATTTTCGATGCGGATCAGGATCAGGATCCGGATTTGCTGGTGTGGGTACGTTTTGCGAAAACATTTTTCCTGTTTGAGAATGATGTAAAAGACCATGCCAATTGGGTGATTCATCCCCTCAACGATCCGAGTTTATTTTCTTCCTCCGAATCGCTTCACTTTTCGGTTGGCGATATCAATATGGATGGATGGAGCGATTATATATTTTGTTTTGCGGATAACCAAATCCATTGGTTGGAAAATCCCGGCCGCATGGGAGAATTTTGGCCGGCGCATACGCTATCCATCGGAGGATATCCATCCCTGACCAACCTTGAATCGGTGGATTTGGATGGGGATAACGACATGGACATCGTATTTTCGAAACACTGGAGCACCAGTCTGTACGGACTGGAGAATTTACTCACGATGCCCGACATTCCGATCGAACTGCAATATGATTTCACGCAAGGGTGGAATCTGATTTCGATTCCGATAACGACTGAGGAAGAACTCACGCCGACCGCTCTGTTCGGCGAAGACAGCACAACTCTTACTTACGATACACTGCAATCTCAGTTTGTCCGGGCGGCGACGTTGGAAATGAATCGGGGTTATTTTGTTCATGTTCCGGAAGACCGACAATTTACGGTGACAGGAACGCGAGTCATCTATCGTCCGATTCCAGCCGATCCGACCTGGAACCTGATCGGATTCAATCAGGAGATTTATGCCAGTTTTGACCAAGTCGATTTTCTGTGGCAATTCGATAATGGGAGCAAGAAATACACACCCATTCCCATATCAAGTCTCATGATTCCTCAACAGGCCTATTGGATTTCCGTGACGGGATCCGCCGCGCTTTATCCCACGGAGGAATTTATTTCTTTCCCTATCCAAGAGCCTAAACATCGTTTTACCTTGATTCCGGACATCAAAGATGCGCCTTTAGCCTATCTGGAG
The DNA here is from genome assembly GCA_003598175.1 of Candidatus Omnitrophota bacterium. Taxonomy (GTDB): domain Bacteria; phylum Hinthialibacterota; class Hinthialibacteria; order Hinthialibacterales; family Hinthialibacteraceae; genus SURF-12. The sequence goes on from QZKN01000012.1 coordinate 34,151, forward strand.
ATGGGAATCGACGATAACGCCGATGATGAGTTTGGAAGCGAAGATTTTCTTCCTCCTCCCACGATCCCGGAGGCCGGCGGGGAGGTTTATTTCCTGACGCCGCGTGAGGATCGCATGGAGCGCACCGTGCGCGATGTGCGCAAGTCTCGATCCGGCCAGAAATGGCTCATTGCCGTTCACTGCAAACCCACTTATTCGTTCTCGCTGACGTGGAGGCCTTTCGCATTTTTTGATTTGCTGGAAGCGGAGCTGGTTGAACTGGATGGGGAAACCGGTTTACCTGTTTTTGATGTGATTGATCTAAAATCGCAAGATTCCATTGAGTTCTCGCCGAATCCATTGGAAAAAATGGAACGGTTGTTTCAAGTAACCTTATCCTTGGATCCGAATTTCACCGAGGTGAATTTGTGGGAGATTTATTGATTCGGGATTGCCGGATTCAACAACCTATCTTATGTATGATTTTGTAACGCCGGCATCCTGCCGGCGTTACCTTCGTTGTGAGCTATCGGTCATGACGGTTTATGGGAAAATGTTCCCCTCCCCACCCCTTCCCGTCAACGGGGCGGGAGTCCGATGCATTCCTTGCAGGTCAGCACAGGATTTTACATTGAAGGAAATTTGGGCTATTATGGAACAAAGAAAGGAAATGATAAATGATAAAACATGATGTTATGAAAAAGTGGCTTCCATCGCGTGCCGGTCAAAGCGGATTCACGTTGATCGAACTATTGATCGTGGTGGCGATTATCGGCATTCTTGCCGCGATTGCCGTTCCCAATTTTCTCAATGCGCAAATCCGCGCCAAGATTGCCAACGTGGAGGCGGGGCAAAAGGCGTTTGCGGACGCCAACATGATGTACCGGCTCGATAACGGGCATTTCATGCCGCATACCAGCGGGCATCCGGCCTGGCAAAACAAATATTTGACCACGCCGATTGCGTATATCAGTTCCGTGGGGATGTTGAAAGATCCGTTTCAACGTCCGGACGGCGATATGCAAACCAACTTATGGGCGCACGGGGAGTTGCATCAGGATCCTCTCCGCGATCATCCCGCGCTGGTCACGCAATATTTCCGAGAAATTCCCGAATGGAAGAGGCCGCTCGAAAACAATCCGAAAGACGCCTACGTCATCATCAGCGCGGGGCCGGATGGGGCGTTCAGTTTGTTTCAAAACGGGAAGTTCGGCGCTCCGATTTACCATGCCACCAATGGTTTGACCAGTTTTGGGGACATCGTGCGGTTGGGAGTTTGAAAATTATTACACCATCATCCCTTTCTACCTGAGCAACGGGACTACGAGTTTGGGCGATATACACCGTTTCGGGCCTTGATGGATTTGGTTCAACCACTTGATTTCCATTTCTTCTATCTGCTAAAAACAGTGTTCTTGTTCCTCTTTTGATTTCACCAATTTCTGACGCGTTGGCACATATTGTGGTATTAATCAATAATCTCCCACTATATATTGTGCAGACCGGAGGTCCGCACCACAATTTTTTTCTTTTTTGTGCAGACCGGAGGTCTGCACCACAATTTTTTTTGTTTCACTGATGCGGAGGGGTGATAAGTGGACGGCTTATTCAATTGCTGTTCTATTTCTTGGCCTTTTGCCATTGTCTAAAAAAACCGGATGGGAGATAATACCTTACAAATCAACCAATGGAGTTATGCACCCGTGAGGAATAAAGTTACCCAAAGGACGGATTATGTTGAGTTTGCCGTGGATGATCGTGGCCGCGATTTTGATTATTGGGTTATCCATTTTAATCGTTTACCTTTATTCCTCAGGCGGTCTCAAGAGAAAGCCGAAATTGAACCGCGATATCTGGAACGATTTCATCACCAATCTGCAGACGATGAATCAACGGGGGAAATGCATCGGCTTGGTGGTTTCGTCAAATAAAAAAATGTTTTCGTTTGCGGAAAAGGTGAATACGCTGATTCTGCCCGCGTTCGAGTATGCGATTGACAACATTCATCGATCGGGCGCCATTCGGGTGCTGGAAATCAATCGCGATCCGAATAAAATGCCGCCCAACTGCCACGTTCTGGCGGTGTTTACCCTGAACATCAAGCACGATCAATACGTGATTTCGGCGACTTATTATTCGACCAATGCGGTCGGGCGGCGTTCGTCCGAAGCGTTGCGGTACCGGCCGGACACCATTAAATTATCGTATGCGGAATTGAGCAGGTTTCAGCGGCGG